>CALDUK010000073.1 GCA_937924905.1 uncultured Paracoccaceae bacterium | reverse complement strand
ATTTGCGTGGCCGTTGGATGGTCGGGCGATGTGTTGCAGGCCCGCGACCGGGCGGCGGAGGCTGAAAAAGGGGTTGAGGTGGCCTATAACGCTCCGAAGGAAGGCGCGTTGATGTGGTTTGATCAGATGGCCATTCCGGTGGATGCGCCAAATGCCGAAGCCGCGCATGTGTTTCTGGATTTCATCATGGATGCCCAGAACATGGCGGCGGCGTCGAACTATGTCTATTATGCCAATGGCAATGCGGCCTCGAAAGAGTTTCTGGTCGACGACGTGATCGGTGATCCGGCGATTTACCCCGATGAGGCGACGCTGGAGAACCTATATACCACCACGCCTTACCCGGCCCGCGTACAGCGCACTGTCACGCGGCTTTGGACCAAGATCAAGTCGGGGACCTAACCTGTGTTTCGGACCGCTGACGCGGTCCGACCAACTGGGGAGGACGCTGTCCTCTCCAGACCTCTCCTGAAGTATTTTCGGGTCATTGGAGGATTGTGTCTTTGGTGAATGAGCTGGGCTTTGCCCCCTGGGATGACCCGGGCGCTGCGCCGTTGATCCGCATTGAAAGGGTCAGCAAGCGGTTTGGCGATTTCGCCGCGATTGACGATTTGACGCTGGATATTTACCCGCGCGAGTTCTTTGCGCTTTTGGGTCCGTCGGGCTGTGGCAAGACGACGTTGATGCGGATGCTGGCGGGGTTTGAGGCACCAAGCGCGGGCGGCCTTGTGATTGACGGCCAGGATATGGCGGGTGTCGCGCCCAACAAGCGGGCCGTCAATATGATGTTTCAGTCCTATGCCTTGTTTCCACATTTGTCGGTTTGGGACAATATCGCCTTTGGGCTGAAGCGCGATCGTATGGCCAAGCCGGCGATTGCCGACCGGGTTGATGAGATGCTGAAGCTGGTGCAACTGGACGGGTTTGCACGGCGCAAGCCCCATCAGATCAGCGGCGGACAGCGCCAGCGTGTGGCCCTGGCGCGGTCACTGGCCAAAGCGCCGAAGCTTTTGTTGCTGGATGAGCCTTTGGGGGCGCTGGACAAGAAGCTGCGCGAAGAGACACAGTTTGAGCTGATGGAAATTCAGGAACAGACCGGCACGACATTTGTGATCGTGACCCATGACCAGGAAGAGGCCATGACCGTGGCCAGCCGGGTGGCGGTGATGGAGGCCGGCCGTCTGGTGCAGGTGGACACGCCGGACCGGATTTACGAGCAACCGAACAGCGTCTATGTGGCCGATTTCATTGGTGATGTGAACCTGATCGAAGGTCGGGTTGGCGCGTTGGGCGACACGGTGCGGCTGGACTGGGCCGAGGGCCGGTCTCTGACCGGGCAGGCGGGGGGCGCGTTGACGCCGGGCGCGGCGGCGACGCTGGTGATCCGGCCTGAGAAAATCGCGATTGCGCGCGACGAACCCACAGAGGCGAACCGGGTCAGGGGCAAAATTCTGGACATCGGCTATCTGGGGAACCTGTCGACCTATCACGTGGCCCTGCCGGAGGGCCCGGTGGTGAAATGTTCGGTCACCAACCGGTCGCGCCTGTCGCGGCGGGATTTCACCTGGGATGACGAGGTCTGGGTGTCCTGGTCGGACACGGCCGGATTGGTGTTGGGCGCGTGAGGGGGCGCGTGCCATGCTGAGGGTGTTCACTGCCATCCCCTATGCCTGGCTGTTCGTGCTGTTTCTGGTGCCCTTCGGGATCGTGCTGAAAATATCGGTGTCGGATTATGCCGTGTCGATCCCGCCTTATACGCCGACCTTTGATCTGGCCGCTGGCTGGGACGGGGTCGTGGCTTTTGTAGCCGCGCTGGATTTTGAGAATTTCGTCTTTCTGACCGAGGATGATCTTTACTGGAAAGCCTATTTGTCGAGCGTGCAGATAGCGGCGGTGTCCACCGGTCTGGCTTTGGTCGCGGGCTTTCCGATTGCCTATGCGATGAGCCGCGCGTCTGACGTCTGGCGGCCGGCCTTGATGATGCTGGTCATCCTGCCGTTCTGGACCAGTTTTCTGATCCGCGTGTATGCGTGGATTGGTATTCTGGCCAATGAGGGGTTTCTCAACCAGTTCCTGATCTGGTCCGGGGTGATCAGCGAGCCGTTGCAACTGCTGAACACGCCTGTCGCGGTCTATATCGGGATTGTCTATACCTATCTGCCGTTCATGATTTTGCCGGTCTATGCCTCGCTTGACCGGATGGACCCGGCTTTGCTGGAAGCTGCCGAAGATCTGGGTTGTTCGCGGCTGTCGGCGTTTTGGCATGTCACCTGGCCGTTGGCGCGACCGGGTGTGGTGGCCGGTTCGTTTCTGGTCTTTATCCCGGCGGTCGGCGAATTTGTGATCCCGTCTTTGCTGGGCGGTTCGGGCACGTTGATGATTGGCAAGGTGTTGTGGGAAGAGTTCTTTTCCAACCGGGACTGGCCGGTCGCCAGCGCGGTGGCGATTATTTTGCTGTTGATCCTGATTGTGCCGATTGTCCTGTTTCAGCGCCACCAGGCGCGCGAGCGTGCGGCATGAGGGGGCTGTCGGTTTTCAATATCGTGTCGCTGACGCTGGGGTTTGCGTTTCTGTATATCCCGATGGTCATTCTGGTCGTTTACAGTTTCAACGAAAGTAAGCTGGTGACGGTCTGGGCCGGGTTTTCGACGAAATGGTACGGCGAGGTGATCCGCAACGAAGCGTTTCTGGATGCGGCCTGGGTGACGGTGCGGGTGGCTTTTTTTTCAGCCACCTTGGCTACGGTGCTGGGGACGATGGCGGCACTTGCGATGATGCGGCGCGGCGCCTTTGTGGGGCGGACGCTGTTTTCGGGCATGATCTATGCGCCTCTTGTGATGCCCGAAGTGATCACGGGGCTGTCGTTGCTGCTGTTGTTCATTGCCATCGGGTTGGATCGCGGGGTGGTGACCATCATTCTGGCACATACCACTTTTGCAATGTGTTATGTCTCGGTCGTGGTGTCATCGCGGCTGGTCAGCTTTGACCAGTCTTTGGAAGAGGCGGCGCTGGATCTGGGCTGTACGCCGTTTCAGGCCTTTTGGTCGGTGACCTTGCCGATCATTGCGCCCGCAGTGATTGCCGGTTGGTTGCTGGCGTTCACCTTGTCGCTGGATGATCTGGTGATCGCCAGTTTCACCGCCGGGCCATCGGCAACGACGCTGCCGATCAAGATCTTTTCGTCCGTCCGCCTGGGCGTCAGCCCCGAAATCAATGCGCTGTCGACGATTATCATTGCGATTGTGACAGTAGGGGTTTTGGTGGCCTCGGTCGTCTCGAAACGTCAGATCGCAGCGGCCAGACGGGATGAGGTTCTGGCGGCGCGCGCCTGAGCGATTTTGGTCAGCCGGGGGGCCGTTTCGGGAGGCGCGGAACATGTGATCGGCACCGCTTTGCCGGGTCACGTCTGCGTGTTTTCAAACCCTGAGGCAAGCATGCGTTCGGAAGTGTATTGACCCGCCTTGGGGAACCTTTCACACTCGCCCGGTTATGGGAGGGATCATGGGCGAACTTACCTCGTTGCCGAGGCTTCTGGACCGCAATGCGACGCGTTTCGCCAGCCGTCCCGCCTATCGCGAGAAAGAGCTGGGTATCTGGCAAAGCTGGACCTGGGCCGAGACCGCTGAGGAGGTCGAGGCGCTGGCGTTGGGGTTGTTGGGCATTGGCGTAGAGGCGGGCGATCATGTGGCGATTGTCGGTCGCAACCGCCCGCATTTTTACTGGTCGATGGTGGCTGCGCAATGCGTCGGCGCAGTGCCGGTGCCGGTTTATCAGGACAGTGTCGCCGAAGAGATTGCCTATGTGCTGGAGCATTGCGGCGCGCGTTTGGCGATTGTCGAGGATCAGGAACAGGTCGACAAGATCATCGAGATCAAGGACCGTTTGCCTGCCTTGACGGACATTATCTATGTCGATCCGCGCGGGTTGCGGAAATACGACCACACGCGCATGACGTCTTTTGCCAAGGTCCAGGCGGACGGGCGTGCGGCGGACAAAGCGCGCCGATCGGCATTGGCCGGGCGCCGGGATGTGGCCGGGTATGACGACACCTGTGTCATGCTGTACACCAGTGGCACCACCGGCCGGCCCAAAGGTGTGGTCTTGTCGAACCGCAATATCATTGAGACCTCGAAAGCCTCGGCCGCTTTTGACAAGCTGACCGAGGACGAAAGCATCCTGGCCTATTTGCCGATGGCCTGGGTGGGGGATTTCATATTCTCGGTCGGGCAGGCGTATTGGTGCGGGTTTTGTACGAATTGCCCGGAATCGACCACCACCATGTATGAAAACCTGCACGAGATCGGGCCGACCTATTTCTTTGCGCCGCCGCGGTATTTCGAGGAGCGGATCACCATTCTGAGCATCCGTATGGAAGACGCGGGCGCGCTGAAGCGGCGGATGTATCAACGCTTTATGAAGCTGGCTGCGCGCGTCGGGCCAAAGGTTCTGGATGGCGAAACGGTTAACCTTTGGGACCGGGTCAAATATGCCGTGGGCAATGTTCTGGTCTATCGGCCTGTGCGCAACCGGGCGGGGATGTCGAATGTGCGTGTCGCTTATACGGCGGGCGAAGCCATTGGGCCCGAGATTTTCGAATTCTGGCGGTCGCTGGGTATAAATCTGAAACAGCTGTATGGGCAGACCGAAGCGGCGGTGTTTATCACCCAGCAACCCGACAACGAAGTGCGCGCGGACACCGTTGGTGTGCCGTCGCCGGGGGTTGAATTGCGGATCGCCGAGACGGGCGAGGTGTTCTATCGCTCGCCGGGTGTGTTTGTTGAGTATTACAAAAACGCGGAAAGCACCGCAGACACCAAGGATGCGGATGGTTGGGTTGCGACGGGGGATGCGGGCTTTATCGAAGACGGCACCGGGCATTTGCGGATCATCGACCGGGCCAAGGATGTGGGCAAGCTGGACAGCGGGGCATTGTTCGCGCCAAAATATGTTGAGAACAAGCTGAAGTTTTTTCCGAATATTCTGGAAGCCGTGGTGCATGGTGCGGATCGCGCGTTTTGCACGGCGTTTATCAATATCGACCTGACAGCGGTGGGCAACTGGGCGGAACGCAACAACATCGCCTATGGGTCTTATCAGGAACTGGCGGGCCATCCGCAGGTTCTGGCCGCCATTCAGGATCATGTCGAAGAGGTGAACCGGTCACTGGCCACCGATGATATGTTGTCGGGCTGTCAGATCCACCGGTTTCTGGTGCTGCACAAAGAACTGGATGCCGATGATGGCGAGTTGACGCGCACGCGCAAAGTGCGGCGCAAGATCATTGGCGAAAAGTTCCACGATCTGGTGACGGCTTTGTATGATGGGTCGGAGCGCGTTTCGACAGAGACGGAAGTGACTTATGAGGACGGGCGCAAAGGGTCGATCAAGGCGACGCTGGAGATACGCGACGCCAAGGTGATGCCGGTTGAAGCGAAAGCGCTGGAGGCGGCGGAATGAGCGGCGGCAAGTTTTGCATCCGAGGTTTGAGCAATGTCCAAGGCGGACATCGGAACGCATGTAATCGGGCAGGTGGTCTATGAAGCCTATCCTACTTGTTCTGGTTGGTGCCTTGATCATTGGCGTCGCGCTTTATGGCCGCCGACAAAAACCCTTCTGGATTTTTCAGGCGGTGATGCTGCCGGTCTTTTTGTGGTTCTTCGGCGCGGACGTGATGTTGGGCAAGGGCGAGACGACGTCCAGCCTGTGGTTCCTGCCGTTCGTGTTGATCTGGATTGTGGGCACGGCGGCGTTTGGGGTTGTGTCGCTGCGACATTTGGCTGAGGACCGGCCGACATGAACGCGATGGCCGGAAATTACACCACCTTGGATGGTCGCAAAATTGGCGGCGTGATGATGGAGATGAAGAACATCACGCTGAAGTTCGGCGGGGTGACGGCGATTGCCGATATCAGTTTCGACATCCATGAAGGCGAAATTCGTGCGATCATCGGTCCGAACGGTGCCGGCAAATCAAGTATGCTGAATGTCATCTCTGGGTTTTATCATCCGCAGGAGGGCGAAGTCTGGTTTCGGGGCGAGAAACGCCCGACGATGAAACCTTATCAGGTGGCGCGCCAGGGTGTGGCGCGGACGTTTCAGAATATCGCGCTGTTTGACGGAATGTCCGTTCTGGACAATATCATGACCGGGCGGCTGACGCATATGAAAGCCTCGATGTTCAGCCAGGCGATCTGGTGGGGCAAGGCCGAGCGGGAAGAGGTGGAAAACCGTGCAGTGGTCGAACGCATCATCGACTTTCTGGAAATTCAGCATATTCGGAAAACGCCTGTCGGGCGCCTGCCTTATGGGTTGAAGAAACGCGTCGAGCTGGCACGTGCGCTGGTGGCCGAACCCAGATTGCTGTTGCTGGATGAACCGATGGCGGGGATGAATGTCGAGGAAAAAGAGGACATGAGCCGCTTTATCCTGGATGTGAACGACGAATTCGGGACAACGATTTGCCTGATCGAACACGATATGGGCGTGGTGATGGATTTAAGTGACCGGGTGGTGGTGATGGATTACGGACGAAAGATCGGCGATGGCACGCCCGGTGAGGTACGCACCAATCAGGATGTGATAGATGCCTATCTGGGGGTGGAGCATTGAGGATTGAGGGACGAAAATCTGCGCAGCGCTCCCGGCATTTTCCGCGCGCTGAACGGGGGATTGCGGTGTGCTGAACGATATCTTTGTGGCCCCCTTTGCCGATATGATCGCGGCACCTGATTTCCTGTTGCAGGTGCTTTGGGAAGGGCTGGTATCGGGCATTCTTTATGCATTGATCGCCCTGGGGCTGGTGTTGATTTTCCGGTCGTCGCGGATTTTCAATTTCGCCCAGGGTATCATGGTGGTTTTTGCCGCCCTGACGCTGGTGGGGTTGCACGCGATGGGCGTGCCGGCCTGGGTGTCGCTGGCGCTGACGCTGGGCGT
>CALDUK010000072.1 GCA_937924905.1 uncultured Paracoccaceae bacterium | reverse complement strand
ATGCGGGGCTGGGGCCGGATGCCGTTGATTACATCAACGCACATGGTACATCGACAATGGCTGATACAATTGAGTTGGGCGCAGTAGTGCGCAGGCTGGGTGACAAAGCGAAAACGGCAACGATGTCATCCACTAAATCATCTATCGGCCACTTGCTGGGCGCTGCGGGTTCTGTTGAGGCGATTTTCTGTATTTTGGCTTTGCGCGATCAAATTGCGCCACCGACGATCAATCTGGACAATCCGGCGGTTGAGCCACTGTTGGATCTGGCGCCAAATCAGAAACGCGCCCGAGAGATTGGCGTCGCTTTGTCCAACAGTTTTGGTTTTGGCGGCACGAATGCGTCGCTTGTCATCGGACGGATGGATCGCTGAGATGTGGAAAAATTTCGCGTCTAACATGCTGACAATATTGATTGTTGCCCTGGTCGCAGTGGCCGGTCTGATCGGTTGGGGTCAGTCGCAATATGTGTCTGAGGGGCCGCTGGAAGATTCGATTTGTCTGCAAGTGCCGCGCGGCGGTTCAATGACGCGGGTTGCCAATGATCTGGCCGAGCAGGGCGCGATTGGCAGCGCGACGATTTACCGGCTGGGCGCGGAATATTCGGGACGATCGCCCAATCTGAAGGCCGGGTCTTTTCTGATTGAGCCTGGTGCATCCATGGCCGAGATCGTCGAGACCGTGACCGGCGATGGTCGGTCGACGTGTGGCACGCAGGTTGTGTATCTGGTGGGGGTTGCGCAGCAGGAGCTTCGGGTTCGCAAGTTGAACACTGAAGAGCAGACTTTCGAAACGGTGGCGGAGTTTGATCCCACCGACGAAGGTGTTGAAATTCCTGAAGTTTATACCGAGGTTCTGGAAGAAGCGGGGACGGAATTTGCCGTTTCAATCGCTGAAGGCGTCACAAGCTGGCAGATCGTGAATGCCATAAATGCCTGGGATCTGTTCGAGGGTGAAGTGGCGGCTGTTCCTGACGAGGGAGCTTTGGCGCCAGACAGTTATGAGGTGCGCCCGGGGGCAAACCGGGCTGAGTTTCTGGACGGTCTGAAGAATGCCCAAAACCAACGGCTTGCAAATGCCTGGGACAACCGTGCCGCCGATGCGCCGGTTCAGACGCCGGAAGAAGCTTTGATCTTGGCGTCGATTATTGAGAAGGAAACGGCGCTTGCCAAAGAACGCCCGATGGTCGCCAGTGTTTTTGCTAACCGGTTGAGACAAGGGATAAAATTGCAGACGGACCCGACCGTGATTTATGGGATTACCGAAGGCAAAGGCATTCTTGGGCGCGGTTTGCGGCGCAGCGAATTGCGGGCTGAGACGCCCTGGAACACCTATGTCATTCCGGGTTTGCCGCCCACACCGATTGCGAATCCGGGCAAAGAATCGATTGAAGCGGCTCTGAATCCGGCCGAATCCGAGTTCATTTTCTTTGTGGCTGACGGCACCGGTGGCCATGCTTTTGCGAAAACGCTGGAAGAACATAACGCCAATGTTGCACGCTGGCGCGAGATCGAAGCGGAGCGCGCCAACCAGTAAGCCTTTGAGGCGCCTCAAAATTCCGTCGGCATTAACTTTTTGGTAATTGCACCGTACGGTATTTGTCAATGTTATCAACCACTTAGTCGTTGACTTTGCGTGCTGTTCAGGGTATAACTTTGAGCAAGCTAGGAGACGTGACAGCGCGGCGCGGGACCCCCCAACTGCCGCGTTTCCTTATCTCAACTCTACTTAGAATAGGGCGTCGAATGGCTAGAGATCCGTCTGAAATGGCGGGCACTGAACGTGCTCGTGGTCTTCTCATGCAAAGTGAGAAGGCTGTGGAAGATATGCTGCTCGTTTTTGACAGCATGGCAGAACGTATGCGTGCCGGTGAGGTATCGGAGGGCGATGTGGTCAAAGTTCTGACCGCGTATACCCGCGCGCGCAGTCGATTGATTGAAGAGGTTGTTAAGCATGAAAACCAAGTCCTGTTCGACAAAAAACAAGTTGCGCATGCTCCCCTCGATTTCGAAGAGCTTAGACGTGACATTGGGCGCAAGCTTGATCGCTTACGCAACGCATGACAGCCGGAAAGCGTTTCTGGCGTCGCTAACTGACGAAGAATTGCGCGGTCTACCTTATATGTTCGACTTCTGGGCCTTGCCTCATCAGGTGCCGCCTTTGGGAGACTGGAAGAGCTGGGTTGTGCTGGGTGGTCGCGGCGCGGGGAAAACGCGGGCCGGTGCCGAATGGGTGCGAGCCGAGGTCGAAGGACCGGGTCCGACGGACCCGGGCCGGGCCAAGCGAGTGGCCTTGGTTGGCGAGACCTATAGTCAGGCACGCGAGGTCATGGTGCTGGGCGAAAGCGGGATACTGGCCTGTTCGCCGCCTGACCGGATGCCCAAGTGGTATTCGGAACGTCGGGTCCTGGTCTGGCCAAACGGGGCCGAGGCACAGGTCTTTTCGGCCAGCGATTATGAGGCCTTGCGCGGCCCGCAGTTTGATGCGGCCTGGGTGGACGAGCTGGCCAAGTGGCGTAAGGCCGAAGACGCCTGGGATATGCTGCAATTCGCGTTGCGCCTGGGCGAGCATCCCCGGCAGGTGGTGACAACGACGCCCCGTGATGTGCCGGTTTTGAAGCGGATATTGGCGGCGAAAAGCACGGTGCAGACCCATGCCCCAACGCGGGCCAACCGGGCTAATCTGGCAACCTCGTTCCTGGAGGAAGTCGAACATCAGTTTGCGGGCACGCGGCTGGGCCAGCAGGAACTGGACGGCGTGCTTACCGAAGAGATCGAAGGCGCGCTTTGGCCGAAACAGCTGATTGAATTTGCGCAGGCGACCCCGGTGCCCGAGGTCGATCGGATCGTCGTGGCGGTGGACCCGCCGGTGACGTCGAAGAAAACGTCCGATGCCTGCGGGATTATCGTGGCAGGCGTCAAGTTTGCGGCAGCCAAGAAGGACTGGCGCGTCAAGGTGTTGGACGACGTAAGCGTTGCGGGGGCAAGCCCCAGCGAATGGGCGTCTGTGGCCGTGCAGGCTTATCACCGCCATGGCGCGGACCGGATTGTGGCCGAAGTGAACCAAGGTGGTGACCTGGTGGAAGAAGTGGTGCGCCAGATTGATGAAACGGTGGCGTTCAGCCCGGTTCATGCGCGCCGGGGCAAGGTCATCCGGGCCGAGCCGGTGGCCGCGCTTTATGAGCAAGGCCGGGTGGCCCATGTCAAAGGCCTGAACGCTTTGGAAGACCAGATGGGATTGATGGCGCGGCGTGGATTTGAAGGGCGTGGGTCGCCAGACCGGGTCGATGCGCTGGTCTGGGCGTTGACCGAGTTGATCATCAAGCCGGTGGCACAGCCCATGCCGCAGGTCCGCAGTTTCGCGCGATAGGACGGCCCAGGGGCCAAGAGGAGACAGAATGGCATTTGATTTTCTGAAACGGCGGAGCTTGGCTGCGCCGGAAGAAAAAGCTTCGGCGGCTGGTCCGGTGATTGCTTACGCTGGTTCGGGCCGGGTGGCGTGGTCGCCGCGCGACACGAAAAGTCTGACGCGGTCGGGGTTTGCTGGCAACCCCGTCGGGTTCCGGGCGGTGAAGCTGATTGCCGAAGCCGCGGCAGCGATCCCGCTGGTCTTGCAAGATGCCGAGATGCGGTACGAAACGCATCCCCTGTTGACTTTGCTGGCGCGGCCCAATCCGGGTCAGGCGCGGGCCGAGTTGCTGGAAGCGCTGTACGGTCAGGTGTTGTTGTCGGGCGATGGCTATGTCGAAGCGGTTTTGGATGAGGCAGGCGTGCCGTTTGAGTTGCACGTTTTGCGGTCTGACCGGATGTCGGTTGTGCCGGGTGCAGATGGTTGGCCGGTGGCGTTTGAATACGCTGTTGGCGGGCGTACGCACCGGTTTGCTGTCACCGATGGTCTGTCGACCGTGTGTCACGTCAAGGCGTTTCATCCGCAGGACGATCATTACGGGTTGTCCCCCTTGCAATCGGCGGCGGCGGCTTTGGATGTGCATAACGCTGCGTCGGCCTGGTCGAAGGCGTTGCTGGACAATGCCGCGCGGCCTTCGGGCGCGATCGTCTATAGTGGTCCCGAAGGCCATGATGTGATGACGCCCGAGCAGTATGACCGGGTGCTGAATGAGATGGAGGCCTATCATGTCGGCGCGCGCAACGCCGGGCGGCCGATGCTGCTGGAAGGGGGGCTGGACTGGAAGCCCATGGGCTTTAGCCCGTCGGATATGGAGTTTCAGAAAACCAAGGAAGCGGCTGCGCGCGAGATTGCCATGGCCTTTGGTGTGCCACCGATGCTGTTGGGCATTCCGGGCGATGCGACTTACGCCAATTACCAGGAAGCCAACCGCGCATTCTATCGCCTGACGGTATTGCCCTTGGTGCAGAAAGTGACGGGAGCCATATCGCATTGGCTGACGGGGTTCACCGGAGACGTGGTCGTGTTCAAACCGGATTTGGATCAGGTGCCGGCCTTGGCCGTCGAGCGCGAAGGGCAGTGGAAGCGGGTCAGCGATGCTGCGTTTCTGAGCGATGCGGAAAAGCGCGCGCTGTTGGGATTGCCAAAGAACCAGGAGGATTGAGCGTGGAGCTTGAACGGAAGTTTTGTCAGGTCGAGGCCAAGCTGGCGGTGGGCGAGGGCCTGGTGATCGAGGGCTATGCGTCGTTGTTTGGTGCCGAGGATCGGGGCGGCGATGTGGTAGAAGCCGGGGCTTATGCCGCATCTTTGAAAGCACTTGGCGCGTCAGGTCGGCGGGTGCGGATGCTTTGGCAGCATGATCCGGCTGAACCGATTGGGGTCTGGGACGAGATCCGCGAGGACGGGCGTGGGTTGTACGTTAAGGGGCGTTTGCTGGCGGATGTGGGCCGCGCGCGCGAGGCGGCGGCTTTGCTGGAGGCCGGCGCCATCGAAGGCTTGTCAATCGGCTATCGCACGTTGCGCGCCACGAAGGACGACCGGGGGCGGCGACGTCTTCATGAATTGGAGCTTTGGGAGGTGTCTTTGGTGACATTCCCGATGCTGCCTGATGCGCGGGTGGGCGCCAAAGGGGAAAGCCCCGAGGATGGCCTGTTGCGCGACCTTGCGGGTGTCATCGAACGGGCGCGCCGCGACTTAGCTCTGGGCCGTTAAACGCCCGCAAATCAAAGGAAAATCACCATGATTACACCCGAGACGACGTCCCGGGGCGAGGATGCTTTGTCTTCGTCACAGACGGCGGCCAACGAGGTCAAAACCGCATTGGCGGGCCTTGTGGGCGATATCACCAACCATTTCAAAAAACAGGAAGAGCGACTGACCATGCTGGATCGCAAATCAATTTCCCAATCGCGCCGCCCGGCGCTGGCCACGGCTGTTGACGCAGAAGCCCCACATCAGAAGGCGTTCGCGGCCTATCTGCGCTCGGGCGAGGATGCCGCTTTGCGTGGCCTTGATCTGGAAGGCAAGGCGATGTCGAGCGCGGTTGCGGGCGACGGTGGTTATCTGGTTGATCCAGAGACGAGCGCGACCATCCAGTCGGTGCTGCGCGGTGCGGCGTCCTTGCGCCAGATTGCCAAAGTCGTGAATGTTGAAGCGACGGCCTATGACGTACTGATCGATTCCACCGAAACGGGTGCCGGTTGGGCAAGTGAAACAGCGGATGCGGCCGAGACCGCGACGCCGACGATCGAGCGTATCAGCATCCCGTTGCATGAATTGTCGGCCCTGCCGAAGATCAGCCAGCGTCTGTTGGATGACAGCGCGTTTGATATCGAGACCTGGATGGCCGAGCGTGTGGCCGACACATTCTCGCGGTCCGAAGCGGCGGCCTTTATTTCAGGCGACGGTGTCGACAAGCCGGTTGGTCTTTTGAACCATCCGGCAGTTGCGAACGACAGCTGGAGCTGGGGATCGCTGGGGTACACGGCGACGGGGTCAGCGGGCGCTTTCAACGCGACGGCCCCCGGCGACAATCTGGTGAACCTTGTCTACAGCCTGGGTGCCCGTTACCGCGCGCATGCAAGTTTTGTCCTGAACTCGAAGACTGCAGGCGTTGTGCGCCTGATCAAGGATGCCGAAGGCCGGTTCCTTTGGTCTGACAGTCTTGCCGCTGGTGAGCCGCCGCGTTTGTTGGGCTATCCTGTGCTGATTGCCGAAGACATGCCGGATGTTGCCAATGACAGCTTTTCGATTGCGTTTGGCGATTTTGGCGCGGGCTATACGATTGCCGAGCGCCCTGATCTGCGCATTCTGCGCGATCCGTTTTCGGCCAAGCCGAATGTCCTTTTCTATGCAACCAAGCGCGTTGGTGGGGATGTCAGCGACTTTGCCGCAATCAAGCTGCTGAAGTTTTCGGTGTCATAAGGCGCTGAAACATGGGTCGGCCCCAAAGCGGGGCCGACCGCCAAGTGTGCACCAGCCAAACCTTGCGTTTCTGCTGTTTCCCTTTGTCCAAGTGATGCGGGGAGGTGCGTGCTTGGTGTCGCTTCGGCGAGATCGGGATGGACCCGTCGTTGGGTCGCTACGGAGGTCATGTAGATGATATTGATCGAACAGGCTCAGGTGCCGGATGCGGATCTGCCGGTCGCAGAGTTTCGAGAGCACTTGCAGCTGGGAAGCGGCTTTGCCGATGACGGGTTTCAGGATGCGGTTTTGGTTCAGCAATTGCGCGCCGCGATTGCAACAGTTGAGGGGCGCGTTTCAAAAGCGTTGATTTCGCGAGACTTCCTTTTGCTGGTCTCGGCGTGGCGGATGCTGGGCGCGCAGGCTTTGCCGATTGCCCCTGTCAGCGCTGTGCAAAGCCTGGCCATTACAGATGCCAATTCGAACAGTCAGACGGTCGATGCGACAGCGTATCGGTTGAAACGCGATGCGCATCAGCCTGAGGTGGTGTCCAGCCGTCTGAGCTTGCCGACCATTCCGGTGGGCGGCACAGCGGATTTCGTGTTCGCCGCAGGCTTTGGGGCATGGGCCGATGTGCCGGCTGATTTGCGGCAGGCGGTGTTGTTGCTGGCGACGCATTACTATGAAACGCGGTCTGCCGTTGGAACGCGCGCCGTCGTGTTGCCGTCAACCGTCGCCGAAATTTGCCGTCGCCATGCACCGATCCGTCTGGTTGGAGCGCGGCGGGTATGAGCGGGTTGAACAGGCGGTTGATTTTGGAAGAGCGCATGCGGGCCGAAGATGGCGCCGGTGGTTTCGTCGGGTCCTGGACCGCGCTGGGTGTGCATTGGGGCGCTGTGCGTCCGGCGACCGGGCGACTTGTGCGGGGCGAGGATTATGCCCGAAGCCTTGGACGATACCGGGTGCGGATGCGTGCCGTGCCAATGGACAGCCCATCGCGGCCAAAGCCGGGACAGAGGTTTCGCGAAGGTATGCGGGTTTTGATGATCCGGGCCGTTCAGGACAGTTCGGATGCCCGTTTTCTGTCCTGCACTGTGGATGAGGAGCAAGCGACATGAGCATGGGCGCGTCTGCTGCTTTGCAAGAAGCGGTTTATCAGGTGTTGCGGGCGGATGCCGGTGTGCAGGCCGTGGTTGGTTCGGCGGTCTACGACGAAGTCCCGCCTGGGCCGGTGATCGGGACATTCGTGACCCTTGGCGCCGGCGATGTGCGAGACCTGTCGGATGGAACAGGGCCGATTGGCGAACATGGTCTTGTTGTCACGGTCACCAGTGATGACGAAGGATTTGCGACGGCCAAGCGCGCCGCGGCTGTTGTGTCGGACGCTTTGGTCGATGCGACACCCGTTCTGACGCGCGGTCGTTTGGTTGGATTGCATTTCGAGCGCGCGAAGGTGCGGCGGGTTCGGTCGGGGCAGGTGCGCCGGATTGATATGACGTTCCGCGCGATCGTCGAAGACACTTAACTTTGGATATGGAGTAGGGCCGATGGCGACACAAAGCGGTAAAGACCTGCTGATCAAGCTGGATATGACCGGTGGTGGGCAATTCGAGACGATTGCTGGGCTGCGCGCGACGCGTCTGTCTTTCAATGCAGAAAGCGTCGATGTGACAAGTCTTGCCAGCAATGGCTGGCGCGAGCTTTTGGGGGGAGCTGGCGTTAAATCGGCTGGGATTTCAGGCTCGGGTGTCTTTCGAGACGCGTCGACCGACGAACGGGCGCGGCAGATTTTCTTTGATGGCGAGACCCCGGAATTTCAGGTGATTATTCCCGACTTTGGCATAGTCGAAGGGCCGTTTCAGGTGACCTCGATTGAATATGCGGGCAGCCACAATGGCGAGGCGACCTATGAGTTGAGCCTTGCGTCGGCTGGCGCACTGGTCTTCACGGCGCTTTGATGGCGAACCCCTGGGAAGGCGAGGTTGCGGTTCATCTGGATGGTGAACGGCACGTCATGCGGCTGACATTGGGTGCGTTGGCCGAGTTGGAGGCGAGCATGGAGGCCGACACACTGGTTGAGATGGTCGAGCGGTTCGAAGACAGCTCGTTTTCGACGCGCGATGTTCTGGCGGTGATCGTTGCTGGATTGCGCGGCGGTGGTTGGCAAGGCGATGTGCGCGATTTGCTGACCGTCGAGATCGAAGGGGGCGCGGTGGCCGCAGCGAAGCAGGCGGGACAGCTTTTGGCGCGCGCCTTTGCCTTTCCGGCATGAGCCGTTTTGATTTTCCGGGGCTGTTGCGGGTTGGGGTCGGGCTTGGCCTGACCCCGCGCGATGTCTGGCAGCTGACACCCGCAGAGTTGGCGTTTTTGCTGGGAAGATCGGGGGGTGATGCGCCTTTGGGGCGCGCGCGACTGGAAGAACTTGCGGCGGCGTTTCCTGATAAAACAAAGGATGTGTGATGGCGGATCGTGATCAGATGGATACGTTCGAGGATCAGTTGGATGCGTTGGACGTGGCGTTGTCCGAAGCAGGCGCGATGACGCAGGCGTTTTCGGCGGAATTGTCGAAGGTAAAGAGCGCGTTTGCAGAAACAAGCCGGGATGCTGACGTGTTGTCGAAAGGTTTGTCGCGTGGGTTGCGGTCTGCCTTTGATGGGTTGGTTTTTGACGGCAGGCGCGCCTCGGACGCGTTGGAGGCGGTGGCGCGTTCGGCGGTGAATACTGCGTATTCGGCGGCGGTCAAACCGGTCAGCAAACATTTTGGCGGGATGTTGGCGGATGGTATTTCGTCTCTTTTTGCCGATGGGGCGTCGTTTGCGCAGGGGCGTGTCACGCCGTTTGCGAGCGGGGGCGTGGTTTCGAGTGCCACGTATTTTCCGATGCGCGGCGGTCTGGGCTTGATGGGTGAAGCGGGGCCGGAGGCAATTATGCCGCTGAGCCGTGGCCCGGACGGCAAACTTGGGGTGCGCGGCGAAGGCGGTGGTCGCCCGGTGCAGATCACCATGAACATCTCGACGCCGGATGTGACGGGATTTCAGCGCAGCCAGAACCAGATCGCCGCTCAGATGAGCCGGGCGATGTCGCGGGGACAGCGCAACAACTGACTTGAGACGCTGAGCGTCCGCATTTGAAACGACGGAGATGGTATGTCTTTTCACGAAGTTCAATTTCCGACGAGCCTGAGTTTCGGCTCGGTCGGGGGGCCGGAGCGGGTGACCGAAGTGGTGACCCTGGCCAATGGTTTCGAAGAACGCAACACGCCCTGGGAAGATTCCCGGCGTCGCTATGATGCGGGGATGGGCATGCGGTCGCTTGGCGATATCGACACGCTGATTGCGTTCTTCGAAGCGCGACGTGGGCGGCTTTACGGGTTTCGCTGGAAGGATTGGTCGGACTATCGGTCGTCGGGGTCGGAACGCGAGGCGGGGTTTGATGATCAGGTCATTGGTACCGGCGACGGACAAAGTCGCGTTTTCCAGTTGAGCAAAACCTACTCGTCGGGCGGTGCCGCGTATCAGCGCCAAATTCGCAAGCCGGTGCAGGGCACCATTCACGCAGGCGTCCAGGGCGATGTGAAAGCCGAGGGTTTGGATTTTGCGGTGGACCTGACGACCGGAACACTGACGTTCGAAACCGCACCTGGGCCGGGTTCGACGGTAACTGCGGGGTTCGAGTTTGACGTGCCGGTCCGGTTTGACACCGATGCCATCTTAAGTTCGGTCGCCAGTTTCAAGGCGGGCGAGATCCCCAATGTGCCTATCGTGGAGGTGCGGCTATGAGCCTTGCTGATCACTTGGCCACAGGCACAACGACGGTTTGCCGCGCCTGGGCTTTGACGCGGCGAGACGGTTTGGTTCTGGGGTTCACCGACCATGATCGGAATTTGAATTTTGAAGGCGTCGATTTTCAGGCATCGTCCGGAATGACCGCGCGGGCGGTCGAGCAGACCACCGGCCTGTCGGTCGACAATTCCGAAGCGCTTGGGGCGCTAAGTGATGTGTCGATCCGGGAAACCGATGTGACCGCAGGCCATTTTGATGGCGCTGCTGTGCGCAGTTGGTTGGTGAACTGGAAAAATGTCGACGAGCGGCGGCTGGTTTTTCAAGGCTCGCTTGGGGAAATTGAACGGCAGGGCACGCTTTTCCGGGCCGAGCTGCGTGGGTTGGCCGAACTGTTGAACCAGCCGCAGGGCCGGGTTTATCAGCGCCCGTGTTCGGCCGTTTTGGGCGATGGGCAGTGTGGGTTTGACACGCTGGCCGAAGGATTTTCGGCTGAGGCGGACGTGACATCAATTTCGGCCGGAGCTGATTTGTTATTGCCCGCCTTGCCGTCGTTTGCGGATGGGTGGTTCACCAAAGGCCGGTTGACTGTGATCAACGGCGCGGCTGCGGGCGCGGTTGAGGTGATAAAGCGCGACCGCAGTTTTGGTGGGCAACGTCAAATTGAGCTTTGGTCAGTTTTAAGCGCTGGGTTTGCGCCGGGGGATCGCGTGCGTCTTGAGGCGGGATGCGACAAAAGCACAGAAGCCTGTCGCGGAAAGTTTGACAACTTTCTGAATTTTCGCGGATTCCCCGACATCCCCGGAGAGGATTGGCTGGTGTCTTACCCTGTTCAGAATGGAACGAACGATGGCGGGAGTTTGCGGCGTTGAGTGTCGCAGCGGTTGCGATTGCACGATCCTGGATTGGGACGCCTTTTCTTCATCAAGCGTCGGTCCAAGGGGCGGGGTGTGATTGTCTTGGCCTTTTGCGCGGGGTGTGGCGCGCGATGGGGTATTCGGATTTGCCAATGCCGCCTTATACGCCCGATTGGGATGAGGTCATGCGCGAGGATGTGATGTTGCAGTCGGCGCGTGATCTGTTGGTCGAACGTACGTCGGGCCTTTATGAGGTGGGTGACGTTCTATTGTTTCGGATGCGCGAAGGCGCTGTGGCGAAACACCTGGGCATTCTGTCGGGACCGACATCGTTCATTCATGCCTATTCGGGCCATGGCGTGATCGAAAGCCGGCTGACGCCCCCTTGGGCGCGGCGCATCGTTGGGGTGTTTTCGTTCCCCCATTCCTGAGCTTCAAATGTGAGAGGGCCCCATGGCCACTATTCTGTTGTCTGCTGCTGGTGCGGCCCTTGGCAGTTCTGTCGGTGGGTCTTTCCTGGGTCTTTCGGCGTCGGTTCTTGGGCGCGCCGCTGGCGCGACGCTTGGGCGCGTTATTGATGGCCGCATTCTGGGTGCTGGATCGCCTGCGGTTGAAACCGGGCGGATTGACCGCTTTCGGTTGACCGGCGCAAGCGAAGGCGCGCCGGTGGCCGATGTGCATGGTCGCGCGCGTGTTGCGGGTCAGGTGATCTGGTCAACACGATTTCAGGAAGAGACCACCGTCTCTGGTGGCGGGAAAGGTGGTGCATCGCGTCCGACGGTGCGCGAATATTCGTATTCGGTCAGCCTGGCGATTGCGCTTTGCAAAGGCGAGATCACGCGTGTCGGGCGCATTTGGGCCGATGGCAATGAGGTTTCGAAATACGATCTGAATATACGGGTTTATCCGGGGTCAGAAGATCAATTGCCCGATCCCAAGATCGAAGCGGTGGAAGGGACGGGACACGCGCCTGCCTATCGCGGGACGGCCTATGTCGTGTTGGAAGACTTGCCGCTTGGACCGTTTGGCAACCGTGTGCCGCAATTCAGCTTTGAGGTTGTGCGGTCGGGCGACGGTGATCTGTCAGAGATTGTCGAAGCTGTGGCGCTTATTCCGGGGACGGGCGAATACGCTTTGGCTACAACGCCTGTGCATTTTGACGAAGGTGCGGGCCGTGCGCGCACCGCCAACGTGCATACGCCCGCGGGGGTGACGGATTTCACCGCGTCTCTGGATGCCTTGGTCGAAGAATTGCCGAACTGTCGGGCAACGTCGTTGGTTGTGTCTTGGTTTGGAGATGATCTGCGCTGTGGGTCGTGTTCGGTTTCTCCGCGTGTTGAGCAAACCACATTGGATGGGTCGATGCCCTGGCAGGTGTCAGGGTTGAGCCGGGATGCGGCGTGGGCCGTGCCGGTGCAGGATGGGCGGCCGGTTTATGGTGGGACCCCGTCGGATGCGTCGGTGCTGGAAGCGATTGCAGCCATGCAGGCGAACAACCAGCGGGTCATGTTTTATCCGTTTGTTTTGATGGATCAATTGCCGGGCAATGGCTTGACAGACCCCTGGACGGGGGCACCGGACCAGCCAGAGTTACCATGGCGGGGGCGGATCACGACGTCGCTTGCGCCTGGGCAGGTTGGTTCGCCCGACGGTACGGCGGTTGCTGCAAGCGAGGTCGCGTCATTTTTTGGCACTGCTGGTGCGGGCGACTTTGTTGTCGATGGGCAGGAGGTGCGGTTTGTCGGGACAGATGGTGACAGTTATCGACGGTTCGTTCTGCATTATGCCCATCTTTGTTCTGTTGCGGGCGGAGTGGATGCGTTTTGCATCGGGTCTGAATTGCGCGGGCTGACGCAGATACGCGGGGCCGGGAACAGCTTTCCCGCAGTCGCACAATTGCGCGATTTGGCGGCCGAGGTGCGTTTGATCCTGGGGCCGGATGTCTTGATCAGCTATGCGGCGGATTGGTCGGAATATTTCGGGTATCATCCGCAGGATGGATCGGGTGACGTGTACTTTCACCTCGACCCGCTTTGGAGCGATGCCAATATCGATTTTGTCGGAATCGATAATTACATGCCTCTGAGCGATTGGCGGGATGGGTTGGATCATGCGGATGCCGATTGGGGATCGGTGCATGATCTGGACTATCTAAGGTCAAATATCGCCGGTGGTGAGGGGTTTGACTGGTATTACCCGTCGGCACAGGCCGAAGCTGCGCAATTGCGCAAACCGATCACCGATGGAGCGTATGACGAGCCTTGGGTGTTTCGGTATAAGGATCTGCGGTCGTGGTGGGCGTTACCGCATCACAATCGGGTCGGAGGCGCGCGGGACGCGCAATCCACCGATTGGGTTCCTGAAAGCAAACCGATCTGGTTTACCGAGATCGGGTGCGCCGCGATCGACAAAGGTACCAATCAACCGAACAAGTTTCTTGATCCCAAGTCGTCGGAATCGTCGCTGCCAAAGTACTCCAGCGGTGCGCGTGACGATTTGATCCAGATGCAGTACTTGCGCGCTTTGGCCCAGTTTTGGGGGGATGACACCAATAATCCCATGTCGGCTTTGTATGGCGGGCCAATGGTTGCGCGGGACCGGATGTATGTCTGGGCGTGGGATGCGCGCCCGTACCCGTATTTTCCGGGCATTTCGGATGTCTGGAGCGATGCCGAGAACTATGCACGTGGGCATTGGTTGAACGGACGCGCAACCGCGCGCACGCTGGGCGGTGTCATTCAGGATATATGCAAAACGTCAGACGTTGATGCGGTGAATGTGGATGGGGTCCGGGGCCTTGTCCGTGGCTATATGCTGGATGGATCGGAGACCGCACGTTCAGCCATCCAGCCTCTGTTATTGGCCTTTGGTTTGGATGCTATCGAGAAAGACGGTCAGATTGTCTTTCGCAATCGCAACGGTGTTCCTGTTGCAGTTCTGGACGAAAGGCACATGGCCGAGGGCGCTTCGCCCACCCCGATTGCACGCACGCGCGCGCCAGAGGCCGAAGCCGCGGGTCGGGTCAGGTTGGGCTATATCGAAGCGGATGGCGATTATGAGGTCCGCGCAGTTGAAGGTATTTTCCCCGACGAGGCCACGGTTTCAGTTTCTGAAAACCAGATGTCACTGGCGCTGACCAAGGGTGAGGCCCACAGCGTGGTCGAGCGTTGGTTGGCCGAGGCGCGTGTCGCGCGAGATCAAGTGCAATTTTCCTTGCCACCATCTAATCCGGTTTCAGCCGGCGATACCGTTGACTTGGACGGTGCATTCTTTCGGATTGATCGTATCGAAGATACGGGCGCCAGACAGGTAGAGGCCGTTCGGGTAGAACGTTCGGTTTATCAGCCTTTTGTTGGCGACGAGAGCGTTCCAAACCGATCAGCGGCGACTGCGCCTTTGCCGGTTTGGGCATCGTTGATGAACTTGCCGTTGTTGACGGAAGAAGATTTGCCAAGTGCGCCTTGGGTCGCGGCCACCGCTGCGCCGTGGCCGGGGGCTGTTGCGGTGTATTCTTCGGCCGATGGGCAAAGCTGGAGCTATCAAGCTGAACTGTCGCGTCGTTCTGTGATGGGGGAATTGGTGACGCCCCTTGTTGCAGGCGTGCCGGGAGTGCCTCAGGCAGGCGTCGGTTTCGACGTGCAACTGACGCACGGTAATCTGGCGTCGATCGATAACTATGCTTTTCTGGCGGGCGGGAATGCGGCGGCCGTTAGCGATGCCTCGGGTGTCTGGGAAATTTTGCAGTTCCGGGATGCCGAGCTCGTCGCGCCGGATACCTGGCGTCTTGGCCATGTGCTGCGTGGGCAGCGGGGCACGGAATTTGCCATTCCGCCCGTCTGGTCTGCGGGTGCAACATTTGTTTTGCTGGAGGGCGGCATTCGCCAACTTCCTGTTCCCGCAAACCTGCGCGGCGTCACGCGGCGATATCGGGTGGGGCCGGCGACGCGCCCGGTGGATGATTTGTCATTCGTCGAACTGACCCATGCCGCTGACGCGTCCGGCCTTCGTCCCTATGCGCCTGCGCATTTGCATGCGCGCCCGGATGGTGAGGGTGGTCATATTTTTAACTGGATACGCCGGACACGTCTTGGGGGCGACAATTGGGACTTGCCGGATGTGCCACTTGGCGAAAATTCCGAAGGGTACCGTGTGCGGGTTCTGAAGGATGGCGCGGTTGTGCGAGACAGCGTGTCGTCTACGGCGTCCTGGACCTATGGCGCTGACATGCAAAGTGAAGATGCGATTTCGCGGCCTTTTGAAGTGCGGGTCGCCCAACTGTCGGACCTTTACGGGTTCGGAACCGATGCAAGGATAGTGATTGATGCCTGAGACTTCGAAACTTGGATTGCCGTTGGTTGAGGCGGCGCAAGCTCAAAAACATGTCACCGTAAACGAAAGCCTTAGTCGGCTGGATGCCGTCGTACAGCTGACGTTTCTGGAAATTGGCCGTTCGGTTCCCCCCGGCGCGGCTTCTGAGGGGGATGCGTACACCCTGGGAAGCGGCGCGTCAGGCGTGTGGTCAGGGCAGGACGGGCGGATTGCGGTTTTTGCCAACGGTGGCTGGGTTTTTCTGGATCCGGGCTTGGGGTGGCAGGCGTTTTCATCCACGACCGGGGCGCGGGTTCAATATGACGGCGTGGCTTGGGTTGAAGGGGGTGGTGTCGTTTCGGCAAACGGCGCTGGCTTTGTACACCGGACCATTGAGATCGATCTAGCCATATCAACCGGTACGTCTGTTGTTGCGACAGGCGCTATTCCTGCAAATGCGATTGTTTACGGCGTAACTGGCGTTGTTCTGGTGGATATCGGCGGGGTCACAAGCCTTGGGGTGGGCGTTTCGGGCGCCACGGATCGTTACGGGACTGGCATTGGGACCAGCGCAGGGGCCTGGTTGCGTGGGCTGACCGGGTCGCCGTTGGCTTATTATGCTGAGACTGATCTTGTCGTAACGGGGGAAGGCGGGGCGTTTGATGGCACGGGATCGCTGCGCCTTGCTGTCCATTTTGCCGAACTGACCTTGCCCCGGGCGTAGTCTGAAGCCGTTGGCGATGTGACGTCGTGCGTCGCGCTGGTGATCGATCCGGTTCCGCAATTCGACCAAGTTCGAACAGATACACATCTTTCAGCAAGGCAGATCGTGTCCATATGGTTTTTTCATTGGTCCAGCGTTTCTATCCGGTTTAAGTAACGGGCAGGATGCAAGGAGAAATCCAATGGCGCAAAACCAACCGAAGACAGCTTCGCTTGATCCGGTCTGGGATCGGATCAAGGCCGATGCCGAAGCAGCGGTAGCTGCCGAGCCATTGATTGGCGGGATGGCTCATGCCACTGTTTTGCATCACAAATCTTTTGAGACGGCGCTGGCCTACCGAATGGCCTTCAAACTGTCGTCGAGCGAAATGTCTGGCCAGCTTTTGCGGGAGATCGCTGAAGAAGCTTATGCGTCAGAACCAGAGTTGGGGAAGGCGGCACGCGCTGATATCGTCGCGGTTTTTGAACGCGATCCGGCGTGTCATTCGCTTTTGCAACCGCTTCTTTACTTTAAGGGGTTTCAGGCGGTTCAAGCTTATCGTGTTGGTCACCGGCTTTGGGAACAAGGCCGCAAGGATCTGGCTTATTTCATTCAAGCGCGTGTCAGCGAGATTTTCGGCATTGATATTCATCCCAATGCCCGGATCGGCCGGGGTTTGATGATTGATCACGCACATTCGATTGTGATTGGCGAAACTGCCGTCGTCGGTGACAATGTGTCGATGTTGCATTCGGTCACTCTTGGCGGCACCGGGAAAGAAGATGATGATCGCCATCCCAAGATTGGGGACGGTGTTCTAATTGGGGCGGGTGCCAAGGTTCTTGGCAATATCCGCATTGGCGATTGCAGCCGTATCGCGGCAGGTTCCGTCGTTTTGAAAGAAGTGCCGCCATGCAAAACGGTCGCGGGTGTTCCGGCCGAAATCGTGGGCGAGGCTGGCTGCGCACAACCGTCTTTGACAATGGATCAGATCTTGAACGGCTGCGCTGGCTGATCCGTTCGCCACAGGGTTGGGTCGGCGCACTGGTAAGGTTTGCCGTGCAGCTGTACGTCAGACCCGTGCCCCGAACGGGCGGTCAATTACGCCCAGATCGACCATGTTCCAGGTCAAATCCTTGTTGCGAAACAATCGCTTGCCGCAGCGCGGGTAATCAGAAACATCGTGGTCTTTGCGTTGGCTGACGACGATGCAATTCAAAGATATGTCGCCTGTATTTTTAAGCGAATGCGCCAGACCGCCTTTTCGAAACCCAACGAAATCACCAGCCGAGATGTTATGCACTTCGGCCCCGATACGCGCTTCGCCTTGTCCGGCAAGAACGTAGCAGCATTCTTCTTCGTGGTAGTGTTTGTGATGTTCGGTGCTTTCCATACCCGGTTCGACCGTGATTAGCGTGAAGTCAATTTCGGTCATCCCGGTTTCAGTGCCAAGGGATCTTTCCCGCCGGGTCGCTTTGGGGTTCAGAAAATGCGATTTTTCCTTTTCAGGCATCGCGTCAATGTCCGATGCCGTCAGCAAATAGGTATCACGCTGGCCCATCCAAATGTCCTTCAGCTTTACATGCGCAATTTGGCCGTAAAGAGAAGACGTGACGATCCGGTTAAAATGCGGTGTTCTGGCTGTGGTCAGAAAATGTGGGGCCCTGACAAAAGGGTCTGTGATTGGGCCCGAATAATTCTGTTTGGATCGCCCACAGGCTATCCCGCCATTTGATCGCACGCAAAGCTGCTTTGCCCATCCGTCAGACGTGCGCTGCGGAATTGATCGGCATCCCAGACAAGTCCGGGTTTGGCGTAGATGTCCGAGCCTTCTTCGACACGCGGCAATGTTTCAACCCGGCCGTCAGGAAAGACAACGCGCGCGCTGTCGTCTGTATAGGTGACGATCAGGTCGGGGCCATTCGGGCAGGTGAATGTGGCCAGAGATTGTTGTTCGCCGCATGCGGCCAATGTACCAAGTGCGGCCAAAAAGATCAGTCCCCTCATGCAAGCATTCCAATCGGGTTTTCCAGATTTTCCTTGATGGCGGTCAGAAACTCGGCCCCGAGTGCGCCGTCGATGACCCGGTGATCGACCGAAAGCGTCACAGACATCACGGTGGCCACGCCGAGCGTGCCGTCGTCTTTCACAACCGGTTTTTTGGTGCCCGCGCCGACTGCCAGGATCGAGCCATGCGGCGGGTTGATGACGGCGTCAAAGTTGTCGATGCCAAACATGCCAAGATTAGAAATTGCGAAACTGCCGCCTTGATATTCATGGGGCGCAAGTTTGCGGTCGCGGGCGCGGGTGGCAAGGTCTTTCATCTCGGCACTCAGCGCCGAGAGAGATTTCAGGTGGCTGTCCTTCAAAACCGGCGTGAAAAGCCCACCTTCGATGGCGACAGCAACGGCCACGTCCGAGGGTTTAAGCTTCAAAATCCGGTCGCCGGCCCAGACGGCGTTGGCGTCCGGGATGGTTTGCAGCGCCAGCGCGCAGGCTTTGATGATAAAGTCATTGACCGACAGTTTGACACCGCGCGCTTCCAATTGCTTGTTCAGCGTCGAGCGGAACTTGAGCAGAGCGTCCAGCTCGATATTCCGTCGCAGATAAAAATGTGGGATGGTCTGTTTGGCTTCGCTCAAACGGGCCGCAATGGTTTTGCGCATGCCGTCCAGACTGACCTCATCAAAATCGCGGTCTGCATACATGGCCATGACTTGATCGGTCGATGGGCCAGTGGGGGCGACAGCAGGTGAAGCTGATGCGCTGGCCGTTGGTGCCGCTTTGGCCGCGCCAGGCTGCGCCTTTTCGACATCGGCTTTTACGATCCGACCTTTGGGGCCCGAACCTTTGACGCCGCTTAGGTCCACGCCCTTGTCTGCCGCGATACGTCGCGCAAGGGGCGAGGCGAAGACACGGTCACCGCTTGATGTCGCCGGAGCCGGTGTTGCGCTGGGGGCCGCCGGGGTTTCCGCCGGTGCGTCGGTTGATGCATCGGCGGGCTTTGCCGGTTTTGAAGCGGGTGTCGCAGGCGCGCTTGCGATGTCATCGGCGCTTTCGCCGTCTTCCAGCAAAACCGCAATCGGCGCGTTCACTTTCACCGCGTCGGTGCCTTCGGCGACCAGGATTTTGCCGATCACGCCTTCGTCGACGGCTTCGAATTCCATCGTTGCCTTGTCGGTTTCAATTTCGGCCAGCAGATCACCGGACGAAACGGTGTCTCCTTCTTTCACCAGCCATTTGGCAAGTGTGCCTTCTTCCATTGTCGGAGAAAGCGCGGGCATTAGAATTTCTATGGGCATTGCGCGGTCTCCTTACCGATAGGTTACAGCTTTGACAGCATCGATCACCTCTTTCACTGACGTGAGTGCCAGCTTTTCAAGGTTTGCCGCATAGGGCATCGGCACGTCTTTTCCGGTGCATTTCAGAACAGGCGCGTCGAGATAATCGAATGCTTCGCGCATAATCTCGGACCCGATAAAGTCGGACATGCTTGCAACAGGCCAAGCTTCCTCGATTGTCACGCAACGGTTGGTCTTTTTCACGCTTTCAATCACGGTGGCCATGTCGATGGGGCGCAGGGTGCGAAGGTCGATGACCTCGGCTTGAATGCCTTCTTTCGCCAATTCATCGGCCGCGCCAAGTGCGTATTTCATCCCGATGCCCCAGCTCACCAGCGTAACATCGCTGCCTTCGCGCCAGATGCGCGCTTTGCCGAATGGGATGGTAAAATCATCAAGCTTGGGCACGTCGAAGGATTGGCCATAGATGATCTCGTTTTCCAGAAACACAACCGGGTTTGGATCGCGGATCGCCTGTTTCAGCAGACCTTTGGCATCCGCCGCCGAATAGGGTTGAACAACCCGCAGGCCGGGGACACTGGCGTACCAGGCGGCATAGTCCTGACTATGTTGTGCTGCCACGCGGGCGGCGGCACCGTTCGGGCCACGGAAGACAATCGGGGACCCCATCTGACCGCCCGACATATAGAGCGTTTTCGCGGCCGAGTTGATGATGTGGTCAATCGCCTGCATTGCGAAATTCCAGGTCATAAACTCGACAATCGGTTTCAGACCGCCCCAGCTTGCGCCGACACCAATGCCTGCGAACCCATGTTCGGTGATCGGCGTATCCACCACCCGGCGCGCGCCAAATTCATCCAGCAAACCTTGGGAAACCTTATAGGCCCCTTGATATTCGGCCACTTCTTCGCCCATCAGCATCACGGTTTCATCCGCGCGCATCTCTTCTGCCATCGCGTCGCGCAATGCTTCGCGTACGGTCGTCGGCACCATTTCTGTTCCCTCGGGATAGTCGGGCGAACGATCAACGGAAACCGCCGCGGGGGCTGTTGCCGGGACAGGGGCGGGCGCATCGGCTTCGGTGGGTGCTGCGGCGGGCGCGGGCGCGGCCGTGGAAATATCGTCGGCGCTTTCGCCGTCTTCGAGCAACACGGCAATTGGGGTATTCACTTTCACGCCCTCGGTGCCTTCGCTGACCAGGATTTTGCCAACCACACCTTCGTCGACGGCTTCGAATTCCATCGTCGCCTTGTCGGTTTCAATTTCGGCCATGATATCACCAGACGAAACGGTATCGCCTTCTTTGATCAGCCATTTGGCCAACGTGCCTTCTTCCATTGTAGGGGAAAGGGCGGGCATGAGAATTTCGGTTGCCATGTCAGGCGTCTCCTTCAGGCTCTATCATTCCGACCATATTTCCTTGGCCGTCTTCGACATAGGCGCAACGGCCCACAGCGGAAAAATTCTGGGGTGGCAAAGCGTCGGCCCTGTCACCCGGCATAGGCGCAAAACGCCATCCGAAATGCCCTGTGTCACAGGTCTTCGCGGCGTCCACGTTGTTCGCTTGTATCCCGAAATGCGGCATCGATCAGGCCTCGATCGTGATGTCTGTCCAAAGCTCGGCAAGCTCTGGCTCGGGACTTTCTTTCGAATATTCGGCCGCCTCGTTCACGATGTCCTTGATGTCTTTGTCGATGGCCTTCAGCTCGTCTTCCGACGCACCTGTGTCCAAAAGACGTTTGCGCACCTGTTCGATCGCATCGCGTTCTTCGCGCATTTTCTGCACTTCGTCACGCGTCCGGTATTTGGCCGGGTCCGACATCGAATGGCCGCGATAGCGATAGGTCATCACCTCAAGAATATATGGCCCCTTGCCTGCGCGACAATGTTCAATGGCGCGGGCGCCGGCGTCTCGGACCGCCAGCACATCCATGCCGTCGACCTCTTCACCCTTTATCCCATAGGCGGCACCGCGTTCCCAAAGGCTGGGCGATTTGGTGGCGCGCTGAACGCTGGTGCCCATGGCGTATTGGTTGTTCTCGATCACAAAAACTACGGGCAGTTCCCAAAGCTGGGCCATGTTATAGGTCTCATAGACCTGACCCTGGTTCGCTGCACCATCGCCGAAATAGGTAAATGTGACCCGATCCTTGCCAAGATACTTGTCGGCAAAAGCCAGACCTGCGCCCAAGGGTACGTTCGCCCCGACAATGCCGTGGCCGCCATAGAAATGTGCCTCTTTCGAGAACATGTGCATCGAGCCGCCCTTGCCTTTGGACAACCCGCCTTCGCGTCCTGTCAGTTCGGCCATGACGCCTTTTGGGTCCATCCCACAGGCCAGCATATGGCCGTGGTCGCGATAGGTGGTGATGCGTTTGTCGCCGTCTTCGGTGTTTGCTTCCAACCCGACAACAACCGCTTCCTGGCCGATATATAGGTGGCA
>CALDUK010000071.1 GCA_937924905.1 uncultured Paracoccaceae bacterium | reverse complement strand
TGGGGGCGGGTCGGGCGCTGCCCGGCGTTGCCGCCGGGCGAAAACGGCACACCCAACGCTTCCGCGGCGGGTATTCGCGGGGGAAACGTCCACTGGACGTTTCTCTGATCCTCTTCATCGCTGACCGGTGGTGCCCACCGGGCTGGACTTGGATGGCGATTTCGTATTGGCGGGCCGACGCCTGCCTTATGGGCTCAGGCCGATGGTTGGGCAAGAACGCCTGTGTTTTGAAACTGCGCCACGCTGGCCGTGACAAGGTGCGCGAAGGCGGCGGCCTCTGTCCCGCCTGTTGCCGTGACGCGGCGGGAGCGGTAGCCTGGGGCCCAGGTCAGGTGAACCGTGGCCTCGATCGTCGTGACCTTGCCGGTTTTGACCTGCAGGCTTTGCGTCTGGAACTGGCTGTCGCCCCTGCCGCCCAATGCGGCGTTCAGCGCGTCTGTCAGGCGCTGTGCCCAATCGTCGGCGGTGGGCGCGGCAATGGCGGTGGATCCGGCGCCGGCCAATGCGGCGGCGAGGCCAAGTTTGGTGATATCGCGGCGGGTCAGGGTCATAGCGCTATGATGGACGCTTCGGGCATGCTCTGGCAAGGGGTTAGGCGGCTTCGGGGGTCATCACGCCGACCAATGCGTCGACAAGCCCGTCTTCGCGCAGCCGGATCGGCGCGTTCAGCGCATCGGCCATGGCCATGCGCAGGATCAGCCCGAGAAGTGCGGTATGGATCGCGGCGGCGGCCCGGCTGGCATCGCGGATCTGGGCATAGCGCCCGCCTGCGACCAGGTGCTGGGCCAGCACATCGTACATCTTGGCGGTGTCGGGGTGGGTGCGCCCCAGTGTCGTCAGCATTTGTCCGTTGCGTCCGGGCCGCTGGCCGATCTGGGGTGTGACATACATCAGGCGGAACCGGTCAAGGTCGGACGTATGAAACGCCGCAAGCGCGCCGAGATAGGCGCGGATGGCGTCCGCTGGTGTCGCTTTGGGGTCGACCGCGCCGATGCCGGCCGCGCTTTCGGCTTCAAGCGCGGGGCGGACGAGTGCCTCGATCAGGCGGGCCTTGTTGGGGAACCAATAGAGAACCGCTTGTTTCGAGACGCCGACCCTGGCCGCGACGGCGTCGAAGGTAAGAGAGTCCGGTCCGGTTGATCTGACGATTTCGCGCGCCGCCGCAAGAATACGCGCGGCGGTTTCACCCCGTTTTGACATACTGGTTACCTTCCCTTACCGGCGGCAAGTATAAAGGTTTCAAAGGTTTGAGAAAGCGCCGTGGTGGAAACCTTGCGTTTCCGGTTTCGGGATAGTCGGCGCGCCCGTCACAGCCCGTCGAGCCAGCGTTTGCCCAGTCTGGCCGTCGTTTCCGCAAAGCCCGGCGCATAGGCTTGCGGTTCGGGCGCGTCGATATGGCTGCCGATCCAGGCCAGAAGCGCCATGCGGCGCATCAGGATGAACGTGTCGATTTCCGCCAGATCGGCGGCGTCCAGCGGGCGGATGGATTGATAGCCCTGCAGCCACGCGGCTTTGCAGGCGGGCACGCGTGCGTCGTCTTCCATAAAGCTGATTGCAGCGGCAAAATCGTACATCAGCCAGCCCTGCCCGCAATCGTCAAAGTCGATCAGCCGGATGGTGTCACCGCTGACCAGAAGATTGGCCAGCCGCATATCGGCATGGATCAGATTGAACCGTTCGGGCGCTTGCCCATAGGCGGTCAGCCGGGTGCAGATGGTTGCCTGCACCTTGGTCAGCGTGGCGCGCACGGACGGCGTCACGTCAGGGCCGTCGCGCCAGTCGCCCCAGATCGGGGCGACGCCAAAGACGGCGTCTGTGTCCCAGGTGAACCGTTTGAAACCGGGCGGCTTTTGCCAGTGGATGGCGTGCCGGTGGCATTTGGCGGCCATTGCGCCCAGCGTTTGAAAGCCCTGGGTCATGTCGCCTGTGTCGTCGGGCGCGGTGCCGTCGATAAAGTGGAACAGCACCAGATCGCGGGGCGGCAGGCCGGGACGTTCGATGCGTTGGATGGGATTGCCGTCACGGCCTGTGTAATAGCGGGGTGTGTCCAGCACCGCATCGGCGCGCAAGGCATCCAGCCACGCCAGTTCCGCGCTGATGGCACGCGGGCTGTGATAGTTTTCACGGTGTACGCGCAGCACCGATCTGTGCCCGCCGGGTGCCGTGACCAGATAGGTGGCGTTTTCGCTGATGTTGATCAGGCGCGCGGTCGCGCCCCGGGGCAGCGCCCAACGCGCAAGCGCAGCGTTCGCGAGGCGCTCAAGGTCATCCAGGGTTGTGGCGTTGGGCAATGTCACGGGCGCGTCCGGCTTAAGGTTCAGTTGCGGGTCTGGCCCTAGCGGTTTTCATGCCTGCGGGAAAGCCGCGACAGGCGGTTGATGCGCCTTGCCTGTGGTGCGGGCCCGCCAGATCGTCGGGTTTTGGATGCGATAAACAGGGTGCGGGGCCTGCGCGTTTCGCAGTTTGTGAGTGATTTCCGTATACGCGAGGCTTGGCCCTTGTTGCGCACAACAAAGACGACAATTCCGGGCGCCTGAACCGCGCCGGGTTCGCGAAGACATCCAACTTTAACCGCGAATTTTCACGAGTGACCGGTCATACTCGGTCGCAATGGCGCGAAGAAAATTTGTCTGACAACAAATGAGGTTCTGAAAAGACGGTACGGAAACGGCCGTTCGTACAGACCGCGGCATCGGTTAATTCGGGCGCAAAGCGAATGGCCGCGGTGCAGCAGCGATGGCCCCTGACCAAGGGCTGTTTTGTGGACTTTGCCGGCCTTTGACTTATTCGTAGAGTACGCCTGACTCCAATATCTCGAAGCCTTTGATCTCGAATTCGTACATTCCACTCTGGTCAGATTTTTCAGAGCGAGCAATGAGCTTGCCTTCCTCGTTTCGAAAGACGGCGTGCGCGGTATGAATTGCGCGATAACAATGGCTTCCATCTGGATAGATATATTTCAGCATTCTGATAGTCTTCCTTTTCGTTGCCTGCGGTCAAAAATCACGGATCCTAGCCCAAGAGGCTTACAGCGGCACGGCTAGTAGGTTTCAAACCCAACCTTCCCGCGGAGCAGCATTGAACAAATTGGGCTCTCACCCGTCATTCGCAGATACGCTTTGCCTTTACTGCATTGCCTGCGCCGCGTGACTGTCGTCCATAAAAAAAGCCCCGCGGGTTGGCGGGGCTTTTTGAGTGTTTGGTCCTGGGCTTAGTCGTCTTGCTTGAGCGCTGCGCCAAGGATGTCGCCGAGCGAGGCACCGGAATCGGATGACCCGTATTGTTCAACGGCTTCCTTTTCTTCGGCAATCTCGCGGGCTTTGATCGACAGGCCCAGTTTGCGCGTTTTGGCGTCGACATTGGTGACGCGGACGTCAACCTTGTTGCCTACGGCAAAGCGGTCGGGGCGCTGTTCGCCACGGTCGCGCGACAGGTCCGAGCGGCGGATGAAGGATTTCATGCCTTCATATTCCACTTCGATCCCGCCATCTTCGATGGAGGTTACCACGACGGTGATGATCGAGCCGCGTTTGACGCCATCGACCACATCCGAGAAGCTGTCATCCAGCGCTTTGATCGACAGCGAGATGCGTTCTTTTTCGGTGTCGATTTCAGTGACAACCGCTTTGACGTCGTCGCCTTTGCGGAAGTCCTGAATGGCATCTTCGCCGCGCTGGTCCCAGCTGATGTCGCTGAGGTGAACCATGCCGTCGATGTCGTTTTCGAGGCCGACGAACAGACCGAATTCGGTGATGTTCTTGACTTCGCCTTCGACATTGGTGCCGACGGGGAATTGTTCGGCGAACACTTCCCATGGGTTGCGCTGGGTCTGTTTGAGACCAAGCGACACGCGGCGTTTGACGCTGTCGATTTCCAGGACCATCACTTCGACTTCCTGGCTGGTCGAGACGATCTTGCCCGGATGGACGTTCTTTTTGGTCCAGCTCATTTCCGAGACGTGGACCAGACCTTCGACGCCGGCTTCCAGTTCAACAAACGCACCATAGTCGGTGATGTTTGTCACGCGGCCCTGATGGACCGAGCCCAGTGGGAACTTGCCTTCGACGCTGTCCCATGGATCGTCCTGAAGCTGCTTCATACCAAGGCTGATACGATGCGTTTCCTTGTTGATCTTGACGATCTGGACTTTCACCGTTTCGCCGATTGTGACGATTTCGGACGGATGGTTGACGCGGCGCCAGGCCATGTCGGTGACGTGCAGCAGACCGTCGACACCGCCCAGGTCCACGAAGGCCCCGTATTCGGTGATGTTCTTGACCACACCGTCGACGGCGTCGCCTTCCTTGATTTTGCCAATCACCTCGGCGCGCTGTTCGGCGCGGGATTCTTCCAGAATAGCGCGGCGCGAGACAACGATGTTGCCACGGCGACGGTCCATTTTGAGGATCTGGAACGGCTGCTTGAGCCCCATCAACGGGCCTGCGTCGCGCACGGGGCGCACATCGACCTGAGAGCCGGGCAGGAAGGCCACGGCACCGCCAAGATCGACGGTGAAGCCGCCTTTGACGCGGCCAAAGATTGCGCCATCGACACGCTGGTCGTCAGCATAGGCTTTTTCAAGCTTATCCCACGCGGCTTCGCGGCGGGCCTTGTCGCGGCTGATAACCGCTTCGCCACGGGCGTTTTCGACGCGGTCGAGATAAACTTCGACTTCGTCGCCCACTTCGATTTCAGGGGCTTCCCCGGGGTTTGCAAATTCTTTGAGTTCGACGCGGCCTTCCATCTTGTAACCGACGTCGATGATGGCTTGTCCCGCTTCGATTGCGATGACCTTGCCTTTGACAACAGAGCCCTCGTCGGGCGTGTCCATATCGAGGCTTTCATTCAGGAGGGCCTCGAACTCCTCCATAGTTGCGTTCGCCATGTGGCTTTCGTTTCCTATCTTTGGTTTCACTGGCCGAGCGGTTGTCTCCGCCGGTCTTCGTTATGGTCTGGCAGGCTTTGGTGAGGCGGAAAGAAGAAGGGCCGGTGGTTACCGACCCTGCCCAATCTTGCGCTCACGGCTGTCCCGCCGCTTCGACGGGCGTCGTATAGGGCGAAACGCGGGGCATGGCAAGCCCGGTCAGTCTTCGTCCGGGCCTTCCAGCAGATCGGGTTGAAACCCTTCGATCTCGGGCATGGATTTGCCCGCGATGCCTTCGAGGTCGCCGTACATGCCGTGGGTGGCGTCGATGACGCCGTTGATCTGGGCTTCGCGTTTGGCCCATTGTTTTTGAAAGAACTTGCGTTCGCGTTCCAGATCATCGCGGAGCGCGTCGAAGCGTTCGACGATGGCTTCGACCCGTTGGCGAAAGCGCGTGCCGGTCAGGTAGTCATAGACCTGTTCCATCTTTGTGGCCTGCCCTTCGGTGCTGGTGCGGGCAGCGTTCACTTGCAACAGCGCGTCTCGCAAGGACATGGCCAGCGGCACCACATAGCGGTGATGGGTGACCCAGACGCCTTCATAAAGCCGGAACGTGTCGATGTCTTTGGGCAGTGCTGTGGTTGCCAGCACGGCGATATCAGCGCCTTCGCGGCGCATGTCCTCTTTGAGTTTGGTGGGCCAGTCGTTGGACCAGTTCTGGGTGCGCTTCGTTTCCCACATGATGCGGCCGGCGGGCCCTGCGGCTGTGCGCACGGTCTGGATGCAGTCCGCACCGCGCGCACCCTTGCCGACGGGGGCGATTTCGTCACCGGGAAAGGCCGTGCCAAGCGTGGTTTCAAGCACGATTTCCTGTGCTTCGCCCTGCACTTGCATGCTGCCCTGTTCCGATTTCTTTTTGAGCGTCTCGATCTGGTCGCGCAGCGTCTGCATTTGCAGGTCTTTTTCTTGCAATTTGAGCGCGCTTTGTTCGTCGAGTTCTTTCATCCGCTCGGCCAGAGCGGCATCGGCCTGGGCTTTGCGTTTGGCGTCTTCTTCGGCAAAGCGCTGATTGATGGCTTTTTGCACCTCGAGATCCATTTCGCGTTCGCGGTCTTTGAGCGCCTCTTCGCGCCTGAGCGCGGCAAGTTCGGCCGCTTGCGCCTGTTTCAGCTTTGCGTCGCGTTCGGCATCGCGGGTTTTGAGCCGGTCAAGCTCGGCCTTGGTGCGGGCGCGGTCTGCGGCATGCGTTTCGTCGGCTTCGGCCAGTTTGGCGGCCAGGGCGGCGTCGGCTTTTTGCTGGGCGCTGGCCTCGATGGCGGCGCGTTCGCGGGCGATCAGCGGGGCGGCGAGGCTTTCGCTGAGTGCGATTTCATGGCCGCATTCGGTGCAGGTGATGGTTTGGTCGGTCATGGCCCGAACCTAGCGCATTGAAGGTGGCGCTTAAACACGGAAGGCTGTCAGCAATACCTGTCCGGCCCAGTGTGGTGGTCTTCAAGCTTTCTGGTCCAGCCTGCGGCGGACGATGCCGGTGGCTTTCGCCAGCGCTTCTTCGATGTTGACTTCGGATGTGTCGAATTGAATTGCGTCTTCGGCGGGTTTCAGCGGCGCATCGGCACGGTCGCGGTCGCGGGTGTCGCGCCCGAGAACGTTTTCCAGTACCTGCGCTTCGGTGATATCGAGCCCCGCTTGCGTCAGTTCGAGCCAGCGGCGGTGGGCGCGGATTTCGGGCGAGGCGGTGACAAACAGTTTTACATCCGCATTCGGGCAAATGACCGTGCCGATGTCGCGACCATCCAGAACCGCGCCACCGTCACGGCTGGCAAAGTCGCGCTGAAAGCTGAGCAGCGCTTCGCGCACTTCGGGCATGGCGGCGGCTTTGCTGGCGGCTTCGGCAACGTCGGGCGTGCGCAGATCGGTGCGCGACAGATCCCGGATGCGCAGCGTCGAGGCGGCGATGGTCGCGGGCGTGCCTTCGAGCGTCCGGCGGCCCACGGCGCGGTACAGAAGCCCGGTATCGAGATGTACAAAACCAAACGCGTCTGCGACGCCGCGCGCGATGGTGCCTTTGCCAGCCGCCGCTGGCCCGTCGATGGCGACTGTGAACTGCACGCTGCCCTCTTTGTCTTCGTCGCGCCGTGGTGTTTGCACGGCCCCTTTTGATAGCCCCCGCACGACGCCGGGACAACGGGGCTGTGCGGTGCCGGTCACATGCAGACGTCGCGGCTGTTGCCTTTGCGAAACGGTGGCGCGTGTCAGACCGCGTTTTTCAGAGCATCGACAAGATCGGTGCGTTCCCAGGAAAAGCCGCCATCGCTGTCGGGCGCCCGCCCGAAATGGCCATAGGCCGCTGTGCGCTGATAGACGGGCCGGTTGAGCGACAGCTTTTCGCGGATACCGCGTGGGCTGAGATCCATCACCGTGTTGACCGCTTTTTCGATTTCTTCGTCCGGAACCTGACCCGTGCCGAACGTATCAGCATAGATCGACAAGGGTTTTGACACGCCGATGGCGTAGGACAGTTGGATCAGGCACCGTTCGGACAATCCACTGGCGACCACGTTCTTGGCCAGATACCGCGCGGCATAGGCGGCCGAACGATCCACTTTGGTTGGGTCTTTGCCGGAAAACGCGCCACCGCCATGGGGGGCTGCGCCGCCATATGTGTCGACGATGATCTTGCGTCCGGTCAATCCGCAGTCGCCCTGGGGGCCGCCGACCACGAAGCGTCCCGTGGGGTTGATGTGAAACCTGATCTTGCCCTTGATCAATTTCTTGGGCAGTATCGGCATAATCACGCGATCGATGAGTTGCTGTTCGGCTTTCTTGGTCAGGTTTCCCGTGCCTTTTTGCTGACACACCGATTCATCATGTTGGGTGC
>CALDUK010000070.1 GCA_937924905.1 uncultured Paracoccaceae bacterium | reverse complement strand
GTCATCGACCTTTGCCGGGTCAATGACATCCCGGTGTTTGAAAAGAACTATTCCCTGGTCGAAACCTACAGCGCTGACGAAGCGTTTCTGACCGGCACTTTCGGGGCGCAAACGCCGGTTTTTGAAATTGATGGGCGCACCATTGGTGGCGCGATTGCGGGCCCAGTGTTTCACCGGATACGGCAGTTGTACAAAGACCAGATAGTCCAGACAGCGCCCTAGCGTCCGGCCCGTCACATTGTCAGCGGTGAACAGGGGGGCCTATTCAGCCACCATGCCATAGCCCGGGATCAAATGCGCTTCGGCGACGTAACCCTGCGCGTCCAGTGTTGCGCCTTTGGCAAACGCGGCCTCAATGACATCGGGTTGGAACTGCGGGTGTTTCTGATGATCGCCGGATACGATGACCAGCACCTCTAGCACGGCGTCCGATGTGTTTTCAAAAGCGCGGATCACATCGGCAGGGATCGAATAGGTGTCCCATCCGCCAAGATTAATCGCCGCATCGCCAGTGTCATTGAAAACAAGGCGAAGGCCCGTGTCGCGCGGCATGACGACCATCTTGTCCGACACTGCAAATCGAGACACCTTCTGGCCGGGACGCAGGCGCAGCCATTCCATCGAAAAGCCATGCGGATTGCGGATTGCGGCAATGTGATCGCGGTTCTGCGAGATACCGTGGCCAATCACCGGCGCAATCTCGGCGCCGCACCCGTCCAGCGCGGCATCGATAAATCCAGGCCGGAAATCACGGTCGCCCGTCGCGACCAGCCGCTGACGCATTTCGTCGGGGCTATAGTCGCGTAATTTGGCGACATCCTGGTCGGCCATAGGGGCCATGCGGCGGGCGTCATCTGGCACTGGATCGCCACTGGACGTGTCGATCAATTGGTTGTCCTTTGACAGGTATAAACCGTAATCTGCCGCCTCGCGCAGAATTTCGGGATGAAAAATCACGCCGCCCGTGTTATCGCCGCCAAGGGTGGTAAAGACCCACCCGTCATCCGGCCCGGTGTTGGTGAAGCCCCGGAATATCCAGGTCGGTACAGACAGGATATCGCCCGCGCGCCCGACCATTTCGTTTTCACCCTGTCTGCCCCAGCGGAAAGTAAATTCGCCGCTATAGACCATGAAAACCTCGGCCGTGAAGTGAATGTGCAGGTTGTTCGTGATCCCGTTCGGCATCGCTGCGGCCCCGATATTGAACCCATGGGCTTCGGGCAGATTGATCACCTGATCCGCCGAAGACGTGACGCCGGGACCGATGATCGAATAGTTTTCCTTCAGATGAGAACCGGGCTTTTTGCAATCGATGAACGCGACAGTGCACGACTGATAGTCACTGCGCTTGACGTGGCGGGCCTCGGCCTCGGATTGCGTTATGCGGTTCATCTGCAAACTCCTGCGCTGTGCCCCAGCGGCTGGTCCGAGCTTGGGGGCAAGCCAACTTGTGATCCGAAGGATCGCGGTGATCGTTTCGTGTTTGTGTCATTAGATCACGGTCGGCGGCCTGCCTCCAAGCGCGGAATGCACCGGCTTGCGGCTATCAGGGTCTTTTGCGAACTTTTTAAAGGTGGTTTGGTGGAGCCAAGGGGAGTCGAACCCCTGACCTCTTGCATGCCATGCAAGCGCTCTCCCAACTGAGCTATGGCCCCTAACCAAGGGCGCGGCTGTCGCCGCGCCGGGCTGGATTTAGTGGCTTGCGCCCGCTGGCGCAAGCGAAAACGACTTATTCTTCGTCTTCGGTGCTGACATCCGCGATGTCATCCAACGACACATCGTCGCTGTCATCGTCGTCTTCCAGAACGTCATCGCCCAGAACAACATCCGCATCGTCTTCGTCGTCTTCCAGAACGATTTCATCGTCCTCGAACGCGCCTTCTTCTTCTTTTTCTTTGTCTTTCTTGACCGAAGCGGCGTCAACTTTATCGGCCACAAGGCTGCGTTTGCCTTTGCCCGTGTCCAGGCTGACGACTTCGCCGGTATAGGGGCTGACAATCGGGTCTTTGTTCAAATCGTAGAACCGCTTGCCGGTTGCCGGACACACGCGCTTTGTGCCCCATTCCTCTTTTGGCATGGCTTGTTCTATCCTTCTTGTGTTCGGATTTGCGCGCAGTTGCCACATGGCGCGCCGACTGTCAAAGGCTTTCGACCGGTTTTCAACTATTGTAGCGTTGCGTGCAAAGCTGCGGGGCAGGGGCATGAGCGCGTTTCAATTGAAAGAAGCACCCGATGTAACGGTCGAACTGCGCCGGTCAGCGCGCGCGCGCCGCCTGTCGTTGCGGGTATCGTCGTTGGACGGGCGCGTGACCTTGACCGTCCCAAAGGGCACGCCGGAACGCGTGGCGCGCGCGTTTGCCGAAGAAAAGGCGCGTTGGCTGCAGGATGCCGTCGGCCGGGTCGCCCTGCCGGTGCCGGTTGTCATCGGGGCGGAATTGCCAGTTGAAGGTCGCCCCCACCGCATCGTTGCGGGCGCAGGCCGTGCCGCGCGGCTGGGGCCCGGCACAATCGAGGCCCCGCCCGGGCGCGAAGGGCCAGTGATCGAGACGCTTTGCAAGCAGATCGCGCGCAATCGTCTGGACACGGCGGTCGCCGGCTATGCCAGTGATTTGGGGCGGCCTTATGGGCGCATCACCCTGCGTGATACGCGGTCGCGCTGGGGGTCGTGTTCCAGCGCCGGCAATTTGATGTTTTCGTGGCGTCTGGCACTCGCGCCGGCCCCGGTTCTTCGCTATGTCGCCGCCCATGAGGTGGCGCATCTGGCACATATGGATCATTCTGCGGCATTCTGGGCCACCTGTCGCGCCTTGTGCCCTGAAACAGATGACCACCGCGGCTGGCTTCGCACCCATGGGTCGCGCCTGCACAGCTATCAGTTTCGCACGCCAGATTGACGGGCTAGGCCGCATATGATCACAGTTTACCCATGTTGACGAAACCAGCCGACCCGCTTCCCGCCGCCCATGACCGCGTGTACCGCGCTTTGCGCAGCCGGATTATGCATGGCGAAGTTGAACCCGGCACATCGCTGACATTGCGCGGAATAGGGACGGAATATGAAGTCTCGATGACACCGGCGCGCGAAGCGATCCGGCGGCTGGTGGCCGAAGGGGCGCTGACGTTGTCAAATTCGGGCCGGGTGTCGACGCCTGAATTGTCCAATGAACGGATCGAGGAACTGGCTGCATTGCGCGCCCTTCTGGAAACCGAACTCGCCAGCCGCGCCCTGCCACGCGCCTATATGGCCTTGATTGACCGTCTGAATATCATCAACAGCCAGGTGGCCGAAGCGGTGACAAAAGGCGACGCGGTGTCCTATATCCGGCGCAACCTGGAATTTCACCGTACGCTGTATTTGCGCGCCCAGGCCCCGGCCATGCTGGCGATGGCCGAAACGGTCTGGCTGCAACTTGGACCCACGATGCGCAAGCTGTACGGCAAAATGCGGCAGGGCCAGCCCCCGCAAAACCATCGTTTGATCCTTGCAGCTTTGCGGGCCGGTGACGAACCGGGGCTGCGGCTGGCGGTGCGCACCGATGTCACGCAAGGCTTGCGGATGTTGGCGACGTGATCTGTCGGCAAACAGCAAGGATGGCGCCTTGACCAAGACCCCTTTGATAACGCCGGTTTTGATGGCCGGATGTGCGGTGATCCTGCTGAGTTTTGCGGTGCGCGCGTCGTTTGGTGTCTTTCAGATCCCGATATCGGAAGAATTCGGATGGGCGCGGGCCGAGTTTAGTCTGGCCATCGCCATTCAGAACCTTTTCTGGGGGATCGGCCAGCCCTTGTTTGGCGCGATTGCCGAAAAGATTGGCGACCGCAAAGCCATTGTCATTGGCGCTTTGCTTTATGCCACCGGGCTTGTGATGTCGGCTTTTGCGACCACGCCTTTTGCCATGCAATCCCTTGAAGTTCTTGTTGGTTTTGGCATTGCCGGAACCGGCTTTGGGGTCATTCTGGCCATGGTGGGCCGCGCCGCGTCGGACGAGCATCGGTCGATGGCGCTGGCGATTGCAACAGCGGCCGGATCGGCGGGCCAGATTGTCGGGCCGCCGCTGGCCGAAGCGCTTTTGCAGGTGATGGCGTGGCCGTCAGTTTTCATCGTATTCGCAGGCCTCGTTCTGGCAAGCCTGTTCGTTTTGCCGATGATGCGCGCGCCTGCGGTCAGCCGGGCCGAGTTGGAAGAAAGCATGGGAACAGTCCTGATCCGAGCTTTCAAAGACCCGTCTTACGGTATGATTTTCCTTGGGTTTTTCTCGTGCGGGTATCAGCTTGCGTTTATCACCGCGCATTTCCCCGCGCTGGTCACCGAAACCTGCGGTCCGATAGAACCGGGCGGGCTTCTCAGCAGCATCGGGATCACGACGACCTCGGCTTTGGGCGCGGTCGCGATTTCGCTGATTGGGGTGTTTAACATCGCGGGCACGCTGACCGCCGGCTGGGCGGGCAAACGGTATTCAAAGAAGTACCTGTTGGCGGCGATTTATACCGGGCGCACGGTGGCGTCGGCGGTGTTTATTTCGTTGCCGATAACGCCTGTGACCGTGCTGATCTTTTCCGCCGTTATGGGGGCGCTGTGGCTGGCAACGGTGCCGCTGACCTCGGGTCTGGTCGCGCATCTCTATGGGCTGCGCTATATGGGTACGCTGTATGGGTTTGTTTTTCTCAGCCACCAGTTGGGCTCATTCCTGGGTGTGTGGCTTGGAGGCGCGCTGTATGATGCCACCGGGGGCTATACGCTGGTCTGGTGGATCGGTGTGGCCGTGGGCGCGTTCAGCGCGTTGATCCACTTGCCGATCCGCGAAGATCGGGCGGCCCCCGCAGCGGCCTAAGCGTCAGATAGTACTAAGAAATTCGTGGATCGCGGCGCCCACATCTGTAGGGTGGGACTGAAGCAGATTGTGACCTGCCTTGCGTATTTCGACATGCCGGGCCGACGGGTTCAATTCAGCCAGCGCGCCGATCGAGCTGCGGGGGATCACCGGATCAGCGGCCCCCCAGATGGCCAGAACCGGGATTTGCACGCGCGCAACCTGTTCGTGATCAGGGCGCGACGAATAGCTTAGAAAATGCCGCCGTGACGACAGCAAAGCAGGCAAAAACCCCCGCATCCGGGTTTCCGCGGCCTGTCTGTCTTCGAGATCCGGGATGACGGTTGCCAGACTTTTGTGATCGACCAGTTCCCGGCGAAGCGTAATGCCCCCCAAAACGCGGGTCAGCCAATCGCCGATAACCGGGGCGGTCCAAAGCGTGGTCTGACCGGTCGTCTCAACCGGCCCCAAACCGGCCGAAGCCACAAGGATCAGGCGGTCGACCCTGTCATCTTCGGCTGCGAAGGCGGCTGCGATTTGTCCGCCCATGGAAAATCCAAGCACCAGAAGCGGGCCGGTGACATCCTGTTGTGTCAGTAACTCGTTGAGTTGTTTCAGGAAAAACGCCCGGTCTTGCGGGCCGCCCACGCGGGCAGAATAGCCGCGCCCGTAAAGATCATAGGTCAGCACACGATAGCCTTGTGACACCAGACTGCGCGTCGTTGCGGCAAAGACATAAGACGGGGTCGACAGCCCGTGAATGCAGATTGCGACCGGCGCTTCGTTTGGCCCAAACCATTGATAATGCGTGGTTCCGCCGGGCAGATGGGCCAATTGACCGGGGGCTTTTGCCTGCCGGGCGCGCGTCATCGGTTTACGCAAGCCTTCGGCCAAAACGGGGGCGGCGCCTATGGCCAAAAGCACGATCAAAACGACAAACCAGACCGACATGGAACGCTATACCCTGCCTGGCATATCGATGGTCCGCGACTTGCGCGCGACTGCTTCGCGCCAGACCAGAACAAGACCGGACAACAGAATAAGCGCAATGCCGACCATCGCCCAAAAATCTGGCCATTCGGCAAAGACAAGATAGCCCCACAGCACCGACAACGGCAGGGTAACGTATTCAAAAGGCGCGATAAATGCAGCTTCGGACCGACGGTAGGCTTCGGATATGGCAAAGCCGGCAAGGACGATGCCAAAGCCCAATACGACGATCAGAAACGCATCGAACGGCGTCGGCCAGGTCCAGGCACGGAACAGGTAATCCAGCGATGGATGGTCAAACATATCGAACCGTCCATTGCCGAACGCAAGACCTGCGATGGCGGCGACAATCAGCATGACCAGTTGCGCCCAAAAGACCAGCGAGGCCGCGTCTTCGGTGTCTCCGATCCGCCGGGTGATGATGTGCAACATGCCATATCCCGTGGCGGCCAGAATGGGCAAAAGGGCGGCGACTTGAAACGCATCGGTGCCCGGACGCAGGACAATCAGCACGCCCAGCATCCCAACGCTGATCGCCGCCCACCGGCGCGGCCCAACGGTTTCGCCAAGAATAACGATGGAAAACAATGCGATAAGGAAAGGCGAGACGAAAAAGATCGCAACCACTTCGGCCAGGGGCAAGGCGGCGAGGGCGAGAAAAAAGCAAAGATTGGCGAAGACAACGCACAGGCCCCGCAGCAACTGCGCGCCCAAACGTTTGGTTTTCAACTGCGCAAAAGTCGATGTGAATGGGACGATCAACACCAGCAAAACCACCATCGCCACAAGCGAGCGAAAGAAGGTTACCTGATAATGCGGATAGTCTGACGACAGAAATTTCACAATAACATCAACGCCCGAGAACCCGACAGAGGCCACAAGCGCCCATAGGGCACCGATCATTGGGGCGCGGTCGTTCATAGGAGCCATGGTGTGCGAATCTCTGGTATCGGTCCTCAGAATAGGTGTTTCGCGCAGCGCCGAAACCATTCGATTGGTTTTAGCGAAGAACGCGGTCCAATGTGTCCAGAAAACGCGATTTGTCGGCTTTGGAAAAGGCGCGCCCGCCTCCTTGCCGAAACGGGTCTGCCGCGCGAAGATCGGCCGCAAGATCGCGCATCGCCAGCGCTTCGGCGACATTGCGTTGGGTCAGTTCTTCGCCGTTTGGCTTGACCACCTTGGCCCCCGCCCCGACGCATTTTGCAGCCAGCGGAATATCGGTGGTGATCACCACATCACCCGGCCCGCAACGGTCGGCAATCCACTGGTCGGCCTCATCCGGCCCGTCGGGGACAAATTGGCTTGTAATCAATGGGTTGGCCGATGGCCTGATCCCGCCATTTGAGACCATAATGACCTGAGTGTTACGGCGTGTGGCGACACGTTCAACCTCGGCTTTGACGGGACAAGCGTCGGCGTCGACGTAGATCATTGTGACAGATACCGCGCGTGAAATGCGATGTGATCGGGGATGAAGGTGGACACGAAAAAATAGGAATGATCGTACCCGTCCTGCATGCGGATTTCAGCGTCGGGCCGCCCCGCCACCGCGCGTTTGAGCGTTTCGGTGCCCAGCAGTTCGCCAAACTGATCTGCCGTGCCTGTATCGGTGAGAATGGGCAGATCCAACGCGCCCGATTGTGCAAGCAAACTGGCGTCGTGATCGCGCCCGGCCTGAACCGAGCCGAGATAGGCTTGAAACTGTTTCTGGCCCCATGCGCTTTCGGTTGGATTGCAGATGGGCGCAAAGGCCGAAACCGACTGAAAACGCCCCTGTGCCCTGGCCGCAAGTGTCAGCGCGCCATGCCCGCCCATCGAATGTCCGGTGATGGATTGGCGGGATATATCAAGCGGAAGGCTGTCAAAGATCAGGTCGCTTAAGTCCTTGAGAATATAGCGTTCCATCTGAAAATTCTGGGCCCATGGCGCCTGGGTGGCGTCCAGATAGAAGCCCGCGCCCTGACCCAGATCAAAGGCGTCGTCATCGGCGATATCCGCGCCGCGTGGAGACGTGTCGGGGAAAACAAGCGCCAGCCCATTGCGCGCCGCATAAGCCTGTGCTCCCGCCTTGGCCATCGCGTTTTCATGGGTGCAGGTCAGGCCCGACAGAAACCACAAAACGGCATGCGGGCCGTCGCCGGGGGGCAGGAAAAGACCAAAGGTCATGTCGGTTCCGGTTGCTTTTGACGAGTGGCTGTAAACGCCCTGTGTGCCGCCGAAACATTTGTTTTCACTTACGATTTGCAAACTTGGTGCTCCGTCAAAGAGTGTCGACCCAGGCGATTGCGGCGGCGATTGTGACAACGGAAATGGCCGTTGAAAACAGGATCGCAGCCGACACGCGTTGTGGGGCGACGTTGTAATGTTGGGCCAAGATGAAGACGTTTCCGGCGACAGGCAAGGCCGCGCCTGCAATCATCACCCCGGCGGCGAAGCGATTGACTTCAAAGATAAAAAGCGCGCTGATGGCAACCGCAACCGGGTGCAAAATCAGCTTGGCGAAAGACAGCCAAAGCGCCACGCTGACGCGTTCGGCGCTTTTTGACGCAAGCGAGGCCCCGATGGCGAAAAGCGCACCTGGGGTCGCTGCGGCCCCCAAAAGTGTTAAGAATTCCGCGCCAACAGTTGGCATGGGCAACCGGGCCGTCGACCACGCGAACCCAAGACCGATAGAGACGATCATGGGGTTCTTCAAAAGGCCCAGGAAAACGGTGCCGATCACCTTGACGGGATTGCTGCCGCCGCGTGTGTTCACCAGGATAACCACCAGAGATCCAAAGAAAATCAGATCGACCGAGAGCATCAGAATGATGGGCGCAACGGCCTGTGGGCCGATCAAAAGCGCCATCATCGGGATGCCCAGAAAACCGACATTTCCGATGACCGCGCATTGCGCTTCGAACGCGCCTTCGGCCAGATTCAAGCCCCGCATTCGGGCGACAAAAGCGGTTAAAAGGTAAACAACGCCTGAGGCCGCGAGATAGGCGAGAACGAATGTCCAGTCGAGAAATTCGGCAATATTGAGCGTTGCGGTGAACTGGAAAATCATTGCCGACAATGCGAAATAGAAAACGAATTTCGTCAGGTAAGCTGTTGCTTCTTCTGTGAAAAACCGCACCCGTCCTGCAGCATAGCCAAGGCCGATGATGGCGAAAAATGGCAGTGTTTTCAGGAAGATTTCCAGCATGGTTCGGGCGTAGCGCAATTTTTTCCGGTTCGGAAGTTGGAAAATCTGCGGCGATTGGGCGGTTCGGTGGTGTCGTGATTTGGGAAATATATATTTGAAACAATGATGTACGCGATTTTGTGTGACGTACGGTCTTGTAACGGCGCTTTAAGATTTCTGTGTCAGGATCAGTTCATCGGCCAGGTTTGTTCGTTTGGACAGCGGGTCGGTTTGCGCAAGATCGGTGCGGTGGTGTGCCGTCGGCTTGATGCGCTGATATATCATAGTGCGGCCTTTTAGGGGGCCGTGCGTTTGGCATGTACTGTTTTGTGGGCTTTGGCGAAGATTGCGCCGGTGCTTTTTCCTGTCATGGGCAAATCGGTGGTTTTGGGCAAAGTCTTGGCTTTGAAGGATACCGCTTGCCTTTTGGCTGCGTCGGCGGAACGCGGGTAGGCTGAGTTTGTGCAAACGGGCTTCGCGGGCGGAACGGGGACCCGCATTGGGCGACGGTTTTGTTTTGCGTGACGGGGTATCCTTTGCGTGACGGGATATCCTTTGCGTGGCGGGGTATCCTTTGCGCGGCGGGTTTGGCCCTGAGGAGCGCGGGCTTTCTGGCCGGCCCCGCGATCAGGGGTCGATCGGTTCGGCGTTGGGCCGGTCGATGGCCAGTGCTGCGATCCAGCCCGCGAGGAAGCCGCCGAGATGGGCTTGCCAGGCAAGGACGCCTGCGAGCGCGATATATAGGGCTGCGTTGAGCGCGACCAGGAAGAAGGCGGCGCGCAGGGTGGGCCAGCGGTCGTCACCGCGCTGCCTGCGGTCTTTGTCGTCCCAGGCCAGAAGTGCGCCTGCAAGCCCGAACAAGGCGCCTGATGCGCCAACCATGGGGTTTAAACTGTTGGAAAGGAGACCAAAGCCAAGACCACCGCCGAAGATGGACAGGACATAAATCGCAAGAAAGCGCCCGTTGCCGACCCGGTCGACCACTTGGCGTCCAAGGATGTAAAGCGTGATCATATTCAGCGCGAGATGCCAAAACCCCGCGTGAAGCCCGCCATAGGTTACGAACATCAGCATCTTTTGGAACGGATAGTTTTCGCGCCAATTGCCCAAAAGGCCCGGCCAGAAACCGCCCGCTTCATAGGCCTGCGCGCGCAATCTGGGAACGTCGATCCAGCCTGCATCAGCGAGTTGCAGGACCAGTTCTATCGCGGTGCACAGAAAAATAAGCGCGGCGACGAGCGCCACGCTTTTTGTCCCGATCTGCCCAGTGGTTTGGGCGGCCATGTGGGTCAGAACCCGAAGGTGATGTCACGCCCGATGTTCAGGAAGATCGAATTGTCCGTGTCGCCGTCATCATCGCGGGCATAGGTGTAGCCGGTGCTGAGGCTCCATTCGGGCGTGATGTCGCGCGAATAGGACAGGGTGGCCGATGAACGGCTGTCGGCGCTGCCAAGACCCAGATCTTCGGTTTCGACGTATTCCAGTTCGGCTGACCACGAGGAGATCGGGTCGATTTCCTTGAGATAGCTGAGCTCGACCGTTGTGCCGAGCACGGCGTCTCCGTCTTCGGTCGAAGCGGTGCGTGTGAGCCCTGCGGACAATTCGCCATCGGGCAATTCCATCGCATAGCTGAGCGCGCCGATCACTTGGAGCGAAGACGTGCCTTCCTGATCGACCACGCCGAGCGAGGCGGTGAGGCCACCGGTGCGGGTGTCGAAGGCGCGGGTCACTTCTGCTTCGGTGCGGCGGCCTGTTTCGTCGATCCGGCTGGAGAACGAAAACTCGACCGAGCCTGCCGGACGGTCCTGTACGAGGTCCAGTTCAAGCCCGATGCCTTCTTCGGTCGAGCTGCTGGCTGGCGCTGTCGTGGTGACATCGGCCCGGTCAAAAAGTAGGTCGCTGCGGAAGCTGAGGCCCGAGGCGTTCGAGGTTTCAAGCCCGATGCCGACATAGGACGTTTCGCGTTCGGTGCCGCCCGCTTCGTCGTCATCGACGTCGCTGATGCCGGCCCGCGCCCGCACGGTCATCGCGCGCGACAGTTCGAACCGCGCCAGAATATCAGCCGACACCGTGGTGTCGTCCGACAGGTCGGGGTCGGTCGTGTCAACAAACGCGCGGTCTTCATAGGCGAGGCCCAGCGTGACGCCAAACGGCCCTTCGATCCCGGTTTCCAGGTCGATCGAGGCGGACACGGTTTCCTGTTTGCCGCCATCTGCGATGGTCGTGCCCACGAGTTCGTCTTCCAGGTCGGTTTCCGTATACCCGCCCGACAGCGTCAATGCGCTGTTTGGCCCGGTGCGTGTGTAGGTCAGTTCGATAAAGCTTTCTTCGAACTCGAAATCATCGGTCCCGTCATCGGTGAAATCACCAAACAGTTCGGTTCCGAAGGTCAGTTCCAGTTCCGACGCCCGCGTGCGCGAGGTCAGCGTGACCGCCACATCGCTGGTGGCTTCAAGCCCGTCGTCGAAATCATAGTCAAAGCCAACGCCATAGCTGAGTTGACCCTGACGGCCGGGGTCTTCTTGTGCGACCGCCGGCAAACAGCAGAGGAGGACCGCGCTGGACACGGCCCCCATGACGATCTTTGATCGCGGATGTTTCATCCCTTGCCTACCCTTTATTCAAATAGGCGACGCTGTGGAACGATGATGACGTCTCCGTCGCGGAGGCGGATATCACGCCCTGTGCCGGCGCCTTGCTCAATTGCTCGATAGTTCAATTTATGCGTTTTCACGCTACCCGATTTCGGGTCTGTACGGCGCAAAATAATCCGCTTTGTCGCGGCATACGGCGTGAACCCGCCGGTTTGTGCAAGCGCCTGCACAAGAGTGGTGCCGCGGTCCATATGGACACGGCCCGGAGTGGTGATTTCGCCCATCAAAAAGATGTGGATGTCGGAATGTGCACCACCGCTTCCGGCGGCGACTTCTGACAGGGCGGCGACGTTAACAAAAACAGTCGGCGCCGACGAAAAATTCGGCGAAATAGCCGAGGTGATCGCGCCAGCCACCTGGCTGGTGGTGCGATTGCCCGCAGACAGGCTGCCGGCAAATGGGAACGAAACCGTTCCGTCCGGCAGAACCAAAATCGACCGGTTCAAGGACGGGTCTTCAAGAACTTCGACTTGAAGCGTGTCCCCCGGTTGAATGCGGTATTCGGATTGTGCGACCGCAGCGGTCGCGAAAAGCATCGTAATGATGGCAAACAAAAACTTGTACATCGGACTCTTCCCCTAAACGCGTTTTTCTACGCATGAGCAGCTTGACCCCTTGAAAAGGGTACACGTTAACCATAGCGCATTTTCGGGCGTTTTGACAGGGCGTGGGCAGGCCAACAGGCCATTATTCGGTCTGT
>CALDUK010000069.1 GCA_937924905.1 uncultured Paracoccaceae bacterium | reverse complement strand
CGGCTTCAAAAAAGCCGATGCCAAGGGCTTTGACAACAAGTGCGATACGCATGTTGTCCTGCGCCATTGCGGTCGAGCCCATCATGCCAGCCGCAAGGCTGAGACCCGCGACAAGTGAAGTAAAAGTACGACGTTTCATTGTGATCCTCCCTAAAGATCGTGGTTGTTGGTCGTTGTCTTGATGAAGCGTGTCACGAGGCCACTTCTTCCTCTTGAAGGCCGCCGGTTTTGGCGACGATCAGTTTCACGTCGGCTGCTTCCAGCATAACCGCCGCGTCATCAGGTATCCCGTCATCGGTGATAAGCGTGCTGATTTTGTCGAGCGGACACAGCACAAGGCTTGACCGCTGACGGAATTTCGAACTGTCAACCAGCAGGATCAATTCATCCGCCTGACCAATCAGCTTTTGTTCGGCTTGGATCAACAGAGGATCGGCCTCCATCACCCCGATAGGGCCAATGCCCTGCGCGCCCATGAACATCCGTTTCGCATAGAAATTGCGTGTCACATCGTTGTCAAAAGGGGACAGGATCATGTTCTGTTCACGGTAAATCGCACCGCCGGGCAGCATGACCGTGTTCTTTGAATGCTTCAGAAGATGCTCGGCAATCGGAAACGAATTGGTGAACACCTGCAAGCGCCGACTGGCAAGCGGATGCACCATCTGGAACGTTGTCGTACCGCCGTTGATGATGATGCTGTCGCCGTCTTCGCAAATTTCAACCGCAGTGCGTGCAATCGCTTGTTTCTCGGCACTTCGAAACGTTTCATTGACGGCGAATGTCCGGCCCGCAAGCCCCACAAACGGCGGCGGTTTCATAGCTTCGGCCCCGCCACGCACACGTCGTAGCTTCTGTTGAACATGCAACGTCGAGATATCCCTGCGGATCGTCGCTTCGGACACACCGGTCAGATTGCAGAGGTCCACAACCGTAACAACCGGACGGTCCTGAACCGCCGAAAGGATAATCCTATGTCGCTCTTTCTCGTGCAAAAGCGCCTCCCATTTCAGTGACGGTGCGCAGATTCGGCGGGCCTGTCAATCAATTTCAGTCATTTTCTGTCATTCTGCGCCGCAGCATGACGGTTTATGATTGTTATTGATTGACATATCGACGCACGGCTTTAAGGCTGACCCGCGTATCACGCCGTATTGAGCCCGCCGCGACAACGAGGATAGAATGTTGAAAAAAAACGATAATCAGCTTTTGGACAACCGCTGGGACGAAAAGGCTGCCGCAGGCAAGTCCGAATCGGAACTGTTGCTGTATCGATCTAACATCCTCGGCTCGGACAAACGCGTGACCAATTACGGCGGCGGCAACACCTCGGCCAAGGTGCAAGAGACAGACCCACTCACCGGACAACCCACCGAAGTGCTTTGGGTCAAGGGGTCTGGCGGCGACATCGGGTCGATGAAACTGGACGGGTTTTCAACGCTTTATATGGACAAGCTGAATGCGTTAAAGGGGCTATATCGCGGCGTCGAATTTGAAGACGAGATGGTCGGCTACCTGCCCCATTGCACCTTCAACCTGAACCCGCGCGCCGCGTCGATTGATACTCCGTTGCATGCCTATGTCCCGCGCAGCCATGTCGATCACGTCCATGCCGATGCCATCATCGCAATTGCTGCATCCGCAAACTCGAAAGACCTGACACAGGAAATTTTTGGCGACCGCATCGGATGGCTACCCTGGAAACGTCCGGGCTATGAATTGGGTCTGTGGCTTGAGAAATACTGTCTGGACAACCCCGACGCGGATGGCGTCGTGCTGGCCAGCCACGGCTTGTTCACCTGGGGCGACACCGCGAAAGAGTGTTACGACTGCACCATCGACGTGATCAATGTCGCGACCAGGTGGCTGGCTGATCGTACCGCCAACACACCCGCATTTGGCGGCGCAAAACATGAAAGCCTGGCACCGGCGGACCGCCGCGCCGTGGCCGCCCGGCTGATGCCCGCCATTCGGGGGTTCGTCAGCGGCAACCATCATATGCTTGGCCATTTCAATGACAGCGACACGGTGCTGGAATTTGTGAACGCCCAGAACATGGAACCGCTTGCGGCGCTTGGCACATCCTGCCCCGACCATTTCCTGCGCACGAAAATTCGGCCCCTGGTTGTCGGCTTTGACCCGGCCCAAAACAACATTGAACAGGTGCTGGATAACCTGCCTGCGCAGGTCGAAGCGTATCGCAACGACTACGCCGCCTATTACGACCGCTGCAAACACGACAATTCGCCTGCGCTGCGCGACCCGAATGCGGTTGTGTACCTTATCCCCGGCGTCGGCATGATCACCTTTGCCAAGGACAAGGCCACAGCACGCATCTCGGGCGAGTTTTACGTCAACGCCATCAATGTCATGCGCGGAGCTTCTGCGGTCAGCGAATATCAGGGCCTGCCCGAACAGGAAGCCTTCGATATCGAATACTGGCTTCTTGAAGAAGCCAAGCTGCAACGTATGCCAAAACCCAAATCGCTTGCCGGACGCGTGGCTTTGGTCACCGGCGGCGCTGGCGGCATCGGCGCCGCAACTGCCGAACGCTATCTTGCCGAAGGCGCGTGTGTGATGCTGGCCGATATCAACGCCGACACTCTGGAAAACGCCAAAGCCTCGCTGGCCCAGTCCTATGGCCGCGACGTCGTGGGCACCGTCAAAATGGACGTGACTGATGAGGCGGCAGTGGCAAACGCCCTGTTTGAAACTGCGGTCGAATTTGGCGGTATCGACATTCTTGTCTCAAACGCTGGCATTGCATCGTCCGCCCCCGTCGAAGACACATCGCTCGAGCTTTGGAACCGAAACATGGATATCCTGTCGACGGGATATTTCCTGGTCAGCCGCGAGACCTTCAAGCTGATGCGCACCCAGGACATGGGCGGCGCAATTGTCTTTGTGGCTTCGAAAAACGGTCTGGCCGCGTCCCCCAACGCATCGGCCTATTGCACCGCGAAAGCTGCTGAAATTCATCTGGCCCGCTGTCTGGCACTGGAAGGCGCGGAAGCAGGCATTCGCGTCAATGTCGTCAATCCCGACGCAGTGCTGCGGGGGTCAAAGATTTGGGAAGGCGATTGGCTGGACCAACGCGCCTCGACCTATGGGACAGACAAGGAAGGCTTGGAAGAAATGTATCGCAAGCGGTCCATGCTGAAACGGTCTGTCTTGCCCGAAGACATCGCCGAGGCATGCTATTTCTTTGCGGCTGAAACCTCATCCAAATCTACCGGCAACATTCTGAACGTGGATGCGGGCAATCTTCAGGCCTTCACAAGGTAAAGGGCAACACCATGAGCTATGACAGCGCCAAAGCGCAATTCGCCGACTGGGGTGTCGACACCGAAGCGGCAATCGAACGGCTGAAAGACATTTCGATCTCGGTCCATTGTTGGCAAGGCGACGATGTTGCGGGGTTTGAGACCAAATCAGGCACCTCGGGCGGCGGCATTCAGGCCACGGGCGACCATCCGGGCCGGGCGCGCACCCCGGACGAACTGCGCGCCGATCTTGAATTCGCCTATGCGCAAATCCCTGGCGCGCACCGTTTGAACCTGCACGCCATGTATATGGATACAAGTGAAACCCCGGACCGCGACGCGATCGAATACCACCATTTCGCGCCTTGGGTGGATTGGGCCAAAGATCAGGGCATCGGGCTGGATTTCAATCCGACATTCTTTGCCCATGCCAAAGCGGACGACAATCTGACACTTGCGCATCCCGATCAGGGCATTCGTGATTTTTGGATCGAACACGGGATACGCACCCGCGACATCGCCGGCAGAATAGGGGCTGAACTGGGCACCCCATCGGTCAACAATATCTGGGTGCCGGACGGGTACAAAGACATCCCAATTGATCGTATGGCCGCCCGGTCGCGGCTGGAAACCTCGCTGGATCAGATCCTGGCCACGCCCAAAGACAATATGCTGGATGCGGTCGAATCCAAGCTCTTCGGCATTGGCGTCGAAGCCTGTACCGTCGGCAGCCACGAATTTTATCTGGGCTACGCCATCCGCAACAAAACTCTTTTGTGCCTGGACATGGGGCATTTTCATCCGACCGAAAACATCGCCGACAAACTGTCTGCGGTCGCCTTGTCGCTGCCGGAAATTCTGTTGCACGTCTCGCGCCCGATGCGGTGGGACAGCGATCATGTGATTTTGCTGAATGATGACATCCTGGCCATGGCGCAGGAACTGGTCAGCGCCGACTTGTTGGGGCGCACCCATATCGGGCTCGACTTTTTTGACGCCACAATCAGCCGGACCGCCGCCTGGGTGATTGGCACGCGCAATATGCAAAAAGCCCTGTTGCAGGCGTTGCTTCGACCGTGGGGTCGTCTGCGGGCCGCAGAAGACGCGCTGGACTTTACCACCCGGCTTGTCGTCACCGAAGAACTGAAAGACTTGCCTTACGGCACGGTCTGGGCCGAGTTCTGCGCGCGTCTGGACGCCCCCACGGGCCAGGCGCTGGCCAGTGACCTTGACCGGTATCAATCATCGGTGGCCGGGCGCTAACCGCAGCTTTGGTGTCAAAGGGTTAGCATGTATAGTTCAACCCAAGACGCCCGCCATCGACATAGATCGTCTCGCCGGTGATATAGCTGGATTTCTTCGAGCAGAGAAAGGCCACAACATCGCCGATCTCGCGCGCCGTGCCGGGGCGGCCCAACGGTGTGCGCGACATGGCGCGGTCAAACGCGCTTGGGTCGGCATTCACGCCCGCCATCATCGCGGTGTCAATCGACCCCGGCCCAACGGCATTCACCCGAATGTTGTTCTTGGCCAGTGCCAGCGCGGCAACCTTTGTCAGCTGCATAACGCCGCCCTTCGATGCGCAATAGGCAGGAATGGCCGGAATGGCGACCTGCGCGTTGATCGAGGACATATTCACAATCGCCCCTTCCACCCCGTTGGCCACCATGTCTCGCGCGACGCGCTGCGTTGCGACAAAGACGCCTTTCAGGTTGATGTCGATCACGCGCTCAAAGCTGTCCAGATCATAATCCAGAAAATCGCCTGGCATGGCGATGCCTGCGTTGTTCACCAGCGCATGAAGCGGGCCGTAATCAGCGGTGATCTGATCAAACATGGCGTGAACCGCCTTCGGATCACCCATGTCGCACACCAGACCAGCCCGCGCGTTCAACGCTTTGGCCGCGTCCGCGACCACATCCGCTTGAATATCGGCCAGCACCACGTCAAAGCCGTCTTCAATCAGCGCCTCGGCCGAAGCATAGCCGATGCCCTGCGCGCCACCCGTGATCAATGCCAACTGTTTTCCGGTCATATCTTCATCCTTCAAATCCACATGCTTTGCCTGTCTGCTTGGCGGTTATCAGATCGGTGCGCAAGCCCACGCGCGCGGAACCCCCGCCATTTGCACAGACCGACACCGCGCCAACTTGCGGCCACCCCGGACCCGCGGCACACTTTGCCCCGAACAAACCGAAGGACGCGATATGGCAAGTCTTACAACCAGCGCCTCAGATATGGTCGCCGCCGCGCGGGCGCGCATCGACGAGGTCGAAACCCATGACCTGATCGCCAGCCTCGATGACCCCGATCTGGTCGTCGTCGATATCCGCGACATCCGGGAACGCCAGCGCAGTGGGTTTATACCTGGCAGCGTCCACGCCCCGCGCGGCATGATCGAATTCTGGGTGGACCCCGACAGCCCGTATTTCAAGGATGTGTTCGGGCAAACCGGCAAACGCTTTGTCTTCCATTGCGCCAGCGGCTGGCGCTCGGCGCTGACGGTTGCCACGCTTCAGGACATGGGGTTCAAAGCGTCACACCTGCGCGAAGGATTTTCCACATGGCAAGACCAGGGTGGCCCGGTGGAATATGCGACACGCAACCCTTAACACACAGACCAGCTGCAGACCGCCACTACGTGGCCCCTAGAAATCGGTAGGCGCACCGCCTTCGGCCTTTCGACGTTCCACAAATGCTGCCAATTCGTCGCGCCGCGCGATGTCCATCGACGGCTCTTCGAAATTGCGGACAATATCCTTGAACAACCGATGCGCCCGTTCCGGCGTCCAAACACCGCCATTGGCCTCAAAAGCCTCAAAGTTTGACCAATCGCTGACAAAGGGCTGATAAAACGCTGTCTCATAGCGTTCCTGGGTATGATCAATCCCAAAGTAATGCCCGTTTGGCCCCACTTCCTTGATCACATCTACCGCGATATCGTCGGGCGTCGTCGCGATGATCTGCGGCTCCATATACCGTTGGATCATCTGCAGAACTTCGCAATCCATCACGAATTTCTCGGGGCAGGCAATCAGCCCGCCTTCCAGCCAACCGGCGGCGTGATAGACCATATGCGTGCCCGATTGCACAGCCGACCAAAGACTGTTCGAGGTTTCCCACATCGCCTGCCCATCCGGCACATTGGCCGCACAAACACCGCTGGCGCGCATCGGCAGACCATAAAACCGCGCCATTTGCCCAGTGATCTGGGTCGCCCGCATATATTCCGGCGTACCAAAGGCCGGCGCGCCGGTTTTCATGTCCACATTCGAGGTGAAGGTCCCAATCACACAGGCACAGCCCGGTGCCACGTATTGAAACAAGGCAATCGCCGACAGCGCCTCGGCAATCGACAAGGTCACCGCCCCGGCCATGGTCACGGGCGCCATCGCGCCTGCCAATGTAAAGGGCGATACCACCACCGCCTGCCCGCGCCGCACACAGCGCAAACATCCATCGATCATCGGCTGGTCATGTTTCAAGGGCGAGGTCGAATTGATGTTGGTGTACATATGCGGCGTGGCCTGAAACGCGTCTTCGTCCAACCCGCCCGCGATTTTGACCATCTCCATCACATCTTCGACGCGCTCTTTGCCCAGGGAATAGGCATGCATGACCTTGTCCGTCAGTGTCAGCTTGTCGAACAAAACATCCAGATGGCGCACGCTTGCATGAATATCGACCGGCTCGACCGGATAGCCGCCCGCGAAATGGATACAGTTGAAATGCTGGGTCAGCCGCAAAAGGTCTTTGTTCTGCGCCCGGGTGCCGGGAACCTTCTTGCCCAATTCCAGATCATAGTAATTCGGCGGCGACGACACATTGCCAAACACCATATGGCCGTCACCGATGGTGATCTTGCGCGCGGCATTGCGCGGCGTCAGGGTAAAGCTGTCCGGTGCCTGACGCACCATCTCCATCACCCAGTCGCGACCCATCTTGACGTTTGTACCATCGACGGTGCAACCCGCCTGCCGAAACAGCGCGCAGGCCTCGTCGTTCAGAAACTCGATCCCCACCTCTTCTAGAATGCGCATCGCGCCGTCATGGATCGCCGCGACCGCATCTGGCCCGATCGGCTCGACCGGCGCATCAGTGTTGACCGGCACCCGCCAGGGCATCTGCTTAAAAAGCGTCTGGCTGCGCCGCCCCACATTGGCCGCGCGCCCGCCCGCGCGTTTTCGACGTGCTCCTGCTGCCATGGCACCCTCAAGGTCAACTGGCTTCACTCTTCCCCGGCACCAACGGGGACGAGCCTCAGGAACCGACAGAAAATGTCGTATTCGGCCTATTCAGGCAACCGGGGCTTTTGCCTCCAATGACCCCAAAATACTTCGGGGTGAGGCCCAAAGGGCCGAGGGGCAGCGCCCCTGCCCCCTAACCGTTCAAACCGTCGACCCAGCCCGGCAAATGACCAATGTCCGGCAAAACCACATCGGCCAGATCCGCCAGGTCCGCCTCTTCGGCCACACCGGTCAAAACGCCAACAGTGCGCATGCCGGCTGCGCGCCCGGCATGCAAATCGTGGCGGCTGTCGCCCACCATCACCGTGGCTTCAACTGCGATCCCTGTGGCCTTGGCAAAGCCCAGCAACTGACCCGGTTCGGGTTTGGCCCCGAACCCGCTGTCATAGCCTGCCAGAAACGCAAACAGGTCCAGCACACCTGCCTCGCGCATATGCGTCCTTGCAGAACTTTCGCTGTCGTTGGTGACCAGCCCCAGACGCCGCCCGGACGCCAGTGCGGTCAGAACCGGCACCAGATCGACCACGGGCACCTGCGTGGCCTGTCCGCCAATCCGGCGCATCGTCTCAGATATCTCATCGGCCCCGCGCCCCAGAACCGGGGCCAGATGCGCTGACACTTCGGCATTCGTGCCCGCAATCACCAGGCTGTCCGGGCGAAACCGGTTTTCCTGCAAATCGAATCCCAAAGCTTCGGCCGCATCCATGCGCAACGGACCGTCCGCAAGTTCATCCAGCATCGCCAGAAACGGGGCCGCCCAGGTTGCCTGAAAATCGAAAAGCGTCCCGTCCTTGTCAAAGATAATCGCTTCGACTGTCATACGGTCACCAACGCGCGCACCGCGGCTTCGACGGCAGGCTCTGGCGCGCAGGACGCGCGGGTTTCAAGGCTGACATGCAATAAGAACTGCCCGCAGGTCGCCAAAACCGCGCCATCCGACGCGCGCTTCATGCAGTGCTCAAGCGCCAGCTTCTTGCCTTCGCCCAGCGTCACTTCGGTTTCGCACATCACCGCTTCGCCCGCCAGGGTTTCGGCCAGAAACCGGGTGTTCGTCTCAACGGTGAAATAAGACAGACCGCGCGCCACGTAATCCGGCCCCGCGCCCACATGGCTTAGAATAGCGTCCGCCGCATCCGACCAAATCTGCCCGTACCGGCTTTCATTCATATGCCCATTGTAATCGGTCCAATCCGACGGAATGACCCGCCGAACGGTAATGTAAGGCCCTGTTCCCGCGTCAAGCGCAGGCAACGCGGCCTCGTGGTCGGCAATCACCTGCCCCGCACCGCTGCCTTCGCGTTTCAAAGCCCGCAGGATCGCTACCAGATTGCGGTCGCGCAGCCGTTCCAATTCACGAATGGACCGCGCGCCCGATTGGGCATCGGACTGCGCGCCGATCTTTGCCGCAAAATCGGGCGTCATATCGGGGACATCCATCAACTTGGTCCAGGGCCATTTCAAAGCCGGGCCAAACTGTTCAACGAAATGCGCCATGCCGCCCTCGCCACCTGCAATCCGATAGGTTTCAAACAACCCCATCTGAGCCCACCGCAGCCCAAAGCCCATGCGAATGGCCTCGTCGATTTCTTGCGTCGTCGCCACATCGTCATGCAGCAGCCAAAGCGCCTCGCGCCAAACCGCTTCCAGAAAACGGTCGGCCAGATGGGCATCGATCTCGGCGCGCACGCGCAGCGGGAAAAACCCGACACCGCGCAAAAGCTCTGTCGCTTGGTCAACCACGCCTGCCGCCGCAGCACCCGGCACAAGCTCGACCAAGGGCAGCAGATAAACAGGGTTAAAGGGATGCGCGACAAACAGACGATCCGCACTGGCAAACCCCGCGCCCAGATCAGACGGTTTGAAACCCGATGTGGACGACCCCAAAGGCGTGTTGCGGTTGGCCGCCTCAATCTCGGCATAGACCTTGTGCTTTAACGCCAGGCGTTCGGGCACGCTTTCCTGAATGTAATCCGCGCCTTCGACCGCGTCCGCCACTGTCGCCACGAACCGCAGTCGTCCTTCAGCCGGCAGCGCGGTTTCATAAAGCATCGGCAAAGCGTCCCGTGCGTTTGCCAGAACCTCGCCAATCTTTCGCTGTGCGTCCGGATCGGGGTCAAAGACATCCACATCCCAGCCGTTCAGCAAAAACCGGGCGGCCCAACCGCCCCCGATCACACCGCCCCCGATCACCGCCGCTTTCATCGCCGTCCTTTCCTGAACACGAACCGCCTCAGCGCGTCAGTCATAGGTGCGCGTGTCCTCAATCACAACGCCGTCGCGGGGCAAGCTGCCGGGGGCGACCTGTTCGATTGTACCGCCCAGCTTCAGCACCGCGCGCAAGGAAGCCTGCAAAACCTCGGGGGTCAGCCCGTTGCCTTCCACCCGAACAGTCATCTGATCCGTCTCGCCCAAGCGCGACACGACAACGCGCGCGCGGTCCAGATTGTCATGGCGCGCCACAAAGGCGGCGACCTGTTCGGGGCGCACGAACATGCCTTTGATCTTGGCCGTTTGATCCGCGCGCCCCATCCAGCCCTTGATCCGCAGATTGGTGCGGCCACAGGGGCTTTCGCCGGGCAAAACGGCTGACAAATCGCCGGTCGCAAACCGGATCAACGGATAATCCGCGTTCAAACTGGTGACCACGACCTCGCCCACCTCGCCCTCGGGCACGCAGGTTCCGGTGCCGGGGGTGACGATTTCCACCACAACGCCCTCGTCCACAATCATTCCGTCCATCGCGGTACTTTCATAGGCGATCAAACCCAAATCCGCCGTTGCATAGCATTGCAGACATTGAATGGACCGCGCCCTGTACCAGTCGCGTAAACTGGGAAACAGCGCGCCACCAGAAACAACAGCCTTTGTGATGCCCAGCGACACGCCCAATTCGTCGGCCTTTTCCAGAATGATCTTCAGATAATCCGGCGTCCCGGCATAGGCCGTCGCCCCAAGCGCCAGCGCCGCTTCGACCTGCAATTCGGTCTGACCGGTGCCAGCCGGGATGACCGCCGCGCCAACAGCGCGCGCGCCGCTTTCAAAAATATGGCCTGCTGGCGTCAGGTGATAGCCAAAACAATTCTGCACCACATCGCCCTGACCAACGCCGGCGGCGTGCAGAAACCGCCCAAGACGCCACCAATCCGCACTGACCCGGCCCGGTTCATAGATTGGCCCCGGCGACTGAAACAGATGATCAAACTCATGCGCAGGCAAAGACGTCAGCCCCCCGAACGGCGGCGCTTTGCCTTGCAATTCCATCAAGTCGGACTTTCGCAACACCGGCAAACCGGCCAAATCCCCGGCCGAACTCACACTGCCCGCTTCCACATTCTTCAGCCGCGCCGCATAGCCCGACAGCGCCTTGGCCCTGTCGATCAGCCGCGGCAAGGCGATTGCCAGCGCGGCGCGCCGTTCATCGTGTGATCTGGTCTCTAGGGTGTCGAACTGTCCGTGCATTCCCTGTCCTTGTCGTAAAGGTACAGGGTCACTTTGCCTTGCAGCCCCTCGGCCCACAAGATGGCATCGCGCACCGAGATATCTTCGCGTTCCGCATAATCAATCTCGATGCCCAGCATCTGCTCAACCTCGTCTGCATCGGGGGCAGCGTTGTTTTTTGTCGCGCTTTCCACAACCGCCACAACCGTTTTCCAACGGTACGGGCTTTCCCGCAGATCAATCAAATTCGAAATCATCCCAGCACTCCTGAACAGGACGCCGTGCAACGCTTGCCAATCCTTGACAGAAATCAGGGTCTATTTGACCCAATCCATTTCACAGCACCCACAACATCCAAATCTTCCGTTACTTTTACCACACCTTTTGCGTGCAAAATGGTTCGCCTTTCGCGCACAGGGCGTTTCGCGCCTGCCTGCCAAAGACGTTGGTTTCGCGCCTCATATAACAAGACATTGAAAACATTCTTGTAAAGCGCATCACAAAATTCACGCCACGTCCAACGGCTGGGCAAAAACCCGCTGGTCCCGCAGATCGCCCACACCCCAGCCAAACACGCTTAACTCAACCAGCGCTTGCGACGGCGATAGGACCGGACGTCGCGAAAGCTTTTGCGCCCGTCTTCTGACATGCCCAGATAGAATTCTTTCACATCCGGGTTCTCACGCAACTCATTCGCCGGGCCATCCATCACGACGCGGCCCGATTCCAGAATATACCCGTAATGCGCAAACCGCAGCGCGACATTGGTGTTCTGCTCGGCCAACAGGAAACTGACGCCTTCCTGTTCGTTCAGGTTCTTCACAATCCCGAAGATCTCTTCGACCAGTTGCGGGGCCAATCCCATCGACGGTTCGTCCAGCAAGATGGTCTCGGGGCGCGACATCAGCGCGCGCCCAATCGCGCACATCTGTTGTTCGCCACCGCTGGTATACCCCGCCTGCGCCTTCCGCCGTTCTTTCAGTCGCGGGAAATAGGCGTACACCATCTCCAGATCAGCCGCGACCGCGCCTGCCCCGTCCGACCGCGTATAGGCGCCGGTCAACAGGTTTTCCTCGACCGTCAGATGCTCAAAGCAATGACGGCCTTCCATCACCTGAATCACGCCGCGCTTGACCAGGGCGGCTGGCAACAGATCCTGCACCTTCTCGCCCCGATACTCGATCGTGCCTTTGGTGACCTCGCCACGCTCGGATTGCAAAAGGTTCGAAATCGCCTTCAGCGTCGTGGTCTTGCCCGCGCCGTTGCCGCCAAGAAGCGCAGTGATCCCGCCTCGGTGAACCTTCAGGCTGACCCCCTTCAGGACAAGGATCACATGGTTATAGATCACCTCGATATTATTCACGTCCAACAGTGTTTCGTCAGACAATGCGACCTGAGCGTCAGGCATTCGCGTCTCCCATTACAAAGCGGCCGCCGCAGCCAGCAACGCGTCCGGCCCCAGCCAGGGCAAAGGCGACATCGCCCCTTTCGCGCGCCCGTCATCAAACAACCGCTCGGTCACACAGGTGTCAAACGTGCCGTTCTGAAAGGCAATGTCGCACCCCTCCAGATCGGTATCGGCAATGATCCCCCGGATGCGCCAGTTGGGCTGACGTTCGGCAAACTGCACAACATCCTCAATTGAATCCCGCAACACTTCATCAGCCAGCACAACCGTGCCACGTAACGCATAGGCCAAAAGCCCTTCGTTCACAGGTTCTTCCAAAGGCCGCAGCGACCCGTTCACAATCAACGTGGCCGACACGCTGATATCGCGATTGGTCGCTTGCGCCACATCACGGCGCACGTCTTCCAGCGCGCGCAGGAAAATCTGATCGCGCAGCCCCCCATCGGCAAAAAGCGAACCATCAATATGGCGCGGTGCAAACAGGCCAGGGATGGCCGATGACCCCAGCATCGCCTCGGCCATACAATCGCGTTTTTCCTCGACCTCGCGGTTCGACGCCGCCATCTCGCCCAGATCAAAGATAATGGCCTCGGTCGTGTCCAGATCGGTGGCGAGGATCAACAGGCTTTGGCCCGCGGTGTGACGCCGCCCGATTTCCCCGATCATATCATCGCTCAACCGGTCCTTGATGAACCGCTCAAGCGGCGCGGTCGAGGCAAAGCTGGGTGCCGAGGGCAGCGCCAGCAGTGACCGCCGCAGAAACACATCGCGTTCGCCCAGCCCGCGATACCCATCAAGCGAAGAATCAAACGCCGGGCCCGCAAACACAACCGGCGCAATCATCGCACCGGCACTGACACCGGTGACTAGATCAAAGTCAGGGCGCGGCGTGGCGCGGTTTTCGCTCCAACCGCGCAGAAAACCCGCGCCGAACGCGCCGAACTGCCCGCCTGCCGACAAGGCCAGAATTTCAATTTCCAAAGGCCCCGACCGGCTGGCGACCGCGCGGGTCAACAGGTCTTGCATCGTGCCCTTGGCGCCATCATGGCGCTTGGGCGCGCTGGCCGCGAAATATTCGATCCCGCACAAAACCGACGGCGGACGCGATGCGCCGCACCCGTTTAGAAAAACGGATGCGGCAAGACACACGGCGATGGCGAACCGCATGACCTCTGCCCCCTTAGTTGGACACCGAACAGTCTTCGTTCACGGGCCAGGGTGCGTTCTCGGCAGCATAGCCAGCTGCCGTTTCAGCAATCAAATCCGCATAGTCAGACGTATCGGGCATGATATGGTCAGAGGCTTTCACAAATTTTGCGCCATCCCATTCCAAAATCCACCCGCCGGAATGGCCGGTGTGGTTCGCGCATGAGGTCGCGAAAGGCGGCACCATGCCCGCCATACCCAGCTCGGCCAGACGGTCTTCGGTGATGTTCAGGTTCTCCAGCCCCCACCGAAGCTGCGCGGGCGTGATGACACCAGTGTCATATTCCGCCTGAGCGGTCGCAATGCCTTCGGCCAGGATCATCGACATGACCACGCCGCGGCCATAAAAGACGCCCTGCATTTCTTGCGCGTTCGACAACGACTTGCCAGTGTCCACAACATGGGTCTGGATATCGGCCATAACGCCCGCGTCCTGGTTCGGAAAGCTCCACGAGATTGACTTGTACCCAGCACCTGCATCACCGACCAGGGCCAGGTCCGCATCATGGCCGGACCACCAGACACCGATGAACTTCGACATATCAAACTTGGTCTTCACAGCCTCGGTGACAGCGCCGGCGTTCATCGCACCCCAGCCCCACATCACCACGTAATCCGGGCGCTCGCGCCGGATTTGCAACCATTGCGCTGACTGGTTCTGCATTTCCTTCAGACCCACAGGGATCGGCAGAAACTCAAAGCCCATCTCTTCGGCTTTCTTTTCGAACAGGGGCACAGGTTCCTTGCCATAGGCTACGTCCAGATGCAGAAACGCTACCTTCTTGCCCGCCAGACCGCCATCCTGGCTGTCCATGTAATTGACCAGCATAGACGCCGCATCCCAATAACCCGATGGTGCATTGAACGCCCACTGGAAGGTTTTGCCATCCGCCATTGGCGAGAAACCATAACCATTGGCCAAAAGCGGGATCTGATCAACATTGGTTTTCGGCAACACCTGAAGCGTTATGCCGGTTGACCAAGGCTGGGTTACAACCGCATTGCCTTTGGTCTTTTCATAACACTCGATGCCTTTTTCGGTGTTATAGCCGGTTTCGCATTCCTCGAACACGATCTTGACGCCGCCGACGCCGCCATCGCGGGCGTTCAGCATTTCAAAGTAATCCCGCTGACCATTCATCAAGGGAATGCCCGTGGCCGCGAACGGCCCGGTCCGATAGCTGAGGTTCGGCACATAGATGCTTTCCGCCAACGCCGCCGCTCCGAACGACGCCGCCACGGCCGCTGCGGCCAGTGTCTTCCAATGTTTCATCTTACGTTCTCCCTTTGGTTCTTATTCTTGCGACCGGCCCTAATGCGGGAACGGCCAAAGTATCAGTTTCTCGCGCACAAGCCGCCAAAGCGCGGCCAGCCCATGCGGCTCGATGATCAGGAAAAAGACGATCAACGCGCCAACAATCATAATATTCAGATGCTCGACTGTGGCCGATTTTATGTCCAGCCCGATAAAGCCCGGCACTGTGTTCAACACCACCGGCAACCCGACAATGAGGATCGCGCCCAGATAGTTCCCCATGATCGAGCCAAGCCCGCCAATGATCGCGATGAACATCACCCGGAAACTCAGCGGTATGTCGAACAGGTTCGGCTCGGCCGCGCCACGCCACATAAACACGAACAACGCCCCCGACACCCCGATGATGTAAGACGACACGGCAAAGGCCGTCAGCTTGGATTTCAACAGATTAATCCCGATCAGCTCCGCGGCGATGTCCATATCCCGCGTGGCTTTCCAGATCCGGCCCTGATTGCCGCGCGTCAGGTTGATGCAGACTACAGTCATGATGCTGACAATCGCCAGCACGATGAAATACTGCGTCACACTGGCCGCTTGCGGGCCAGACACAAAGACACCGAACATCTCGGAATTGGGCACCTGGATCGCACCCGAGGCGTTATAGTTGTAAAGCCACGCCCATTTCTCAAACAGCCAGATCAGAAAGAACTGCGCCGCCAACGTGGCAATCGCCAGATAGAAACCCTTGATCCGCAGACTTGGAATGCCGAACATCACACCGATACCCGCGCTGAAAAAACCCGACAGGAAAATCGCGGCAATCGGGTTCATCCAAGGGAAAATCGTGATCAGCTTATAACAGGCATAGGCGCCAACACCCATGAAAGCCCCCGTGCCCAACGACAATTGCCCGGCATACCCCATCAACAAGTTCAAACCCATCGCCGCCAGCGCATAGATCAAGACGGGGATCAACAAGGTCTGAAACGCAAATTCGCTGGCCGTCAGCGGAAAGATCACCCAGGCAAACAACAGGATAACAGCCAGCAAAAACGCATCCTGGCGCACCGGGAAAAGCGCCTGATCCCGCCGATAGCTCGTCTTGAACTGGCCCACTGTGCGATAGATCATTTCGATCTCCTAAAGGCTGGTTCAAACCCCAGCGCCAAAAGCCCCAGCCCAAGCGCCAGGGGCGGCAGATACAACAGCCAGTCCATCGGGTAAAAATACAGGTTGTACACCATCAAGCCGGTCAGAATAACGCCGACCGCGCCGCTGATGATCATGGTCAGAAACTGCACCGGCCCGCGCCGCACCCGCTGCAAAAGTACCAGCAAGGTGGCAATCATAATCGGCGGCACCATTGCGAAAAACAGATAAGGCACATCGCCTTCTTCGGGGCTGTACAACGTGCCCGCACTGGCGATGAAAAACGCCCCCAGCGCAGTAACCCCAAGCGCCAGCCAGCAGAATATGATCAACGCCAGCGACTTCATGTCCGCCCCCGCGCCCCGGCCGGCGGGCCAGACCACAAAACCGCCGCAAGCCCGACCAGCCCAAAGCCCAGCAAAATCGGCGGGGTCCACAACAGTGCGTCGCCCCGGTCGATCACCACCTGACGGCCAAAGAACCCGATCAAAGCAAGCCCCGCACAAGCGGTGGCCACAAGCGCAACCAGAAACACCACACCGGTCACGCGCGTCACCAAACCCAAAAGCCCTGCAATCACAACGATGGGCGCCAAATTACCGACAAGATAGCGCATCCCATAATCCGGATGATACGCCGCCCCGATCGCCGCGCCACCCAGCGACACCAGCGCCGTCAGACCCAGCGCAATCCAGCACAACGTAAGGATAACACGCAGGCTCATCAAACCCTCTCGATTATCTTCTCGCCGAACAGACCCTGCGGACGGAACAACAACACAATCAGCGCCAGCACAAAGGCAAACCACGTCTCGGTGTTGCCGCCCAGCAAAGGCTGGCCCCAGTAAATCTCGAACAGCTTTTCCAGCATCCCGATCATCAAACCACCAATGATCGCGCCGCTGATGCTCTCCAGCCCTCCCAGCATCAACACCGGCAGCGCTTTGTAAGCGATGACTTCCAGCGCAAAGCTGACACCGGCGCGTGCGCCCCAGGCCACGCCTGTTACCAGCGCGATGATGCCCGCAATAAACCAGACCAGAACCCAGATGGTCTGCAAGCTGATGCCCACCGACATGGCCGCCTGATGGTCATCACCCAGCGCGCGAATGGCGCGGCCCATCCGCGTCTTGTTCAGAAACGCCAGCAACGCGGCCACCAAAAGGCCCGAGAATACGACAATCGTGATGTCTTTCTCTTCCAAAATCAACAACCCGCCCCAGGGCTCCAGCGTGATTGACCCGGTGGGAATACCCAATTCCGAGGTGATCATCTGTTTTGTCTCGCCCCCGAAGATCAGTTCCCCGAACCCGATCAGGAACAAGGTCACGCCGATGGTCGCCATGAACAAAATGATATCCGGCTGCCCGACCAAAGGGCGCAACAC
>CALDUK010000068.1 GCA_937924905.1 uncultured Paracoccaceae bacterium | reverse complement strand
GGGTCGGCGCGTGCTTTAGAAGTCTTCTATTCGATCCGCAGATTGCCGATCTGTGCACGAATACGCCCGTCAGTGTCGTCGCTGTCGGCGGTGATGGCCACCCCGATCAGGACGCCTGGGTCTTGCCCGAAGGCGCGGCGGTAGTCGGCGTTTAAGTCCACGTCTTCGGCAAAGCTGCCCGTACCGGGCCCACGCAGAACCTTGGTGCGCAGTTTATTGGAATATGGACTTGGCAAAATCGCCCCTTTTGAATGCGACCCACCCCAGACATAAACCATGGCCCGCGTGTTTGCATTTCGCAAAAGGCGCCGGACCGAACCCGGCGATTTGGCGGTCTCTTGGTCGACAAAGATGAAATACACGGCAAGGTTACGATCATCCCCACCTTTTTGCGTCAGATCGGTTGGCCCCACGCCTTCTTGCACTTGCCACTGCCAACGCGCCCGATCGGCGTCGCCAAAACCGGGATCAAGCTGTCGCCATATAAGGGAAACGGTCCCGTTCGAGCGCACCTCCAACCGGTCGCCGCGCAGGGCATAGTCGTTCGTGAAAAACCTGAGAAAGCCTTGTTCTTTCCATTCCCGGTCAAACGGCACGGGTTCAGCGATAGCTGCAGACCCCATGCAGAAAACAGCGACAAAGACGATCCAACGCAGGAAATTCATGGCATTCTCCCAAAGCGGTTTTCGACCCCGCACCAAAAGATAGCCCGGATACCACGGTCGGGTATCACGATGCCGTCACCCCAAAAGCCGCCGCGCAATCACTTGCGCCTGAATCTCGGCCGCCCCTTCAAAAATGTTCAGAATACGCGCATCGCAGAGAATACGACTGATCGCGTATTCCAGCGCAAACCCATTGCCTCCGTGGATCTGCAAGCCGTTATCTGCCGCCGCCCAGGCGACACGTGCGCCCAAAAGTTTTGCCATCCCCGCCTCCAGATCACAGCGCCGGTCCGCGTCTTTTTCGCGGGCACTGAAATAGGTCAATTGGCGCGCGACCATAATTTCGACCGCCATCATCGCCAGCTTTGAGGCGACGCGGGGGAAGTCGATCAGCGGTTTGCCAAACTGTTTCCGATCAACCGCGTATTGCAGCGAGACGTCCAAGGCAGATTGCGCAACACCAATCGCGCGCGCCGCTGTCTGGATTCGCGCGCTTTCAAACGTCTGCATAAGTTGTTTGAAGCCTTTGCCGGTTTCGCCCCCCAACAGGTTTTCGCCCTTCACCTTGAACCCGTCAAAGGCAAGTTCGTATTCCTTCATGCCGCGATAACCCAAAACTTCGATTTCGCCACCGGTCATGCCGGGCGTCGGAAACGGCGCGTCATTGGTGCCCGGTGTTTTCTCGGCAAGGAACATGGACAGACCGCGATAATCGCTGGTGTCGGGATCGGTACGTGCCAAAAGCGTCATCACATGGGTGCGCGCGGCGTGGGTGATCCAGGTCTTGTTGCCAGTCACGACCCAATCGTCGCCATCCTTCACCGCCCGAGTCCGAAGAGACCCCAGATCAGACCCTGTGTTCGGTTCGGTAAAAACGGCCGTGGGCAAAATCTCACCCGACGCGAGCGCCGGCAACCAACGCGCTTTTTGTTCATCGGTCCCGCCGCAAAGGATCAGTTCAGCGGCGATTTCCGAGCGCGTGCCAAGCGATCCGACGCCAATGTAGCCACGGCTCAGTTCTTCCGAGACAACCACCATTGAGGTCTTTGAAAACCCAAATCCGCCAAATTCTTCCGGAATGGTCAGCCCGAACACGCCCATTTCCGCCAGTTCATCAATCACAGCAATCGGGATCAGCTCGTCGTTCAAATGCCAGTTATGGGCAAAAGGCTCGACCTTTTCTTTTGAATAGCGCCGAAACTGGTCGCGGATCATGTCCAGTTCGTCATCCAGACCCGTCGCACCAAAGGTGGCGTCGGCGGTCTGGTCTTTCATAAGAGCAACCAATCGCAGGCGCGCGGCCTCGGTGTTTCCCGCTTGTGTCAATTTCATGACAGCTTCGGTCATCATCAGGCGTTGATCGTCCTGACTGAGGCCCAGGTCTTGGAGGCGGATAATTTCACCCTGGCTCATCGGGATGCCACCGTAGATTTGCCAAAGGTATTCGCCAAAAGCGATCTGAAGGATCAACTGTTCGGTTTCGCCAAACGTGCCGGCGGCGTCCAACGCTTCGGCCCAGGCCTGCATTTGGGCAAGAGATTCGACATAAGTCGCCAGCCAGGCCAGCCCGTGTGCGGCGGTTTGATCGGCCTCCAACAAGGCGACGTTTACCTTGCCATCATCCGCAACGCGGGCGCGCACAACTTCCTTTGCCCCTGCAAGCAAGGCTGTCGCGGGTTCGACCGCCGCGCGTGTCAGATCCAAGAGCCCGTTTAAAACTGGGTGTTCCGTCATGTGACCACGTCCATCATGCGCCATCGTAAACGTCCTGTATGCTGCACCCGCAAAGCCGTAAGGACAAGAAAGCCCTTACGCAAGAAGATTTCTAAAATGGCTACAATTTTGAACAATAGTGTCTTTTCCTTTTCATCTTTTCCAATCCGTCCCGGCGTACTAGGCAAAGCGCATGTTGTCTTTCATTGGACCCGCCGAGCTTGCGCTTGCCCTTGGTTTGACCTTTTTCGCCGGTGCGATCAAAGGCGTCACGGGCTTTGCGATGCCGATGGTGATTGTGTCCGGTCTGGGGTCATTTCTTTCGCCCGAGCTGGCACTGGCCGGTTTGATCCTGCCAACGCTTGTTACAAACATCTGGCAAGCTGTCCGACAAGGCTGGAGAAATGCTTGGGCGTCCGCGAAGACACATTGGCGTTTTGTCACCGTCTCGCTTGTCTGTTTGCTGATCAGCGCCCAGTTCGTTGCATCAATCCCCGGCAATCTGCTGTTTCTGATTTTGGGTGTGACCGTCACGTTCTTTGCGGCGCTGCAATTGGCCGGTTGGCGACCCAGCCTAAATCCGGGAAATCGGCGGAAAGCTGAATTGGGGGTCGGTGCGTTTGCCGGGACACTCGGGGGATTGTCAGGTATCTGGGGACCGCCAACGGTCATGTATTTGACGGCGCTGAACACACCCAAGACCGAACATGTGCGTGTTCAGGGCGTAGTCTATTCCACAGGGGCCATCGCTTTGACGTTGGCACACTTAAATTCTGGTCTTCTGACTGGCGAGCGTTTTGCCTTTTCGGCGCTTCTTGTCTTGCCCGCCGTGGTTGGTTTGCTGGCCGGATTTTGGGTGCAAGACCACCTGAACCAGGACAGGTTCCGCTGGGCAATCTTATGTGTGTTGACCATCGCGGGGGTCAATTTGATCCGACGTGGATTGGTGGGCTAGCGCAAATAGCCAATCGCATAGGTTGGCGTCATTTGTTCGTCTGCCACATAGCGATCCAACGCGGCCGGATTGGGCTGTGTATCCGTTTCCGTCTCGCGCGCAGCCAAGCCGCCGGTGATGAACAAGACATCAATGTCTTCACCCAAAGCACCTTTGACATCCGTTCCGATACCGTCCCCAATCGCCAGAATCCGGCTATCAGGCACAACGTCCCCCAAAGCCGTCAAACGACGGCGGGCCAGATCGTAAATTGGCGGGTGTGGCTTACCAAAATACAGACTTTCGCCGCCCATTTCTTCGTACAGGCGCGCCAGCGCGCCTGCGCACCATTCCCGCGTCTCGCCACGGTCGACCACGATATCGGGGTTTGCACAAAGAAGCTTCAGCCCCTTTTGTTTGGCATACAAAAACTGAGGTCGGTTCACATCCGGGTCTGCCATTGGATCAAACGGCCCAAGGCACGCAATGCCGGTTGCGTCTTCCAAATCGACGCGTTCAATATCAATCGGATCATCCAGAACTTTCAGCGGGTCAAAAAACGTCTGGTCTTCATCGAAGCCCATGAACCAGACTTTCTCGCCAATCGCGCCCCGAAACATGGCCGACCGGGCGCTGTCGCCACTGGTGGCAATCGTGTCCCAACAATCGTCCGGCACCGAGAATCCGACCAACTGCTGCGCAACCTCAGCGCGCGGGCGTGGGGCGTTTGTCAAAAGTACGACTTTGCCGCCTTTGGCCCGGAATGCCCTAAGCGCCTCGACCGCGTCAGGAAAGGACGTTACGCCGTTGTGCAAACACCCCCACAGGTCACAGAAAACCGCATCATAGCGGTCCGAGATCTCGGCAAGTGTTTCGATAATCTGCATCAGACTTTCAACACTGGGATAATCTGTTTCTTCCGGCTGACCACACCCGGCAGACTCACCAGATCGCCTTCGACAGTAACGCCAAAGCTCTTTTCAGCAATAGTTTTCACCAAATCGTTCGGCACGAATAGTATCGATTCTTCGTTCAGAATATCGACAAGGAAGAACAACACCTGATCGACGCCGTCTTCTTCGGCGACAGCAACCATGTCTTCCATCAAACCGGCCTTGCGCGCCATGACGGTTGAAGGCGACGTTGTTTCCATCACCGAGACGCGGAACTTGGTGCCATCGATTTCATAGGCTTTGCTGTCCATCCGCAACAATTCGGCGTCCGAAAAAGACGAAACATCGGACTTCGCCGCAAACATCTCAGCCGCGTATTCCGGGATAGAAAGACCAAGCTCTGCTGCCAATTGTTCGGCCAGTTTCCGATCCACATCCGTTGTGGTGGGTGACCGGAACTCCAGTGTGTCTGACAGAATGCAGGACAGCATCGCGCCCTTGATATCGTCAGGCATCTTTGCGGCGTCGTCGCCCATCAAATCGAACATGATGGTTGCTGTGCAGGCGACAGGACGGACGGTAATGTTGATCGGGCCTTTGGTTTTCAGACCACCTTGCAAAAGGTGATGGTCAATCACTTCGGTAACATTGGCGTCGTTCACACCGGCCGGCAGTTCGGCAATATTGTTGGTATCGACAATCACGCAGGTATCGCCTTCGCCCACGTCTTCCAGAAACTCGGGACGATCAAAGCCCCAACGTTTCAAGACAAATAGGGCTTCGGTATTCGGTTCGCCCAAAAGCCGCGCCTCGGCAGGCATGCTGCGGCATTCGTTCAAATACCACGCCCAAATAATAGCTGAACCGGTCGAATCTGTGTCCGGCGACTTGTGGCCGAAAACCTTGATGGTCATGGGAATAAATCCGTCACTAGCTGTTTTGCCGCTGTCTTAAACGGTCGCAACCGGCTTGTCACGCGATGGCACGTAGGCGTAGGGTCGCAACCCAAGAGGTGTCAAACCCGATGCAGGAAACCGAGCTTTATCCCCCCATCAAGACTTTCCTCGAAGGTCAGGGCTATACCGTCAAGGCTGAAATTGGCGCGGTAGATGTAATGGCGTGCCGCGCCGGGGACGAGCCTTTAATCGTCGAATTGAAGACAGGGTTTTCCCTTTCGCTGATCCACCAAGCGGTGGCGCGCCAATCGGTGACAGACATCGTTTATATCGCTGCGCCGCGCAACACGGGGCGGCGGTTTCAGACCGCGCTAAAACAAATGAAAACGCTCTGTCGCAGGCTTGGTTTGGGTTTGATGACCGTTCGATTGAAAGACAGCCTTGTCGAAGTGCATTGCGACCCAGGCCCCTATGCGCCGCGCAAATCCAAACCGCGCAAACAAGTGCTTTTGCGCGAATTTGCCCGCCGCGAAGGTGACCCAAACACAGGCGGAGCCACCCGTCGGGGTTTGGTGACCGCTTATCGGCAAGACGCGCTGCGCTGCGCTGCACTTTTGGCAGATGTCGGGCCGACCAAAGGGGCGGAGGTGGCTCAAAAAACGGGGGTCGAGAAAGCGACCCGGTTAATGGCCGACAACCACTATGGATGGTTCGCGCGGGTCGAAAAGGGCATCTATGGGCTGACGGACGAAGGCGCCAAAGCGGCCAAGGCCGCCTGATGGAGTGGCGGGAAGCAGGGGTTCTGTTGGTCAGCAAACCCCACGGCGAAACCTCGACCATTATCGAGGTTTTGACCGAAGGCCACGGACGCCATGCAGGTATCGTTCGGGGCGGGTCTTCGCGCAAGATGGCCCCCGTTTTGCAACCGGGTGCGCAGCTTGATGTGACATGGCGGGCAAGGCTGGAAGATCACCTGGGCATGTTTCTGGTCGAACCCATCACATCGCGCGCACACCTTATGTCTGATCGTCTCACGCTTGCTGGCCTGAATGCGCTGACCACGTTGATCCGCTTTGCGTTGCCAGAACGCGAACCACACCCGGCGCTTTATCGTCAAACGCTGACAGTAATCGACATGATGGATCAAGAGATTTGGCCTTTGGCCTATCTGCGGTGGGAACTGTCGTTGCTTGACGAGCTTGGCTTTGGTCTGGACCTGACATGTTGTGCGGTTACCGGGGTGACCGACGGGCTGACCTATATTTCGCCCAAATCCGGGCGCGCCGTAGCAACCGAAGCCGCTGGAGAATGGGCCAACAAGCTTTTACCCTTTTCACCCGCGCTAATCGGGGCGGGCACGTCGGACAAAGACATTGGGAACGGACTGAAAGTGACCGGACATTTCCTGCAAACCCGACTGGCACCCGCGCTTGGCAACAGGCCCTTGCCGGATGCGCGCCAAAGGCTGATTGATTTGCTGTCCCGGTGACGGCTATTCGGCGTTGAAGACCATTTCCAGGCCATCATCTGACGACAGGATCAACACATCGCCCGCGACCTCGGCCAGTGTTACAGCGCCCAGCGCGGCAAAATACCGGCCCTCGGCCTGCAAATCAGGACACGCGCGTTTTGTTGCTGCGATCGGCCCAAGCATGATCCAAGGATAGGGCACGGTTTGAGGTGCCGACCACGCGTTGCACGGGCCTTCCCCATGTGCGCGCCCGGGTTCCGGGAAAGCAATCGTTGCGCGGGCTGAAAAGACTTCGCCGTCAATCTCAACCAACCGATACACTGTATCGCGGTTTGCAAACCCGGAAATGCTCTCGTCCGAACAACTGACCAAGAAAGCGGTGAAAATGAAGAACCAGCGCATGAGGTGCATCCTATAACGACAAAAAGGCGGACCCAAAGGTCCGCCTTTTCAAAATTAAATGAACGGCTTAGTTACCAGTGGCGTTTGGCACGTCAATCGTAACGCCGGGGCCCATGGTCGAAGAAAGCGCGACTTTCTTCATATAAGTCCCTTTCGAGCCAGCCGGCTTTGCTTTCGAAACCGCGTCCACAAAAGCGCGCACATTCTCGACCAGTTTGGCTTCGTCGAAGGATGCTTTGCCGACACCTGCGTGTACGACGCCGGCTTTTTCGACCTTAAACTGAACCTGGCCGCCTTTGGCCGCCGCAACGGCTTCCTTAACGTCCATGGTCACGGTACCAACTTTTGGGTTTGGCATCAGATTGCGCGGCCCCAGAACTTTGCCAAGACGACCAACGATTGGCATCATGTCTGGCGTCGCAATGCAGCGGTCAAAGTCAATCTTGCCGCCTTGCACAGTTTCCATCAGATCCTCGGCCCCGATGATATCCGCGCCAGCTTCTTTGGCTTCATCTGCCTTGGCGCCACGCGCAAACACTGCGACGCGCACGTTCTTACCAGTGCCGTTCGGCAGGTTGACCGAGCCGCGGACCATCTGGTCCGCGTGGCGCGGATCAACGCCCAGGTTCATTGAAATTTCGATGGTTTCGTCAAACTTTGCTTTCGCGTTCGATTTGACCAACGAAACGGCTTCTTCAACCGTGACGTCTTCTTTACCAGCGAAGGCCTCGCGGGCCGCTTTGGTGCGTTTTCCAAGCTTTGCCATGACTTACCCTTTCACCTCGATACCCATCGACCGAGCAGAGCCGAGAATGATCTTCATCGCCTGCTCAATATTCGTGGCGGAAAGATCTTTCATCTTGGCTTCTGCGATCTCGCGCACTTGCTTTGTCGTCACCGAACCAACGATTTCCCGGCTGGGATTGCTGGCGCCTGATTTCAGTTTGGCCGCCTTTTTCAGGAAATACGACGCGGGCGGCGTCTTAATGTCCATCGAAAAGGACTTATCCTGATAATAGGTGATGATCGTCGGACATGGCGCGCCCGGCTCTAATTCCTGGGTCTTGGCGTTAAACGCCTTGCAGAATTCCATAATATTGATGCCGCGCTGACCCAGTGCCGGACCAACCGGCGGGGACGGGTTCGCTTGCCCGGCAGGCACCTGAAGCTTCATGGTGCCAGCAACTTTTTTGGCCATTAGACCAACTCCTTTTCTTAACTTGCGTCTGACGCGTCTGACGCAATTCTGTCAATGTGGTCCGGTCCAAGCATCGCGATGCTTTCGCCTCCCACGGGGTATGCCTGACATGCAGACTGGCGGGGGTTACACGGGCCAAGTGGCCGATGCAAGAAATTTCAGTTTACCGGCAAAGAATGGAAGGTTTCCAAGGCTAGTTAGCCCTGCTTGGACACCTGCGTGAATTCCAGTTCGACCGGCGTTGCGCGACCAAAGATCGAAACCGTCACCTTCAGGCGCTGGTTGTCTTCGTCGACTTCTTCCACCGTACCGTCGAAATCTTCGAACGGGCCGTCGTTGACCTTGACCTGCTCGCCCACCTCGAAACTGATCATCAGCTTCGGAGCGCTTTCGCCTTCTTCAACGCGGTTCAGAATCTGGTTCACCTCGGCGTCGCGCATCGGCATCGGGCGGCCTTGGGGCCCAAGGAACCCGGTGACCCGGTTGATCGAGTTCACAAGGTGATAGCCTTCATCCGACATTTCCATCCGCACCAGCACATAGCCCGGCATAAAGCGGCGCTCGGCCGTCACTTTCTTGCCGCGACGAATTTCGATAACTTCTTCGGTCGGAACCAGAACTTCTTCGATCTGCTCTTCAAGGCCCGCGTCTTCGACCGAATGGCGGATTTGTTCCGCGACCTTCTTTTCGAAGTTCGACAGCACGCTTACAGAATACCAGCGCTTCGCCATGGGACGCGTTCCTTTCCTTCACCCGACGGATCACGACCGCCCGAAATTAAAAGGGGCGTGCACTTTCACATGCACGCCGCTCAACTGAGGCGGTGATACCCGTCCAACCCGTCAAGTTCAAGGGAATTCAGGTTCCGAAATAGGTCAGAACAACCTCAAGCCCGCTGAAGATCACGCGGTCGATGATCCAGAAAAAAGCCGCTGTCAGAATGGCCAGAAAGAAGACCATCGCACTGGTCAACATGACTTCACGGCGCGTTGGCCAAACGACCTTCGCAACTTCTGCGCGCACTTGCTGGATGAATTGAATCGGATTGACCATGCGTCCCGGGCTCTCACACTAAAGCGTTCAGGCGCAGATACGCCCTTCCGCCAGCCGTTTCAACCCTTGGGTCGCCCGGTCAAAGATGCTCAAGCGTCGGCGCTGACCGGGCGCGCACGCGACCCAGTGGGGAGTCCGCATCTGGCCCGTGAATTTCAGCTGGCGCGTTCTCAAGTTGCATGTCCAATGTGCCGGTTTCTGTCGGCGTCAGTTTTTGCAGCACGTCGGCGCTGGAAACCCGTGGCTGGGCCGCTTCGCTTCGCAATTCAATGCTGCGTTGAAAGCCACCAAACGCCAGAAGGAAAGCGATAAGCCCACCTACCAACCAGACCTTGTTCACGTCGGCCTCTGGGTCCATCGCCAGTATTTCCGCCTGCAGAAAGTAGGTGCCCATCAAAATGCCCGCGGCCAAAATATAGGACCCAATCGGGGGCAGGAAACCAAACATGCGATGCATAATCGTTCTCCAAAACCTTAGGATTGTTTCCAAAGGATCACTCAAAATCGGCGAAAATGTGTCGAAAGGCCAATTTTGTGACTTATCGTTTGGGCCGCTTGTGTAAGGAAAGGTCTCAGCAAGCCTTAAAAAGACCAGGCCGGCGTCAATCGACAAAGACTGTTTTGAAATGGCAGGGGCGGAGGGTCTCGAACCCCCGACCTACGGTTTTGGAGACCGTCGCTCTACCAACTGAGCTACACCCCTAAGGCCAAATGCGGGGTTACGGTACGCGCCAACTGAAATCAAGGACGAAAGAACGTAGCGACTTCGATTCCATTGTTATCGTGCTCGCGCATATGTGAAGTGCCGGAACCTTGAATTGCCTGTGATCAAGTTGCCGGTCTATGATTGCACCACATGTCGCCAGGAGAAAGCCATGACACACGCCCTGAACAGACGCCATTTCATTGCAGCCAGTACAACGATGGCTTTCGCTGCAGGCCACGCGCAAACAGCGCAAGCCGCCACAACCGATGATCACGTTTATACCGTGACGCGGACTGACGAAGAATGGCGCGAACGCCTTGATCCCATCTCGCACTATGTCCTTCGTCAGCGCGGCACCGAGGCACCGCGCACGGGACCGTACTGGATGTCGAACGATGTTGGCACCTATTGCTGCAAGGGTTGCGATCTGACCTTGTACGACAGTCTTCACAAAGTCGATCTTGATCGCGGTTGGACCTTCTTCCGGCATGCCCGGACAGATACCATTCTGACCGATATCGATTTTGGTCAGGAAAACGCGGACGATCCGTTCGCTCAGATGCAAGCGATGATGGAAGCTCATTGCCGTCGCTGCGGGTCGCATCTTGGGCATATTGTGGCCCTGCCCGAAATGCCTGGCCGACCGCTGCATTGCATCAACGGCTTTGCGCTGCGGTTCGAAACAAGCAAGGCTTGATCGCTCAGGGACCGCAACGTCTGCTGTGTAACGTGTAATATGCCGGAAAAGACAAGGGGCGCCGCAAAATATGCGACGCCCCAAGAATATTTTCTTTTCAAGGAAGGGCGCGTTTTTGCGCGCCCATTTGATCACTCGATGATCTTCGAGACGACGCCTGATCCGACGGTACGGCCGCCTTCGCGGATGGCGAACCGCAGGCCGTCTTCCATCGCGATGGGCGCGATCAGCTCAACCGTGAACTTCAGGTTGTCGCCAGGCATAACCATCTCGGTGCCCGAAGGCAGCTCGACCGTGCCCGTCACATCCGTCGTCCGGAAGTAGAACTGAGGACGATAGTTCGCAAAGAACGGCGTGTGACGC
>CALDUK010000067.1 GCA_937924905.1 uncultured Paracoccaceae bacterium | reverse complement strand
TTTGGGCGAGGCGTTGGGTGCGCGCGAGACGGAGCCCTTCCGGTTTTGCTTGGTTGTGGTTAAATTTGGGGTTGTCTTGATCCGGCTTTAGGTCGGTCAGAGCTTACTGTTGGCGCGCCTGAATTTTGGCCGGTTTCGTTTGGGTTGGTGGGCGTTGGGGGTGTTTTGGGAGGCCTGGGCGGTCCGGCCCAATGGCCGGATCAATCCATTGGGTGAATTGGGTATTTTGGGCAAGATGATGCTGGCCGCTGTCAGGCGGGGCGGGGCCTTCCCGTTTGGGGATGGTGGCGCTTCGCCTGTCCGGGGCGCGGCGTATTTGGGCGACAGCGACCGCGACGGGGGCGCTGTCAGCGGGCGGCGATAGCCTCGCGGACGGCGCCGATGGCCCATCCTTCGCGTACAAGTGTGGCTTCGATTTCGGTTTGGGTGGCCCCCCGGAACCTTTGCTGGATCACACTGACAAGGTGAAACACGACCTTGGATTTGTTCATAACATGAACCCTCAGAAACACATACACTGCCCCTGTTATAGCATAATTTTCGCCGGTTTTCCCGTTTGTGTTTGGAAACACTGCGTTTTCCAGGGGGATGGGCGTGTTTGGCCTAGGTGACGGCGTCCAGCACGCGGGCCCAGCTGCGCATGCCTTTGTGGAAGCTGCGAAGGTCGTATTTTTCGTTGGGCGAGTGAATTTGATCGTCGTCGAGGCCAAAGCCAATCAGCATGCTGTCGAGCCCCAGAATGTCTTTGAAATAGCCCGCAATCGGGATCGAGCCGCCGCCGCCGAGAAAGGCGGCCTTGTTCGGCCATTCCGCCGAGAGCGCATGGCGCGCTGCGTCGAAGGCGGGGTTTTCGGTAGACATGACGCTGGCGGGGCCTGCGCCGTGGTCTTCGAATGTGGCGGTGCAATCGGGCGGCAGCATGTCTTGCACCATCTGGCGGAAAGATTTGCGGATTGCGTATGGGTCCTGGGTGCCGACAAGGCGGAAGCTGATTTTGGCCGAGGCTTTGGATGGCAGGACGGTTTTGAAACCGTCGCCGGTGTAGCCGCTTGTGATGCCGTTCACCTCGCAGGTGGGGCGCGCCCAGAGCTGTTCAAGTGCGCTATAGCCTTGTTCGCCGGCCAGTTGCGACAGGCCGACCTCGGCCAGGAACGCCTGTTCGTCGAAGCCGAGCGCTTGCCATTGGGCTTTGATCTGGGGGGCGAGTTCCGGCACGCCTTCGTAGAAACCGGGCACGGTGATGCGGCCTGTGTCGTCGTGCAGTCTGGCGATGATGCGGGCGAGGACGCGGGCAGGGTTGATGGCTGCGCCGCCGAACAGGCCGGAGTGCAAGTCTTTGTTGGGCCCGGTGATCGTGATTTCTTCGCCGAGAAGGCCACGCAGCATTGTGGTGATCGCCGGGGTGTCGCGGTTGAAAAGGCCGGTGTCACAGATCAGCGCCAGATCGGGTTTTGACAGCGTGTCTTTATGGGCTTGGAGAAACGGGACGAGCGAGGGCGAGCCGCTTTCTTCTTCGCCTTCAAAAAGAAAGGTGATTTTGCACGGCCATGTGCCGTGGACTGCTTTCCAGGCGCGGCAGGCTTCGACAAAGGTCATCAACTGGCCTTTGTCATCGGCGGTTCCGCGGCCGCGGATGACCTTGCCTTGGGCCGTGTCTTCCAGTGCCGGGTCGAACGGGTCGCGGTCCCACAGGTTGAGCGGATCGACCGGCTGGACGTCGTAGTGGCCGTAAAACAGAAGATGCGGCGCGCCGTCGCCGACGTGGCCGACAACCATCGGGTGGCCGGGTGTTTCGTGGGCCTTGGCGGTAACACCCAATGCGGTCAGGTCGTCGACCAGCCAGTCGGCGGCTTTTTGGCAATCGTCGGCATAGGCTGGATCGGTCGAAATCGACGGGATGCGCAGAAAGCTGAGCAGGCGCTGGACGGCTGTGTCGAGGTCGGCGTCGAGGCGGGTGAGAACGGTTTCAAGGGTCATGGGCGCGCTCCGGCTGAGGGGTTTGCGCGAGGTTAGGGGGTTTTGCGGGCGAGATGTAACCCTTTTGGTGGCGGAATTTTCTGGGAAGGGCCTGTGAAACGCGGCAATTTGTTCTATGTCACCGGCGGGTGATTGCAGGATATTTACACATCCTAGAACGGTTCTAGGTATAGTGGGGCCGGAGACAAGAGGAAACGCTGCCGTGAATTACGAGGCGGAAATCGAAAACGCGCTGCAACGGCTTCACGATGAAGGCCGGTACCGGACGTTTATTGATATTGTGCGCAAGCAAGGTCAGTTTCCGCATGCGACCTGGCAGCGCCCCGATGGCAGCGAACAGCCCGTAACCGTTTGGTGTGGTAACGATTATCTGGGCATGGGCCAGCATCCCGAGGTGTTGGCGGCGATGAAAGAGGCGCTGGAAACGACCGGGGCCGGATCGGGAGGGACGCGGAATATCAGCGGCACCACCTTGTATCACAAAGCGCTTGAGGCCGAGTTGGCGGACCTGCACGGAAAAGAATCAGCGCTGTTGTTCACCAGCGCCTATATTGCGAATGACGCAACGTTATCGACGCTGCCCAAGCTGTTTCCCGGCCTTATTATTTATTCGGATGCTCTGAACCATGCGTCGATGATCGAAGGGATTCGGCGCAATGGCGGGGCGAAACGTGTGTTCCAGCACAACGATATCGACCATCTGCGTGCGCTTCTGGCGGCTGACGATCCGGCGGCGCCCAAGTTGATTGCGTTTGAGTCGATCTATTCGATGGATGGCGATTTCGCACCGATTGAGGCGATCTGCGATCTGGCCGAGGAATTCAACGCGCTGACCTATCTGGATGAGGTGCATGCGGTTGGCATGTATGGCCCGCGCGGGGGCGGGGTGGCCGAACGGGACCGGTTGATGCATCGCATTGATATTGTGAATGGCACGCTTGCCAAAGCCTATGGTGTGATGGGCGGCTATATCGCGGCGTCAGAAAAAATGTGTGATGCCATAAGGTCTTATGCGCCCGGGTTCATTTTTACCACGTCTTTGCCGCCAGCGGTTGCGGCGGGTGCCGCGGCGTCGGTTCGGTTGTTGAAGACCGACCAGGTGCGACGTGATCAGCATCAGACGCAGGCGCGGATTTTGAAGACACGGTTCAAGGCGCTGGGTTTGCCGTTGATTGACCATGGCAGTCATATTGTGCCGGTGATCGTCGGCGATCCGGTGCACACCAAATTGCTGTCGGATATGCTTTTGGATGACCATGGCATTTACGTGCAGCCAATCAATTTTCCGACCGTGCCGCGCGGGACCGAACGGTTGCGGTTTACGCCGTCGCCGGTGCATGGGCCGCAGGAAATTGATGCATTGGTGAAAGCAATGGACGCACTTTGGTCGCATTGTTCCCTAAATCGCGCCGAGCTTAGCGCTTAAAACCCAGCCGTGACCGTCGGTTAGACGTGTGTTACATCAAGTTGGGATGTGGCTTGGGCGATTCTGCCGCCTGAGTGGTTCGGGAATATATGTGCCAAGGGGCAGTTGCTATGATCGGCCGTTCCGGTTCGCCTGATCGAAAGGACGACGCTCAGAACCTGAAAGGGTTCGACGATTTTGAGCTGTGCCTTGGCGATATAATGCGCGGCGAGCGGGCCACGATGGGCAAGTCGTTGCTTGATGTGCAGCGCGAGCTGAAGATCAAAGCGGCTTATATTTCGGCAATTGAAAACACCGACCCTGCAGCTTTTGACACGCCCGGATTTGTAGCCGGCTATGTGCGGTCTTATGCGCGCTATCTGGGGATGGACCCGGAATGGGCGTTCAAGACATTTTGTGACGAAGGCGGGTTTGAGGTCAGCCATGGCATGTCGCCGGCGGCCAGTGTTCGGTCAGACCGGACGCCGGGTGTCAAGAAAACCGCCGCTGATGCCAAGAAGCCTGCCCATCTGCGTGACCCTTTTACGGACCCATCGGTCAGCTATTTGCCGAAAGGCGAAGCGGCGCTGTCGCGGATTGAACCGCGCGCGATTGCCTCGATTGCCGTTTTGTTGGTGCTGCTGGCGGGTATTGGCTATGGCGGCTGGGCGGTTTTGAAAGAAGTTCAAAAGGTGCGTTTGACGCCTGTGGATCAGACACCCGAAGTTCTGGCCGAGCTGGACCCTTTGAGCGAGGCGTTGACGCGCGGGCCGGATCCGGCGGGCGATGCGGGCTTTGGCGCAAATCAGCCTGATCGGTTCGACCGGTTGTCGCGCCCCAATGCGCTGGATGTGCCGGTGTTGTCGACGCGCGATGGTCCGATTGCGTCTATTGACCCCGACACGGTTGGTGCGCTGGCACCATCGCGCAGCGAAGGCTTTATTGCCGCGCGTGCGCCGCGCCCTGACAATCTGCCTTTTGCCACGCCGGGTGAAGTGCGCCGCACCGAGCCCGAGCTGATCGGGCCACCCGAAGAACAGGTTGTTGTTGCTGAGGTGCAGGTCAGTGAAGCGCCCGATCCGACGGTCACCCTGTTTGCCGTGCGCCCGTCCTGGGTGCGGGTGCGGGCGGCCGATGGCACGGTGATTTTCGAGAAGATCCTGGATGCGGGCGAACGCTTTGCCGTGCCCGTGACCGAAGAACCGCCGACCCTGCGGGCCGGGAATGCCAATGCGCTGTATCTGGCGGTGGGCGACACCACCTATGGCCCCGTTGGTACCGGCCCCGAAGTGGTCAAAGATGTGGTTTTGGCCGCTGAACCGGTGGTCGCGGCCTTTGCTGTGGCCAGCCCCGAGGATGACAGCGACCTGGCGCGGTTCAAGGCCGTTGCCGAAGCCGCCAGCGAATAGCGAGGTGCGCATTGCCTGACCGGGCGCTGCGCCGTATGTATGTCTAGACAGACTTACACGAGACAATCTGATGTCGCTGAACCACGTGCGCCCGTGGCGTAACATTTACCGCAGAAAATCCCGGCAAATCATGGTGGGCAATGTGCCCGTGGGCGGCGATGCGCCGATCACGGTGCAGACGATGACCAACACGGTCACGACCGATATCAAGGGCACGATTGCGCAGGTTCAGGCCGCTGCCGAAGCGGGGGCGGATATTGTGCGGGTTTCGGTGCCCGACAAGGACAGCGCGACCGCGCTGAAAGAGATTGTGCGCGAAAGCCCGGTGCCTTTGGTGGCGGATATTCATTTTCATTATCAGCGCGGCATCGAAGCCGCCGAGGCAGGGGCGGCGTGTTTGCGGATCAACCCCGGCAATATCGGCAGCGAGGCGCGTGTGCGCGAGGTGATCAAGGCGGCGCGGGATCATAACTGTTCGATCCGGATTGGGGTGAATGCGGGGTCGCTGGAAAAGCACTTGCTGGAGAAATATGCCGAACCCTGTCCCGAAGCGATGGTCGAGAGCGGTTTGGATCATATCAAGATCCTGGAAGACAACGACTTTCATGACTTTAAGATCAGCTGCAAAGCCTCGGACGTGTTTCTGGCGGCCGCGGCCTATCAGGCGCTGGCTGACGCGACGGATGCGCCTATTCATCTGGGCATTACCGAGGCGGGCGGCCTGACCTCGGGCACGATCAAAAGCGCGATTGGTCTGGGCAATCTTCTGTGGATGGGGATTGGCGATACCATACGTGTGTCGCTGAGTGCCGATCCGGTGGAAGAGGTGAAGGTCGGTTATGAGATCCTGAAATCGCTGGGGTTGCGGCACCGGGGGGTGAATATCATTTCCTGCCCGTCCTGTGCGCGTCAGGGATTTGACGTGATCAAGACGGTCGAGACGCTGGAAAAGCGGCTGGAACATATCAAGACGCCAATGAGCCTGTCGATTATCGGCTGTGTGGTGAATGGCCCGGGCGAGGCGTTGATGACGGATGTTGGATTTACCGGCGGGGGCGCCGGGTCGGGCATGGTCTATCTGGCGGGCAAGCAAAGCCACAAGATGTCGAATGACGAGATGGTCGAACATATTGTCGAACAGGTGGAACAGAAGGCGGCCGAATTGGATGCGGTTGCCGAAGCGGCGGAGTAAACGATGGCAATCGGTCCCAAGCTGAACGGTACATTCAGGGCGTTTATTGAGCGCCAGCCCATGTTTTTTGTGGCGACGGCGGCTGCGGACGGTCGGGTCAATGTATCGCCCAAAGGCGCCGACAGTTTGCGTATTTTGAATGACACGACGGTGCGCTGGCTGAACCTGTCGGGCAGTGGGAACGAAACGGCAGGGCATTTGAAAGCGCTGAACCGGATCACCTTGATGTTCTGCGCCTTTAACGGTGATGCGATGATCCTGCGGCTGTATGGAACGGCGAAGGTTCTGCACGCGCGGGATCCAGGTTGGGCAGAGGCCGTGGCGATGTTTCCCGAAATGGCCGGAACGCGGCAGATTGTTGATGTCTCGATTGAGCTTGTCCAAAGCTCGTGCGGGTCGGGCGTGCCGGTGATGGCGTTTGAAGCTGACCGGGCCAACGCCGAGCTGGTGCCGCATTTTGCGGCGATGGGGGCGGACGGTGTCGAGGCCTATTGGCGGCGCAAAAACGCGACCACGATCGACGGGTTTGACACCGGATTGTTCGAAGACTGACGGCTGGGCCGTTTTCTGGGGCAAAAAGAATTCTGAAAAATGCAGCGTTTTCCGGGGGCTGGCCGGATGCGCACCGCTGTGGGCCACAGGCCTGCATGTTATTCGTGCTTTTTTGCCCGTTTAAGTGTAAGTTAGGGGCACAAAGCGCGTTTCGATTTTATCTGTAAGTCTTGGTTGTCAAAAGATTTTTCTGACTGTCAGGTAAGATTGACAGTTTCATTGCGCGCGATCCAGCGTCGGGTCACGGTTGCCCATCGGGTGCCCGACAGGGAGGGAACATGTCGGACGAGTCCGGGCCTCGGCCTGTATTAGACACTGCGGTCTATTCGGAGGTCCAGACACGTTTGCGTGCTCTGAAAGGCCGATTGCCCGAAGCATCCGTACGCAATCTGGCCCAGGAGGTTATCCGCCGTCTGGCCCATGATGTCACCACAACGCCCGTGTCGCCGCCGACGGATGGGGTTATTTCACTGTTGTGCAAAGCCCTGATGTCGGATGACGATCAGGAAGGGGCGGCATTTGTCAGCGCGCTGCGCAGCGATGGCGCGACGCTGGAGACGGTATATCTGCATTATCTGGCCGGGGCGGCGCGCATGTTGGGCACCTGGTGGGAGGAAGACCGGGTCAGCTTTGTCGAGGTGACGCTGGCGACCAGCCGGATGTATGCGATCATGCGCAGCCTGGGGCGGGAATTGCCCAGCCATGGGTTGGCAGACCGCAAAGCGGCGGTTTTTGCGACCGTGCCGGGGGAAGGCCATATTCTGGGGGTCAAGATGGCCGCCGATCTGTTCCGCAAGGATGGCTGGGACATTGAGCTGAAGCTGGGCAAAACCCATGACGAACTGGTCGAAGAAATCGGACGTTCGGATGTGGTGATCATCGGTCTTTCGGCCAGCAGTGAACGGTCGCTTGAGGCGCTTTCCAAGCTGGTGATCGCGCTGCGGATCAAAACCCCCAGCACTGCGATTTTCGTCAGTGGAAATGTGGTCGCCAACCATGCCGACATTATCGAGTTGATGGATGTCGATGGGTGGGCGACCGATTACGACGAAGCGCGCGCCCATTTCGAGGCGCGCGTCGCAGAGTTGGCGCGGGGCTAGCCCTGTTCGGCGCGGATGTCTTCGATGATGTCGCGCATCTGGTCGATGTTGACAAAGCCGCGCACGAAGTCTTCGCCCATGATAAAGCTTGGCGTGCCCTGAATGTTCAGCGCTTCGGCCAAGGCCCGGTTTTCAGCGATCACCGCTGTGACGTCTTCGCTGTTCATCATTTCGAGAACGGCGTCTTGGTCAGCCACACCGGCGGAGCGGGCAATGCGGGCCAGCGCGCCGGGGTTCATCGGGCCGTTCCATGTCATTAGCGCGTCATGGACTTTGGCATACATTTCGTCGCCCTCAAGCTTCATCGTTGCGATGGCAAAGCGTGCGGCTATTTCGCTTTCTTCGCCAAGAATTGGAAATTCTTTGACGATCAGCTTGACGCCCGTGTCGGAGTTGAGAAGTTCCACCATGTCGGGATGGGCGCGCTTGCAATAGCCGCAGCGATAGTCAAGAAATTCAACAATCGTGACGTCGCCGTCGGGATTGCCAGCCACCCAGCTTATGCCGTCATTGAAGATGCGGCTTTGGTTTTCCTGAAGCATCCGCTTTTCTTGTTGCAGCGCCTGATTGGCGCGGCGTTGTTCAAGAATGCCGATGGATTCCATCAGAATTTCTGGATTTTCGAGCAGAAAATCACGGATTTCGGCGCGAAAAATGCTGCGTTGATCCGGTGTCATATTTTCGATTTCAAATGCCGCCGCAGGCAGTGCTGTGCAGGCTAGGAAAAGACCTGTAATGATCTTTCTCAACATTGTGTTTTCTCCCTGACGTTGGGCAGAGAATGCCATAATTGGCAACAGGCGCAAGGACCTCACGAAGACGTGTGAGTTGACCCCGGGCGGGTGTCTTGGCAGGGAGGGGCAGGAAAAAAGGTGTGATCTTATGCGTTTGTCTCGCCGGTCGGAAGTGGACCCGTTCATTGTGATGGACGTGATGGAAGCGGCTGCCGAGGCCGAGCGGCAGGGGCGGCACATTATCCACATGGAAGTCGGCCAGCCGGGGACACCTGCGCCTGCGGGCGCGCGACAGGCTTTGGCGGATGCGATGGAGACAGGTGCGCTGGGCTATACGGTGGCGCTGGGTTTGCCTGCGCTGCGGGCGCGCATTGCGCGGTGGTACAGGGACCGGCACGGGTTGGAGATTGCGCCCGAACGGGTGATTGTCACCAGCGGGTCATCGGGCGCGTTTCTTCTGGCGTTTACCGCGTTGTTCGATGCGGGCGACCGTGTGGCGCTGGGTGCGCCCGGATATCCGTCGTATCGGCAGATCCTGTCGGCCTTGTCTTTGCAACCGGTCGATATCGAAACCCGCGTCGAAGACCGGTATCAGCCGGTGCCAGAGGATTTGCCGGATGAAATTGCCGGGTTGATTGTTGCGTCACCTGCCAACCCGTCGGGAACGATGCTGGATCGTCCGGCGCTGGCGGCTTTGATCGAAGGGTGCGCGGCGCGGGGTGCGGCGTTTGTGTCGGACGAGATTTACCATGGTGTGGAATACGAACGGCGTGCGGTGAGTGCGCTGGAGATCACGGACGAGGCTTATGTGATCAATTCGTTTTCAAAATACCATTCGATGACCGGGTGGCGGGTCGGCTGGATGGTGGTGCCAGAGGCGCATGTGCGCACGGTCGAACGTTTGGCGCAGAACATGTTCATCTGCGCGTCGCACGCCGCGCAGGTTGCGGCCCTGGCGGCGATGGATTGTACGGATGAATTGCAGGCCAATCTGGCGGTTTATGCGCAGAATCGCCGTTTGATGCTGGACGGGCTGGCGGCGGTCGGGTTTGACCGGATCGCGCCGCCGGACGGGGCTTTTTACGTCTATGCGGACGTTTCGGCCTTTACAGAGGACAGTCGGGCCTTTTGCGCCGAGCTTTTGTCAGAGGCAGGTGTCGCCGTGACGCCGGGGTTGGATTTCGACAAGGCGCGGGGGCGGACAACGGTACGGTTTTCCTATGCGCGCGCCACCGAAGACATCGAAGACGGGTTGAAAAGGTTGCAAAAGTACATGTCGCAGCGTGTGAAATGAGCGCGAATTGGGAAAATTAAGGCTGTGTTGTCGGGCGCTTATGGGGTAGCGTCGGCGCAGTTGTAAGTAGGGTTGCATGGGTAGGATTTTTACAGGGATGTGGGTCGCAATCGCGGCCTTTTGGCTGTTGTCCAGTGATGCCTGGGCCGAGCCTGCCGCGCTTGCAGGCGATGGCGCGGCGATTACTGAAGATTCGGGCAACGTCTTTTTGACAATGGAATTGTCGCGGGTTGTCCCGTGGCGCGTCGCGATGGCAGACGAGCCGCCGCGGCTGGTTCTGGAATTGCAGGACATCTTTCTGGACCGCGAGGTGGCGCTGCGATCGTCGTCTATTGGCGATGTGGCGGTCGTGCCGACGGGCGTTGACCGCTATGAGGTGAACGCCTTGCTGCGCGAGCCTTTGGCTATTCTGTCCGCCGAGATGGTGTCTTTGACCGGTGGTGGCGCGCGGCTGGATGTTGTGCTGGAGCCCACGACGGCGGATGATTTCCGGTCGGCCTTGCAGGAGGAAGGGGCCGCGCCTGAGCCTGACCGTCTGGTGGTGGCGATTGACCCCGGCCATGGTGGGCGTGACCCGGGTGCCGAAGCCGACGGGATGCGCGAGGCAGATCTGGTTCTGGGCTTTGCGTTCCGGTTGCGTGATGCGCTTTTGGCGTCGGGCAAGTTTGATGTGGTGCTGACGCGCGAAACGGACGAGTTCGTGTCGCTTGACGCGCGGCTGACGCGGGCGCGCGATGCGGGGGCCGAGCTGTTGATTTCGCTTCACGCCGATGCGCTGGAGGATGCGGACGCGGCGTCGGGGATTGTGGTGTACCGTCTGGCGGACGAGGCGCGGGCGGCTGCGGATGCGCGGCTGATTGAACGCCATGGTCCCGAGGATCAGCTGAGCGGCGTTGATCTGACCGGGGCAGGCGATGACGTGTCGCAATCGCTTTTGGCACTGGCGCGCAAGGATGCGATCCCACGGTCGCGCGATTTGTCGGCCAAGCTGGTGGCCGGGTTTCGCAGTGCCGAGTTGGTGGTCAATTCGCGCCCTGAACGGGTGGGGGCGTTTACGGTATTGAAGGCCGCAGACATTCCGTCGGTTCTGATTGAGCTGGGGTTTCTGTCGACCGACGAGGACTTGCGCCGCCTGACTTCGGCCGAGTGGCAGATCGTGACCGCCGCGGCGATGCGGGACGCTTTGCTTTTGTGGGCGGATGAAGACCGGTTGCGCTGAGGTTCAGCGGACGGCAAAGCCGATCAGGATGGCCAGAATGATTAGCGCCAGTGCGATTGGGATCATCCATTCCATGCGGCCGGGTTCGGCGACTTCGGGCACGTGCGGACGGGGTGGTTTGAGACGCGGGAACGGGCGGTTGTTCACAAGGGGGGCCTTGTGGTCGAGGTTCGCGGGGTTGGGCGTGTCGAGCACTTTGGCGCGCTGCTTTCTGGCCCTGTCCATTCGTTCGTAAATAGTCCCACTACCCCGTTCAGTCTTGTCATTTATCTGACCGGACTTTCGAAACGCCACACCCAGCACCTTTTGCAACATCCCAACGCCCAAAGGATATCAGACCTGGGTGCGAAAACCAGTTTTTACCATGTGGGCGCTAGGGGGCAGGATTCGTTTGAAAATTGCTGACCATTGGTGGGGAAGGGCGGTTTTTCGCGCGCCCGAAAAGGGGAATCACCCAAAGGCCGGGCAGATTTTGACGCCCCGGCCTTTGGGCAGGTTGACTAGAAATCGACCTGGGTGGCGACGCCTTTTTCAACAGCCAGTTCAACGACACGGGCGGCGACCGCAAGGTCTTGAAGGCCGACGCCTGTGCCATCGAACAGTGTGATGTCGTCATCGGTGGCCCGGCCCGGATGGGTGCCGTTGATCACCGCGCCGATCTGGTGGACGTCGGCGGTGGTGATCAGACCCTGCGCAATCGCGTGCTGGGCTTCGCCGATCGACACGGATTGGGCTACTTCGTCGGTAAAGACGCGGGCCTTGGCCAACAGGTTGGGGTCCACTTCTTGTTTGCCGGCGGTGTCGGTGCCCATGCAAGCCAGGTGCGTTCCGGGGCTGACATGGTCGGCCATGACCGTGGCCGCGAATGACGACGTGATTGTGATGATCACATCGGCTTCCCTGAGACCGGGCAGGTCCACCGCCTGAAACGGAAGGCCCGCGTCCCTGGCGACCTGTTCGATATTCGGCAGCATTTCGGGGTGAAGGTTCCAGCCAATGACTTTATCAAAGTCGCGATGTTCCAGCGCTGTTTGCAGTTGAAACCGGGCTTGGTGGCCTGCGCCGACCATGGCGATGACTTTGGCGTCTTTGCGCGCCAGATGCCGGATTGAAACAGACGAGGCGGCGGCCGTTCTGAGAGCGGTCAAAAGATTGCCGCCAACCATCGCCTTTACCCGTCCGGTGTCAGGGTCGAAGAGAAAAACGGTTGACTGGTGGTTGATCAGCCCATGCGTGTCGAGATTGTTCGGCCAATAGCCGCCCGCCTTGAGCCCAAGGGTTTGGCCCGTGCGGTCAAACCCGCCCTTGAAGCCGTATAGCGCATCGGCATGACCGATGGCTTCGCGCACAACGGGAAAGTTATACGCGTCGTCCGAGGCCATGGCGGCAAAGGTTTTTTCGACGGCGTCGAAGGCAGCTTCGCGGGTCATCAGCCCCGCGATTTCGCTTTCTGGCACAATGGTAACGCCTGCGTTTTTGACTGTGTCGAACATGGTCAATACGCCTTGCCACGGGCCGAGACCGGCCAAAGGGTTTCGACCTTGCCGCCCCGTACGCCGACATACCAGTCATGGACATTGGCGGTTGGGTCGCAATGGCCCGGGACCAGTTTCAGTTTGTCGCCCACTTTGAGCTTGCCGTCGGGGTCGGCGACAACACCGTGTTCGTCCGAGCATTTGACATATTCGACATCCGTGCGCCCGAAAATCACCGGCAGGCCGCTGTCGATGGATTGGGTTTTTAGCCCGGCGTCCACGATGGCTTTGTCGGCTTTGGCGTGGCTCATCACCTGGGTCAGCAGGAACATCGCGTTTTGCCATTCGCCCTGATCAATCCGGTTGCCATTTTCATCAAGGATGCGACCATAATCGGCATCCATGAACGCGTAGGAGCCGCATTGCAGTTCGTTGTAAACGCCTGAATTGCTTTCGAAATAATATGAACCGGTGCCGCCGCCACCGACGATGTCGCATTCCAGCCCGACAGCTTTCAACGCCTCGACCGCCTGGCTGACCTGTGCCACAGCGATGTCGATCTTTTCCTTGCGGTCCTGATAGCTGTCCATGTGCTGCATGGCGCCCTGATACGCCTGAAGCCCAGCGAATTTCAGGCCAGGCGCCTGATCGATGGCCCGCGCGATTTCGACCACATCGGGCGTTGTGGTGACGCCGCAGCGCCCTGCGCCACAGTCGATTTCGACAAGGCATTCGATGGTCGTGCCATGCTTGTTCGCGGCATGTGAGAGATCGGGCACATTGTCGAGATCGTCCACACAGCAGATGGTGCGCGTGCCAAGTTTGGGCATGCGGGCTAGCCGGTCGATTTTCTGGGGGTCGCGGACCTGGTTTGAGACCAGCACATCCTTGATGCCGCCACGGGCGAATACCTCGGCCTCGGACACTTTTTGGCAGCAAACGCCGCAGGCCCCGCCAAGGTCGACTTGCAGGCGGGCGACATCGACCGACTTGTGCATTTTGCCGTGAACCCGGTGGCGCATGCCGTGGGCTTTGGCATAGTCGCCCATTTTCTTGATGTTCCGTTCCAGCGCGTCGAGGTCCAGCACAAGGCAGGGTGTCTGGATGTCGGCTTCTTGCATGCCCGGCAGCGCGGGGACATCGTAGCCGACTTCAAGGGCATTGAAATTGACAGGTGCGTTCATGGCTTAGGCTTTCCTGGTCCAGGGCAGGTTGTCGAGATCGACATTCCCGCCGGTTATGATGACGCCGACGCGCTTGCCTGCGAAGACGTGTTTGTTTTTCAGAATGGTCGCGAGTGGGACGGCGCAAGAAGGTTCAATCACCTGACGGAGGTATTTCCAGGTGATTTTCATCGCGTCGACGATTTCGTCTTCGGACGCCGTCAGGATGTCGGTCACATGGTTGGACACAAAGTGCCAGGTCAGGTCTTTCAGCGGCACTTTCAGGCCGTCGGCAATGGTGTGCGGTGCATCGTCGGCGATGATGTGGCCGGCCTTGAAGCTGCGAAACGCATCGTCGGCCTGTTCGGGTTCGGCTGCGATGATTTGCGTTTGCGGTGCCAGGGTGGACAGTGTCAGGCAGGTGCCCGAGATCATGCCGCCGCCGCCGATAGGGGCGACAACGATGTCCAGCCCGTCGGTCTGTTCGATCAGTTCTTTGGAACAGGTGCCTTGGCCCGCGATCACGCGCGGGTCGTTATAAGGGTGGACAAATTCCCCACCGGTTCTGGCCTGGACTTGTGCGAAGGTGTCTTCGCGCGAGCTGGTTGACGGTTCGCATTCGGTGATTGTGCCGCCATAGCGGCGCACGGCATCTTTTTTGGCCTGCGGTGCGGTGCGCGGCATCACGACGTTGCAGGGAATGCCGCGCCGACCGGCGGCATAGGACAGGCAAAGCGCGTGATTGCCCGAAGAATGCGTCGCGACGCCAAAGGCGGCTTCGCTTGCGGTCAGGCCAAAGACCGCGTTTGACGCACCGCGCACCTTGAACGCGCCCGGTTCCTGCATGTTTTCGCATTTGAAATGCAGATCAGCGCCGGTCAGTTCGTTCAGATAGTCTGATTTCAGAACCGGTGTGCGGCGGATATGCGGTTTGATCCGGTCATGCGCGGCCAGCATATCGTCATAGGTTGGGATTTCGAGGTCTAGGACGTCTTTCATTCTGCTGCCATCCTTGTGCCAGCTGCGCCGTTGGCGCGGTAATATTCCTGTGCCGCCGCGACGCCCGAGCCCAACTGGATGTCCAGCCCAAGATCGGCCATGCACATTTCCGCCGTGGCAATCCCAGACAGCGCCATCACGTCGGTCAGGCTGCCCAGATGGCCGATGCGAAAGACCTTGCCGGCCACATCGCCCAGCCCGGTGCCAAAGGCGACGCCATAGGTTTCGGCGGCATGCGCAACGATGGTCGAGGCATCAAACCCGTCAGGTGTGCGAATGGCGGTGACGGTGTTCGAATAGAGATTGGGTGCGGTTGCACAAAGGTCCATCCCCCAGGCCTGAACCGCGGCGCGCACGCCTTCGGCGATCCGGTGGTGGCGGGCGAATACGGCATCCAGCCCTTCGTCCAGCAGCATCTTGCAGGCCTCGTTCAGACCGTTCAGCAAGCCCACCGATGGGGTATAGGGATAGGCGTTTGCACCATAGCCCGCCAGCATATCGTCGAATGAGAAGAAGGTGCGGGGCAGGGTCGCGGTTTCGCGGGCCTGCATGGCCTTTTCGCTGACACCGACGATGGCCAGACCGGCGGGCAGCATAAAGCCTTTTTGCGACCCGGTGACGGCGGCGTCGACGCCCCATTCGTCAAAGCGGAAGTCCATGGAACCGATGGATGACACGCCATCGACAAAGAACAAGGCCGGGTGGTCTGCGGCATCCAGCGCCTTGCGGACGCCCGCGATGTCAGAGACGACACCGGTTGCGGTTTCATTATGGGTGGCGAGCACGGCTTTGATCGTATGATTGGTGTCATCGGCCAGCCTTTTGGCGAAACGGTCAACCGGCAGGCCGTCGCCCCAGGCAACGTCTTCGATCAGCACATTCAGGCCAAAGCGCTGGCACATATCGATCCATTTGTGGCTGAACATGCCATTGCGCGCCGCAAGCACTGTGTCGCCGGGAGAGAGTGTGTTGGAAATCGTGGCTTCCCAGCCGCCGGTGCCCGAGCAGGGGAATATGAATATCTGCGCCTTGGTGGTCTTTATCACCCGGGCCACGCCATCGCGGGCGGGATGCAGGATGGTGGCAAACAACGGCGACCGGTGGTCGATTGTCGGCATGTCGCAGGCTTTGCGCAGGCTTTCGGGTATATTGGTGGGGCCTGGAATAAAGACCGGGTTTTGAAAACTCATGGCGCGTCCTCCTATCGCTGGGCTTTTTTTAGACTGGGTGAGGTGCGTTTCAAATTTTTTTGAAAAAGTTTTTCATTTTTTACAAGTTTGATAAAAACCTGTCTTGTCAGGTATTTATAATTTTTCATACAGTGAATGCGATTTTCATAAGCAAATGAGTTTGGCCCATGCAAGACGATGTTGACCCGGTTCAGGCCCCGCGCCGGGCGCGTGGGCGGCCCAGGGGTTGGGACGATAAAACGGCGCAAAACACGATCAAATCGCTGGACCGCGCGATGGAGGTGTTCGAGTTTCTCAGCACCGATCAGGGCAAAACGTTGTCAGCAATTGCCGAGCAGACCGAGCAATCGCCAGCCACCGTGTATCGTATCCTGACCACCCTGGAGCGGCGGGGGCTGGTTGAACACGAGGCGGATGCGCAGCTTTGGTATATCGGGGCGCAGGCTTTTGTGATCGGCGCGCGGTTTTTGCGGCGCACTTCTTTGGTTGAACGTGCGCGTCCCATTCTGCGGCAACTGATGGAAGCGACGGGGGAAACTGCCAATCTGGGCATTGAGAAATCCGGGATGGTGTTGTTTCTCAGCCAGGTCGAAACCCATGAAAATATCCGCGCGTTCTTTCCGCCCGGAACGCTGTCGCCGATGTATGCGTCGGGCATTGGCAAAGCCCTGTTGGCCGAAATGACCGATGAACGGGCGCTTGGCGTCTTCACCGCGACGGAACCTGTGCAGTTCACGCAGCACACGCTGCGGACGGGTGATGATCTTTTGGCCGAGCTGCAGGCGACGCGGGCGCGGGGGTATTCTATCGACGGCGAAGAGAAGAACCTGGGCATGAGCTGTGTTGCGGCACCTGTGTTCGATATGAACCGGGAAGCGGTCGCGGGGCTTTCGGTGTCTGGCCCGACCAGCCGGGTCAGTTGGGACCGGCTGGATCAATTCAGCCGCGCGGTGCGGGATGCGGCCACCGCTTTGACCCATGCGATTGGCGGCGAGGTGCCGTGAAGTGTCGCGCTTGGCGCGGCAGAAGCGACAATTTGCGCCCAGGTTTGGGCCACAAGAGGAAAGCTGGATGACACTGCCGGATACAATGCGCGCGATGGTGACGATGGGGCATGGCGGGTTTGACCAACTTGTCTGGCACGAAACCTGGCCGCGTCCAGACCCCGGGGCGGGCGAGGTGCTGATCCGGGTGAAGGCTTGCGGGCTGAACAACACCGATATCAACACGCGCGAAGGTTGGTATTCAAAAGCGGTGACCGGAGCCACAGGGGCGGCGTCTGACGGACCCCACAAGGACGACCCGTCCTGGGGCGGTGCGCCTGTCGGGTTTCCACGCATTCAAGGCGCTGATGCGGTGGGCGATATTGTGGCTGTGGGGGCGGGCGTTGATCCTGGTCGCATTGGCGCGCGCGTGATCACTGACAATTGGCTGCGCGATCCGCAAGACCCGACCAACCGGGCCAAGGCCGGATATTACGGATCAGAACGCGACGGCGGCTTTGCGGAATACGCCTGTTTGCCGTCCGTCAATGCGCTGACGGTGGAGTCTGATCTGACGGATGCCGACCTGGCGACGTTTTCCTGTTCGTATTCCACCGCGCTGGGCATGCTGACGCGAGTTGACGCTGGCGCAAGCGACACGGTTCTGGTGACCGGCGCATCCGGTGGCGTTGGCGGGGCTTTGGTGCAATTGGCCAAGCTGAAAGGCGCGCGGGTGATTGCCATGGCGTCTGGTGTCAAACAGGCAGCGGTTGCTGCGCTGGGGGCGGACAAAGTGCTGGGCCGCGCGCCTGATGATCTGCGCGCTGCGCTGGATGGCGAGACGGTGACGGTTGTGGCCGATGTGGTGGGGGGGCCGTATTGGCCGAACCTGATCGAAGTGCTGGAACGTGGCGGGCGATATGCGTGTTCTGGCGCGATTGCGGGGCCTTTGGTCGAGCTGGATCTGCGGACGTTTTATCTGAACGATCTGACCTTTCACGGGTCTACTGTGATTGAGCCCGAGGTTATGGCGACCCTTGTGCGCTATATCGAAGCGGGGCAGGTGCGGCCCGTGTTGGCCGCGACCTATCCTTTGCGCGATCTGATGAAAGCGCAGACCGCGTTCCTATCGAAAGCCGAGGCCGGGAATATTGTTGTGGTGCCTTGAGCTGCGCGTTAGTCGACGGTCAGGCCTGAGGGAACTTTGGTCGGGCGACCAAGCGGGCGCGTCAGTGCTGTTTCTCCCGTCAGGCTTTCAAGAAAGGCGACAAGATCGGCCACTTCGCCGTCTGTCAGGGTGACCGGTTCAATATCGACCGCGCGGCGGTGGCGGGCCGCTTCGCGGCGGTCGCTTTGCACGATGAAATCGACCGGTTGCAGCCAAGGTGCGTTGGGCAGGTTTGCCTGCGCCCGCGACCACGTGTCAAGCGCGGTCAGGGGGGCCAGATGGTGGCGGATGATGCCGTCGAGCGTCGGGTAAGCGCCGTTGTGGCCATAGGGCGCTGTCAGCGCGACATTGCGCAGCATCGGGGTGCGGAACCTATAGGCGTCTTCCAACCGGTCGCTTTCGCCCATGCGCCCCACGTCACGGGGCTGCGGATCAAAGCGCCGGGTCTTGCCGGGACCAAACATCGGCAGGGCCAGCGCGTGGAAGCTTTGGTCTGACATCAGCGGACCGGCATGGCAGGTGGCGCAGTTGGCTTTGCCGTAAAAGTGGTCTTTGCCGGCCTTCGCCTGGGGGGACAACGCCTGAACATCGCCGTTCAGATAGCGGTCAAACGGGCTGTCGTGATTGCGCCATTCCGTGCCGATAAACGCGGCCAGCGCGTTGGCGATTTCGACGATGGTGACCTGATCGGCTGTGCCGATATGGTCAAAGGCGGTGACGAACATTGCCCCGTATTCGGGGATGATGCGCACGCGTTTGGCAAGGATGGGCCACGCGTTGTCGATCCGGTCGTTGACGGCGCCTGATATCTCGTTTTCTTCGGGGTCGCCCGCCATTTCAAACCGCGCGGTCAAGGGAAAGACGGCTTGCGCGGCCAGAATGGTTTCAAGACCCTGGGGCAGCCATTCTTCGGCGGGTGAATTGAAACCGTTGCCGTAAAGATCCGAGGTTTCCAGCCGGCCATCGTGGAACATCACGCGAATGTCTTTTGCACCAAGGTTCCAAAGCGCGGGCGCATTGCGCGGGATGCGTTTGCGGATGCGGTCGGTCTGGCTTTGGGCGACGCGCTTGGGGCCAAGCCCTTTGCCGCCTTCGCCAATGCCAAGGCTAAGGCCATCGGAGCCGCCAAGTTCGTGATGATGGCATGTGCCGCAGGATATGTTTCTGTTGCCGGACAGAATCTTGTCGTAGAACAGAAGCTGGCCCAGCTTGGCTTGGGTCGCGTCGAACTGGATGAAATCGCTGTTCGTCAGAGGGCGCGGCAGATCGGCTGCCCCGGCGGGCAGGGCAAGACAGAGGCAGAGCGCATGAAGAACACGTTTCATTCTTTGATTTTGGCAGTTTGCATGGGTCTTGCAACCCCGGTTCTGGCGGAAATCGAGCAGGCGCGTGACCTGATGGAAGCCGGTCGGTTCGAGGAAGCGCGCGAAGCGTTGTTGCCTGCGGCCCGGTCGGGGAATGCCGATGCCGAAGAACTGATCGGCGTGATGTATGCGCTGGGTCTGGGCGTCGAGCGTGACCCGGAACGCGCGTTTGAATGGTACTTGCGATCGTCGATGAAGGGCCATCCAGGCGCACAATCGGGGGTTGGCTGGTATTATGAGGTTGGCATTGGCATGCCTGCGCCCGATTTGGTGCGCGCCTATTTGTGGTACGCTTTGTCAACGATTGGAGGCGACCCGGATGCGGCCATTTCGCTGGAGGAGGTCGTCAAGAAGATGACACCGGGAGAAATCGCGCGCGCGCAGGTGTTGATCGACGATTACAAACCGTGGATGTATCCGTTTCGCTAGGTTTTGAGGCTGATGGTATGAACGATCCTTCTTCATTTGCGGTGGCTGTCGATGGCGGTGGAACGCGCTGTCGTGTCGCTTGCGTGCAGGGCAATCAGGTGGTGTCGGTTGAAACCGGTCCGGCCAATGTCTCGTCCGATTTTGAGGCTGGGATCCGCGCGGTTCTGGACGGCGTTGCGGCTTTGGGCGTCAAAGTGGAGGCGGAACTGACGCAAAGCCCCGCCTTTGTCGGGCTTGCGGGTGTTACGGGGCCAGATGTGGCAAGCCGCGTGCGCGCTGCATTGCCATTTCCGCGCATGCAGGTTGAAGAAGACCGGCTTGCGGCCTTGTACGGGGCCCTCGGCGACGCCGATGGTGCATTGGTGCATTGCGGGACCGGGTCGTTTTTTGGCCTGCAACATGCGCGCAAGGCCCGGTTTGTGGGCGGCTGGGGCGCCGTTTTGGGGGATGAGGCGTCGGCGTGCTGGATTGGTCGGCAGGCTTTGACGGCCAGTTTGGACGGTGTCGATGGATTGCGATCAACCAGCGATCTGACGGCGGCAATTCTGGCGCGGTTTGGCGGGGCCACGGGCATTGTGCAGTTTGCGGGCAATGCTGATGCGGCCGCGTTTGGCGCGCTGGCCCGCGATGTGACAGAGGCCGCGATTTTGGGGGACGCGGTCGCCGTCGCCCTGATGCGGGCGGGTGCCGAACACATAGCTTTTGCTTTGCAATCCCTGGGGTGGTCGCCCGGGGTGGCAATTTGTCTGACCGGTGGAATTGGTCCGTCGTATCAGCCGTATTTGCCGGACGAGATGCGCGCGTGGGTCACAGAACCGCGCGGCACGCCTTTGGACGGGGCAGTCGCTTTGGCACAGGAATTTGCGCGCAATGGCTGAGCTTTCGTTTCGGAACGGGCGTATCTTTGACGGGCTTCGTCTGACGGAAGGCGGCGCGCGGTTTGAAGGTAGTGTATTGACCGCCTTTGGGGCCGATGTAGTGGGCGAAACCGATCTGGAGGGAGACATTTTAGGCCCCGGTTTCACAGACTTGCAGGTCAACGGTGGCGGCGGTGTTTTGTTCAATGACGCGCCCAGGCTTGCGGCGCTGGAACAGATGGCCAAGGCACATCGGCGGCTGGGGGTTGTGCGTTTGTTGCCGACGCTGATCACGGACCAGCGCACGGTCACCGATGCGGCGATTGCGGCGGCGATTGACGCCTGCACCGCCGGGGTGCCGGGCATAAAGGGGCTGCATCTGGAAGGGCCGCATTTATCGGTGGCGCGCAAAGGCGCGCATGCGGGCGACCTGATCCGACGGATGGACGACGCAGACCTGCGGGCTTTGCAGGATGCAGCCAGAGCCTTGCCGGTGTTGAAGGTGACAATTGCGCCCGAGACTGTGACGCTGGCCCAAGTCTCGGCCTTGGCCGAGGCCGGGGTTTTGGTGTCGCTTGGGCATACGGATGCGGATTTTGAAACCTGCCAGGACTATATCGCAGCGGGCGCGCGGTGCGTGACGCATTTGTTCAACGCAATGAGCCAGTTGGGCAGTCGCCAGCCCGGGCTGGTTGGGGCGGCTTTGGCCAGTGGTCAGGTGTCGGCTGGCCTGATTGCCGATGGGGTGCATGTGCACGCCGAAGCGATGCGCGTGGCCTGGGCGTCAAAAACGGGGCCGGGGGCGATGTTTTTGGTCAGCGATGCGATGGCTGTGGCGGGTACGGATGACACCGGTTTTCGTCTGAACGGGCGTATGGTGTCACGTCAGAATGGTGCGTTGCGTCTGGACGATGGCACGTTGGCGGGTGCCGACCTTGATCTGTTGCGCGCGGTATCTTTGCTGGTCCGCGAGGTGGGCGTGGATCTGGACCACGCGCTGGCCGCGGCAACATCTGTTCCAGCGGCGGTGGCGGGATTGCCGGACGCCTGTTTGACGCCCGGCGTGACGCCTTTGGAGGATATGATCCGCATCAAGTCCGACCTGAGCCGCGTCGTTGCGTTGAACGGGTGACATGAAAAAGGGCGCCCGAAGACGCCCTTTCCCGGTGAACCGATCAAAGATCAGTTCAGTTCGTTTTCGCGGATTGCGTCAAGCTTGGCTTCGGCTTCCGACACTGCGGTTGTCAGCGCGTTGAAAATATCTTCGCCACCGTCCACGTTGGTTTTGAACCAGTCGTACACAGGGGCGGCTGCGTCTTTGAACGCTGCTTTTTCCGCAGGAGTTGGCACATAGATATCGCCGCCACCGGCTGCGAAATCCTGATAGGCCTGGATTGACTTCCGTTTGGGCGAGGCAAATGTGGCCTGCTGAAGCTGATAGAAGCCGTCTGCTACGACGCGGCGCAGGTCTTCGGGCATGGACATGAATTTCTCATTGTTCATAAACCAAAGAGCGCCCATGTAAGCGTGCCCGTCCAGCGTGACATATTGCAGGCCTGCATCCGGGAATTTCATGCCCATGATGTCGGTGATGCCATTTTTCGAGCCTTCGACAACGCCGGTCTGAAACGATGTGAACAGTTCAGGCCACGGGATGGGTGTGGGCGATGCACCAAGCGCGCGCACCAGTTCCTGCGGCAGGTCTGCGACAACGGTCCGGATCTTTAGCCCAGCCAGGTCTTCGGGCTTGGCGACACGGCGTTGGGTGTTGGCAAAGTTGCGCCAGCCGCCGGTGTTGCCGATGGTCATCAAACGCATTGCGCCGCCGCTGGTTTCTTTCACCATGCTTTGCATCTGGTTCATAAACGGCGAACCCGCTTGCATCGCCATTTCTGCGACCCGGTCATCTGACATCAGATAGGGCAGATCGAGCACCTGAACGAAAGGAAACACATTCGCCGCGCCGCCCGAAGTAGAGATGTAAACGTCGATGTTGCCATCCGCGATGCCTTGCAGGCATTCCGACCCGTTCGAGCAAAGCTGTGTACCGATGAAAAGCTCGACCCCGATTGCGCCGTTCGAGGCTTGTTCGACAAAGTTCTTGAAAACGACAAGACCATCGTAGTCTTCGTCGTTTTCGTTCGAGTTGGCTGTCGCGCGGATTGTAAAATCCTGCGCCTGGGCTGCAAGCGCAGAGCCTGCCAGCATTGTCGCCACCATAAGCGACTTGGTTAGTCCTTTAAGCATATCTTCTTCTCCTTGTTGGACTTGGACTTAAGGTCATTCGACGAACCCGGTGAGACGCGGGATCGTCATGGAAATCGCCGGGAAATATGTGATCAGGAAGATCACCAAGACTTCGACGGCTAGGAATGGCAGGATCGCCTTTGCGATGGTTTCGACCCGTTCCTTCGAGACCGAGGATGCCACGAATAGAACCAGCCCCATGGGCGGTGTGGCAAGCCCGACGGTCAAATTCACCGACATGATGATGGCGAAATGGACGGGATGCACGCCGATGTCGGTGAAGATTGGGCCAAGGATGGGGCCAAGGATGATAATGGCGGGGCCTGCATCCAGAAACATGCCGACAATGAACAACAGGATGTTGATCAGGAACAGCAGGATATAGGGGTTTTCTGACAGGCTGAGGATGTAATCCGCCAGAATCTGCGGTGCATAGGACAGCGAAACAACAGTCTTGAACGCCATGGCCGCACCCACCAGCAACAGCACCACCGCCGATGTCATGGCCGCACGGCTTAGTACCTCGGGCAGGTCTTTCATGGTCATCGTGTTCAGAATGAAGAAGGCCACCACGACAGCATAGAAAACGGCGACGGCGGCGGCTTCTGTCGGAGTGAAGACGCCCAGAAGGATGCCGCCCAGGATCAGAACCGGGGTTTGCAACGGGACTACCGCACGTTTGGTGACCGTGCGGAAATCGGGCGCGACCGATTTGCGCAAGGACATCAGCAAAAGATGGGCGGCCAGCACGCAGACGGCAAAGGTGCCCCAGACCAAAACCGCGCTTGCGTCGTCACCGCTGGCAATCCCGGTGGTGCCCCGGAAGATCGCAAGAAAAACCCAGCCCAGGTTCAGGCGCAAAAGAAGGAAACTGGCCCAGTGTTCCTTGGTGGTCAGGCTTTGTCCTTTTTTGACGATGCGTTCGGCTTTGGGCAGATCGTACCGGTTGGCCAGCAGGCGCACGACCAGCATCAGGCCCAGACCGACAAGGATGCCGGGGACAATGCCGGCCAGAAACAGGGCCGCGACGCTTTCGCCCATCACGTAGGCATAAATGATCATAATGCCCGAGGGCGGGATGATTGGCCCGATCACTGAACTTGCGGCTGTGACCGCGGCGGCAAATCGGCGGGTATAGCCCTGGCGTTCCATGGCTGGAATTAGCATTGAACCCAGTGCCGACGTGTCAGCAACCGCCGAGCCGGACAGGCCCGCAAACAGCATCGACGACAGAATGTTCACATGTGCCAAGCCACCCCGCAGGTGGCCCATCAAGGCCTGTGAAAACTCGACCAGACGTTCGGTGATGCCGCCTTTGTTCATCAACTCGCCGGCCAGCATGAAGAACGGAATGGCCATCAGTGGAAAACTGTCCATGCCGTTATAGACGTTGCGGTAAAGCAGCGTGATGTCTTTTTCCTGTCCGCTGAGCCACAGCAGAATGCCGGGGGCTGCGAGCAGGCCGAAAAACACAGGCAGGCCGATCATCAGGAAGATCAGAAAGACGGGGAGGAACCAGATCAGCATATGCTCACTCGGCCATGATTTCGTCTTCGGGCGGGGCAAGGTCTTTGACCGTGCCACCCATCATGGTGATCATCGTGCGCAGGATCAGTTCGATATTCACGATCAGCAAAAGCACGACACCGACGACAAGCGAAAGCATCATCCACCAACGCGGCACGCGATACCATTCGGAAAAATCGAGCGTGGTGGGAATATAAAGCGATGCTGTGTTGAATTTGGCCGAAAAGCCCGTCAGCTCGCCCAGCCCGATGGGCACAGCAAACGCCAGCACGAAGGCGGAAATAAGCAGAAGCATCAGCGACAACAGCGTGCCAAGGCCTTTGGGCAAGGCTTCGATCAGCATGTCGATGGCCACAAATCCGCCCCGGCGATAGGCCATCGGGGCCATCAAACCGGTCAGCCACAGCATCATGAACCGTGCGGCCTCGTCCGGCCAGGGTAGGGCGTTGTTCAGGATATAGCGGAAGAAGACCTGCACCAATATGGCAACCACCATCAGCCCGATGGCAACGATCGAGATCCAGCGTCCGACTTTGAGAACAATGTCGTTCCATGTCTGAAAGGGCCACAACAGCCCATGCAGCAATGACATTCGGCGTCCTCCCCGCATCCTGCTCGTTTTTCGGCAGGATTCTCTGTGTATCTTCGGGGTTTCCCAGCGGTCTGTAAAGCTTGGGCTTTTCAAACGGATGCCACGTCAAGCCAGCTGGCACGGGCTGATTTGCGGACTGGCCGACAAGTGATACATGCCGGGCGTCCAAGCTGCGGCGCCGAGATGTCTCAGCCAAGGGAAATTCGCCTGCGTCCGGGTTTTGTCTGTCGGATTGATCCTGCCCAGGCGGGGTCAACTGCGTTTTGTTTGTTCAGCAATAAGCGACGTCAAAAGTTGTTTCATCCGGGCGATGTCGGCGTCACCCATCACGGTTTCAAGCTTGGCGTCATAGGCGCTTGCGGCTTTGGCAAGGGTATCGAACGCGGCGCGTCCGGCTTTTGTCAGCGCCAGCCGTTCCGAGCGCCGGTCCTGTTCCATCGTCTCGCGCCTCAGAAAACGCTTTTGTTCCAGCGCCGTCACCGCGCGGCTGACTTTGGTTTTGTGCAAGGCGGCTTGATCGCAGATTTCGGTGGCTGTCATCTGCCCGTGTTGGCCCAAATGAAACAACACCCGCCATTCCGTGCGCAACATGCCATTGAACCGCGCCGGGTTTGCCGGAGGCTCCAACTCATGAGTAGGATGGAGCATCATGACAAAGACAACGAACAAGTATTCACCAGAAGTACGCGAGCGTGCCGTTCGCATGGTTCTGGACAACGCCGGGCAGCATGAGAGCCGTTGGGCAGCAATCGTATCGATTTCACCGAAGATTGGTTGTGCGCCTCAGACGTTGAACGAAAGGGTCAAAAAGGTCGAGATTGACACCGGTCAGCGCGGCGGCATCACGACCGAGCAGGCGGAGAAAATGAAGGCCTTGGAGCGCGAAGTGCGCGAGTTGAAACAGGCCAATGAGATCCTGCGAAAAGCGTCCGCATATTTTGCCCCCGCTCTCATCGCCGCAAGCGGCGACTGCCGCGCAGCGGGACGGAGCTCGACCGCCCATTGAAACGATGATCCAATTCATAGAAGATCACCGGAGTGATCATGGGGTCGAGCCAATCTGCCGTGTGCTGCCGATTGCCCCAACCACGTTCTATGACCATCTGGCAAAGCGGGCTGACCCTTCACGTCTTTCGGATCGCGCCAAGTGTGACGAAGAACTGAAGCCCGAGGTTGAGCGCGTCTTTGAGGAAAACCTCAGTGTCTATGGTGTTCGCAAAGTCTGGCATCAGATGCGACGCGAAGGCTTTGATATTGCGCGCTGCACAGTTGCCCGGTTGATGAAAGACATTGGGATCGAAGGCGTTGTCCGCGGCAAGAAGCCGAAGACAACGATCCCGGACAAGGCGCTGCCGTGCCCACTGGACAAAGTAAACCGCCAATTCCATGCGCCCGCGCCGAATGTGCTGTGGGTCAGCGATTTTACCTATGTCGCGACGTGGCAGGGGTTTGTGTATATGGCCTTCGTCATCGATGTCTTCGCCCGTCGTATCGTTGGCTGGCGTGTCAGTCGCACGGCCTCTGCAGGATTTGTCCTCGATGCTTTGGAGCAAGCCATTCATCAACGCAGACCGGCACAGGATCAACTGGTGCACCACTCGGATCGCGGCAGCCAAGACGGATTCAAGCGGTCGTCGCAACGGTTCCAATTTGGAGGTTGTGATGACAGATCGCAAACGTGCCTCGGCGCGGAGCACCCGAAGCAAGTTATCTTCACCAGGGCGGCCGCGGGCGGCATTGCGCTCGCAGCAGGTGAGATTCTGGCAACTGATCAAACAAGGCATTTCCAGCGAAGAGGCCGGCGTGCAAGCTGGTGCGTCTGCCCCAGTTGGCAGTCGTTGGTTTCGAGAGGCCGGGGGTATGCCACCGTCAAAGTTTGCCAATTCATCTAAACCGCTTTCCGGCCGATATCTTTGTTTCTCTGAGCGCGAAGAGAATGCTTTGTACAGAGCTCAAGGCCTTGGTGTCTGTGCCATTGCCCGGAAGATTGGGCGCTCCGCCTCGACCATTTCTCGGGAACTTCGTCGGAATGCCGCGACACGTTCCGGAGGGTTCGAGTATCGCGCAACCACCGCTCAATGGCATGCGGATCGCGCCGCGCGCCGACCGAAGATAACAAAACGGGCGCAGAACGACGCCTTGCGGCAATATGTTGAAGACCGGCTTTCGGGTCAGGTGTCTGACAGCAACGGGTGCATTTTCAGCGGCCCTGACGCGCCGTGGACAAAAAGACGGTCTGTGCGCCGACAACATCGCCGATGGGCAACGGCCTGGAGCCCAGAACAAATCGCGCGCCGTCTGCCATTGGACTTTCCGGATGACCCTATGATGCGCATCAGTCACGAAGCAATTTATCAGTCCCTGTTCATTCAGGGGCGTGGTGCGTTGCGGCGAGAGTTGGTTGCTTGCCTGCGATCTGGCCGGGCGTTGCGTGTCCCGCGCGCGCGGCGAAAGGGCAAAGGTAAGGCGTTTGTATCTGACCAGATCATGATCAGCGAACGTCCCGCCGAAGCAGATGATCGTGCTGTCCCGGGTCATTGGGAAGGCGATCTGATCCTCGGCCTGAAGAGCTCGGCGATCGGAACCCTGGTAGAACGCTCGACGCGCTTCACCCTCTTACTGCATCTGCCACCAATGCCAGGTCATGGTACCGGGCCACGGAAGAAAAACGGCCCTGCGCTTGCGGGTCATGGAGCTGAAGCTGTTCAAGATGCCATTACCAAATCCATTCAATCTCTCCCCAAGCATCTGTGCAAATCGCTGACCTGGGATCAAGGCGCGGAGATGGCTCAGCATGAGAAGTTGAAAGAACACACCGGCATCCAAGTCTTCTTCTGCGACCCACAAAGTCCCTGGCAACGCGGCAGCAATGAGAACACCAACGGGTTATTGCGCCAGTACTTTCCAAAGGGCACAGATCTCAGCACTCATGACGAAAGCATTCTCGATGCTGTCGCATACACCCTGAACAATCGGCTCCGAAAAACACTTGGGTGGAGAACGCCCGCAGAGGCGTTGGAAGACGTCCCAACATGAGATATCAATCAACCGTTGCGACGACCGCTTGAATCCGCCCAGTACCTATCGATCAAATACACCGAACGGCTGGCCGAGGCGAAGATCGCCCCGTCCGTCGGCAGCGTTGGAGATTCCTATGACAATGCCCTGGCAGAAACGATCAATGGGCTGTTCAAGGCAGAAGTCATTCACAGACGTGGTCCATGGCGCAGCTTCGATGCCGTGGAATATGCCTTCCTCGAATGGGTCGACTGGTTCAACAACCGCCGTCTGCTCGAGCCAATCGGGAATATACCCCCAGCTGAAGCTGAGGCAAACTTCTACGCGGCTCTGGAAGGATCGGAAATGGCCGCGTAACTAAGACAAATCAGCCTCCGGCAAACCCGGCGCGGTTCAGTCGGGGGTGGATGGATGCTTCGGACCCGACCAGCCTATGCACCGGCGATCCGGATGGCTGCGGATGTGGGTGACCAGGACCTCGACCTGCGCGAATACGACGTCGCGGTGCTGGCTGCGATTGCCTATCATCAACCGATCACGCGCGACGGATTGAAGGACATTTTCGGGAAAGAAATTAGCCGCGACCTGATCGGCCGCCTGCATGCGCGCGATCTCATCGGGACAGGGCCAAGGTCGCCGCGACGCGGCGCACCCTACACCTATGTGACGACCGAGAAGTTCCTAATCGCGTTCGATTTGCATTCGTTCCAAAACTTGCCGGATCGTGAGCAGCTGGTGGATGCGGGGGTTGCAGGTGAAGGACCACATGTCGCTTTCGGCTAGTCTGTTGCTGGTGTTCTAGGGTGCAAAGGCTCCGTGAGAGCACTGTTTTCCTCATATGCTTTCGAATCTTGATGCCTGACGCAAATTCGGCCGTTAAGATTATCGTTTCATTCGCTGTGCAACGATTCATGTGACGTTACAGAAATAGGCGCAATTTCAGTGTGATAATCGTTTCGACCATTTCACGAAGCCGGCTTTTGGTTCCTGACCCAAGAATCGTTTCAAAACCCGTGAAACGAAAACTTGCGCCGAGGAAAAATGTAGGTGTATCAATATTCTAATCGTTTCAAACTTGCGGAATATCGTTTCATGGCCTTGTCGGATCAAGACGTGCTCGAATTTGTCGGCGAGAACCCGGGTGCCGGACGCGATGCCATCCGGAGGGGCGTTGCAAGGGATGTGAGCGAAACCACTATGTGGCGTCTCTTGAAGCGCATGGTGGAGGAAGGTCGCCTCGAGGTATCTGGCAAGGGCAGGGCGACGGGATATAGGATCGCCGGGGGTGCGGTCGTCCGGGCGCATTTGTCGACGCCGTACAACAGGCGAGCACCGGTGTCCCATCGACCGGAGTTTCTCGACGCATATGTTCCGGGAAAAACCTGGTATCTGTCTGCACCCGACCGCGAAAGGCTGTTGGAGGCCGGCCGCCCGCAGGGAGGCGCAATTCCAGCCGGAACATACGCACGTCGGATTCTTGAACAGCTTCTGGTCGATCTCAGTTGGGCGTCGTCCAGGATGGAGGGGAACACGTACGACATTCTGCAGACTGAGCGACTGATCAGATTTGGCGAAGAAGCTGCGGGAAAGGATCGAAAAGAAGCCCTGATGATCCTCAACCATAAGGAAGCCATCCAGTATGCCGTCGACAATCTCGATGAGATCGGACTTCGGCGTCCGGATCTGTTCGCGATCCATGCGCTGCTTTCAGACGGTCTTTTGGCGGACCCGGCGATGTCGGGTCGGTTGCGTGCGATGCCGGTCGGGATCTCGCACTCGAGCTATCGACCGCTCGACGATGCGGTCACGATTGCAGAAGAGTTCGACATCCTGCTGCACAAGGCTGCGCAGATCACCGATCCGTTCGAGCAGTCATTCTTCCTTTTGGTGCACATCCCGTATCTCCAGGCTTTTGCCGACGTCAACAAGCGGACTTCACGCGTGGCCTCTAACATTCCACTTCTGAAATCGGATCTTGCGCCGATGTCGTTCACGACGATGAAGGACAGCGATTACATCGACGGGCTCATCGGGGTGTATGAACTGAACAACGTCGCGTTGCTGCGTGATGTCTACATAGACGCGTATCTGGCTTCCGCCGAAAAGTACCGAATTCTCCGCGCTGAGGTGGAGAGCCCGGAAAAAGCGGCTCTGGCCTATCGGGAGTTTGTTCGCGCAGCCGTTCGGTGTTGCGTTCTCGAGTTCAAGGAGTTCCGAAACGATGCGGTTGATGAGATGGCCTTGGCTGCTGGCGTGCCCGATGCTGATCGAGCGGACGTTGTCACTTATGTCCGTGAGCAGATCGCAGGGCTCCATGAGGGAAACGTAATCCGCTATCGACTGAAACCAGATGATCTGGAAAGAGTGAAACTCCGCTAGATCGTCGATCAAGCCGGACCGAGGAACTTCAACGCATCAATAACGCATTCAATCAATGCGATAGTCGTTGCAATGATGGGCATCCAAAATAGTGTCGTTTGGAGAGCGTTCTGTAAATGTCTTCAATATTCAAGTTTTTCCGAATTACATTCTTTCTCGTCCTGTATTTTTTTTGTGCATGGTCGTGGTGACCACACTGCTTCAGGATTGGTCGGACGGCGGCCAGATGCTGTTTGCGTTTGGTGTTCCTGTCATTCTCGTGTGGTGGCAGGAAAAACGGAGATCGCGGAAAGTCGCTGCTCAGGCGCAAGCCAAGGGAAGTTCCGAAAATCGAACATCCCGATCTGAGCCAAAAGCGCGACCAAGTGCCTACGACAAACGTGTCGAGCGTGAGCGGGCACGAACTCGCGAAGCCAATGTTTCCAAAGCACCGGCTGCGACTCAAGCCTATTCCTCACCGAAGCAGGACTACGCTGAGATCGTTCGCGCTGGAAAGTCTGCGGCGCCAGCTCTTGCGGCAGCCGCTGAAAGTAAACAATCTGGGCGAGTTGCATCGAGCAGGTCGTCCCGAACAAAGAAAAGCGGGTGGGTGAATAGCCCGTAGTTTCCTAGACACCTTCTTGGTTGTTGTTGCACTGTCTGTTTTCAAAGTCGACGGGCGACAGCATGCCGTTTCTGACATGTTTACGTTTCGGGTTATAGAACATTTCAATGTAGTCGAAGATGTCCTG
>CALDUK010000066.1 GCA_937924905.1 uncultured Paracoccaceae bacterium | reverse complement strand
ACAAGGCGCGGATCAAGATCACGGTTGCGGAAAACGGCGTCGATGTCATTCGCGACAAAGTGGAAACCTTGTTCGAACAGTTGAAAGCAGAGTTCAGCGGCTTCGATCAGGCGTTCCTTGCGGATATTGAAAAAGCCTTTGCGTCGCCAGAGTTCAAAGCCGCCGGGTTGGATGCGGTGAACGCAGCTATGGCGGCCAATCCGGCCTTCCGGTCTTGGGTGGACACAAATACGGTCGCGCATCGCCATGCCGAACATGCAATCGTCACGGTTTCGATGAAAGCGCATGGCGCCACGCCGGGTGACGCAAGTTCAGACCAGATGCGGGCTTTGGCCGATCTGGCCGAACGTTTGGGCTATGATGAATTGCGGATCAGCCATGAACAGAACGTTATCCTGCCGCATGTCCATCGGTCTGACTTGCCCGAACTTTACGAGACTTTGCGCGCGCATGGGCTGGCCACGGCAAATGTCGGGTTGATTTCGGACATAATCGCCTGCCCCGGCATGGATTATTGTGCCTTGGCGACCGCGCGGTCGATCCCGGTGGCTCAAGATATTGCGACACGTTTCGACGAACTGAAGCTGGAACATGAGATTGGTCCCCTTAAAATCAAGATCAGCGGCTGTATCAACGCCTGCGGGCACCACCATGTCGGTCACATCGGCATTCTTGGGCTCGACCGGGCCGGAGTGGAAAATTACCAGATCACCCTGGGCGGCGACGGCACCGAAACCGCAGCGATTGGCGAACGGGCGGGTCCGGGCTTTGGTGCAGATGAAATTCTGCCGGCGATTGAGCGTTTGATCGAAGCCTATCTTGGCTTGCGCGAAACGTCGGACGAGACTTTCCTTGACGCGTATCGCCGTGTTGGAATGGCCCCATTCAAGCGCGCACTCTATCCCGAAAAGGAGGAATCCCATGCCGCTTGAGGCCCCTCTTTCCCCTGTTGCCGACCGCGTCCAAGCCTTGAATGCGCAGTTCTCCCGCCATTCGGCACATGATGTGCTGGCCCATGCTTTGGCCGACCCGCAGATTGGGCGAACCGCGCTGGTATCATCGTTTGGGGCGGAGTCCGTTGTGTTGTTACACATGGTTTCGGTCATCGACCGGACAACGCCGGTTCTGTTTTTGGATACCGAAATGCTGTTCCCGGAAACGCTGGACTATCAGCGCAACCTTGCAGAACGGTTGGACCTGAATGTTCAGAGCATTCGGCCCGATCGGGAGGAGGTCTTCTTGAAAGACCCGAACAACCGGATGTATGCGCATAACCCGGACGCCTGCTGCGCATTGCGCAAAAGCGCGCCATTGGACGCAGCCCTTGAACAGTTTGACGCATGGGTGACCGGACGGAAACGTTTTCAGGGCGGGCAGCGGGCAGATGTCGCATTGTTTGAAACGGATGATGCGGCGCGCATAACGATCAATCCGCTTGCGCATTGGACGCCAGATGGCTTCGCCGAATATATGATCAACAACCGCCTGCCCCGGCATCCGCTGGTGGCAAAAGGCTATCCGTCGATTGGATGTGCGCCATGCACAACCCGCGTGGCGAAAGACGAAGACCCGCGCGCCGGTCGCTGGCGGGGACAACCCAAAACCGAGTGCGGTATTCATTTGCATGCCCGCACCAAGGAGAATGTGCGATGAGCGTTTTGGTGACCGATTCCGGGTTTGCCGCAGACGATTGGCCCCACGGGTTTGCATCCCTGGATCAGATCCCTGCCAATAACGACGTGGCCGAACTGGCTGTCGACCTGCCTTCGGATGCAGATTTGAGGGACCTAGAGGCACGGCTAAACGATGTCGGCATGATCCGTATCGATTTTCCAAGCTTTGCCGACGGCCGCGGCTTTACCCTGGCGCGTAATTTGCGCCGGATGGGTTTCGCCGGGCGTTTGCGGGCGAAAGGCCATGTGATTGCGGACCAATATGCGATGGCGCGTCGGTCGGGCTTTGATGAGGTTGAGATTGATCAGGCGTTGGCCGACCGGCAGCCCGAAGATCAATGGCTTCGCCGTGCCGATTGGCGGGCCCATGACTATCAAGCCCGTCTACGCGCCTGAGATGACGTGACGGGCTTTCCTGCCCTTGAATTTCCCGTATAAGAGAGCGGAGTGTAAGCTCCGATTGACAGATATGACCGAGCAAGCCCCTGTGAATGAAGCCGTTGCGAAACCCGTGACACTGCCTGATGCGCAAACCGTAACGTCCGTTCAGCATTGGACGGATCGCCTGTTTTCTTTCCGCGTGACACGCCCACAATCTTTGCGTTTCCGGTCGGGCGAGTTTGTGATGATTGGATTGATGGGCGACAACGGAAAACCGCTGCTTCGTGCCTATTCCATTGCGTCGCCTGCCTGGGATGACGAACTGGAGTTTTATTCGATCAAGGTGCAAGACGGTCCGCTGACATCGAAATTGCAGCATATCCAGCCGGGGGATCAGATCATCCTGCGTCCGAAACCGGTTGGCACATTGGTGCTGGACGCGCTTTTGCCCGGGAAACGGCTTTGGTTTTTCGCGACCGGCACAGGGCTTGCGCCATTTGCAAGCCTGATGCGTGACCCCGACACATACGAGCGCTACGATCAGATCGTTATGATGCACACCTGCCGCGACGTCGCCGAGTTGGATTATGGGCGGCAATTGGTCGAAGATATCAAATCGGACGAGATGCTAAGCGAATTGATGGGCGACGGGTTTGCAGACAAGCTGCTGTACTATCCGACAACCACGCGCGAAGACAGCGCGAACATGGGCCGGATCACCGACAACCTGTCTTCGGGCAAGGTATTTGCCGATCTGGGGATCGCAGGGATTTCACCGGAACATGACAGGGGCATGGTCTGCGGGTCGCTGGCGTTTAACACAGATATGAAAGAGATCCTGGAAGGCTTCGGGCTTGAAGAAGGCGCGAACAGCGATCCCAAGCAATATGTGGTTGAAAAGGCGTTCGTGGGCGACGGCGTCTGAACGCCATCGGCCCGGCTTTATTCCACAGCCAGGCTGACCCGGATATCAGACAAGACGCGCGGCAATTTGGCGTGACCGGCCTCGGCCGCCATCAATTTGGCCGTCAGCCGGTCTTTCTCGCCCAGCTCCAGCGGCGAGGCTTCGATGATATCGAGGACAATTTGCACGTTATAGGTTTCGGGCTGCAATGCCGACAGGCCAAATGCAGCTGTCGCCAAGGCGGACCCCGAAGTGCCGACTTCGTACCCATCCGTCGCCGCCGGGGACTGTTCCGGAAGCGTGGCCTGATAGCTGACCGAACGCGGTTCACTGCCCGTATCGGGAAGTGTCTTCACGCCGATACCAGCCGCACAAATGACTGTTGCGCTTGTGATCCAGAATAAACGCCCCATCGAGAGAACCCTCTACAAATAAAACCCGACCCACGCGCCACATGTACGGGTTCGCCCGGGCGATCCAAGGGGCGATCGCTGCACCGCGGCTGGATCGGCCAAAGGCAGCGCAGCGCCGCGCATAGAATCGGCGGATTTCAGTTTATGGATGGGAGTATGGTCGTTTTTCTTGGATCCATTGCGTTTTGGCAACAGCAATGTCCGAACGGATCATGCCGCCCCGAAGGGCGGCATGGTGCATATTTTAAAGGCCCAGAGCTTCGCGAAGCTGGCCAAGAATGCCCTGAAGCTGATCAGGGTTATCTTCGGCCTGCGAGATGAGAGCATCTGCTGCGCGCTGAGCAATCGGGTTCAGGTCCGACTCGGCGACGTATGACCGCAAGTTTTCAGCATCGAACCCTTCGGGTGTCAGCAGATCAGCCACCGAACCTGTCTCTTCGGTCGCGTCAGTCGCTGCATCCGTCGCCGTGTCAGTTGCACTGTCTGCTGCATCCGCAGCACCTTCCGCTGCATCAGTGGCGGCGTCTGTCGCGCCGTCTACAGCACCTTCGGCGGCATCGGTGGCAGCATCAGCGGCACCTTCCGCGGCGTCAGTTGCACCTTCAACTGCATCAGAAGCGGCATCGGTTGCGCCTTCCACAGCGCCCGAGGCTGCATCGGTCGCACCTTCGACAGCGTCACCTGCCGCGTCAGCCGCACCGTCAACTGCATCGCTTGCCGCATCGACCGCACCTTCGGCGGCATCCTGAACGCCAGCTGCTGCGTCGGAAGCTGCGTCTGTTGCGCCTTCAACCGCATTTCCTGCGGCATCAGCGGCACCTTCTACAGCGTCGGTTGCCGCGCCTGCGGCACCTTCAACCGCATCTGTCGCGCCTTCAACAGCCGAAGCGGCCGCATCTGTGGCGGCATCCACCGCATCACCTGCGGCTTCGGTTGCGCTATCGACAACATCGCCGACGGCCCCTGTGACGGCGCCCGTTGCGCTTTCGGCCTGTTCACCGATCGCACCAGCCGCGTTCTGGACGGCTTCGGACACAGGTGTGTCGCCTTTCGTCACAAACCAACCGATTGCGCCAACCACAACCAAACCAAGAATAATGAATAAAGCTCTCATTTGAGATTCCCCTCTGTTTATCGGCGCATAGATGACCCCGGACCGTCCAGACTACTAGGGGGAACAATGCCCAGGCTGCGTCACAAGCGGACCATGGCCGACCCGTTCACGGACAATCGGACAATTCCAGCCGAAACTGGTTGAAACTGCGCAAGTTTCACCCTATTTTCCGGGTCTCAAATCAACTGCTTAAGGACACACCACCATCGCTCGCAGACCACACAACGCACCGCCCGTGCGTGACACAGGCCCCCGGGTAAATGATCGCATCCGCGCGCCTGAAATCCGGCTCATTGGAGCTGAGGGAGAAAACGCAGGTGTTGTCACGCCTGAACGCGCCATGGAAATGGCGGAAGAAGCCGGACTAGATCTGGTTGAAATTTCTCCAAACGCGTCGCCCCCGGTCTGCAAGATCATGGACTTCGGCAAGTTCAAGTATGAACAGCAGAAGCGTGAAAGCGAGGCGCGGAAAAAGCAGAAAACCATTGAGGTAAAAGAGGTTAAGTTCCGCCCGAATACGGACACGCATGACTATGACGTGAAAATGCGGAACGTGACGCGCTTTCTGGAGGCCGGTGACAAGGTCAAAGTGACGTTGCGCTTTCGCGGCCGCGAGATGGCGCACCAGAACCTTGGCCGTGAATTGCTGGAACGGGTGGCCGACGACATTGTCGAAATCGGCAAGGTCGAAAACATGCCCAAGATGGAAGGCCGCCAAATGGTCATGATGATCGGGCCTGCAAAGTAACCGCTGGGTGCCTTTGCAAACGTAAGAAAAGGCCGCGTCTGCGGCCTTTTTGGCAACTATACCCCCGCAAATTCATGTTCGTTGACGATACCTGCACAGTATCGTCCCAGGCCTACGGCTGACTTGCACCGGCTTGGCTCAGAGGATTACACTTGGGTATTCTGTAGGGACGAGTGCGCATGGTGGCGGGGGCTACGATATCCGCGGACCTTTCGGATGCGGAGTGGCTGGACGCCCTACGCAAGCTGGGGGAAGAAAGCGGTTCATTTTCAGATTTGGGGACAGCCCATAGCGCGGTGTTCGTCGAGCAATCGCACGATGTTTTGCTGGTGTCGTTTGAGACGATATTCGGCATTCGGTCGGCCAGCGAAACCGGTCTGCCTGTTGCATTTGATGTCTGTGCAAGCCGCAATTGGTCACATCTGTCGCTGATTGCCCAAAACCAAAGCTGGTTCCGGGACATTCGTATATTCAGCTTCTTCGATCATTTGATCGACCAGGGGTATTTTGACCAGTTTGACCGCGTGTTGTTCTACGGCGCGGGCATGTGTGGCTATGCGGCGGCTTCGTTTTCCGTCGCAGCCCCCGGCTCAACTGCCTTTTTGATTGCCCCGCAGGCCACATTGGACCGGGACCGCGCCGGTTGGGATGACCGGTTTCCGACGGCGCGTCGTATGAATTTTTCATCGCGCTATGCCTATGCGCCCGACATGCTGGAAGCGGCTGAGGCGGCTTACATTGTCTACGATCCGGACGAGATAGAGGATGCGATGCACGCAAGCCTCTTTGCCGGTTCAAATGTGCATTCCTTCCGGTACAGACGCGGCAGTGCGGGGACTATCGAAACCGATATGAAAGCAATGTCCGTGATTTCACAGGTCTGTCTGGCCGCGTCGACGGACGCGCTTTCGACTTCTGCGCTGGCGCGCCTGTTGCGGCCCCGCAAACGGCATGTGCCCTATCTGCGCGCATTGCTGTCGCGAGTATTGGCCGAAGACCGGCCTGCCCTTACGGCAAAGCTGTGCCGCGCCGTTCTGGCCCAACAACCCTTGCCGCGTTTTCGCAAACAGCTAGAGATCGCGGAGGCCCAGTTGGGCCTCCGATCCGGTGCATCGGACAGTGTCGCGCGCGAACCGATGGACGACCGTCAGCTGTCGTAATCCGGCGCGCGCATATCGCGGAACTTGTCATAAAGACGTGGTCCAAGCACGCCAATCAACGCGCCCAGCGTCAAAGGCAAAACATGCCCGCTGCCGGTGAAAGTCGCGACAAGTGCTGCGATCAAAAGTGCCATGGCCAAAGCCAATGTGCGGCTTTCAATCGGCGTCAACGCTTTGCCCGGCACATATTTAGATGCCAGCGGTTGCAGTCTTTCTTCCAGCGCTGGTGCCGCCCAGCTTGCAATCACACCCAGTATAAACGTCCAAATCATCGTCTTTGTTCCCTTTGCTCAGGCAACCCCACGACGGCTTCTAACCGATTCGTCAAAAGGTTGCAGGTCCACTGGAATGAGACCGGGGCTTCGGCTAGACCGAACGCATGACCGAACAGCTTGAATTGATCCGACCTGACGACTGGCACCTACACCTGCGGGACGAGGCCATGATGGAAGGTGTCTTGCCGCATACGACGGCGCATTTTGCACGGGCGATTGTTATGCCCAACCTTGTGCCACCGGTCATACGGGGCGAAGACGCGCTGGCCTATCGTGATCGGATTCTGGCGGCTTTGCCGGACGGCGCTGTGTTTGAACCCTTGATGACGCTATATCTGACAGAAGCCACAGACCCAGACGACCTGCGCCAGGCGGCCGACAGCGGGTTGATCAAAGCGGTGAAACTTTACCCGGCGGGGGCCACGACAAATTCGGCCAGCGGTGTGCGCGATGTCGATACGGTGCGCCCAGTGCTGGAAACTATGGCAGAGATCGGCCTGCCCCTTTGCGTTCATGGTGAAGTCACGCGGCCTGACATCGACATCTTCGACCGCGAAGCCGTTTTCATCGACGAAGTTCTAGACCCTTTGCGCCGTGCCACCCCTGGTCTGAGGGTTGTAATGGAACATATCACAACAGCCGAAACGGCGGCATATGCGGCCGAAGGCGGCGATGATCTGGCGGCAACGATCACCGTGCAGCATTTGATGTTGGACAGAAACGATATGCTGGTGGGCGGCATGCGCCCGCATTACTACTGTTTGCCTATTCTGAAGCGCGGCACGCATCGCCCGAAACTGGTCGAGGCAGCCACGTCCGGTTCGCAGCGTTTCTTTTTGGGCACCGACAGCGCGCCACATCCGACACACAAAAAAGAAGCCGAATGCTGCGCCGCCGGGTGCTTTACCGCACCAATTGCGCTGGCTTGCCTTGCAGAAGTCTTTGAAACCGCAGGCGCGCTGGACAAGCTGGAAGGCTTTGTATCCCGCCACGGGCCTGCATTTTATGGCCTGCCGTTGAATTGCGATACGATCACGCTGGAAAAGGGTGCGCCTGTTTCCCTTCCAACCTCGATTGAAACCGGCGCAGGCCCCGTGCAGGTTTTTGACCCTGGCAGGCCGATCCATTGGCGGGTTTTATAGCTGCTGCTTTGCCGTTAAAACGCGCCCTGACAGGCAAAGGGGCGAGATAGATGATACCAACGAGTTTTCCAGACCGGGACGAAATTGCGCGGCTAAGCGCAAACATGCTGCTTGAAATCGGCGCTGTGCATTTTAATGCGGCCGATCCTTTTACCCTTGCGTCTGGCCTGCCATCGCCCACCTATATCGACTGTCGCAAATTGATCTCGTATCCGCGGATCAGATCGACCTTGATGGATTTCCTGACCGTGACCGTCATGCGCGATGCGGGCTTTGAAACCTTCGACAACGTCGCGGGCGGCGAAACCGCCGGAATCCCGTTTGCCGCACTGGTTGCGGAACGCATGGCTTTGCCGATGACCTATGTGCGCAAAAAGCCCAAAGGCTATGGCCGCAATGCGCGAATCGAAGGGGACATGTCGGAAGGTCAGCGCGTTCTTCTAGTCGAAGACCTGACCACCGATGGGGGCAGCAAAATTTCCTTTGTCGACGCCATTCGCGAGACCGGCGCGATCTGCGCGCATACCGCCGTGATCTTCTATTACGGCATCTTTCCCGAAACCACCGAAACCCTTGGGAAGCACGGGGTTAGCTTGCATCATTTATGTACATGGTGGGACGTTCTAGAGGCCGCTCGTGACTGCGAAAAATTTGATCACGATACGTTGCGCGAGGTCGAAAGTTTCCTGCGCGCCCCGCGGGCTTGGCAAGACGCGCGCAAAAAATAATTTACGCACCAAAACCGCATTATGTTGACGGCATGCCGTGCGCTGACGCAATATAGGGTGGTTGGCAGGTTATCCAAAATCTGTCCACAGGATTTCCACGTAGACCCAAACCGTACCATTCGCGTATGCAAAGCGGCATCGGGGATGCAGGCAAAAACAGTGGGGGCAGAAGATGAGCGACGTCGCTCAGATCAGGGCAGTCGGCGAAGACAAAGACACAGAAGCTTTGCCGCATAACATCGAAGCCGAGCAGCAGCTGCTTGGCGCGATTTTGACGAACAATGATATCTATGACCGCGTCGCAGGCGTGATCAACGAAGGCCATTTCTATGACCCGGTGCATGCGCGCATCTACGAGGTTGCCGCAGGACGTATCGCAAAAAACCAACTGGCATCGCCGGTTACTCTGAAAGCGTTTCTGGAAGACGACCCCGGACTTAAGGAATTGGGCGGACCTGCGTATCTGGTGCGGCTTGCGGGGGCCGCGATCAGTTCGTTTGCGGCGCGGGATTATGCGCAGATGATCTACGACTTGGCGGTTCGCCGGAAGCTGATTGATCTGGGGCGCGACATCGTTTCAAAGGCCGCAAAGGTCGAAGTTGCGAACGAACCAAAAGAACAAATCGTCGATGCAGAACAAGCGCTTTACAAGCTGGGCGAAACTGGCACGTCTTCATCTGGCTTCCAGTCGTTCCTGAAAGCCGTCACCGACGCTGTGAACGTGGCGAATGCCGCTTATCAACGCGACGGCGGGCTGGCGGGAATTTCGACCGGCCTGACCGACATGGATAAAAAGCTGGGTGGCCTGCACAAGTCTGACCTGCTGATCCTGGCGGGGCGTCCGTCGATGGGTAAAACCTCGCTTGCGACCAATATCGCGTTCAACATCGCCAAAGAATATCGCCATGGCAAATTGCCCGACGGGTCCGAAGGGTCCGTCGATGGCGGCGTGGTTGGTTTCTTTTCGCTGGAAATGAGCGCCGAGCAATTGGCAGCGCGTGTTCTATCAGAAGCGGCCGAAGTGCCGTCTGAACAAATCCGGCGCGGCGATATGACGGAAGGCGAGTTTCGCCGCTTCGTCGATGCCGCCAAGACGCTGGAAGCCTGCCCGCTGTTTATCGATGACACCCCTGCCCTGCCCATCAGCCAGTTGGCAGCCCGAGCCCGCCGTTTGAAACGCGAGCATGGGCTTGATGTGTTGATCATCGACTATTTGCAGCTGGTCCGCCCGGCCACCGCCAAGGACAGCCGCGTCAACGAAGTCAGCGAGATCACCCAGGGCTTGAAGGCGATTGCCAAGGAACTGGATATACCCGTCATTGCTCTGTCGCAGCTTTCGCGTCAGGTGGAATCGCGCGAAGACAAGCGCCCGCAACTGTCGGATTTAAGGGAATCGGGCTCTATCGAGCAGGACGCCGATGTCGTGATGTTCGTGTTCCGCGAAGAATATTACAAAGAACGCGAAAAACCGGGGGATCACGACTTGGAGGCCATGGCAAAGTGGCAAGAGGAGATGGAAAAGCTCCACGGTCGCGCCGAAATTGTTATCGGCAAACAGCGTCATGGCCCCATCGGCACGGTCGAACTGTCGTTTGAGGGACGGTTCACCCGATTTGGCAACCTGGCCAAGCCCTGGCAGCAGGATGGTGAATTTTGAGACACACCGGAAACCTTAACGGTTTCCGGTTCACCTGTTTTT
>CALDUK010000065.1 GCA_937924905.1 uncultured Paracoccaceae bacterium | reverse complement strand
GACAAGATCTGGGATATCTTCGAAGGCGAAACCGACGCCGATGATGATGGCGATGTCGCATCCCGCGACACCGACAGCGACGGCGACAGCGTGTCTGACACCGATGAAGTGGCCCTGGGCGCGTCCGAACTTGCCGCACTGGCATCGGGCACGGCCTCGTCGGATGGCTATCTGATCCTCGAAGATACGGGCGGTCTGACGCTCGATCTTGATCAGTTCAGCAATGTCACCGACCTTCAGTATATCGACATCGAAGGCGCGACGGCACAATCGCTGACCATCTCGGCTCAGGATGTGCTGGACACGTCCGCCTCGGATCAGCTGTACGTCTTCGGCGATGCCAACGACACGGTGAACGCCGATGGCTTCACTCTGATGGGCGAAAGCGCCTTCCAGGGCGAAGTGGTCGATGTCTACACGTCAGGCGGCGCCACCTTGTTGATCGAACAAGACGTCAGCGTCGTTATCTAAGCGATCAAAATCATATGCGGGGTTCATAACCATACGCGCCCCGCATCTGCACCGCAGCCTCCCTTTGTTTATGGGCTGCGGTGCTTTATTTTGCGAAACGGCCAGACCATCGGCACCCGTGCCGCAAACCGGACCGGGCCACGCTTGCCCCTTTGCATTAACCATCCGTCAACTCGTGATCACTTAAATCTTGGCCGTGATCACAAATTCACCGTTTCTCTCAAATGTGAGCGATAAACCCTGCGCCCCACCGCCGCACGGGCGTGACAAGCCGTTGGTTTTTCGTCATTCACACACCAGCGCCATTGAAAGGAGCCCGCAGGATGGCTGACGTGAACCGTGGCAAACGCCCACTGTCCCCGCATCTTACAATATATCGTCCACAGATGACGTCGATCAGTTCGATCCTTGTGCGGATCACCGGCACCGGCCTGTTGCTGGGCGCACTGCTTGTGGTCTGGTGGTTCCTGGCCGCCGCGACCTCGCCCGAATATTTCGCGACCGTCGATGGCGTGATCACGTCCTTTGTCGGCGACATCGTCATGGCCCTGTCCGCCTGGGCGCTTTGGTATCACACGCTGGGTGGCCTGCGTCACCTGTACTGGGACACCGGCCGCGGGATGGATGTCGAAACGGCTGAAAAACTTGGCCTGATGATGATCATCGCATCGGTCGTCCTGACCATCCTTACCCTTCTGATCGTCTGACGGAGCGTCCATGTCCTATCTCACCGATCTCAAACGCGCTGTCGGCACCGGCTCGGCCCGTCAGGGCACCATGCGCCACTGGTCCATGACCAAGTCCAGCGTCGGGCTTTTGATCCTGACGCCGCTGTTTGTCTTTACCTTTGGTCCGATGCTGGGCGAACCGCATGACACGGTAACCGCCTATTTCGCGCGGCCCTTCCCGGCGATCATCGCGGCACTGATGATCGTCACCAGCTTCATGCATTTCAAGAACGGCATCCAGATGGTGATCGAAGACTACATGCACGGCACCGCCCGTGAATATACGATCATCGCGACCACCTGCCTCTCATACGTTGCTGCCGCCGCCGGGCTTTTCGCCCTGGCGCGTCTGGCGCTTTAAGGACAACATCCATGGCCGCTTACGACTATGAAACCCATGAATATGACTGCATCGTGGTGGGGGCCGGGGGCTCGGGCCTTCGCGCGACCCTTGGCATGGCCGAACAGGGGCTGAAAACCGCCTGCATCACCAAAGTCTTCCCGACCCGGTCGCACACCGTCGCAGCCCAGGGCGGCATTGCAGCATCCTTGGGCAACATGGGGCCGGATGACTGGCAATGGCACATGTATGACACGGTGAAAGGGTCCGATTGGCTGGGCGACACCGACGCGATGGAATACCTCGCCCGCGAAGCGCCCAAGGCGGTCTACGAACTGGAACACTACGGCGTTCCCTTCAGCCGCACCGAAGAAGGCAAGATCTATCAACGCCCCTTCGGCGGCCACACCACCGAATTTGGCGAAGGCCCCCCGGTGCAACGCACCTGCGCCGCCGCCGACCGTACGGGCCACGCTATTCTGCACACGCTTTATGGCCAGTCGCTGAAAAACAATGCCGAGTTCTATATCGAATATTTTGCCATCGACCTGATCATGGCCGAAGACGGCACCTGTCAGGGCGTTGTCGCCTGGTGTCTGGACGATGGCTCGATCCATGTGTTCAACGCCAAGATGACTGTGCTGGCGACTGGCGGCTATGGCCGTGCCTATTTCAGCGCGACCTCGGCCCACACCTGCACAGGCGACGGCGGCGGCATGGTGGCGCGTGCCGGATTGCCCTTGCAGGATATGGAATTTGTCCAGTTTCACCCCACGGGCATTTATGGCTCGGGCTGTCTGATCACCGAAGGCGCACGCGGCGAAGGCGGATATCTGACCAACTCGGAAGGCGAGCGGTTCATGGAACGCTACGCGCCCACTTACAAAGACCTCGCCAGCCGCGACGTGGTCTCGCGCTGCATGACAATGGAAATCCGCGAAGGCCGCGGTGTTGGTGCCGAAGGCGACCATATCCACCTGCACCTCAACCACCTGCCGCCCGAAACGCTGGCCGAACGTCTGCCGGGCATCTCGGAAAGCGCGCGCATTTTCGCGGGCGTCGATCTGACCAAGGAACCGATCCCGGTTCTGCCCACCGTGCATTACAACATGGGCGGCATCCCGACCAATTACTGGGGCGAAGTTCTGAACCCCACCGCAGACGCGCCCGACGCAGTTTCGCCGGGGCTTATGGCCGTCGGCGAAGCTGGCTGTGCCTCGGTTCACGGGGCCAACCGTCTGGGGTCAAACTCGCTGATTGATCTGGTCGTGTTCGGACGCGCCGCAGGCATTCGCGCAGGTCAGGTCGTTGACCGCACCGCCGGCAATCCATCGCTCAATCAGGCGTCCATCGACGCCGCCCTCGACCGGTTCGATGGTTTGCGCCATGCTGACGGTGGGGTCGCGACAGCCGAGCTGAGACTGGAAATGCAGAAAGCCATGCAAGCCGACGCCGCCGTGTTCCGCACGGATAAAACGCTGGGCGAAGGCGTCACCAAAATGACCGCGATTGCCAATAAGATGAACGACATCAAGGTCAGCGACCGCTCGATGGTCTGGAACAGCGATCTGATGGAAACGCTGGAACTGGAAAACCTGATGCCCAACGCCTTGGCCACCATCGTCGGTGCCGAAGCGCGCAAGGAAAGTCGTGGCGCCCATGCGCATGAAGACTATCCCGACCGCGATGACGACAACTGGCGCAACCACACGCTGGCCCATGTCGATGGCGCAAAAGTGGCGCTCAGCTATCGCGGCGTCCATCTGGACCCGCTGACCACCGAAGACGAAGGCGGGATTGAACTGAAAAAGATCGCCCCCAAAGCGCGGATTTACTGATGCGCGTCGCGGTGCTTTTTCTGGTGTTGCTGGCCGCTTGCGGCCCGGTGTCGCCTGAACGTGCCGCGAAGATCTGCGAAGACCGGGCGCGCGCCGCCCTTGGGCCTACGGGCAATGTGGGCATCGGCATCGGCAATAACGGCGCGGGCGCGCGGGTGGAAATCGGCGTGACCAGCGACTTTATCCGCGGGCGCGACCCGCAAATCGTCTATGACGAATGCGTCCGGCAAAAAACAGGGCAGGGGCCAATCCGGCCACTGGACCTGGAATGAACATCGCCAGCACGCCACAAACGGCGCTGTTTCGGGTGCCAACAGGTCAGAACTACCTGAACTTTCTGACTGACATGCATCGCACGCTTCAGCCCGAATGGTATCTGGAAATCGGCACCCAGTTTGGCAAAAGCCTGGACGCTGCGACCTGCAACACGGTCGCCATTGATCCCGAATTCAAAGACGGCATCGACGCATCGCGGGGCCGCGCAACCTCGATCTTTCTGCAACAGACCAGCGACGATGCCTTTGCCTCGGGCGTGATCCAGAACCTAAACATCCGCTTCAATCTGGCGTTTCTGGATGGCATGCACCTGTTCGAATATCTGCTGCGCGATTTCATCAATGCCGAACCTCTGATGGCCGAAGGCGGGCACATCGTTCTGCACGATTGTCTGCCGCATTCCGCCAATATGGCCGAACGTGCGCGCGAAAACACAACCACCAACGCCTGGACAGGCGATGTCTGGAAACTGGTGCCCATCTTGCAAAAACACCGCCCCGATCTGACGGTGCAGGTGTTCGACGCGGCGCCCACAGGGCTGGTCGTGGTCAGCAATCTTGACCCAGACAACAAGACACTTGCCAAAAACTATGATGCCATCGTGGCCCAGAACATGGACCGCGCGGATATCGCTGACGTTGTCGGCAGGCTGGACATCACGCCGACGAGGGCCAGCCCATGGCGCATCAAACACGCCGCCCGGCCGGACGCGCCCTTGTCCTTTGCCATCCAGACGGCAATCCCGCGCCCGCGCGGCCGTGTCCACTGGGGCGATTTTCACTTTGCCAACGGGCTGGCCAAGGCGCTGGAACAAAAAGGCCATAAGGCCCGCGTCCAGACCAAGAAAGAATGGTCCATCCAGCAAGACGCGGGCGAGGTTGAACTGGTCCTGCGCGGGCGCGAGGCTTATACGCCCAACCACTCCGGCCCGCTTTTCTATTGGATCATTTCATCCGATGGCGAAGACATGGGGGCCGAACTTGCCAATGCCGACCACATCTTTGCCGCCGGCCAGCCTTTGCAGAAACACTTGATCAAATCGCTGGGCAAGGGGCGCGTCAGCTTCCTGCCACAGGCGTTCGATGCTGACCGCATGCACCCGCCCGAGACGGCGGATCACCCGCGCGACGGCATCGTCTTTGTCGGTATTTCGCGCAAAGTCGAACGTCCGCTGATCAGGGCGGCACTTGGCTCGAAGCTCGATCTTGGCATCTGGGGGCCGGGCTGGGCAGGCAAAGCCTCGGCCAGACAATACCGGGCCGAACATCTGGAAAACCGCGCTTTGGGCGAACTTTACCGGGGGGCAGAGATCGTGCTGAACGATCACAAACCGGGAATGCGCCAATGGGGCCTGGCCTCGAACCGCATCTATGACGCGCTGGCCTGCGGCGCGTCGGTGATTTCGGACCCGGTCGCGTCTTTGCCCAAGGAATTTGACGGCTTTGTCCATTTCGCGACCACCAAAAGCGAATACGAAACCGCCGTCAAAACCATCCGCGCCGAAACCAAGGCCAAGAAAGCCAAACGCCACGCATTGGCGCTGGCCATGCGCGACACCCACGCCTTTGCCCCCCGCGCCGATGCCATTCTGGCCCAGGTCAAAAAGACACTGAAAGCAGGTCTCGCATGATCCGACTTATCCCCGCTCTTGCCCTTGTCGCCCTGACCGCCTGCACACCTGAAATTCAGGACGAACTGACGCGCGACGCCGCCAAATCGGTGGTCCGCCCGATCATGGCCGAACGCCTGCCGGGCATCCCGGCGGAACCGGCCACGGATTGCGTGATTGACAATGCCAGCTCGCGCGAATTGCTGACGCTTGCCGCCGATGCCGTCACCGGCCCCACGGCCAGCTCTGTTGAAATTGTGGTAGACATCGCCTCGCGCCCCGAGACGATCCGCTGCCTGGCGACCGAAGGGCTGCCCGCCCTTTTGACGCTTTGATCTGAAAGGGAACGTTTCATGGTTCAATTCAATTTGCCCAAGAACTCGACCATCCGCGTCGGGAAAACCTGGCCCAAACCCGAAGGCGCGACGAACACGCGCAAGGTGCAAATCTATCGCTGGAACCCCGACGATGGCGAAAACCCCCGCGTCGATACCTATCACGTCGATATGGACACATGCGGACCGATGGTTCTGGACATCCTGATCAAGATCAAAAACGAGATTGATCCCACCCTGACCTTCCGCCGGTCCTGCCGCGAAGGCATCTGCGGGTCCTGCGCGATGAACATCGGAAGCGCCAACAAACGGACGGGCGATGGGATCAACACGCTGGCCTGCATCTATGGCCACGATGAAATCGACGGCGACATCGCGATCTATCCGCTGCCGCATATGCCGGTGGTCAAAGACCTGATCCCCGATCTGACGCATTTTTACGCGCAACACGCATCGATCATGCCGTGGCTGGAAACCAAAACAAACCGCCCGGCCAAGGAATGGAAGCAATCCATCGAAGACCGCAAGAAACTGGACGGTCTCTACGAATGCGTTATGTGCGCGTCCTGTTCGACATCCTGCCCCAGCTATTGGTGGAACGGCGACCGGTATCTTGGACCGGCCGCTTTGCTGCACGCCTATCGCTGGATCATCGACAGCCGCGACGAAGCGACAGGCGAACGTCTGGATGAGCTGGAAGACCCGTTCAAACTGTACCGCTGCCACACGATTATGAATTGCGCCAAAACCTGCCCCAAAGGGCTGAACCCGGCCAAGGCCATCGGCGAGATCAAAAAGATGATGGTCGAACGCGTGGTGTGACCCGGTCTCGGGGCCTGTCGGCCCCGACCCGCTGGAGGGGCTTTGCCCCTCCAGACCACCCCAACATATTTTTGCCAAGAAGATGGATGCAAGGGGCGCATGTGACAGCCCACCCCGTTGGGGGACCAACGCGGGTTCCACCCACCTGAAGGGTGACCAGTCTGGCGGAAAAGGTTTACCCCCTTGGTCGCATGGCGGCGCTGCACCGCAACCGCGCAACCTGCGCCAGGCGTGTGACACGTTCCGGTGAACCCTGTGCCGGGCAGACTGCGCGCTTCCCTTGCCCAAAGTCCCACGCCCGGCAAACAGCTGGCCCTGATCCTGCATCAAAAGCACTGGCGTCTGGCGCCCTGGGTCCACCCAACATTGCGCCAGAACACGGACTTTGGCGCAAAGTGAAAACCCGATGCCACATCCGAAAGGCGGGGAATTGGCGCAAGCCACCCCCCCC
>CALDUK010000064.1 GCA_937924905.1 uncultured Paracoccaceae bacterium | reverse complement strand
CGGTCAACGCCAGCACAGCCGCGCCGACTGCCCCTTCCAAAGTGGCAAGCAAAAGGTGAGGACCAAATTCCATTGCGCCAAGTGGAACAGGTTTTTCCAGCCAAGGGCAAGGCCATGCATGCGCGCGCTGCGCGGTCTTGAAAGGCTCAGGCCGTTTTGGCGGTTCTCAGATGATGCAGCATATGTTGAAAGGCACCCGCCGGGCAGGGCTTGCCGAACAAATAGCCCTGCAACCGGTCGCACCCCAGGGCTGCCAGCCGTTCGGCTGTTTCCGCGTTTTCAACGCCTTCAGCGGTTACGGAAATGCCCAGTGATTTCGCCAGCGCAACGGTCAGCCGCACGATATCGCGCGCTTCCTTGCTTTCGGCCACCTTGCCGCAAAACTGGCGATCGATTTTGATGCGGCTTGGTCGGATCATCAGCAGGCTCGATATCGAGCTATGCGATGTCCCGTAGTCGTCAATCTGAAGCTCGATGCCTGCATCGTGCAAACCGTCCAGGTTCCATTGCAACGTGGTGTTGCAGCGGTCGGAAAACACGGTTTCCAGAATTTCGAACGATACCGCATCGGGGGGCAGGGCGCGTTCTGTCAGGCTTTCCAACAGTTTTTCGTCCAGCAGGCGCTGTGGTGAAATATTGACCGAAATTTTCGGCACCGTGAAACCTTCGTTCTGCCACTTGGCAATCTGGGCCAGCGTGCGGTCCAGAACGATTTCATCCAGTTTTCGGGCTGCGCGCACACTTTCGACAATCGGCAAAAACTTGTCCGGCGACAGCAGCCCGAATTGCGGATGATCCCACCGCACCAAAGTCTCGGCCGACGGAACCCGTGCGGGGTTAGCCGCATCGACGATGGGTTGGAAGTACAAAACTAACTGGTCAGCCAACGCTCCGGACAAAATGTCATGGCGAAGCTGCGCGTCAAACTGTGTCTTCTGTCGCAATTGTTCATCAAATTGGCGTACCGAATTTCCGCTTTGTTCCTTGGCGCTGTAAAGCGCGGTATCGGCCATGGCGAGCCGTTTGTCCGGTGCAATATCGCTGGAACAGTCAACCGCAATCCCCGCGCTTAGCCCGAAATGCAATTCGCAGTCATTGATCAAGGCCGGATGGCAGATGTGGCGAATGGACTTAAGAACGACGTCTTCAAACGGATAGCCATCCTGACCCGATGTCAGGATAACCAGAAATTCGTCGCCCCCCATGCGGGCCACCAGCATTTCGGGGCCAAAAAACTGGGTCATCCGTGCGGCGACCTCGCGCAAAAGCGTATCACCGGCGGCATGGCCAAAACTGTCATTGATCTGTTTGAAGCCATCAAGATCGTAAAGCACGACGCCCACATGCAAATTTTCGTCGGATGAACGCGCCGCGATGTCTTCCAAAGCGGCATGGGCCGCGCGCCTGTTGGCCAGTTGGGTAAGATCATCGACCATCGCGGCCGACGCCAGCATGCGTTGTGTGTCTTTCAGACGTTCGTTGCGATCTTTCAACTCGCGTTCAGCCAGACGCAGATCGGTGATATCAAACCGCATCCCAACAACACTGCCGTCAGGCAGACGTGTCCTGAGCATGCGTTTGAACTGGCCGGTGTCATCTTCCCATTCTTCGATTGCCGGGCCTTGCCTGTGCCGCAATTGTTCGGTTTTCAGGAATTCCTCTTCCCGACCGATCGCATCGCTGTCCAGCCCGTGTTCAATCTTCAACATTTGCAATTCGGAATGCGAAATCCCCGGCACGACGCGGTGTTCCAGCGGGTGGTATTCCCGCTGATAGGCCGCATTGCACACAATGATGCGTTCGTCGACGTCATAGACAACGAAAGGCGCAGGCAACGCGTTCAGAAAGCGAGTCAAATCCCTAAGCGAGACAACCGCTTCCGCCGACATTTCAGTGTTTTGATCTTCGTCCATCGCTGCGCGACGCTAGCGGACAAATTTTACTTCCCGATTAATCGCGCCGCGCATTTTAACGATCAAAAACTCTGCGTCGTATAATCAACCTCGTCCGGATAGAACGTGTCGGCAATCGAGGTCGTGTGCGCAAGCACCAGTTTCCCGTTTTCGACACGGCTGATGTATTGATGACCAAAGACCTGATGCGTCTTTCCGTTGAACACTTTCGCACCCTGCGGATGCCCTGGTCCTTCGGGAATGATCGACATCGCCTCTGTCGCTTCGATCAGTTTCTGACGATCCGCCGGCCCCTGATAGTCCGATGCTTCCATCGCCGCCTTCAGAATATACAGTGTCTCCCAGCAGCCAAACATATGCGCATAGGTCGAAACGTCCTTTGCGTCGCTGACGCTTGCACCGTTCTCATCCACGCCGACCGCCGCGCGAAACGCCTTGTCATGTTCAGACTGGTTTTCCTGTGCATAGCGCGGATTGCCCTCCCAGAAATACGTGCCGTCCAGAAACTCCAGCCCGGGCGATGATAGATCAACCGCTTCCAGACTGTCGATAAAACCAAAGATTTCCGGGCGCGACGGTCCAAAGAACTCGCCCAATTCCTTAACAAATGTCAAAACGGCCGGGCCGACCATGACATGATACAAAACCTCTGTATCGCGCGGGATCTGCGGAAAATACTTTGTGAAACTTGTCTCGGTCGGCGGAATGGCGATCTTGGCCAGAACTTCGCCACCCTGTCGTTCAATCGCTTCCGAAAAGAAATCGCGATGGTCGTGACCAAAAGCAAAGTCGGGATAGATCATCGTGACCTTTTTCCCCAACGTGTTGGCCACAAACGGCGCCATCGCCTGCACCTGGCTTTTTACATCGGTAATGCCGGGTTGCAGCGTATATCGGTTCAGCGCACCCGATGCGACGTGGTGGCCTTCCGATACAACAAAATAGGGCATCTTCAATTCGCCAGCCGCCGGGGCTGATCCGAACACGACATGCGAAAACAATGTGCCGAACGCCACGTCACAACCGTGCTGATTGGCGAACTTCTCGATCACTTCGGCCCCGCGTTTTGGGTCGGTGCCATCGTCTTCGGCAATAATCTCAATCGGGCGTCCGTTGATGCCGCCGGCATCATTGATCAGCTTCGTCGCCGCTTCGGTCGTGCGCCCGTACCAGCGCCCGTATGCAGCGCCAATCCCGGTTGAATGCTGTTGGAACCCGATCTTGATCGGGGCGGCGGATTGCGCGCTGGCAAATCGGCTGGCTAAAGGCGTCGCGGCCAAAAGCCCGCCCGCGGCGGCAGATTTAAGTAAGCTCCGGCGGCTGGTAAGCAATTTTTGTGACACCCGTGATCTCCCTTGTTCTTTGTGTTGATGTTGGTGCGTCCGGACGGGGCTTGTCCAGCATTTTCGCCAACTGAGCAGACATTCCAGACCCTAAACCCTGTCAATTGCGCAGGAAACAGGCGGTCACGCGCCGCGCGGCGCGGCCAGCAACCAAAGCCCCAAAAACGTATAGCCGATCATAAAGACGGACAGCGGCAAGGTGCCCCAGGCCGCCCGCTGTCCTTTGCCAAACAGATCAAGACCGATGCGATGCGCCAGAAGCACCGACCAGATATGGCCAAGCACGACAAGCCCCGCCTGCGACAGCCAAATCACCCGGACTGTGTCCAAACGGTTGAAAAACCCGGTCGTGACCCGAAACGGCTCGATCCCCAAAAGATCAGCGCCAGTGTTCATCGGGTCGGACAGCGCGGCCACCGTGTATTGAATGCCAACCAGAAACGACGGCAAATAATGCGCGTTGTGATAGACCAGCGCGATGGGCAACAGTGAAAGTGCCAGTTGCTCAAAACTATGCCCGAAATGCGCGTGCGATCCGCTGATCTTTTGACCAAGCCAAACCGTCAGGGCAAAAACAGCAAACAACAGCGCGACTGAACCTGCCAGCCCCAGCATCGTTTCCCCGATCACAGCCGAACGTCCGGGAAACTCCAGCGGGTTCACACCGATCAATCCCAGCCACCAGAAAGTTTCGTTCAACCCGTCAAAGCTGCCGGCCGCCAACAGCACCAAGGCAAAGACACCCGCCCCAAAGGGCTGCGGACGCAACAACTGCCAACCGGGACCTCCGATGCCACCATCAGCCCAAGCCGTCAGCTTGGCATAACTCGACGCGATAGACTGGCCCAATTCCACCCGGCTCAGCCAGCTTGGACCGCACATCAGAAGACCCATCATCGTGACCCCCCAATAGACAGATATCGCTATGGCCAATCGCGCGGGGTCATCGGGTGCGACATCTGCCAATAAGTACGCGGTGAAGGCCAGCAGGGTTACGGCGGCAGGCCACAGGCCGACGCGCTCCGGCACAGGATATTGTCGCCAGTTGGGTGCGATCAGGCGGTAAAGCCCGGTCCATGGGTTCAGCCAATGCCAAAAATTGCCAAACAAGCCCGTCAGGCCGACTAAGGCGGCCCACCCAACGGTCCAGAACACCAACGGCAGAAGGTTTGACAAAGGGTCACGCGGGCCTGCCAACCCAAGGGTCACAAGGGCGGCCAGAACCAGAAACGACAGCAAACTGGTCACGGTCGACAGACCGACACCCGACCGCATGCGCAGAGGACGCGACGCGAAGAACGCTTGGGTCCACCGGTCAGGCACAAAGAACAGCGCCAGCACGGTCAGAACCACCGCTGCGACGCCGGCGTTTGTGTAAAACGCTGTCGGCAACAACAGAACAAAGGCCTGATCCGTTGCATGGGCAAGCGCCGCTCCGGGGACCGTCACAATGCCAAGGGTAATCGCCAGTCTCATGGCGCGCACTCTTGCCAAGCCGGGGACGCTTTGCAACTGGCCCGCGTTGACACTGGCCCGATTGGCTGGCCCATTAGGCGCAAGATCAGTCGGAGGGCGACGTTGGGCAATATCGTGGGCATTGATGTAGGCGGCACCTTCACCGATTTGGTGACCGTTGGCGCAGAGGGGCACATCCGCATCGCCAAGGTGCCGACCACGCTCGACAATCAGGCCTTCGGCGTCTTGAATGCGCTGTCCGAAGCCGAAGTCGATCTGACAAAGGTGGACCGCATCGTCCATGGTACAACGACGACGACAAATGCGGTTCTGGAACGCAAACTCTCGAAAACCGGTCTGATCACCACGCATGGGTTTCGTGACATTCTAGAGCTTGGGCGCAGAACACGACCGCAAGCCTATGGAATGAAGGGCGAATTTCAACCTGTCATTCCCCGCGACCTCAGGCTGGAAGTGCCCGAGCGTATGGATTCCGAAGGTCAGGTCGTCACCGCTTTGGATGAAAACGCCGTGGGTCTGGCTGTTCAGCAGTTGCGCGACGCGGGATGCGAAGCTTTGGTGATCCACTTTTTGCACGCCTATGCAAATCCCGCCCACGAAACCCGCGCCGCTGAAATCGCCGCTGATCTTTGGCCCAACGCGTATATCACCATGGGCCACGGGTTATTGTCCGAAACCCGCGAGTTTGAACGCGGTGTCACCGCAGCGGTCAATGCCAGTGTTCAGCCCTTGTTGGAACGCTATCTTTTGCGCCTGCGCAACGAACTGTCTGACCAAGGTTTTCCCGGCGATGTGCTGGTGATGAACGGCAATGGGGGCATGGTTTCGTCCGCCCGCGTGGCCCGCGAGGCTGCAAAAACAGTGATGTCGGGCCCGGCTTCGGGCGTCATGGCCGCCGCTTTCACCGGTCGGCAGGCGGGCATCACCAACCTGATCACCTATGACATGGGCGGCACCTCGACCGATGTTGCCCTGATCCGCGACGGCGTTCCGCCCGTCTCGAACGAGATCGAGGTTGAATATGCGATGCCAATCCACGTGCCCATGGTCGATGTGCGCACCGTTGGCGCTGGCGGCGGCTCGATTGCGTCGGTCAATGCAGCGGGGCTGCTGGACGTCGGCCCTGAAAGCGCAGGCGCCGACCCCGGCCCGATTTGCTATGGCCGGGGCGGCAGGCGCCCGACAATTTCAGATGCAAACCTGTTGTTGGGGCGGTTGGACCCTGGCAAATTGGCCGTCAAAGGCGGCATGACGCGCGAGGCCGTACGCGATATCTTCGCCAAAGATCTTGGCGCACCGCTTGGGGTCGATGCCGAAACCGCCGCGGCAGCGGTGATTCAACTGGCCAATGCCAAGATGGCCGGAGCGATCCGCATGGTGTCGCTGTCCTTGGGCGCTGACCCCCGCGATTTTGCGCTGTTTGCCTTTGGCGGTGCAGGCCCTTTGCACGCCATTGCCCTTGCCCGCGAACTGGGCGTGCCCCGCGTGCTTGTGCCCGCGCGCCCCGGCATCACCAACGCCTTGGGCTGTGTTGTCGCCGATATGCGCCACGATTATGTCCGCACCCTCAACGCGCCGCTCGACACAGTTGATCTGGACGTGCTGCACCAAATTTTCGCCGATCAGGCGC
>CALDUK010000063.1 GCA_937924905.1 uncultured Paracoccaceae bacterium | reverse complement strand
ATCGGCACGTTGACTGCATTGGAGCAGGAGGGCGATCTGCGCGCCCGGATCCGCACGGGCTATGACACGGCCAGCATCGACATGGGCGCCTCGATTGCGAGCGACGGGGTGTGTCTGACGGTCGTGGGGCTGGGCGCGGATTGGTACGAGGTTCAGATCAGCGCCGAGACGGTCGACAAGACCAACATCGGGCGCAACGGCTGGCATCTGGGCAAGCGGCTGAACCTGGAGCGGGCGCTGAAGGTTGGTGACGAGCTGGGCGGGCATATCGTGTCGGGCCATGTGGATGGCATCGCGCGGGTGACCGATATTCACGACGAAGGCGGCAGCACGCGGGTTGTTTTTGACGCCCCGGCCGATTTGGCGCGGTTTATTGCGCCCAAAGGATCGGTGGCTTTGAATGGCACGTCTTTGACTGTGAACGAGGTGTCGGGCACCAGTTTCGGAGTGAATTTCATCCCCCATACCAAAGCCGTGACCACCTGGCGCCGGGTGGCTGTGGGCGATGCGATCAACCTGGAAATCGACACGTTGGCCCGCTATGTGGCGCGTCTTGCCGAGGCCGGCTGAACCCGGGTCTTGCGCGCTATGACGCCCGGTTATCTCTGGCGTTCTTTGTCACCTTCGGCTAGGGCTGCTGGCGCAATCAAGATTGATGCGGACATCTGACATGGACTACGAAAACCCCGGCCCGGTTGAAGAAAACTGGCGCGACGCGATTTCTTCCGTGGAAGAGATTATTGAAGACGCGCGCAATGGCCGGATGTTCATTCTTGTGGACCATGAGGACCGCGAAAACGAAGGCGATCTGGTCATTCCGGCGCAAATGGCGACGCCTGAAGCCATTAATTTCATGGCAACGCATGGGCGCGGTTTGATCTGCCTGTCGCTGACCGGCGAACGCTGCGATGCTTTGGGTCTGCCTTTGATGGCGTCGCATAATTCATCGCGGCACGAAACGGCGTTTACCATTTCGATCGAAGCGCGCGAGGGCGTGTCGACGGGCATTTCCGCCCATGACCGGGCGCGGACTGTTGCGGTGGCGATTGATCATCAGAAAACCGCATCGGATATTGCGACGCCGGGGCATGTGTTTCCATTGCGCGCGCGCGATGGCGGGGTGTTGGTGCGCGCGGGCCATACAGAGGCGGCGGTGGATGTGTCGCGCCTGGCCGGGCTTCATGCCTCGGGCGTGATTTGCGAGATTATGAACGAAGATGGCTCGATGAGCCGTTTGCCGGATTTGGTGGCTTTTGCACAGCTTCACGGACTGAAAATCGGCACCATTAGCGATCTGATCTCGTATCGGCGGCGCCATGACAATCTGGTCGCTGTAACGCGGACCGAAACGGTTCAATCGGAATTTGGCGGAGACTGGGAGATGCGGGTGTTTTCGGACACCGCACATGGCGATGAACATATCGCGTTGGTCAAGGGCGATCTGACGACAGATGCGCCGGTTTTGGTGCGGATGCATGCGATGGACCCGATGCTGGATGTGATTGGTCTGGGGCCACTGGGGCGGCGCAATGAATTTGGCGATGCGATGAAAGCGATTGCGGCCGAGGGCCGGGGGGCTTTGGTTTTGTTGCGGGATACGACGATGAAACTGACCTCGGGCGACGGGGTGTCGCCGCAGACGTTGCGCCAATATGGGCTGGGCGCGCAAATTCTTTCGTCATTGGGTATCAGTGACATGATCCTTCTGACAAATTCGCCCAAGCCTAAGGTGGTGGGGCTGGATGCCTATGGTTTGAATATTGTTGGCACCCAGAAGATTTCGGAGTTGGGTTGATGGCTGGTATTTCGCATCACGCGCTGGAAACGCCGTCTGTGCCGGGCGCAAAGGTTCTGATCGTTGTGGCCCCGTATTACAAAGACATCGCCGATGATCTGGTTGCGGGCGCGCGGGCCGAGATTGAAAGCGCAGGGGCTGAGGCCGAGGTGATCGAGGTGCCGGGCGCATTGGAAGTGCCGACGGCGATTGGGCTGGCGCATGGGTCGGGGCGGTATGATGCCTTTGTGGCGCTGGGCTGTGTCATTCGCGGCGAGACGACGCATTATGAAACGGTCTGCAACGATTCCAGCCGCGCCCTTCAGATGCTGGGTTTGAACGGTGTGTGCATCGGCAACGGCATTCTGACAGTCGAGACCTATGATCAAGCGGCCGTGCGCGCCGCGCCTGATGCGCAGAACAAGGGCGGCGGGGCGGCGGCGGCGGCTTTGCATATGTTGGCTTTGAAGCGGCGGTTTGGATGAACGAGAAACGTAAGATGAAAAGCGCTGCGCGGTTGTATGCGGTGCAGGCATTGTTCCAGATGGAAGCCTCGGACGAGCCGGCGGATAAGGTTCAGAAGGAATTTGAAGACCACCGGTTTGGCACCGAATGGAACGGCGAAACGCTGGCCGAGGGCAATGTCGAGTTGTTTCGCAAGCTTATTGATGATGCCGTCAACTGGCAGTCGAAAATCGACCAACTGACCGACCGGGCGTTGGCCGAAAACTGGCCGATCCACCGGATTGATCCGACGTTGCGCGCGCTTTTCCGGGCCGCCGGGGCCGAGATGGTCGAAGGTGACACGCCGCCCAAGGTGGTGATCAGCGAATTTGTCGATATCGCCAAGGCGTTCTTTCCCGAAGGCCGCGAGCCAAAGTTTGTGAATGCGGTGCTGGATCATATGGCGCGCGAGGCAAAGCCCGAGGCGTTCTGACCACCCACCGCAATCTGCACGAAACGACATGGGAATTGCCCGTCGGTTGCACCTTTTTGCCACAATCCGGGGCAAGTTTGTCGCGGTAACGCGAACAAAATCGGGTTTTCCATGGGACAGGCATCGGATCGGTCGGACGCTTTCTCGGAGCGGTTACAACGGATCGAAAGCAAAAACACCAGCAACAGGGCGGCGTCTGAAGCCAGTGCCGGGCAAGCGCCTGTTCGTACCGGGGCAGCGACCCGGCCGTTGGGCCGGGCCCGGGTGGTGTTGATCCTTTTGACGATGCTGGGGCTTTTCGGCGCGGGCGCCATAACCATTTTGAATATGACGGAAGATTACGAACAGGCGACCGCAAAACCGGTGGTCGTGCGTCGCTGAGACTTGTCACACCACGTCTGCATCAACAGTTGGGGACGTTGACCGCAAGACCACCCAGGGCGGTTTCCTTGTACTTCACGCTCATATCGGCGCCGGTTTGGCGCATGGTTTCAATCGCGGCGTCCAGCGGGACGAAATGTGTGCCGTCGCCACGAAGCGCCAGCGATGCGGCCGAGACGGCTTTGATCGCGCCGAGACCGTTTCGTTCAATGCATGGCACCTGCACCAGACCTTTGACCGGGTCACAGGTCATGCCAAGGTGATGTTCAAGCGCGATTTCGGCTGCGTTTTCGATCTGTTCGCCCGTGCCGCCCAGAACCGCGGCCAATCCGGCGGCGGCCATCGCGCTGGCCGAGCCGACTTCGGCCTGACAGCCGCACTCGGCGCCGCTGATCGAGGCGTTGAATTTGACCAACCCCGCAATCGCGGCGGCGGTCAGCAGAAACTCACCGACGCGCGCTTCGCTGGCCCCCGGCACATGGTCCAGCCAATAACGCAAAGTGGCCGGCACCACACCGGCGGCGCCATTGGTGGGCGCTGTGACCACCTGACCGCCCGCCGCGTTTTCTTCGTTGACCGCCATCGCATAGGTGCTGATCCAGTCATTGATCACATGCGGCGCGGTCAGGTTATTGCCGCGTTCGGCCAACAATGCGCGGTGAATGCCGCCTGCGCGGCGTTTGACATTCAGACCACCGGGCAGGATGCCGTCGCCGTCGAGCCCCCGGTTCATGCAGGTTTTCATCGTGGTCCAGATGCGTCTTAGCCCTGCGTCGACCTCGCCGCCGGGGCGGCGTGTCAGTTCATTGGCGCGCTTCATCTCTGAAATGGACAGGCCCGATGTTCTGCTCATCTCAAGCATTTCGGATGCGGTTTTGAACGGATAGGGCACCGGTTTGCCGTCGTCCTTGTCCGTGCCCTTGGCCAGTTCGGCCTCGGTCAGAACAAAGCCACCGCCGATGGAAAAATAGGTTTCCTGCACCAGGATGTCGCCCTGGCGATCCGTTGCAAAGAGCGTCAGGCCGTTGGCATGGCCGGACAGGGCCCGGTCATAGTCGAAGACAAGATCGTGCTTTGGGTCAAAGCGCAGCGGGTCCAGCCCCGGGGGATGAACCTGTTTGTCCGCCCCGACACCGGCCAGCGCCGCATCTGCGGTGTCAGCGTCATAGCTTTCGGGCCGAAAGCCAGCGAGACCAAGGATAACCGCGCGGTCGGTGGCGTGCCCGACACCGGTAAAGGCAAGCGAGCCGTGCAATCTGGCCCCCAGCCCGTATGGCCTGAACGCGGACGCCCGCAACAGGTCAAGGAAGCGTCCCGCGGCCACCATCGGCCCCATGGTGTGGGACGATGATGGGCCAATGCCGATTTTGAACATATCGAAAACGCTTAGAAACATAGGCGCTGTCTAGGCCAATCGCTGCGAGGGGCGACGGTCGAAAGCGGCTGTCTCTGCCGCGAATTCGTCATAAAGCGCCCTCTATTTTGTGCTTTTGGCTGGGTAACGCTGAGAAATTGGAATTGAGGTGTGTCTATGTCGCTTTTGGATGACGTCGCGAACAAACTGGCCCGGGAAACGGTCGAGCTTATGCGGATCACCGGGGATGACACGATGGAACGCCGGGTTGCGGACGAGGTTGGCGCGTCGTCGCCGACCTTGCAGGAAACATTCCTGACCGCGATGCGCATTTTGAAAGCCGAACAACGCGGTTTGTCGTTGTTGGATAAGTATCGCAAGGGCGAGGATATTCCCGTCGCGCAAATCTCGGCCGCGCCGCAGGGTGATATCAGCCACTAAGATCGTTTGTACCGGTTTTGACGCCGCAGGGGGAAAGGGGCGCTGCCCCTCGGCCCTTTGGGCCTCACCCCGAAGTATTTTCGGGTCATTGGACGCGGATCAGAGCCCTTGTCCCAACCAGACTAGGATAACGCCTGCCGCCACGGCACCGAGACCCACCAGTCGGCGGGTCTCGGGCGGGATTTCAGAGATAAATTTGATCAGCTCTTCCAGCCGGTTTGGCAAAAGCGCCAGGACCAGGCCCTCGAACACGAGGACCAGGCCAAGGCCAAGCAGGATCAGTTCCACCTCAGTTTGAGGACGGACCAGATACGCCGGCCCCGTCAAGGAATTCGAAGAATTCACTGTCGGGCGTGATCACCAGCGTCGAGTTACTGCCGCGCAGGGCGGTTTCGTAAGCTGAAAGCGAGCGGTAGAAGCGGAAGAAATCTTCGTCGGCGCCATAGGCCTGGGCGAAGATTCCGTTGCGTTCCGCATCCGCTTCACCGCGCACGATTTCCGCTTCGCGTTTGGCGTCCGAGACCAGTTCGACCACGGTGCGGTCGGCTTGGGCGCGTACGCGCTGGGCAGCTTCTTCGCCGCGAGCACGTTCGTCTGTGGCTTCGCGTTCGCGTTCGGCGCGCATCCGTTCAAACGTGGCTGCCAGGTTTTGTTCGGGCAGGTTGGTCTGTTTGAGACGCACGTCAACGACATCGAGGCCAAGCGAGGCGGCTTCTTCATCGGCAGCGGCGCGGATGCGGTTCATCAGGGCCGACCGTTCGGCGGACAGGATGGTGTTCGAGGTCACGCCCTCGGAGCCCAGAACACCGCGAATTTCGTCGATCAGGATCGACGCCAGACGGTCTTCTGCAAAGCGCAAACCACCTGGTCCGACAGCCTGGCGGAACTGGATGACTTTCTCTTCGGTGTCGCCGATGCGGTAGCGCGCGAAGGCGTCCACAACCAGTCGGCGGTCATCCGATGGTGTGATCTCGATGGCGGGTGTGTCGAGCGACAGGATGCGGCCATCGTAGCGGACGACTTCCTGAATGAACGGGATCTTAAAGCCCAGCCCCGGTTCGGTTTTGACCTGTTTGATCTGACCGAATTGCAGGACCAGTGCTTTTTCGCGTTCATCCGTGATGAAGATGGAAGACAGAGCCCCAAACAGGGCGACGACGATGACAATGATGCCGATTGTTCCACGGTTCATATCAATTGTTCCCCTGTTCGGACGAGCCACGCCGCAGTTCATTTAGCGGCAAGTAAGGCACAACGCCTTGTCCGCCCGAACCACCGGTGCTTTCGTCAAGAATGATCTTGTCGACATCGCCCAGCACTTTTTCCATCGTTTCGATGTACAGACGACGACGCGTCACTTCCGGGGCCAACTGGTATTCGCCCAAAACGGCGGTAAAGCGGCTTGCTTCACCTTCGGCTTCGTTCACGACCTGGGCGCGATAGGATTCGGCCTGTTCGAGAACCTGCGCCGATTCACCGCGCGCGCCGGCAAGCACCCGGTTTGCATAGGCGTCGGCCTGGCGTTCCAGCCGGTCGCGTTCCTGTTCGGCGGCCTGCACGTCGCGGAAAGCGTCGATCACTTCGCGCGGTGGGTCGGCCTTGTTCAGGTTGACGCGCACGATGTTGATGCCCGCCTCGTAGCTGTCGAGCGTGGACTGGATCAGTTCCTTTGCCCGCTGGCCGGTTGCCGCGCGGTCTCGGTTCAACAGGGGGGCCAGTTCGCTGCCCGCCACAATTTCACGCATCGCCGATTCTGACACGGCGCGCACCGTTTCCGGGCCGTCGCGCAGATTGAATAGAAAATCTGCCGCGTTCGAGATGTTCCAAACCACCTGGAAGTCGATGTCGACGATGTTTTCATCTGTCGTCAGCATCAGCCCATCGCCGCCTGACGAACCCGAACGGCCAACGCCGATGTCTTCGGATTGTTCGCGGGTGACAGGGATGACTTCGTAGGTCACGATTGGCCAGGGTGCGAAGTTAAGGCCGGGATTGCCGATGGACGAAAACTCGCCCAGGAACAATTCAACCGACTGTTCTTCCGGCCGGACCGTGTAGAATGAATTGAACGCCCAAAGCGCCAAAGCAATCAATGCGCCAATGCCAAGCGTGCCGCGTGTGATCCGGGGGCCATCATCGCCGCCGTCCCCACCGCCGCCACGGTTGCCACCTTTGCCGCCCATGAGCACCTTCAGTTGCTCCTGGCCCTTTTTCATAATCTCGTCGATTTCGGGGATCTGCGGTCCGTCTTGCCCGGGTCGTCCAGGCCGACGATCATCGCCACCGCCGCGGTTGCCACCGCCGCCGCCCCAAGGGCCGCCGCTGTTATTGGCCATGGTTAAATGCGTCCTTTTCCAGCATTTCGATTATCTTGGGTCGTAACTGTAGTGTCTTGCCCCGATTTTCAAGCAGTTCTCGTCGGTTCCTGCATGGTGACCAGTTCTTCCGACATGGTCGGATGGACTGCAACTGTACGGTCAAAATCCTCTTTTGTGAGGCCTGCTTTCACAGCAATTCCCACCATCTGGATCAATTCGCCCGCTGCCTCTGCGACGATTTGGCAACCCAGAACCTTGCGCGAGGCCTTCGAGACGACAAGTTTCATCAAAACGCGCGCGGGTTTGTCGGCAAATGCGGTGCGCATCGGACGGAACGACGTGCTGTAGACTTCGATCTCTTCACGTTCGCGCGCCTGTTCTTCGCTTAGTCCGACCGACCCCAGTTCGGGTTGGGTGAACACGGCCGAGGCGACGTTTTCGTGATCGACCGCTGTTGGGTTGTTTTTGAAGACCGTTTCGGTAAACGCCATGCCTTCGCGAATGGCCACTGGCGTCAGTTGAATGCGGTCGGTGACATCGCCGATGGCATAGACAGACGGCACGGCGGTTTGGCTGTATTCATCAACTTCGATGGCACCCCGCCGGTCGATCTTGATGCCCAGATCATCCAGCCCCAGATCACTGCTGTTTGGTGTGCGGCCGGTGGCAAATAACAACCTGTCAAACCGCTGTTCGGTGCCGTTCGAGGCTTTGACGATGACAGGCCCGGGGCCGGTTGCTGTGTCTGGCGCCCGGTCATCGGGACGCGCGCCCATGGCTTTTGGGCTGTCGCCCTGATCGGCAGGCCACATGTCGACAATGTCGGTGCCAAGCTTTAGATCGACCCCTTGTTCCTGCATCATTTCGGCGACAAGGCCGCGCGCTTCGTCGTCAAAGCCGCGCAGGATTTGTGCGCCCCGATAGAATTGGGTCACCTTGACACCAAGACCGTTCAGAATGCAGGCAAATTCCGAAGCAATATAACCGCCGCCGACGATCAGAATGCTTTCGGGCAAGCTGTCGAGTTTGAAGATATCGTCCGACACCATCCCAAGTGCGGCATTGGGCATGTCCGGCTTGACCGGGCGACCGCCTGTGGCGATCAGGATATGCCCGGCTGAAATTGTCTGACCGGTGTCCAGCGTCACTTCGTTTGGTCCCGACAGGCGGGCGCGCGCATCATGGATGGTGACCCCGGAGTTGTCCAATAGGCGCCGGTAGACGCCTTCCAACCGGTCAAGTTCCCCGTCAAGTTTGGTGCGGAAATCGGTCCAGTTGAAATTGCCGACCTCGGCCGACCAGCCGTATTCGCGGGCAAGCCCTGCCATGTCGCGAAACTCGGACGCAAACACCATCAGCTTTTTGGGCACGCAACCGCGAATGACACAGGTTCCGCCCAGCCGGCTGTCTTCGGCCAAAGCCACAGTTGCGCCGGTGGCCGCTGCGGTGCGCGCGGCGCGTACGCCGCCCGAACCGCCGCCGATGACGAAAAGGTCCACATCAAAACTCATGCGTCTGTCAAATCCTTGAATACGTTGTTTTCTTCGGCCCGAAGGGGGGCGACGGTTTCGATCCCGCGTTCGGAGGTTGTTCCGTCTGCATAGCCGGTAATCACCAGATCGCAGATATCTACGAAAAGACCGTTTTCGACCACGCCCGGCACCTGGTTTAGAACAAGCGACAACTGGCGTGCGTCGCCGATCCGGCCAAGATGCAGGTCAATAATATGGTGGCCTTCGTCGGTGAAAAAGAGATCATCGCCGACCATGCGCGGAATGGCCTTGTTGCCGGTGACATCCAGGCCTTCCAGCATTTCTTCCAGCAGCATCAGTGTGGTCGACAGACCAAAGCCCACGACTTCGACCGGAAGCGGGAAAGCGCCCAGCGTCGAAACCCGTTTGGTGTCATCGGCAATTACAACCATGCGGTCCGACGCGGTTGCGACGATTTTTTCCCGCAAAAGTGCGCCGCCGCCGCCTTTGACAAGCGACAGGTCTTCGTCAAATTCGTCTGTGCCGTCGATGGTCAGGTCCAGCCATTTTGCCTGATCCAGCGTCGTCAGCATCAGCCCTTCGGCCGTGGCCAGATCAGCGGTTTGCAAAGACGTCGGAACCCCGGTGAAGCGCAGGTTTTCCTGCCGCTGGCGGTCAGCCAGATGTTTGATCAGCCAAGCCGCCGTTGACCCGGTGCCAAGCCCGATTTTCATCCCGTCTTTCACCAATGCAGCGGCGTGTTTGGCCGCTGCGGATTTCGCGATATCGGCTTTGGTTGCGGGGTCGGACATGGCGGGTGCTCCGGCTTCGTTTGCAGCTTTATAGAAGGTGGCGGGGCGAAGGGCGAGGGGGCTTGCGCGATATTGACGTAAATTCGGTGATCGATCCCCGGTCGAGGTGTTTTTTCACTCGCCTCTTTGAATGCGGTTTGCTAGAGACGCGACCGGACGCGGGTGTGGCGAAATTGGTAGACGCACCAGATTTAGGTTCTGGCGCCGCAAGGCGTGGGGGTTCAAGTCCCTCCACCCGCACCACATCCGACAGTTGGGTACAAAAAAACCGGCGCGGGATGCGCCGGTATTTGTTTAGGTTTTCTGGTTTTTACCGATTTTCGACATCGACATAGTCGCGCATCGGTTCGCCCACATAAAGCTGGCGCGGGCGGCCTATTTTCATTGTTGGGTCGGCGATCATTTCTTTCCACTGGCTGATCCAGCCCACGGTGCGGGCCAGCGCAAAAATTGGTGTGAACATCGACGTCGGGAAGCCCATCGCATCAAGGATAATGCCGGAATAGAAATCGACATTCGGATAAAGTTTGCGTTCGGCGAAATACGGGTCATCGACCGCAACTTTCTCCAGCTCTTTTGCGACCTGAAGCGTCGGGTTGTTTTCGATGCCCAGCAGATCGAGCACTTCGTCAGCCGATTGCTTCATCACTTTGGCACGCGGGTCAAAGTTTTTGTAAACCCGGTGGCCAAAGCCCATCAGGCGGAACGGGTCGTCTTTGTCTTTGGCGCGGGCAACAAATTCGGGGATGCGGTCGGGCGTGCCGATTTCACGCAACATTTCCAGACAAGCCTGGTTTGCGCCACCATGCGCCGGCCCCCAGAGGCAGGCGATGCCAGCTGCGATACAGGCAAACGGGTTGGCGCCAGACGATGACGCCAAGCGCACGGTTGATGTGGATGCGTTTTGTTCGTGATCGGCGTGCAGCGTGAATATCCGGTCCATCGCACGCGACAGGATGGGGTTCACTTCGTAATCTTCGGCGGGCACAGCAAAGCACATCCGCAGGAAGTTTGACGCATAATCCAGATCGTTGCGCGGATAGACAAAGGGCTGGCCGATGGAGAACTTATAGGCCCAGGCGGCAATCGTCGGCATTTTGGCGATCAGCCGGATAGACGCGACTTCGCGTTGCCATGGGTCACTTACATCGGTGCTGTCGTGGTAAAACGCCGACATCGCGCCCACGACGCCCGTCATAATCGCCATTGGATGCGCGTCGCGCCGGAAGCCACGATAAAAATAGACCATCTGTTCGTGCAGCATCGTGTGATGCGTGACGCGGTTCTCGAAGTCTTCCAGCTGATCGGCTGCGGGCAGTTCGCCGTACAGAAGCAAATAGCATACTTCGAGAAAGTGCGATTTTTCGGCAAGCTGATCAATCGGATAGCCGCGGTGCAAAAGCTCGCCCTTTTGACCATCAATAAAGGTGATCGTCGAATCGCAAGACGCGGTCGAGGTAAAGCCGGGGTCATAGGTGAACACATCGCCCTGACCATAGAGCTTGCGAATATCGATCACGTCGGGTCCCACAGTGGGCGACAGCATCGGCAGCTCAAGCTCTTTGTCACCGAAGGAAAGTTTCGCAACTTTTTGTTTATCCGCCATATCTTTCACGATCCTTTTCCTTTTCTCACCTGAAACCGCTGCATTTGCCGTTTCAAGGTTGTCGTTCCTTCTGGACCCGTCGGGTTCGCGCGGACGGCGCTGCACCGGGGGCTGGTTTCTTTGCGATCCATCCGCTTGGTCCCGCCTGAGTTTTGCAGACAGGTCACCCGGACGAGCTTGTCGTAAATGCGTTTTGGCATGGGCGCAGGGCAGGCTGCGCTTGGTTGAAAATCAGCTATCATTCCGAAGATGCAACGTCAATTCTATCAGTATACCAATGTGTACTGGCCGTGGATTTTTGTGATGATCTTTATTCCTGCGGTCTAACCGCGATTCCAGGCGCAGGCGTTTGTAAACATTAAAGTTTCCCATTTCGTTGGTTGAAAATCTCTGGGTTGCGAAGTCGTGTCGTCACACGCACTGTCCCGAAGTTTTGATGAAATTTTCCTGCTATTGGCGCGGTCCTTTGATGATTTGGCCTTGGGTGCAGCAAGGCCCCCGGTCCGCCCGGTTGCGGGCATGTGAACAAAGCCGGTTTTTTGCTGATAAGGTTAACAATTCAAGAACACATACAATCTAATTTTCAGGCCACGTTTTCTATGTGTCTGCTGCGTGGCGATAGCTGTTGAGTGTAATTCTTGCGAAAATTCTGGACGGCCAGCGGGGGCATCTTTTCCCTTGGGTCCCGGTTCTCTATGCCTGTGGGGTCGGGGCGTATTTTTCCCTGCGGTTCGAGCCAACCGGCGATGCGTGGCGGTGGATTTGTCTGGGACTTATCCTTGCCTGGGGCCTGCTGCACTATGGGGCCTGGTCGGTGCGCCCATTGTTTTGGGCGTTCCTGTTGGTGCTGGCCGGGGTTGCGGTGGCGGGGTTGAAAGCCCACCGGGTTGCCGAAATCAAGCTGGAGTACCGGTATTACGGCCCCATCGAAGGGCGGGTGATCAAAGTTGATCGTTCGGCGTCGGATGCGGTGCGGCTGACACTGGATCGGGTGCGCTTGGGGCGAATGTGGCCTGACGAGACACCGGGGTTTGTGCGCGTCGCACTTTACGGGGATCAGTCGCATTTCACGGCCGAGCCGGGCATTCTGGTTGGGCTGACCGGGCATCTGTCGCCGCCTGGCGGCGCGGTCGAGCCTGGGGGATACGATTTCCGCAGGCAAGCCTGGTTTCAGGGATTGGGCGCGGTCGGATATACCCGAACACCGGTTGTGGCACTGGCCCCTCATGACGGGCAAGGCGTCGCCCTTTGGATATACCGCCTTCGCATGCAGCTTTCGGCCGCAATTCAGTCGACACTGCCAGGACCGGTGGGCGGCATTGCATCGGCGCTGACCACCGGGGACAGGTCTGCCATCAGCGAGCCGACCTACGAGGCGCTGCGGGCGTCGAACCTGGCGCATTTGCTGGCGATTTCGGGTTTGCACATGGGCCTGTTGACCGGATTTGTCTTTGCCTGCGTCCGGTTGGGGCTGGGCGTGGCGGGCGGGCTGTCTTTGCGCGTGCCATCGAAGAAAATCGCAGCCGTCGTCGCCATGCTGGCCGGCACGGCGTATCTGTTTATGTCAGGGGGAAATGTCGCGACGGAACGGGCGTTTATCATGGTCAGCGTCATGTTCGGCGCGGTGTTGGTTGACCGGCGTGCGGTGACCCTGCGCGCGGTTGCGATTGCGGCGATGATTGTTCTGACGCTGAAGCCCGAGGCGCTGCTTGGCCCGGGGTTTCAGATGTCATTTGCCGCCACGACAGCTTTGGTCGCGGTTTACGGTATGTTTCGCCAGCACGGGCTTGCGCCCCATCGCTGGCCGCGTTGGATGCGGGTTGTGGGCGGGGTGGCGTTGTCGTCGCTGATCGCCGGATTGGCGACGGCCCCGATTGGCGCGGCGCATTTCAACCGGGTGCCCCATTACGGGCTGGTGGCAAACGTGCTGTCGGTGCCGTTGATGGGGGCGGTGATCATCCCAGGCGCTGTTCTGGCCGCGCTTTTGGCGCCCTTCGGGCTTGGGTTTGTCGGACTTGAGCTTATGGCGCCCGCGATCCGCTGGATTCTGTGGGTGGCGGCAACTGTTTCAGAATGGCCGGGGTCGGTCAGCCATGTGATTGCGCCGTCGGGGATGGTTTTGCCGCTTTTGGCACTGGGCGGTCTATGGTGGATACTTTGGCAAGGGCTTGCCCGCCATGCCGGTGCTGTGATTATGGTCGCGGCCCTGTGGGGCTGGGGGCAAACAGAGCGCCCGGATTTGCTGGTCGCCGCTTCTGGCGGCCTGGTCGGTGTCATGACGGACGACGGGCGCGCCTTGTCAAAGCCGCGCGGTGACGGGTTTTCGGCAAAAAGCTGGTTGGAAAACGACGGTGATCCGGCCGAACAGGCGGTCGCCGCCACGCGCGTGGCATATCAAGTGGATGGGCGCATACGCGCTTTTGATCTGGGCAAGGCGCGTATTGTGCATGCCACCGGCAAGGTCGCAAGCCGCGTGGCACTTGGGGATTGCCAAGCCGCGACCCTGTTGATTTCGAACGCCTATCTGGATGCGCCAGCGGGGTGCCAGGTGTATGACGCAAAGCGGCTGGCCGGTTCGGGGACCCTGGCGATTTACGCCACGCAGGACGGCCTGCGCGTGGTGTCTGCCGCAGAATTGGCGGGAAGGCGTCTTTGGTCGCAGTGACGGGCTTGGCGCGGGTCTATGCCGCGCCAAGGCGGATGTGTCAGTAAGACCGGATCAATCCGACTAAACGGCCTTGCACCTTGACCTGATCGTCGCGGTAAAGCCGGGTCTCATACGCCGGGTTCGCGGCTTCCAGGGCAACTGTGTTGCCTTGCTGGCGAAAGCGTTTCAACGTTGCTTCCTGATCTTCGACCAAGGCCACGACGATATCGCCATTGTCAGCCGTTGATGTTTCGCGGATCACGACGATATCGCCATCGTTGATGCCAACGTCGATCATTGAATCGCCTTTTACTTCAAGCGCATAGTGATGCCCCTTGCCAACCATCTGGCCAGGCACGGCAACCTTGTGATGTTCGTGGCTGATCGCTTCGATCGGCACACCGGCGGCAATCTTGCCCATCACCGGCAATTCCATCGCATTCGCTTCGACCGTCAGCGCAGCAGACGGCGGGGCCGCATCGGGGCGGTCGCCATCGATCACCTGGGGCACAAACCCGCGTTTATCCAGCGCTTCGGGCAGCTTGACGATTTCAATCGCCCGCGCCCGGTGGGCCAGGCGCCGGATGAAGCCGCGTTCTTCGAGGGCGGTTATCAGCCGGTGAATGCCCGACTTGGATCGCAGGTCAAGCGCTTCCTTCATTTCGTCGAACGATGGGGGAACACCATCCTTTTGCAGGCGACGGTTGATAAAATCAAGCAAATCCAGCTGCTTACGGGTTAGCATTTAGGCGAACCTCCTCTGTTCTCGTTGGCGGAAAAACCTCCGCGTTCGAGCTATGTTCTACGCGTGTTCTTGTTTTGTGTCAATCTTGGTTAAGTTTTGATGAATTTTACCGCAGCACCAGTCGTTTTTTCCGGATCATGCGGTGGGCGGACCAACAATGCGTTCGCGTCGGCCAGCACTGACATCAAAGAACTGTCCTGCCGGTCCAGTGCCGTGATCGACGGCGACCGGATCACGACACTGGACCGGCAGGACAGTTCTTTGATGTCAGTGCTGGCCGACGCGAACGCATTGTTGGTCCGTCCACCGCATGATCCGGAAAAAACGACTGGTGCTGCGG
>CALDUK010000062.1 GCA_937924905.1 uncultured Paracoccaceae bacterium | reverse complement strand
GCCAGAGCCAGAGCCAGAGCCAGAGCCAGAGCCAGAGCCAGAGCCAGAGCCAGAGCCAGAGCCAGAGCCAGAGCCAGAGCCAGAGCTAGAGCCAGAGCCAGAGCCAGAGCCAGAGCCAGAGGTCGTGGAAACGCCTATGGCATTCTCGCCCGATCTCACTGTTGCGCCCGACTTGAGTGAAACAGTGCCGCCGGTCGCTGTGGCAAAGCCCGGTTTTTTGGGGCGCATTTTGGGACGTCGCGAAACGAAAACCGTTGTGCGCCGTGCGCTCGACGATGACATGCTGGAGCAGATCGAAGAATTGCTGATCACGTCTGACATGGGCGTCGATACAGCCATGCGTGTGACGGCGAATATGGCAGAGGGACGGTTCGGGAAAAGCTTTTCGACAGCCGAGCTGAAGGCGCTGATGTCGGATGAGGTGACCCGGATCATGGAACCGGTTGCAAAACCGATGCCTTTGTTTCCCAAGCGTCCTCAGGTCGTGTTGGTCGTGGGCGTGAACGGTTCCGGCAAAACAACGACGATTGGCAAGCTGGCGTCCCAGTTTCGGGCAGCGGGCAAGTCAGTTGTAATTGCAGCAGGTGACACGTTCCGCGCCGCTGCGGTGGAACAATTGCAGGTCTGGGGCGATCGCGCGGGTGTGCCGGTGATGGCCGCACCAGAAGGGTCTGACCCTGCAAGCCTTGCCTTTGATGCGATGGAACGCGCCGAGGCAGACGGTGCGGATTTGTTGATGATCGATACGGCGGGGCGGTTGCAAAACCGGCAGGATCTGATGGAAGAGCTTGCCAAGATCGTCCGCGTTATTCGGAAAAAAGATGAAACCGCACCGCACAACACGCTTTTGGTGTTGGATGCGACGACAGGACAAAATGCACTGTCTCAGGTTGAGATCTTCCAGAAAGTCAGCGATGTCAGTGGCTTGGTCATGACGAAACTGGATGGCACCGCGAAAGGCGGTGTTCTGGTGGCCTTGGCGGATAAATTTGGCCTGCCCATTCACGCGATTGGTGTCGGCGAACAGATTGATGACCTCGCGCCTTTTGATCCCAAGGATTTTGCCATGGCATTGACCGGGGCTGAGGGGTGAGGCGGCCGCCCGCAATGTTTAACGGTGTATATTGAGCGATTGGCTGGTCTCTCTTGAAGGCACCGAGGCGGGGAAAACGCTGGCGCTTTGTCTGGCGTTGTTGGCCGCCATTCTACACGCATTGTTCGGGGCTTTGCAGAAAGGCCGGACTGACCCGTGGACTGCGCGGACGGTGATTGACGGTACCTATGCGCTGATCGCCCTGCCGTTTTTGTTTTTGGTGCCCATGCCCGAGGTGCATGTCTGGCCATTGTTCGCCATCGCCTGGGTGATCCATGTGGGGTACAAATTAAGCCAGGCGGCCAGCTATTCGGTGGGCAGTTATTTGGTTGTGTACCCGGTGGCGCGCGGTATATCGCCCGCATTTACCGTTGTTGCGGCTGGGTTTCTGTTTGGCGAGGTTTTCACGCCTGTACAATGGCTTGGCGTTGCGTGTCTGGTTGGCGGCATACTTGGGTTTTCGGCCTACAATCTGGCGCATGAAACAGTGGACCGGGCCCGACTTCCGCTTGCCATCGGATTGGCCTGCCTGACGGGCGGTTTCGTTGCGCTTTACACAACATGGGATGCCTATGTCATCCGGGCGACCTCAGATCCATTCACGTTTATCTTCTGGTTCTTCTTCCTAGATGGTCTGTCCTTCCCCTTGGGATGGCTTTTGCTGAAACGCAGGGTGCCGGGCTTCAAGCCGCATGTGGCGCGTTTGGGTGTCGTCGGCGCAGTGACCGCATATTTTTCGTTCGGCTCGATCATGCTGGCGACGCGGCTGGACAAGGTGGGCGAGGCGGCAGTGCTTAGAGAAACCAGTGTTCTGTTTTCCGCGCTTATTTCCTGGCTGGTGCTCAAACAGGGCGTGGGACCACGCCGGCTTGCATTGATGGCGTTGATTGCCACAGGCGCCGTGATAGTTGAGTGGGGCGGTCGGTGACGCGGTCGTCCCGGAGACGCCGGGATTTGGGATCATGGGAGGCAAATAGACAATGAACACAAGCGATGAAGACAAGGCACTGAATCCGGTGCTGAAACAGGTGCTGGAGCTAGGTCCGCCTTTGCTGTTTTTCGTCGCATATCTTCGGATGCGTGACGAAACGTATTCGATCTGGGGCACCGATTATTCAGGGTTCATCGTGGCCGCTGGCTTGTTTGTTCCGATCCTTTTGGGGTCTATGGCCATTCTTTGGAAGCTGACCGGTCGACTAAGTCGGATGCAGGTGTTTACCATCGTCATGGTGGTGCTTTTCGGCGGCTTGACTGTTTGGTTCAATGACGAGCGGTTCTTCAAAATGAAGACAACATTGGTCTATGGGCTTTTCGCCCTGATTTTGGGGGTGGGCCTGTTGCAAGGCCGAAGCTATCTGGCCTGGGTCATGTCCGAATTCTTGCCAATGGACCATGACGGCTGGATGAAGCTGACACTTAGGCTGACTTGGTTCTTTGCGGCACTTGCTGTCGCCAATGAAGTGGTTTGGCGAACGATGTCTACGGCTGCTTGGGTGAAGATAGAAACCTTTGGCTTTCCGATTTTGATGTTTCTCTTTCTTTGGTCACAGATCATGGTCTTGCAGAAACATCTGATCGAACCGGATGGTGACGAAAGCTAAACAGCAAAAAACCGCGTCGTCGGGCGAGGGAGGTCACGGACGGCGCGGCTTTTTAGGGTTGGTTAAGCCCGCAGAGGGAGAACTGCGGGCCCAACCGGAAGTAGCTTAGTTCTTGTCGAACACTTCTTGTGCTTCTGTGGTGTAGTATTCGGTCGAACCAAGGCGGTTGTCGCCGTTGATGTCGATGATTTCGAACTCGGACTTGGTCAGACCAGGGTAGAACGACTGAAGCTCTTCCAGCGTTGCGAAAGCGTCGTCATCCGTATCAACCTGCATGATCGTGATCAGGTCACGTCCGCCCATTTCATAGCGGTTCAGCATGGCCTGAGCCAGTGGCTGATACAGTTCCTGAGCGCTGACGCGGTCGTCGTTGTTCAGGTCGATCAGATCGAATTCGTTGGCTGTGACACCGTTGTAGACAGCGCCAAGTTCCTCTTCAGAAACGAAACGGTCGCCGCTTGTGTCAATATCGGTCAGCGAGTGAATGATAGCCATAGTGTCCTGATAGCGGCCAACGATTGCCGAAACACCAGAAGCGTTCAGTTCGCTGTCGCTCAGGCGACGGTCACGGTTGACGTCGATGTCGCGGAAATCGTTCGAAGAAAAGCCAGGGAAGATTTGGCGGACTTCGCCGATCGAGGCAAAACCGTCGCCATCAATGTCAAGATCTGTTGCTTTCATTGCGGAAGCGGCGGTGGCGGAAGCGACCAGGGCCGCGGTGATCAGTGTTACAAAACGCATTGTGCATCTCCTTTAAGGTGCGTCTCAGGGCAGTGCGGTTTGAAAGTGCTTGTTCAGTTCCGCAAGGAGCACGGTTGTGCTGATAGAATAGCTAAGGGAGTGTTTAATCATTTGCACGACAGTTGGTTGTGAATTGATGTAACAATTGCGCTCAAAATGGTTTATCGATCTAAGTCATTGAAAAGGTGTTGAAATATTTGATCTCGCTTCTGTTAACATTTGCAACAAAGTGGCAAAATTAACACTTGATCACGGGAATCTCACGAGAATCTCATGGAATCCTCACGAAATTCACGCAGTTCGCGAGGCCAAGTCAGCCAATACGATGGATTATGTGAGCATTTTCAATGCAAACCGTACCCAATGATTCCGTTTGGCCGACATTTGCGGCGCTAGCCTGTCACTACGCAGTCATAGGTCGATCATTTCGATTCAGAACTTGGGTCATCGGAATTTTGCGAGCACATCGTCGGCCGATTCCAGAGCAATTAGAGTAGGGCTGTCCAATCGGTCCAGCAGATTCACGCCAATGTACCCCTTATCATACCAATGCACGATTGCAGGAATGTCCTGCCGCAATGTCTGTATCGAAATCGGCGTTCCCGACGGGATCGCGAGGGGGACAGAGAGTTTCATGCCGCGATAGCTGATATCCCGAACAACGGCAGGTATTTGTTTGCCGTCCAGGTCAATGACCGCCGCAACGTCGGTTCTGCGTCGGTTGCGACTGAAGCGCCTGTTCAGAGTTTGAAGCATCATCATGGGCGTCGAATGTCGTCCGGATATCGGTTCGGACGGTTTAGCAAGCACATGTTAAGAATTGCTGACGCGAGCAATGACCCTTGACCTTGGTCGGCGCGGCGCGTAGCGAAAGTGCCGTGGCGATTTGTTCACCGGATTGCGGGCCACGTTAAATATTCCGCTAAAGAGGTCAGGGACGTTAAGCCCCCGGCGCTCGTGCGGTGGGGGTTTTTGTTTGCGAAGGAGGCGTCCCCCATGACTAAGAAAAAACTCGATACCTGGAAGACGCGGACGCGGCTGGTGCACGAAGGCACACGGCGCAGTCAGTACGGCGAAGTAAGCGAAGCAATCATGCTGACGCAAGGCTTTGTTTACGACACCGCCGAACAGGCCGAAGCGCGGTTTGATCAGGCAGGCCCCGACGAGTTTATCTATGCGCGTTATGGCAACCCAACCGTGCGAATGTTCGAAGACCGGATCGCAGGGCTTGAAGGTGCCGAAGATGCCTTTGCCACTGCGTCGGGCATGGCCGCCGTGCATGCGGCTTTGGCGTCTGTGTTGCAGGCGGGCGATCATGTCGTTTCGGCGCGCGCGTTGTTCGGGTCATGTCTTTATATTCTCGAAGAGGTTCTGACGCGGTTTGGCGTCGAGGTGACCTTTGTCGATGGCACAGATCTGGATCAGTGGCGCGCTGCTATGCGGCCAGACACCAAGGCGGTGTTTTTCGAAAGCATGTCGAACCCGGCGCTTGAGGTGGTCGATTTACCCGCCGTCGCAGAGATTGCGCATGCTGTCGGGGCTTTGGTGATCGTTGACAACGTCTTTTCGACACCGATTTTCAGCCGGGCGATTGAGTTGGGGGCAGACGTCGTCGTCTATTCCGCAACAAAACATATCGACGGGCAAGGCCGCGTTTTGGGAGGTGTGGTCTTGGGCACGCGGGAATTTATCCGAAAAACGGTCGAGCCTTTTGCAAAGCACACCGGCTGCGCGATGAGCCCGTTTACGGCTTGGGTGTTGCTAAAGGGGTTGGAAACGCTTGACTTGCGGGTAAGGGCGCAAGCAGAAAGCGCCTTTACAATTGCGAAGGCTCTGGAAGGGCATGCGCATTTGACACGCGTGCTGTACCCCGGGCTGGCAAGCCACCCTGACCATGCTGTGGCAGCAGCGCAGCTTGAAAAAGGCGGAACGGTGATTGCAGTTGACATCAAAGGCGGGCGGGCAGCGGCGTTTCGTTTCTTGAATGCGTTGGACATTGTAATCATCTCGAACAACCTTGGCGACGCCAAATCGATCGCAACGCATCCCGCAACGACAACGCATTCGCGCCTGTCCGAAGAACAGCGCTCCGATTTGGGGATTTCGCCTGGGCTTGTCCGCTTGTCGGTCGGGCTTGAAGATGCAGATGATCTTATTGCAGACCTGTTAAAGGCGCTTAAGTCCGTCTGACCACAGGTTGGTCGTTCCAGACAGGCGACGCAGAATAGTTGGGTATGGTGGTGCCGACGCAGCGCGACCGGTCAGACTTAGCCCAGCTGCATGCCGATGCCGGGATAGGGCTGCAAGTAAGATGAGACAGACATGAAACCTGTTTTGATCCTGCAACTTCGGCCCGAAGATGATGCATCCGATGGCGAGTTTCAGGCGTTTCTCGACAAAGGCGGGTTATCCCGGTCTCAGGTTGTGCGGCATCGGATGGAAGCCGCCCCTTTGCCGGATGATTTCCGATTGGACGATTATGCCGCAGTGATCGTAGGCGGTGGCCCTGGGTGCGTCAGCGATAATCCGGCCACGCGCAATCCAGTCGAAGCACGGGCCGAGGCGGAGATTTTGGCGCTTCTGCCGGACATTGTTGCGCGGGACGTGCCATTTCTGGGATGCTGCGCAGGCATCGGCATTCTAGCCCATCATCTGGGTGGCAAGGTTTCAAAAGAACGCTTCGGCGAACCTGTGGGCGCGGTCGAAGCGCGGCTGACCGAAGCCGGTGCGGCGGACCCGTTGCTTGCGGGCCTGCCCGGTGTGTTCAATGTTCTAGTCGGGCACAAAGAAGCCGTGCAGTTTTTGCCCAAAGGTGCTGTGCATTTGATGGCGGGTGCAGCCTGCCCGTACCAGATGATAAAAGTGGGCCGGAATGTTTATGCGACCCAGTTTCATCCCGAAGCGGACGGGCCTGTATTTGCTGACCGAATTCGCATTTACCGGGACCATGGATACTTCGAACCCGGCGAAGCCGAGACACTGGCGCAAGCTGTGCGTGAGGCAGACGTGTCAGCGCCAGCGCAGATTCTTTTCAATTTTGTGGCAAAATATGTTAGATCCAAGCCACCGCTTTGATCGTAAAATTTAAGAAACCCTTTTTGTTTACACGCGCGAGCGCATCCTTCGGACGCATTCCCGGCGAGGAGATCTGCCATGAATATCCATGTTGCATCTATTGATCGTGAAATCAGCAAGGACGAGGCAGAACAGGCCTTGGCCGTCCTGAAACGTTGGGCAGAAACGCAAGGGAAAGACGCATCGCTCGTGCTGGATCAGGCCGTTGCTTATCCGGAATTTTCGCGCAGCTATCCTGATGCATTTTCGGCCGACGTGGCCTATCGGGACAACCTGCCCGACCTGCAGAATGGCCCGTCTTCTTTGATCAAGGGGGCAAATCGGCCCATCCAGCACGTTGGAATTTCTAACTTTCGCTTGCCAGTTCGGTTTAAAATGAAAGAGGGCGGGGATCGCATGCTTGATTGCTCGGTTACCGGTTCGGTCAGCCTGGAGGCAGACAAAAAAGGCATCAATATGAGCAGGATCATGCGCTCGTTCTATGGCCACGCCGAAAGCGCCTTCAGTTTTGAAGTGATCGAGGCGGCGCTAGACGACTATCGGTCTGATCTGGAAAGCTCTGAAGCGCGTATTGCAATGCGGTTCACTTTCCCAATGCAGGTCGAAAGCCTACGCTCGGGTCTGACGGGCTGGCAATATTACGACGTCGCACTTGAAGTGATCGACAAAGACGGTGAACGGCTGCGGGTGATGCATCTGGACTACGTATATTCGTCGACCTGTCCATGCTCTCTGGAACTGTCCGAACATGCGCGCCGTGAACGCGGTCAATTGGCAACACCACATTCACAGCGTTCGGTCGCGCGCCTGTCGATGGTCGTTGACCCCGCCGCGCCCGTGCTTTGGTTTGAAGACGCAATTGCGCTTTGCCGCCGGGCCGTGCCGACAGAAACGCAAGTTATGGTAAAGCGCGAAGACGAACAGGCCTTTGCCGAATTAAACGCAGCCAATCCGATCTTCGTCGAAGATGCAGCGCGTCTTTTTGCCGAGGCGTTGCAAGCCGATCAGCGTGTCGATGATTTCCGTGTGGTGGCAAGCCATCAGGAAAGCCTGCACAGCCATGACGCCGTTTCAGTGCTGACCGAAGGCACCACTTTCGCCGACGTCAGCTTGGACCCACGTCTGTTCGAAACGCTTATTCACCGGGGATAAGTCCGTGAAATTTGTCTTGCGGCGGCGCAGCCTTTGCTTGCGCCGGGTTGTTGGCTACGATGACGCCGATCTGCATGAGGTGAAATCATGGAACAATCGCTGTGGCGCTGTCAGTGCGGCGCTGTTGAGGCCGACTTGCCGGTCAAGGGCGCGCGTTTGATTTGCTATTGTCAAAGCTGCCGGGCGTTTGTCGAGCGGTTGAATAAGGCAGACCGGTTGGATGCCGCAGGCGGCAGTGATTTGTTGCAAGTGGCGCCGGACCGGGTGTCTTTCCGGAAAGGCACCGACCATCTGGCTTGGTTTCAGATCACGCAAAAAGGGCCCTTGCGGTGGTACACAACGTGTTGTGGCACGCCGATGGCAAACACGCTTGCCACCCGACAGGTGCCTTTTGCCAGCTTTCAGGCGCACGACATCTCGCCTGCCGAACATTTGCCCCACGTCAGTGGTCGCGTGCATCTGAAAGGCGCGACGGATTGGGTGAAAGAACCCAAAGGGCGGCTTTTGCCTTTGATCATGGGGTTCGTTGGGCGTGCAATCAAAGCACGACTAACCGGGACATGGCGCAAAAACCCGTTCTTTGACGAACATGGTCGCCCGATTGCCGCGCAACAAAAGCCAGAGAATGTGACAGGTTGACTTGGCGCTTCGGCGACGACAAGGCTCGCCCCCATGATTGACATGCGTCCCGTGGGATATGTGATTGGTATTCTCGTCGCCTTGCTGGGTTTGTCCATGCTGGCGCCGATGTCGTTGGACCTTTGGCAAGGCAATGGCCACGCGGGCGTGTTTTTGGAAGCCGCCATAATCACTGTTTTGACAGGCGGTCTGGTGTCGGTTGCCTCGGCCAATGCTGTGGGTGGGGGCATGAACACGCGGCAGACGTTTATTCTAACTTCGGGCGTTTGGGCGGTGTTGCCCGTGTTTGGCGCGATACCATTTGTGGGCGGCGCAACTGCCGCGTCGTTCACAGATGCCTATTTCGAGGCCATGTCGGGTTTGACCACAACCGGCTCGACCGTGCTGTCGGGCTTGGATGATCTGCCTGCCGGTCTGCTATTGTGGCGCTCGATGCTGCAATGGTTTGGCGGGATTGGTATTATCGTCGTCGCCATGGCGTTTCTGCCCGAGTTGCGCGTGGGCGGCATGCAAATCTTCCGATCAGAGGCATTTGACACCGACGGCAAAGTCTTGCCGCGGGCGGCGGAAATCGCTTCACGGATCTCTATTGTCTATCTGGTTCTGACCATGACCTGCGGCCTGGCGTATATGTCCATCGGCATGAGCGTGTTTGACGCGATCAATCACGCCATGACGACCGTGGCGACCGGGGGGTTTTCCACATATGACGACAGTTTTACACGCTTTGGTGGGGGCGGCGAGTTTGTTGCCGCCCTGTTCATGGTGCTCGCAAGTTTGCCCTTCGTACGCTATGTGCAGCTTTTGGCCGGCACTTCGCAACCATTGGTGCAGGACAGTCAGATACGAACGTTTTTAGTGGTACTGGCCGCCGGTATTCTGGTGGTATTCGCGTTTCAGGTCTGGGGTGGCGCCGAGGTTGGATCAGCGCTTAGCCAGACGGTGTTTAACATAACCTCAGTCACGACGGGCACAGGTTATGCCAGTACGGATTATCAGCTTTGGGGCACATTTCCGGTGGCGGTGTTTTTCTTTGCCGGGTTGATCGGTGGCTGTGCGGGCTCGACATGTTGTTCGATCAAAATATTCCGGTATCAATTGCTGTTCGGTGCGGTGGCCAACCAAATTCGACGGATTCACTCGCCACACGGCGTGTTTCATCTGAAGTACGAAGGCCGCACCGTAGGTGAAGACGTCATTTCATCTGTTATGGCGTTTCTGACGATGTTTATCGTTACGTTTGGCGTGGTGGCGATATTGCTAAGTGCGACCGGTCTGGATTTCGTGACCTCGGTCAGCGGGGCGGCAACGGCGATTGCGAATGTGGGGCCGGGTTTGGGGCCGATCATCGGACCGGATGGCAATTTTGGCGATCTGAATACGGTTGCGAAATGGATTCTCTTGTCAGCGATGCTGGTTGGACGGCTGGAACTGATGGTGGTTTTCGTGCTGTTCACTACCCGGTTCTGGCGGGTCTGACGAATGTGCCTATGGTCAAGATCAGTTAAATCCAAAATGCTTTTCCCTTGAGTCGAAACGTCTCGGAAAGGTTCATGGCCTAGTCAGTCTCGATGCAAAGAAGGAGACTGCTATGCCGCGTTTTTCGTCGTTCAAACTGGCTGTTTGTGCCGCACTCGTTTCATTGGCCTCGCCGGGTGTGTCCCTGGCGTCTGGCCCAAGCCCTGTGGAATTGACGCAGATCACCCATCGTCCAGCCAGCTTGACCTTGGTTATGCCGGGCGGCGAACAGGTGGAATACACCCCGGCCGCGCTGGAGCAATTGAACACCTATGAAATGACGACACGTACGCCATGGCGCGACGACGAGGCAGTGTTTCAGGGGGTTCTGTTGCGCGATCTTCTGGAACGTCACGGGATGGCAGACGTGAAGGCCATCCGCGTTCGTGCCGAGAATGACTTTACCATCACCATGGATCGCGCAGTTTGGGAAGGCGAAAGCTTCTTGATCGCCACCCGTGTTGACGGTCGGCCTCATTCGCGGCGTGAACGCGGCCCCATTCAATTCGTCCTGGACTGGGATGCGTACCGAAATTCAGACGTGGCGGATGAAAACCACCTGGTCTGGATGGCCGCCGAAATTACCGTGGTCGAATAATTCCGGTCGGTGCTGAAATGCTGCATCGCTTGCTTGACGGTTTTGCCACCCGATTTGGGGTGGTGATTGCCGTTCTGGCGGGCTTTGTGCTTTGCCTGTCGGCCGGGCTCTACTTTCAATCAGGCGCCAACCGCGTCTTGAAATCGCATGAGGTGTTTCGCCAGAACCACGTCCGCGACGGGTTCGTCAGCATCAGTGACATGCTGCGGCTTACGCTGGTGGTCGATGAGCTTGTCGCTTCAAACGCTTTGACGCCTGCACTGCACGACAAGCTTCTCGCCGCGTTGGACATTTTGTACGTGCGGGCGCGGTCACTTGAGACGCGCGAAAGCACGTTATTCCCCGATGATGATGCGGAGACACCAAGTGACGCAATTTTTGCGCTTGTTGATTTTGTCGATGGAACCATGGCCGCAGGCGTGCATGATATCGCCCAGCTGAAGCTTGAACTGCTCTGGCATATCGAAAACACCCGGTCACGGCTTGTAACGTTTCTGGACAAAATGCGCCGTCAGGAAGACAAATTCCTAGACCAGCAAGCGCGTGAGGTTGAACAGCAGGCGCGCGTGGTTGGGGTGATTTTTCTGGTTCTTGCCGCAGCGATGTCGATATCGCTGATCCTTTTGCGGAAGGAAATCGTGGCCCGTCACGCCCGCGCGCGTGCTGAGAGGCGGGCAGACTATCTTGCATATTTCGACGCTCTGACAACCTTGCCCAACCGTATTCAGTTCACCGACAAGGTTGAGAAACGCCTGAAAAAGAAACTGCCGACAGGGGTGTTGCTTTTGGATCTCGACGGGTTCAAGGCGGTCAACGACACCTATGGCCACGCGGCCGGGGACGCGGTGTTGAAAACGACAGGCGACCGGGTCGCGGCGGCTATTGCGGCGCAAGGCGGGATTGCAGCGCGTTTGTCCGGGGACGAATATGCCGTCTGCGTACCATTCGAGGACGTGTCCGTCCTTGAATTTTATGCCGACAGTCTGTTGGAAGCGCTTTGCCTGCCAATCGATTTTGAAGGCGAACGGCTGGAAGTACAGGCAAGCATTGGCGTTGTGGCCTCGGAACAAGTGGCGCGATGTTTGGGGCTGACTTTCTCTAATATGATGCGTGCGGGTGACTTCGCGCTTTATGCCTCTAAAGAAGGCGGCAAAGGGCGATACACGGTTTATGACGACGCGCTTGAGGTCAAATTCAGCGAACGGCGCGGGATGTTGGAAGACCTGGAAGCGGCCATTTCTGATGGCGGGCTGGACGTCTATTTGCAACCAAAAGTCCATTTGCCCTCGGCAGTACCTTACGGGTTTGAGGCGCTTGTACGGTGGCAACGTGACGGAAAATTTGTTTCGCCGGACATCTTCGTGACCCTTGCCGAAGAAGCCGGTCTGGTGATGGATATCGATCTTTTTATGTTGTCGCAGGCAACGCGTATCATCGCTGAGCGGAACGCTGCAGCCGGGGCCACATTTTCAGTCAGCGTCAATCTTTCGGCGCTGCATTTCAACGGGTCCAACATCGTCGAAGATGTGCAGACCGCGCTTGAACGATCAGGTCTGCCGCCAGAATTGCTGACACTTGAAATCACGGAAACAGTGCAGATCCATGATTGGGAACGCGTGCGTCACGTTCTGGCGCAACTGGGCGCTTTGGGCTGCAAGATCGCAATCGATGATTTTGGCAGCGGTTATTCATCGCTGGCCTATCTGCGCAATATGTTGGCGGATGAATTGAAGGTCGACCGCACGTTAATTGAAGAAATTGTTCATTCGCAGGAATCGCAGCACGTTTTGCGCGCGATTTGTGAATTGAGTTCGGGTTTGGACATGTCGGTCATCGTAGAAGGTATCGAAGATATCGCACAAAGCGAGGTCATCCAAAAGATCGGCTGCGCTCGCGCGCAAGGATATCTGTACGGCAGGCCAGAACCGGCAGAGCTGGCCATCGATGCCGCCCTGATACGAGTGGCGGCCCCCCAAACATACGCAAGTTGAGCAGCCGCTCGAATGACCGCACCGCCGTCACGCATATTCAAACGCCAGGATGACGGTCAGACTGTGCCGCGTGGCGGGCGGTCGTTTTCCTTGGTAAAGATCATCCCATCCAGCAAAGCCGCCAGATCGGGGCGGGCAGATGGGCCATTTGAAATGGCAACCAGCAAAAGCGATCCATCGGGGCGCAACACAAAAACGCCCGGTTCGGCAAAGCGTCGGTCTGTTTCCGCATCCGATAGCGGTTCGGTCACATAAAGCCCAAGTGTGCTCATCTGATCTTCATCCAGCCCGTAGCCCAGCGGGAACGTCCAGCCGAACTCGGCCAAATCGGCCACAGCTTTTTCTTCGGTATCGGCAGAGACAACCACGATGTCGAAACCGGCGTCTGCCCATTCCGACTGCATATCTTCCAGCGTGTTCAGATAGGCTTTGCAACGTGGGCAATGTTTGCCGCGATAAACTACAAACAAGGTCCAGGCGTCGCGCGCACCACCGATGTCAATCGACCCGCCGCCCGGTTTGGGGAACGACATTGCGGACACATGGCTGCCGGGAAGCGGTTTGGGTGTTGGCATCAGATGGCTCCTGTCTATTCAGTTCCAGCAACTGACCAGAACGGTCAGATCGGTGGCAAGGGTTGTCAGATCTTCGGGTGGCATCAGATCGCCACTGTCCTGCGTGCGCGGCGTCACACCGCTGGTTTCCAAAAACTGGGCAAGAACGTTGGCATCCACCGCAAAGGCAACATCACCGGGCAATTGGCGTGCGCCTGTCGGGCGTGACAAAAGCATACCCAAAACCGCGCCTGCATTGTCGAAAACAGGCCCGCCTGCGTCCCCCGGTTCGCTGACAACACTTAGCCTTTGCAACCGATCATCCCCATCTAAACCTTTGACGTCAGACAGTTTACCAAAACTAAGCGTTGGCGCAGTTAGAACGCCGCCAAAGGAATAACCTGACACGGCAATGTCCGACTGAAGACGCGGCTCAAGGCTGGTAAGACGCGCGACGGACAAGGGCGCAAGGGCCTGTCGCGGTCGCAAAAGCGCTACGCCAAGCGCGGTGTCGGTCGCGGCAAGTTCGGCTTCGACATCACCGTCAAGCGTGATCTGGCTGCATTGATCAAAGGCCGCCGCAGCGGTCAGAACAGTTCCATCGGCTTCGATGTAAAAACCGGATTGCGACGCAACGGGGCGACGGATTTCAAGCCCGGACAGAAGATCGATGTTTTGTGCCCCGGAACTCGCGTTTTCCGGCAAGATTGCGTCGGTCGTCCGAAAGCTGGCTTTCATCGCATCCAGCGCCATGCGGTACCGTTTGTCATCACCTTGCGGCCAAACAAGCGCGTACCCCTTTACCGCATCGCCGGCCCGACGTGCGAAGATATGCGATCGGATGCGTTCGTTGAACGCATCGATTGTAAAGCTCTCGCGCCCTAAATTGCGTTCGCCATCGGGCGGGGCAATTTCTAGCGTTTGCATCAGGTCATAAAACGCAGTCAACGTGGCCAGTCCGCCTTCAAGGCTGATCAGAACCACCTTTGCCCCGAAATCGGTGGTCGCTTCGTAATGCGCGAAAGGCGCGTCATAGCGGTCAAAGCCGACAAGTGCGACGGGCAACTCGATTTCGATGCCCGCCATTTCATCAACAATGGGCGTGATGTTCAGCGAAGCGATGACTTCGTTGTAGCCGTCAATCAGGTCTTTCCGCTGAAGCGTCGTCAGAATACCGGTCGATTCAAAGCCATTGGCTTCTTGCCAAGCAGACATGGCACGCCGTGTTCCGGGGCCGAATGCGGCGTCGATGACCGAATTGTAAAACCCTGCGAACTTCAGAGCCGTCTGTAACAATGCGCGGTCCTCGCGCGTCAGGTTGCGTTCCGCGCGGCGGGCGTCTTCGGCCGTTTCTTCCCCAGGCTTCAGAACGGGGGCAGGCGCGGCCGGTTTGGCGGGTGTAACGGCCGCCGCTTGCGTGCTTTCGCCGAAAATGCGCTCTCTGAACCCGCGACCGTCAGCCACAAAACTATCGGATGGCACCAATCTTTGAGCGCGCAGCTCGGCCAGGCGGCGGTTTGCGTCAGCCTCGCTTGCGAATGGCCCGAGAACCACAGCATGCCAGCGCGTGCCAGTCCGAAATACGCTGATGTCGGACAGGGTGCGGCTTAAGGTTTGCGCACGCTCCAGCGCACGCGGCGCATTAGGTTGCGCTTCAATCTGCACCCAGCTTTGTGCAATCGCCTGTGTCGCCATGAATAGGAAAGCCAAGACCGCAGCAGCCGTCCGCGTCATACGAATACCCTTGTTCATTTTCGCCCCCCAGTGGGCAATCGTTGCATCGTTTTAGCGAGATGATGGGGCAGTTGCACGCCCTTTCAACCTCGGCTCATTGACCCTCTGTCACCTGTTGCCTATTGAGAACGCGATTTTTCCCGAAGGACCCAGCATGGCCAGCGAGAAACCAAAGTGTTTTCAGGACATCATCCTGGCACTGCAAACCTATTGGGCCTCAAAGGGCTGCGCGGTATTACAACCCTATGACATGGAGGTCGGGGCAGGGACGTTTCACCCGGCCACGACGCTTCGCGCATTGGGAAGCAAGCCTTGGGCGGCCGCCTATGTGCAACCGTCCCGTCGCCCGACCGATGGCCGGTACGGCGAAAACCCGAACCGCTTGCAGCACTATTATCAGTTTCAGGTGCTGATCAAACCATCGCCACCAGATTTGCAGGACCTGTATCTTGGGTCGCTAAACGCGATCGGGATCGACATGGCCTTGCACGACATCCGGTTTGTCGAAGACGACTGGGAAAGCCCAACGCTTGGGGCTTGGGGGCTGGGCTGGGAAGTTTGGTGCGACGGCATGGAAGTGTCGCAATTCACCTACTTCCAACAAGTGGGCGGGCATGACTGCAAACCGGTAAGTGGCGAGCTGACCTATGGCCTGGAGCGTCTTGCGATGTACGTGCTTGGCATCGACCATGTGATGGACATGCCATACAATGCGCCGGATGCTTCGATGACTTTGTCATACGGTGATATTTTTCGCCAAACCGAACAGGAATACTCGCGCTGGAATTTTGACGTGGCAGATACCGATATGCTTTTGCGTCACTTCGAAGATGCCGAAGCCGAATGCCAGAGCATTCTGGCCGCCGAGAAACTGGACCCAAAGACAGACAAATCCATTGTGATGGCGCATCCCGCCTATGATCAGTGCATTAAGGCCAGTCACGTCTTCAATTTGCTGGATGCCCGTGGTGTGATCTCGGTGACTGAACGCCAAGCCTATATCGGGCGGGTGCGCGCCTTGGCTAAGGCCTGTGCCGATGCCTTTGTGATGACAGAAGCGGCGGGGGCCGACATATGATGTTCACATTCTTTGCAAAGCGTTTTTCGTCTGGGCGCGCATAGTGGGAAAGGTTCTGGTCATGTTTCTGGTGATCTCGGCCATCGCGGCCGGATTTGGCATGTATTACCTGCAGGTCCACGCGTTCTACGAGGAAATTCAGGCAACAGCTGTCGAAGATGTGCAACTGACTTCGCTGAATACGGGGTTGCCCGAGCCAATTTTGTACGAAAACTTCAAGGGGATTGACGCCGACAGTTCCCCCCTGCGGTACCGCGCGTGCTTTGAGACGTCGATGAGCCTGGCGCTTTTAACCGAGACTTATGAAATTTATGAAACGCCTGTGCCGAACAATGCGCCGGGTTGGTTCGATTGCTTTGACGCCAGCGCGGTTGGCGGTGCTTTGGAAAATGGGTCAGCGTTTGGGTTTATGGGAACGTTTAATATTGAGTATGGGTTTGATCGCGTGGTCGCGATTACAGACGATGGTCGGGGCTTTGTTTGGCACCAGATCAACGCCTGTGGTCAGGCATCATTCGACGGCGACCCGTTGCCCGCAGGCTGTCCGCCACCGCCCAAGGCCGGCCAGTGAGCCTTACACACAGCATGAAAAAGGTGGGCCACAATGCCTGATCTTCTGATTGAGCTTTTCTCGGAAGAAATTCCGGCGCGGATGCAAAAGCGCGCCGCGGATGATCTAAAGCGCCTGATCACCGATGGTTTGGTCGAGGCGGGGCTGACTTATTCAGGTGCCGGTGCGTTTTCCACCCCACGTCGGTTAGCGTTGTCGGTCGAAGGTGTGTTGGCGCAAAGCCCTGCGGTTCAGGAAGAACGCAAAGGCCCCCGGGTTGATGCGCCCGAAAAGGCGCTGGAAGGTTTCTTGCGGTCGACCGGTCTGACCAAAGACCAATTGGAAGCGCGCGATGACAAAAAAGGGCAGGTCTGGTTCGCCACGATCGACAAACCGGGCCGTCCCGCCGCCGACATCGTGGCAGACGTAGTTGAACAGACTGTTAGGAATTTCCCTTGGCCCAAATCCATGCGCTGGGGGGACGGCGAGTTGCGCTGGGTGCGGCCATTGCATTCCATCCTTTGCGTGTTGAGCGATGAAGCAGGCACGGTCACAGTGCCTTTGCAGATCGACGATATCAAAGCAGGCGATACCACGGCGGGGCATCGATTTATGTCGCCCAAGCCATTTTCGGTGACGGGGTTCGATGACTATGTCACCAAGTTGAAACGGGCAAATGTCCTTCTGTCACTTGATGAAAGATCCGAAAAGATCTGGCATGACGCAACGCAGATGGCCTTTGCCCAAGGGCTTGATGTCGTGAAAGACGAAGCCCTGCTGAAAGAAGTGGCCGGGTTGGTCGAATGGCCCGTCGTGCTGATGGGGGCGATCGACGATGCATTCTTGGAACTACCGGCCGAGGTTTTGCAAACCTCGATGCGCGAACACCAGAAATTCTTCAGCGTCCGCGATAAATCGGGTCACATCGTCAAATTTGTAACCGTCGCCAATCGGGAAACCGACGACGATGGTGCGACCATTCTGGCTGGCAATCAAAAGGTGCTTTCGGCGCGGTTGGCGGATGGCAAGTTCTTTTGGGAAAACGACCTGCGCGTTGCTCAGACGGATATCACCCAATGGACGGACGCGTTGCAGAACGTTACCTTTCACAACAAGCTTGGCAGTCAATTTGCACGCATTCAGCGGATTGCCGCGCTTACCCGGACGATTGCGCCTTTGGTCGGCGCGAATGTCGATGATGCAGAAACCGCTGCGCTAACGGCCAAGGCCGATTTGTCCTCTGAAATGGTGTACGAGTTTCCGGAATTGCAGGGCGTCATGGGTGACAAATACGCCTTTGCCGCCGGGCTCAGCCATGAGATAGCGCAAGTGGCGCGCGAACATTACCAGCCACTTGGCCCGTCGGATGATGTGCCAGGCGAACCACTATCAGTTTCGGTGGCGCTGGCCGACAAGATCGACACATTGACCGGGTTTTGGGCGATTGACGAAACACCGACAGGGTCGAAAGACCCGTTTGCACTTCGGCGTGCGGCATTGGGTGTAATCCGGTTGATCCTGGAAAACGACGTTGTCATTCCCCTGGCGCAAGTGGCGGGTACGCATCTCAGCACGGCGTTCGAGATTGAAGGCCTTGATGTGGATGGCACTGTGACCAACCTTTTAGGCTTTCTCCATGATCGGTTGAAAGTCTTTCTGCGCGACAAAGGCGTGCGCCATGATGTGATCGACGCCTGTCTCGCCATGCCCAATGCTGATGATCTGACCTTGTTGGTGCAGCGCTCGGTCGCACTGGCCGAAATGTTGAAAACCAGTGATGGCGAGAATCTTTTGCAGGGTTTCAAACGTGCGCATAACATTCTGAAACAGGCCGAAGACAACGATGGTGTCGAATATTCCTTCGGGCCGGACCCAAAGCTTGCCGAAACCGAGGTTGAAACAGCTTTGTTCGATGCTTTGGACCAGGCCGAAACGCTGATTGTGCCGGCAATCGACGAAAAACGGTTCGGCGATGCTATGACAGCAATGGCTGGACTGCGGACCCCGATTGACGCCTTTTTCGAAACCGTGCAAGTCAACGCCGAAAGCGCAATTCTGCGCCGCAACAGATTGAATTTGCTGCATCGGATCAGCACCATCTGTTTAAGCGTCGCGAACCTGACCCGTATCGAAGGCTAGACGGTTTTAGGGTGGTGAAAATGCGCGCTCAACCGAATTGTTGCAGTGCGGCATCTTGAGATTGCGCGTCTTATCAGTGGGTTACATGAAAATCGCGATTTTCCGCTGGCAAGCCGTAATCATTTTCTGACAATGCTTGATTGTGAACGTTAAGCTTTTAAGCTGCGGACGAAGGAATCGCCGCAGTGCAGAAAAACGTTGAACTTGAGCAATTCATCGTCATTGACGAAACCGCGAGTGTCGCGGCCAATACCCATGGCGGCCGCGCCAAGTGTTTACAGCGCCTTATTCGTCTGAACATGCCGGTCCCTTTGACCGTTGCCCTTCCCTTTAGCACGGTGCGCGCCATTGCAACCGGCATGCAGGTCGATACGCCCGCCATTCTTCAGAATTTCAGCGCGGCACCGCTGGTATCGGTCAGACCATCTTCCGAAAGCCCGGATTGGGGCGGACCAGGCGCGGTTTTGAACATCGGGATGAACGATGCCCGCCACGCGGAATTGGCCAACCTTTTGGGGCACGCGGCGGCGGACGAAATGTATGCGCGTTTTGTGCAAACCTACGCGGTCGAAATCGTTCATCTTGATCCCGAAAGTTTCGAATTTGAGGTCGCGGATGCGCCTGCCTTGTCAGATATGCTGGCAGCGTATGAAGAAGAAGCAGATGAACCTTTCCCGCAGGACCCCGCCGTTCAGCTTGCAGCGGTACTGAAAGCGATGGCGCGGGCGTGGGAAAGCACATCGGCCCGGTTGTTGCGTCACGCAAACGGCGCACCCGATGACGCGGGGCTTGGTTTGGTCGTGCAAAAGATGGCTCCGGGCCTTGGCCCACCGGAAAGCGGGTCGGGCGTTATTCAGTTTGTGTCGTCGAAAACCGGACTGCCTCAGATCACAGGACGGTATCTAAGCCAGTCTCAGGGCCGGGATGCGCTGGAAGACGACGGCGCCTTTTACCTGACGGTTGATCAACGGGGCAAATCGCTGCAAGAGTTGTTGCCCGAAGGCTTTGATAAACTGGTCGAATTTGGTGCGATTTGCCGCCAGCGTCTGCGCGAAGAAATGCAAATCGAATTCACGCTGGATGGTGGCACGCTTAGCGTGTTGGACGCGGTGCGCGTGCAACGCTCGGCGCGCGCGGCGGTACGCATTGCTGTGGCTTTGGCACAAGACGGTGTTATCAGCCAAGAAGACGCAGTTTTGCGCATCCCCCCCGGTGGCTTGACGGAATTGATGCACCGTCAGATCGACCCTTTGGCGCGCCGGGATGTGTTGGGATATGGCGTGGCGGCAAGCCCGGGCGCGGCAACTGGCCGATTGATGTTTACCTCCGCCGCCGCTCAGGCCGCCGCCTCTCGCGGCGAGGCGGCTATTCTGGTGCGGCGCGAAACCTCGCCCGAAGATATTCGCGGCATGCATGTAGCCGAAGGCGTGTTGACGATGCGGGGCGGTATGACCAGCCACGCCGCTATGGTTGCGCGCGGTCTTGGATTGCCCGGTGTCGTCGGTGCATCCGAAATTCACTATGACCGGAAAGCCAAACGCATCGTTGCCCGGGACGGGCGCGAGTTTGCTGAAGGCGATGTGGTGACGATTGATGGCACGACCGGGTCGATCATCGCGGGTGAAGTGCCGCTGCTGGAACCGGCGCTGGACGATACGTTTCAAATACTTCTTGGCTGGGCCGATGACGCGCGCGACATCAAAGTGCGCGCCAATGCCGACACTCTGGAAGAAGCGCGCATTGCGCTGACGTTTAAGGCCGAAGGGATCGGTCTTTGTCGCACTGAACATATGTTCTTTGACGATGAACGCCTAACGGTGATGCGTGAAATGATCTTTGCCGATACCGCCGAAGGTCGCGCGGCGGCCTTGGATCGGCTGGTGCCGATGCAATTGCACGACTTCTCCGCACTCTTCCAGATTATGGCGGGCAAGCCGGTGTGCATCCGTCTGTTTGATCCACCGCTGCATGAGTTTTTGCCCCAGAGTCAGGAAGGCATTCGCGATCTGGCAGCAGCCTTGGGTTTGTCGGTCACAAAAGTGACCCGCCGCGTCGAAGCAATGGCGGAATTCAACCCGATGTTGGGTTTGCGCGGTGTGCGTCTGGGCGTGACTTTGCCTGAAATCTATGAAGCCCAAGCGCGGGCGATTTTTCTGGCGACAATACATGCGGCGGCAAACGACAATCCGGTTGTGCCCGAAATTATGATCCCGCTGGTTTCGGCCAAGCGCGAGGTTGAATTGATCCAAAGCAGGCTAGAAGCTATCGCGGCGGATGTGCGCACAAAATCCGGCAAGAATTTCGAATATCGTCTGGGCGTAATGGTCGAAACGCCCCGCGCGGCGCTAAGAGCCGATGATATTGCCGCCCATGCATCGTTTTTAAGCTTTGGCACAAACGATCTGACACAAATGACCTATGGGTTAAGTCGCGACGATGCGGGACATTTTATGTCGGACTACGTGCGTCAGGGCGTGTTTCCCGAAGATCCATTTCACCGGCTGGACCTGGAAGGCGTGGGCGAGCTGTTACGCCTGGGCGCCGAACGCGGGCGAAACAAGCGCCCTGATCTGACATTGTCGATTTGTGGCGAACATGGCGGCGACCCGGATTCGATCGCATTCTGCCGCGATGCCGGGTTCGACTATGTCAGCTGCTCGCCTTTCCGCGTGCCGGTCGCCAGATTGGCAGCGGCGCATCTTGCGATCCTGGCGCGCCGGTCCGCCAACTCCTAAATTTGGCAACCAGCGGTAGGTTCGTGCGCGCGTCGGCAAAATCCTGCCCATAATGTCGGCCTTGTTGCATAAATTGTCACATTTCGAACTCTGGCCATTCGAAAGGCGGACAGGTATCGCAAAAAGGCGGGACGTTGCTGGGCGGTTCCTGCGTTTTGATTTGTGCTCCGTGAAGGGGGGTCAATGACTGGTTTTGCAAAAGCAGCCTTTTGGGCGGCTCTGTGTGTCTGTCTGTTCGGTCGCGCTGCGGTGGCAGATGTAACGCTGTCCACTTCAGGCAACCCAACTGTGGGTCTGGATGCGCGGTTGTCGTCGCTTTTTCGGGCGGAAACGTCTTCGATTGCGTCGCTGAACCGGCGTGGCATCGAACGCTTGATTGGAAAACCCGGCGACGCTCCGTCTTACTACTCGCGCGAACGTTTGGACCAGATGCGGCCCACCAAAGGCGGTAAGGCGTGGTCCTGCTTGACCGAAGCGCTTTATTTCGAAGCGCGCGGGGAAACCGTGCGCGGCATGTTTGCCGTAGCCGAAGTGGTGCTGAACCGCGTGGATGATCCCCGCTATCCAGGAAGCGTCTGCGGTGTGATCAATCAGGGCACGGGCAAAAAGTTTCGCTGTCAGTTCACATACACCTGTGATGGCCGGCCCGAGACGATGACAGATCAGCGCGCCTACGAACGTGTTGGCAAGATCGCGAAGCTGATGCTGAACAACGCCCCACGCCCGTTGACCAACGGTGCCACGCATTACCACACAAAGGCGGTCAATCCCAAGTGGAGCAAGGTTTTCCCGCGCACCACGACGATAGGCTTTCATCATTTTTACCGTGAACCGTCGCGACTGGCATCGCGGTAGTTTCCTCAACATAGGCTGATTTCCCCATCGACCTTTGAACGGTTTCTTTTCCGCTGGTATAGCTCTCTCAAAACAAGAGGCGTAAGGCAGGCCATGGAAAGAAAACTCTTCGGGACAGATGGTGTCAGGGGGCGGGCAAATCAGCCGCCGATGACAGCGGAAATGGCGATGCGCCTTGGCGCCGCCGCCGGGCGGTATTTCCGCCGCGACGGATCGGTCGCGCATCGGGTGGTGATCGGAAAAGACACCCGGCTGTCAGGCTACATGTTCGAGAACGCATTGACGGCAGGTCTGACGTCGACCGGCATGAATGTTCTGCTGCTTGGCCCAGTACCAACGCCTGCGGTTGGCATGATGGTAAAATCCATGCGCGCGGACGTGGGCGTGATGATTTCGGCCAGCCACAACGCACATCAGGACAACGGAATCAAATTTTTCGGCCCCGATGGGTTTAAGTTATCCGACGAAGCCGAGATCGAGATCGAAGCGTTGATGGATGGCGAAATTGCCTTGGCCGCCGCCGAGAACATTGGTAGCGCCAAGCGGATTGATGACGGTCTGTTTCGCTATGTCGAACGGGTGAAATCGACCATTGGCGGCGCGCGATTGAATGGGCTGAAAGTCGTGGTCGATTGCGCGAATGGCGCGGCATACCGCGCTGCGCCGCAGGTCTTGTGGGAACTGGGGGCGGATATCATAGAACTTGGCGTGTCCCCGGACGGGACCAATATCAATCTGGGCTGCGGCTCGACCCATACGGACATTGCTCAAAAGACTGTGCGCGAGACAGGGGCGGATGTGGGACTGTGCCTTGATGGAGATGCCGACCGGATTATGGTGGTCGATGAAAACGGCAAGGTGGCGGATGGCGACCAAATCATGGGTCTGTTTGCCAGCCTTTGGGCCGACGAAGGCCGCCTGAAGGGCAATGCGCTGGTGGCGACGGTTATGTCGAACCTTGGGCTGGAACGGTTTCTGGGCGCGCGCAATATCGGTTTGCACCGTACCGGCGTTGGCGACCGCTATGTTGTCGAAACGATGCGGGCCGGCAATTACAACCTGGGCGGCGAACAATCGGGCCATATCGTGATGACCGACTTTGCCACAACCGGCGACGGGCTGTTGGCCGGTTTGCAATTTCTGGCCGAGATGAAGCGCAGCGGGAAAACCGCCAGCCAATTGCGCCAGGTGTTCGACCCGGTGCCGCAATTGCTGAAGAACGCCAGCTATGACACGGGCGCCACCCCCATGGAGACCAGGCTGGTCAAACAAGCGATTGCAGAGGCCGAAGCACAATTGAACGGCAAAGGCCGGCTGCTGATCCGCAAATCGGGAACCGAACCCGTCATCCGCGTGATGGCAGAATGCGAAGACGAAAGCCTTTTGAACACCGTGGTCGACGACGTTGTTCGCGCGGTCGAGGCTGCCTAGGAGATGGCAAAAAAACCCGAATGGATCATTCGCAAAGAACAGGCCAAATCAAGCACGGTTTGGCTTTTCGGTTTGCACGCCGTCCGCGACGCTTTGTTGAACCCGGACCGCAAAAGGAAACGGCTGATCGTCACGAAAAATGCGCGGGACAAACTGGCCGATGCTTTGGACGGCGTTGATATTTCACCCGAGCTGGCGGACGCGCGCAAATTTCCCGCCCCGCTTGATCCGGGGTCTGTTCATCAAGGCGTAGCTTTGGAAGTGGCACCTTTGGATTGGGGCGGTTTGCGCGGTGTAGTGCCTGAAACCGGGCCAGCGCTGGTGCTTCTTCTTGACAGGGTGACCGACCCCCACAATGTCGGTGCAATTCTTCGTTCGGCCGAAGTGTTTGGCGCGCGCGCAGTTATTGCCCCCCAACGTCATTCTGTGCCGGAAACAGGCGCATTGGCCAAGACCGCCTCGGGTGCTTTGGAACGCCAGCCTTACGTGCGCGTGGGCAATCTGTCCGCCGCGATGGAAGACCTGAAGACGCTTGGGTTTCAACTAATCGGCCTGGATGGCGCGGCTGAAACAGACCTTGCCGTATCGCTGACAACTGCTGGTCCGCGTGTCGCTCTGGTTCTGGGCGCCGAAGGGCCGGGGTTGCGCGAAAAGACACGCAACACATGCGATCGATTGGCACGCATCCCATTTGCCAGCGACTTTGGCTCGCTGAACGTATCAAATGCGGCAGCGGTGTCGCTTTACGTTGCGCGCGAACGAGAAAGCTGATGGCGACAAAGATTGCAACCTGTTGCTACTGTGGGACGCGCGCAGCGCTGATCCTGCGCGGCAAAGAGCGGCATGAATTGGCCTGTTCGACCTGCGGCGCGCCTTTGCATGAAATGAAAATGCTACGTTCGGATGCGCAAGGTGATCGCGAACTGATCCGCCCCTCGCCAATCCGTTCTGCCCCTCGACCGGCGCGAAAATCGGACAAGGCGTTCAAAAAGAAGAAAAAGAAGATGAAAAGCCTGTCGCGAAAATTCATGGAAGAGGTCTGGGATGTGGCCGAAGACCTGTTCGATATCTTCGATTGATCTCACGGTGCTTTCACTTCCCCGCGAGCAGGGATGACCGGGGCATCCAAATCCAGCATGATCCAACTGTCTTTTACAGAAGGAACCAGACCATGCTGAACCGTCGTACTTTTGTTTTGGGCACGCTTGCCCTGCCATCCGCGGCTTTGATTGCTCAACCCGCCTTTGCCGCCAAACCACCTGTCTTTGCCACCGACGGCATTGCCATCAACGGCTTCGATCCAGTGGCCTATTTTACCGACAGCGCGCCTGTGAAAGGCGACATGGCGTTTCAGTCTGACTGGGAAGGCGCAAAGATGCTGTTCGCAAGCGCCGAGAACAAAGCCATGTTCGACGCAGACCCTGAAAAATTCGGCCCCAAATACGGCGGCTACTGCGCCTTTGCGGTTTCCAAAGGGGCAACGGCGCCCACCGATCCCGAAGCTTGGACGGTGCATGAAGATCGGCTTTACCTCAACTTCTCGGTCGATGTGCGCAGCGTCTGGAAAAAAGACATTCCCGGCAATGTCAAAAAGGCCGATGCAAACTGGCCCGGTGTTCTGGCCTGATTTTAGAAAATTGTTCACAAATTTGGGAAACGGTCTTCCCATGTGAGTATTTGATGCACATCTCCATCCTATGGGTCGGGTACGGAACACCCGGCTTCAATCACTGTCCCTCGTTCCGAAACTTTGCGCCCGCTCATTGAGCGGGCGCTTTTTTCGCCCTCCATTCCCCCAGGTTAGGTATTTCCTTTCAACCCTTCGATCACTTGCGATAGGATGAGCCCAACGAAAAAACGAAGCTGGGCAGGAAAGATGATTTCGAAACGTAGCTTTTGCCTTAGCCTTCTCGCGCTGCCTTTGGCGGCCTGCGGCGGGGCATCTCAGAAACTGGCGCGCGGCACCGATGTTGTTGACCTGAACGCCGATCTGTTGGCCATGGGCCCTGACATCGACCCCGAAGAAGCCGCCCGCGCGGCACAGATTGCGTTTGATTACACCAGCGAACTGGCCATGCGCTATCAGATCACCGACCCACCACTGGTGCATAACACCAAGGTCAATCTGGGGCTGAAGCCGCGCGGTCTGTGCTGGCATTGGGCAGAAGATATGGAGCAGCGGCTTGACGCTGAAGGGTTTGAAACGCTTGAGATGAACCGCGCCATTTCCGAAGGTCGGGGCATACGGATTGACCATTCAACCGCGATCATCAGTCGCAAAGGCGACGGGTATTCAAAAGGCGTCGTTCTGGATCCGTGGCGGAACGGCGGCGTTTTGTTCTTTGCCCCCGTTGCCGAAGACACGCGATACAATTGGGAAGCCCGAGAAGTTGTACTTGGCCGCCGCGCAGACTTGCTGGATATCGCCAGCTAGTAGGCGCTGACCTGCGCATAGGTTGGCCCAAGGGCAGGGCGTCCGCACATTGCATGCCCTCTGGACAGACCGCGCACGTTTTGCCAGCCTGTCCCCACCTAACCGGGCAGTGGGATGTCTATCGGACCCGCCCGACGTCTTCGCGACGCGTGAAATCCCTTTAGAACCCGGTGCTGTCGCGCCATTTTTGAAAACGTCGGCTTGTCCGACAACAGGAAGGATCTGTTTCCATGAAAACAGGGGTAATCGGTCTGGGCGATATGGGCTCGGGCTTGGCCAAGAATCTGATTGCAAACGGCTTTGATGTCGCGGGGCTGGATCTCAGCGCCGACCGAATAGCCGCGTTTCAGGCCATGGGTGGCACCCCGGCGGACACCCCCGCCGAGGTCGGGACAAACGCAGACGCTGTCTTTGTCATGGTGATGAATGGCGCTCAGGTGAAGGACGTACTGTTTGGCAAAGCAGGATTGGTGGGGGCAATGCCCGCGGGCGGTGCCATACTCCTTTCGGCGACCATCAAACCGCGCGAGGCGGCTGAAGTGGGCGCGATGCTGGACGGTTCGGGGCTGCACCTGATCGACACGCCGGTGTCCGGCGGCTTTCCCGGCGCGCAAGCGGGGACTTTAACGATGATGGCAGCGGCACCTGACGATGTGCTGGATCGGTTCAAACCGGTGATGCAGGCTGTCAGCGCCAATATCCACCATGTCGGCACCAAACCCGGCGACGGCCAGACGGTGAAAGCCTGTCTGCAATCGCTGATTGGGGCCCAGTTTTCAGCAACTTTTGAAGCCGCTGCTTTGGCGGCCAAAGCAGGTGTGCCGGGGCAGGTCATTCTTGACGTCTTCTCAACATCATCGGCTGGATGCGGCGTCGTGAATAACGCGCTTGAAAAGATAATCGACCGTCAATTCCAAGGCACAGGCAGCCATATCAACACGATGCACAAAGACCTGACGATCTCGATGGGATTGGGCGAAGACCTGGGCGTGCCGCTTCACACGGCTTCGGCGGCCATGCAGGTGTTCCATGCGGGCAAGGCAAAGTACCCCGATGGCGACAATTGGGCCTGCACCCGCGTGATCGAAGACATCATCGGCGCTGAATTGCACCGCGAGGGAGCGAAATGAAACTGGGTGTCATTTGCGATGGGATCAGCCGTGATCTGGCCCATGCGGTTGATGTCATGGACGAATTCGGGCTCGACTATGCCGAACTGCAATTCGTCGGCGACAAGGAAGTGGGCGACCATTCTGCGGCAGAAATGGCCGAAATCGACACGCTGCTGCGCGATCGGGGGAAACCGGTGTCCTGCCTCTCGCGCCACGTGTTTGCAGGGCTGACCACAGCCAACACGCCGGGGGATCAGGCGCACACGGCACATATGGATGCGCTGAAACGCGTGATCGAGATGGCGCATATCCTGGGCAGTCCGCTGGTCCGTATTATGACCAACAAAAAGGAACAGATCCTTTGGGGCCACGGCGGCGCCGAGAAATGGAACGTCGCGCATGGCGCATGGGACAAAACCTTGCCGCTTATCGCGCCGGCGGTCGATCTGGCGCGCGCCGAAGGTGTGACGCTGGTGGTGGAAACCGGAAACGGGACCATGGTGAACTCGAACTATACAGGCCGAAAGCTGATCGATGACCTCGACGCAAAGGATGTCTTAAAAGTGCTTTGGGACCCGGCCAACAATTGCTGGTGTCACGAACGCGCCTATCCGGACGGGTACAACGAATTGCGCGATGGCTATCTGGGGCATGTCCACATCAAAGACGTCCAGGTCGACACACCGCGGGCAACGCTGACAGTCAAAAAAATGGGCGAAGGCCAATTGGCCGACCAATTCGCCCCCATCGCCAAAGCGCTGCGCGACGATGCCTATGACGGCGTGATTTCCCTGGAAAGCGTCTATCACCCCGGCAACGGCGACTTCGAAGCCGGTTTCCGCGATTGTGTAGGTTTGTTCAAAGCGCTGTTTGGGCGGTAGTGGGTGGCCTGAAGACGCTGTTTGAGCGCGTCGGCGACTGTAGCGGCGAGTATCGAGTTTGTGGAGGCGAGTACCGGAATCGAACCGGTGTACACGGATTTGCAATCCGCATTGGAAGACTGTTTTTCAACAATTTTTCTGTAAACGGACCCCGTTTGTTCACGACGGGAAATCAACGACTTACAAAGAAACGGTAAACGGTTTCCGGGTTATTGCAAGCCCCAAAAAAGGAAAAACCGTCGAGGGGGCGGCCACCCACCTCAACGGCTTTGGTCTTCAATCTACATCCACTCTCTACCCGTTCGCGGCCCTCAACGCAATCGCGGGAGGTGCCAATGTCTAGGCTCAACCGCTTCGAATGGCAGAAGGCTGTTCTGCAAGTCAGAAACTTGAATTCGACCGCCAAGCTTGTCGCTTCTGCCCTGTCTGTCCAGTTCGCCAACGACGAAACCGGCCAGCTCAATCCTGGTTTGACGACC
>CALDUK010000061.1 GCA_937924905.1 uncultured Paracoccaceae bacterium | reverse complement strand
CGATTGGCGCGATCATTGCCAAACGTCTTTTCCCGCAAATGCGGCGCGACAAGGCAAGGCCATGATTTTTGACCGAATAAAGGGGGACTGACATGCCACATCAACCTGCGTCATCTGCACTGTCGCATCTGCGCGTTATTGATATGACGCGCGTCCGCTCGGGTCCGACGGCCGTGCGGCAATTGGCGGATTGGGGGGCGGATGTCATCAAGATTGAACAACCGGCGTCGTTAGAGGCGGATGGGGCGCTGGGGGCCGGGCGCGACACTGCGGATTGGCAGAACCTGCAACGGAACCGGCGCAGCCTGACGCTGAACCTCAAAGACCCCGACGGCAAGGCGCTGTTTTACAAGCTGACAGAAACCGCTGATGTGGTGGTCGAAAACTTCCGCCCTGACGTGAAAGACCGTTTGGGGATTGATTACGAAACCCTGAAAGCGCGCAACCCCAAGATTATCCTCGCCAGTATTTCCGGGTTTGGGCAAACCGGGCCTTATTCAAAGCGGCCGGGTTTTGACCAAATCGCCCAGGGTATGGGGGGCCTGATGTCGATCACCGGTGATCCCGAAGGCGGACCGATGCGGGTGGGCATCCCCATCGCCGACCTGACAGCCGGGCTGTTTTGCGCTCTGGGAATTCTGACTGCGTTGATCGAGCGTGAGAAATCCGGCCAGGGCCAGTGGTTGCACACCTCGCTTTTGCAAAGTCAGGCGTTCATGCTGGATTTTCAGGCGGCGCGCTGGTTGATGCAGGGCGAGGTTGCCCCACAGGCGGGCAACGAACACCCGACCAGTATCCCGACAAACCGCTATCTGACGAGCGACGGCGCGGTGAATATCGCGGTCGCGGGCAACGAGACCTGGCTAAGGCTGTGCAAAGCGCTGGATCGCCCGGACTGGGCGCAGGACGACAACTATGCCACCAACGCCAAACGCCGCGAAAGGCGCGATGCATTGAACGCGGAAATTGCGGCAGTCATCGCCACCAAACCCAGCGCGGATTGGGTCGAGGCGCTGACCAAAGCCGGCGTGCCTTGCGGCCCGATCTATAGGATCGACGAGATGTTTGCCGACCCTCAGGTTCAGCATCTGGGCATCGCGCAACCGTTGACGACGCATCCCTTTGGCGACACCCATGCCATGGGCCAACCGGTTGCGTTGACGCGGACACCCAGCGCTTTGGTCGGCACGCCGCCGAGACGCGGCGAGCATACCGAAGAAATCCTTGAAGAACTGGGCATTTCAGCCGAGGAATGCGCGGGTTTCAAACGCAATTCCGTTGTGTAACGAAAGGGGTCGCCATGACTGATCTGAAGCTTTCCACCGACAAGATGATTGCCCGTATCGACGCGGCCCAAGGCCATGTGATCTTCAACAACCCCGACCGGCACAATGCCGTTTCACTGGACATGTGGGACGCGGTCGAAGAGGCTTTGTCCGCCTTTGCCAAGGACGACGCTGTGCGCGTAGTGATCTTGTCGGGTGCGGGCGGCAAAAGCTTTGTCTCGGGCGCCGATATCTCAAAGTTTGAGAAAGAGCGGGGGTCGAAGGACGCGACCCAGCACTACAATGCGCGTCTTAAATCTGTATATGACCTGATTGAAAACTACCCAAAACCGACCATCGCGATGATCAATGGCCAGTGCATCGGCGGCGGTTTGAACCTGGCGGCCTGCGCCGATATTCGCGTGGCCTCTGCCAAATCAAAATTTGCCATGCCCGCCGCCAAACTGGCGCTTGGTTATCCGTTTGATGCGATCCGTCGTTTGGTGAATGCGGTGGGGGCCGGAGCGGCCAAACAGTTGATGTTCACGGCAAAAAGCATTGATGCCGACACTGCATTGCGCCTTGGGCTGGTGCAGGATGTGGTCGAAGAAGATGCGCTGGCCGACCGCGTCAACGCGCTGGCCGAGACGATTGCGGGCAACGCGCCCCTGACGATCCGGGCGATGAAATACATCGCGACGCAGGTTATCTTGCCGGACCCCGCCGCGCGCGATCTGGCCCGCTGCGATGACATGGTCGCGGCTTGTTTCGCGTCGGAAGATTATGTCGAAGGCCGGACTGCGTTTATGGAAAAGCGCAAGCCCGATTTCAAAGGACGCTAGGAGGTCTGGATGAACCCGCTTGCCGATGCGTTGGTCGCCCCACTTGCCGCGCGAAATAACCCTGTACTGATCCTTGAAGATGGCGGTGAGGTTACGGGACAGGCGTTGTTCGATCTGTCTGGTCGAATCGCCAATGTGTTGACGAACGAAGGCCTGTCGCCCGGCGACCGGGTTGCGATGCAGGCGGGCAAATCGCTGCAGGCGCTGGCACTGTATCTGGCCTGCCTGCGGGCCGGAGCGCTTTTTTTGCCGCTGAACACGGCCTATACGACAGCGGAATTGGACTATTTCATCGGTGATGCTGAACCTGCGGTGGTTGTCTGCGACCCCAAAGATGAAGGCGCGCTGGCAGATGTGGTCAAGGCCCACGGCGCGGTCTTGCACACGCTGGATGCGATGGGCGCGGGCAGTCTGGCTGACGCCGCCGCGGCTGCCAACCCAAGTTTCACTGATGCCGAGCGCGGGCCCGATGATCTTGCAGCTATTCTTTACACATCGGGCACCACCGGGCGTTCGAAAGGTGCGATGCTTAGCCATGACAACCTGTTGTCGAACGCCAATGCGCTGGCAAAAGCATGGCGCTTTACGGCAAATGACACCTTGCTGCATGCCCTGCCGATCTTTCACGCCCATGGGCTTTTCGTTGCGGTGAACGTGCTTTTGCGTGTCGCAGGACGAATGATCTTTTTGCCGCGCTTCGATGCCGATGCCGTGGTTGCCAACTTGCCCAAGGCAACGGCCATGATGGGCGTGCCGACCTTTTACACCCGCCTTTTGTCTGACGTGCGGTTCACCAAAGAACTGACCCAGCACATGCGGCTGTTCATTTCGGGCAGCGCGCCCTTGCTGGCGGAAACCCATCAGGCGTTCGAAGCCCGCACCGGCCATCGCATTCTTGAACGCTATGGCATGACGGAAACCACGATGAGCACCTCAAACCCGTATGACGGCGAACGTCGCGCCGGGACCGTCGGTTTCCCCTTGCCGGGGGTCGAGGCCCGCGTCGTGGATGCCGAAACCGCCCGGCCGGTGCCCCAAAGCGACCCCGGCATTCTAGAGGTGCGGGGCCCGAACGTGTTCAAGGGCTATTGGCGCATGCCCGACAAAACGGCGGAAGAGTTTCGCGAAGACGGGTTCTTTATCACTGGCGACATCGCGCGGATTGATAGCGATGGATATGTCACCATCGTAGGGCGGCAGAAAGACCTTGTGATCTCGGGCGGTTACAACGTTTACCCAAAGGAAGTCGAAGCCGAGATCGACGCGATGGACGGGGTCATTGAAAGCGCTGTGATCGGCGCGCCCCATCCCGATCTTGGCGAAGCCGTGGTCGCGGTGATCGTCGGCGGCACCCCGGCCCCATCGGCCGAGCAGGTGACCCGGTTCCTGCAAGAACGGCTGGCCAAATTTAAATGCCCGAAAGCGGTGTTTTTCGTCGACGCCCTGCCGCGCAACACGATGGGCAAAGTCCAGAAGAAGGCGTTGCGCGACCGGTTTGTCGATACGTTCCGCTAGCTATGCGGTCAGGCCTTCTGGTTCGGGCAGACTGTTTGCGCGGCAGCACGCCGTCAGCGTATTCGCCAAAAGGCACGCGATGGTCATCGGGCCGACACCGCCCGGGACGGGGGTAATGGCACCGGCGGTTTCGGCGCAGCTGTCAAAGTGGCAGTCGCCCACCAGCCGGGTTTTACCTTCGCCTTTTTCAGGGGCGTCGATGCGGTTAATGCCCACATCGATCACGGTCGCACCGGGTTTGATCCAGTCGCCCGGCACCATTTCTGTGCGCCCGACAGCGGCAATGACAATATCAGCGCGGCGCACGATCTGAGGCAGGTCTTTGGTGCGAGAATGCGCGATAGTGACCGTGCAACTGTCGCCCAGCAGCAATTGCGCCATCGGTTTGCCGACAATATTTGACCGGCCAATCACCACGGCATCCAGCCCCGACAGGCTGCCGTGATGGGCGCGCAACATCATCAAGCAGCCAAGCGGTGTGCACGGCACCATGCTTTTCTGGCCGGTGCCCAACCGTCCGACATTCAGAATGTGGAACCCGTCCACATCTTTTTCGGGCGCGATGGCGTTGATCACCAGGTCTTCATCCAAATGCCCAGGCAGCGGCAATTGTACCAAAATGCCGTGAACGCCCGGATCCGCGTTCAAGCTGTCGATCAGGGCCAGAAGATCGGCTTGCGATGTTTTCGCGCTTAGCTTGTGTTCGATCGAGTTCATGCCGACTTCGGCGGTTTGTTTACCTTTGTTGCGCACGTAAACCTGACTGGCGGGATCTTCGCCAACCAGCACCACAGCAAGGCCCGGCGTCAGCCCGTGTTCGTCCCTCAGTCGGGCGACATGAGTCGCAACTTTGCCGCGAACCTCTGCGGCAAACGCCTTGCCGTCGATAATCTGCGCCGTCATTCGTTATCCTTCGATGATATTCGGTGTGATCCGCGTCCGGACCGAGTTTGCAATAAAACAGACCCGATGCGCCGCGTGATGAAGCGCGTCATGGGTCGCGCGGTCGGGCGGCGTACCAGACCAGGTGACGCGGATGTTAAGGATGATTTCTTCAATCCAGTTAAGGCCTTGCTTGTTTTTGGCCATTCGGCCTTCCGCCTGATCGTGATAGCTGGCGGCGGTGTAACCGTCGCGGCGGGCAAGGTCCAGAAACGACAGCATGTGACAAGACGCAACAGATGCGACAAAGGCTTCTTCGGGGTCGATGGCCGCAGGATCGGCATAGGGCAGGGGGACGATATCGGGACTGGCCGAGGCGGGCAGGGTAAGCCCGCCATCGACCGTCCATGTGTGCCCGCGCGAATATTGACCGCGGGCGACATCGCCGCTTGCGGTCCAGTGAACCTCGGCGCGGTGGATCACCTCAGAACAAGCCCTCGATCTGGCCGTCTTCATTAAGGTGAATGTTCTCAGCCGAAGGTTTGCGCGGCAGACCGGGCATTGTCATGATCTCTCCGCAGATTGCCACGATAAAGCCCGCGCCCGCCGAAAGGCGCACTTCGCGCACCGGCAAGGAATGCCCCGTCGGCGCGCCGCGCTGGTTCGGATCGGTCGTAAAGCTGTATTGCGTTTTCGCCATACAGACCGGCAGATGGCCATATCCCTGATCTTCCCAGGTCTTCAGCTGATCGCGTATCTTCTTATCAGCCAACACTTCTTCGGCCCGATAGATGCGCTTGGCGATGGTTTCGATCTTTTCGAAAAGCGGCATCTCATCAGGGTAAAGAGGCGCATATTCGCTGGCTTCGCTTTCAATCAGAGCGACCACCTTTCGCGCCAGATCAGCAGAACCTTTCGATCCATCTGCCCAGTGTTTTGACACCACCGCTTCGGCCCCTTGCGTCGCCACATAGTCGATCACAGCCTGCACTTCTGCATCGGTGTCCTTGACAAAATGGTTCACCGCCACGACGGCTGGCACGCCGAATTGTTTGATGTTCTCGATGTGGCGGCCCAGGTTGGCGCAACCTTTCTTAACGGCCTCGACATCTTCGTTATCAAGCGCGTCTTTCGCGACGCCGCCGTTCATCTTCATCGCGCGCACCGTGGCAACAATCACCACTGCAGCCGGCGTCAACCCGGCCTTCCGGCATTTGATATTCAGGAACTTTTCGGCCCCCAGATCCGCGCCAAAGCCTGCTTCGGTCACCACATAATCGGCCAGTTTTAAAGCCGTTGTCGTTGCAATCACACTGTTGCAGCCATGGGCGATATTGGCAAAAGGACCGCCGTGGACAAAGGCTGGATTGTTTTCCAGTGTCTGCACCAGGTTCGGTTGCATCGCATCCTTCAACAGAACGGTCATCGCGCCATCGGCTTTGATGTCGCGGGCAAAAACCGGCGACCGGTCGCGGCGATAGGCCACGATCATATCACCAAGACGGCTTTGCAGGTCTTTCAAATCTTTAGCCAAACACAGGATCGCCATGACTTCGGAAGCGACCGTAATGTCAAACCCGCCTTCGCGCGGAAAGCCGTTTGCAACGCCGCCCAGCGACAAGGTCACTTGGCGCAATGCGCGGTCATTCATGTCGACCACACGCCGCCATGCGACGCGGCGCACGTCGATTTCCTGTTCGTTGCCCCAATAGATATGGTTGTCGATCATTGCGCTTAGAAGCGAATGCGCGGATGTGATCGCGTGAAAATCACCGGTGAAGTGAAGGTTCATATCCTCCATCGGAACAACCTGCGCATATCCGCCGCCCGCAGCGCCGCCCTTCATCCCGAAGTTCGGCCCAAGCGATGCTTCGCGGATACAAATCATCGCCTTTTTGCCAATACCATTCAGCCCGTCACCAAGACCCACCGTCGTGGTCGTCTTGCCTTCGCCGGCAGGTGTTGGGTTGATCGCGGTTACCAAGATTAACTTGCCATCCGGCCGGTCCTGAACCCCGTTAATGAATTCCTGGCTGACCTTCGCCTTGTCATGGCCATAGGGCAGAAGGTGATCAGACGGAATACCAACACGATCCCCAATTTCCTGAATAGGCTTCTTACGCGCCGCACGCGCTATCGATATGTCGGACATGGCTTTGGTTCCTCCCGCTCTATTCCGATATTGAACAAAGGTGCCATGAAAAAAGTCACTATAATTTCACGACAAGTCGCTCTGTGGTATACCAAGGATAGGACAAGATTCCGCTCAATTCGACAACCATAAACGGCATTGGGCGGGATTTTTCGACGTTTCAAAGGGGTTTGGCGCTTATTCGACGGCGACTTCTAGCGACCCCAAACCTTCGATTGCCATTACCATACTGTCGCCGCGCGCAACGGCGGCGACCCCCGATGGGGTGCCCGACAAGATGACGTCGCCTGCAGAAAGTTCATAATATTCAGAGAGATAGGCAATCTGTTCCGGCAATTTCCAGATCATTTGGGCCAAATTTCCGTCCTGACGAAGCGTGCCATTCACATGCAATGTGATTCGCCCTGCCTGTCGATGCCCGACTTCGGTTGCGGGATGCACCGGCCCAACCGGGGCCGCGCTTTCGAATGCTTTGCCGATTTCCCATGGTCGGCCAAGTTTTTTCTGCGCGCCCTGCAAATCACGGCGGGTCATATCCAGCGCAATCGCATAGCCGTACACTTTTGACAAAGCTGTTTCGGTCGAAATGTTGCGCCCGCCCGCCCCCAACATGACCGCCAATTCAACCTCGTGGTGCACATCACTGGACATCGGCGGATAGGGGAACACACCCGAAGGGTCCAGATTGTCGGCGTTTTTCTGAAAGAAAAATGGCGGCTCGCGGTTAGGGTCATGCCCCATCTCAATCGCATGCGCCGCATAGTTGCGCCCGATGCAATAGACGCGGCGCACCGGAAATTTGGCGTCTGTCCCGACCACCGGCAAGGCCACGCGGGGCGGGCAATCAATCACAAAGTCTGACATTGCCCCACCTCATGCCACCGGGTCAGGCAGGGTCAGACGCGCCCCGTCTGACAAGGCCGCAAGCTTGGCGTAGGCGATGTCCGGGTCAACTGCGCCAAAGCCCGCAAAGGTGCCAAAGCCGCAATCCGACCCGGCAATCACCCGATCCGCGCCGACGATATCGACAAAACGCGCAACCCGCTGAGCCACCAGTTCGGGGTGTTCGACAAAGTTGGTCGTCGTATCCACCACGCCCGGCACAAGAACCTTGTCAGTCGGAATATCGCCCGCACGGTCGCGGAACACGGTCCATTCATGGCCGTGGCGCGGGTTCGAGGTCTCAAACAATACATAGCGGGCCTTGGTCGACATCAGCGTGTCGAACATCTTGGCCATCGGGATGTCACATACATGTGGCCCTTCGTAATTGCCCCAGCAGATATGAACACGCACCTTCTCGGCAGGCACATCGGACAATGCATGGTTCAGCGCCTCGACATGGGTGCCTGCGATCTTGAGAAATTCGGCATCGGACAGATCGTTGAACAGCATGTGCCGCGACAGTGCCAGATCAGGGCAATCCAGCTGCAGGTCCAGTCCAGCGGCAACAATCGTTTCGTATTCCGCTTTCATCGCATCCGCCAAAGCGGCCAGATACGCCTCGCGCGTTGGGTAATAGTCGTTTTGCAGAAAAAGCGAGATAACCCCGGGGCTGGCGGCATTCATAAAGCCCTGTTCCACACCATGAGTGTCCATGGCCGCTTGCAGATTTGCGATGTCTTTCTGCAATTCGCTCTGGCCTTTCGAGGTGACGCGATCCACGCACATAGGTCGCGCATATTTCGGCGTCCCGCCGTCATTTGCCAATCGATCCAGGAACTTGGGAAACAGTTTTAAATCAGCCGGCGCGTTCCGGGGGCTGTCGCCATCAAAGCCGTTATAGCGATCCTTTACATATGTCGCATAGGAGATTTTCGATGTTTCCCCGTCCGAAACGATGTCGATGCCCGCGGCTTTTTGCAGACCGACGGTTTCCATCACAGCCTGGGCCATTGTCTGGTCAAAAGCGGCTTGATCATAAGCCTCGCCGTTTTCGCGGGCGAAGATGAAATCAACGACGTTCTGCGTTCGGGGCAACGATCCGGTATGGGTGGTTTTGACGGGCATCAGGCGTCTCCTTCAGCGAGGTTCAGGCTTGGTGGCAAGTCTCGGTCAAGTGGCCAGCCAAGGACAAGTGCTTTTCAAGCTAAGTGCGGTTGCAGTCTAACCCGTAGCCATCAGGATCTGTTTCCAAATGGCGGTTTCATCGACCAGTGTGAATTCGCGTCTCAGCCCCAGCTTGTCCGTGACCAAAGCGCCAAATTCGGCATGTGTTATCCCCAGAACATACACCTCGGCTCCGGTGGCAGGCCCGAACAGGCCGGGTCCGTCATGGCGACCCGTCAGCGACCAGCGCAAGGCGGCGCGCGGGGGCATGTGCTGGTCTTCGCGCCCGATGACATGGTCAATCTGGAACCGGGCCGACGGGAAAGCGGCGCGCAATCCGCCCCACCAATCGGCCGCATCCCCCCATCCATTTCCACTGATGCCGCCTGCGTATTCTTCTTGCGCGGCGCGGTCGTATTCGGCTTCGAAGACGCCCGTTTCACCGTCCGTGATGCGGGTTAATACATCGGCCAGGCGCGCCCCGAACGGATTGTCGTTGCCACGCCCCGTATAGGGTCCGGGCAGGTCAGTTGCCGGGGTCAGAACAGGCGCGGGCGCATCGCCTTCGGTCGCCAGTTGCGCGGCGGCGAATGCCTTGGGGTCCAATCCAAGTTGCCGGACAATCGCGCCCTGGTCGCGGATCAGCCATTCGTCATTGATCTGGTTGTTGATCGCATGACAATCGGCCAACACACGATACTTCAATTTGGTCCCGCTGGCAGGCCCGTAGACCCCGTCGCTGGCATGGGTCGCCGTCGACATGATCCGGTGCGACGACAGCATGCCGTCTTCGGGGGTACCGGACCAGATCACGTCTTCGCCCAGCAGTTCGCGGTCAGGAAATTCGCGCAAGGTCGCATGGGTCGCATCAATCACGGTCGTATTGCCTACGACGACCGAGGCAGGGGAGCGCACGACGATATCGGGCGCGTAATAATCGTGCAACGTATCGACGCCGCGATCTTCCCAGATCTCATGGGTGATCCCAAGGATATAGTCAGGAAAGTCGCGGAACCTGTTGGAAAAACCCTTCATTTTGTCTCTGCCTTTTCTATGCGGGCCGACCCGCGCAGGATCAAACGGCCGTCAAGTTCCAGTTTCTGTGGCGACACTTCGCCCGCCTCGATCTGCGCCATGATCAGATTGACAGCGGCCTCAACCATACGGTTCACGGGTTGGCGATAGGTGGTCAGGTCATAGCTTGCCCAGGCTGCCATCGGGACATCGTCAAACCCAACAACTGATATGTCCTGGCCCGGCGTCAGACCGGCCTCGCGGATTGTGTCCAATACGGCGAACGCCATGTGATCATTGCCCACAAAAATCGCATCCGGGCGCGCACCGTTCAGCAATTGGCGCGTACACGCCATCGCAACAGCACGGTCATACATCCCGTCAACCATGGCAAACGGCTGAACGTCGCGGGCCTGCATCGCATCCAGAAAACCCGCTTGCCGGTCGCGTCCGGTCGAGCTGCCTTGCCAGCCCGCGATATGGGCAATTCGGGAATGGCCACCATCCAGCAGAAATTCAGTCACTGCGCGCGCGGCGGTTCGGTTGGCCGACGTTACATGCGAAAACGCACCGCTTTCCTGCCCGCGATTGAACAACACCACCGGCACGCCGGAGTGCTGCGCGCGTTCGGCCAATGGCGATGACATCGACACACTGGCCGCGATGATCCCGTCGACCTGATAATCCATCAGATCTTCAATCAGCACATCGACATCATCGGCCGAATTGGGCGCGGTGAAAATCAGGATGTGATAGCCCCGCGCCTGCAAGGCATTCGAAAGAAGCTCAAGCGCGACAGGATAGAACTGGTTTTCAAGATAGGCGACGACCAGCCCGATGATCCGGCTTTTGCCGCTGACCATGGCGCGGGCCAGAACATTCGGGCGATAGCCCAGATCGGCGGCGGCCTGACGCACCTTTTTCACCGTTTTCGCACTGGCCGAGGCACCCGGCGTGAACACCCTGCTAACAGCGGATTGGCTGACGCCTGCGCGTTTCGCCACCTGGGCCGAGGTGATCTTGCTCATCCAGGCCACCCTTCAGCGGCAAGACAGGCGGCGGGCGTCATAGCCCGTTTGCCATGGTGATGGGGGCAAGATTACGCGCTTTGTTAAATTCGCGAAGCCGCGCAAAGACATCGACACCGATCTGCGCATAGACGTCGATCAAGTCCACCAGAACCCAGTTTTCGCGGATCAGCCCGTCTTCCATCCGCCAGAAATCCAGACTGCGCATCGTAATTTCGGTTCCCGCCGGGGCAATCCCCATCCAGCCGTCATGCGTGATGGTCAGCCGCATATTGGGCCAGCCGGTTTCGCAGACATAATCGCCCTCTGCGACCCAGTGACTGGCCAAATCGCCCATCGCATCCAGCTTGCGATCGGGCATGGCGCGTAAAAACGGGATTTGATGCCAATGCCGAAAGCCCGCAATGCCGCGACTGGTGCCGATGCCCGCAGGCCCATACCAGTTGAAACGGGGGTGCCAGTATTGGCTTAGCTTCATCACCTCGGGCCCACCTTCTGCGGGATGGCGGCAAAGATCGGTCAGCATGGCGATGACATGGTCCATCGTCACCTGCCCGTCGCCGGATGCGGTCAGACCGTCCTGCGTCATCGGGGCAGGGGTGCACAGGAATTTGCCCAGTTGCGGGGCCATGGGCCAGGCGCCTGCCTGCATCATCAGTTCGGGAATGTCCCAGATGATCTGAGCTTCGGTCACATGCCCGTCTTCCAGCCGATAAAACTCGTGATAACGCATATGCGTCAGATGACCCGTCGGCGGGATGTCAAGGAAGGGTGCCAGGAAAGTGCCCATGTAATTGCCCATGCACCCGACCCAATCCTGCCCTTCGGGCGTGGTGCCGGCAAGCACGATCATGTCGCGGCGTTCGAGGTCGGGCATGGCTTCGGCCAGGGGGGCAAGGCAGGTTTTGAAGAAGGCGTCAGGCCCTGTCAGATCGCCGAAGGGTGCGCACATGTGAACCGTCGCAGTGTCGTCAAAAAGCGCGTTCATCGCCACGCGCACCGGTTTGGTTTCAAAATTCGTCGTGGCGCGCTGATAGACGTCAAACGCAGCTTTCAGATCAGCCGGTCCCATCAGTCAGCCGCCGCGCCATAGGGGACGTTCTTGCCGCCATAGCGGCGGACGCGGATGTTGCATTGTTCGGCATGGCCGACGAATCCTTCCAGCATACAAAGCCGCGAGCCGTATGCGCCGACCATCGCCGCTGCCTCATCGGTCAGGATCTTTTGGTAGCTGTGCGTTTTCAAAAATTTGCCAACCCAAAGCCCGCCGGTATAGCGGCCGGCTTTTTTGGTGGGCAACGTGTGATTGGTGCCGATCACCTTGTCGCCATTGGCCACATTGGTGCGCGGGCCAAGAAACAAAGCGCCATAGCTTTGCATGTTCTCCAGATACCAATCGTCCCGGTCGGTCATCACCTGCACATGTTCATAGGCGCTGTCATTCGCGACTTGCAGCATTTCGTCATGGCTGTCGCAGACAAAGATATCACCGTAATCGCGCCACGAGGCAGACGCGGTCTCGGCGGTCGGCAAAATCTGCAAAAGCCGCTCGATTTCGACCAATGTGTCGTCGGCCAGTCTGCGCGAGTTCGTGATAAGCATCGCGGGCGAGTTATACCCGTGTTCGGCCTGACCCAGCAGGTCGGTCGCAACCAGTTCTGCATCCACAGTGTCGTCGGCAATGACCTGCGTTTCGGTCGGGCCGGCGAACAAATCAATGCCGACCCGCCCATAAAGTTGCCGCTTCGCTTCGGCGACAAAAGCATTGCCGGGGCCAACCAGCATGTGAACAGGGTCGATCGTTTCGGTCCCGATGGCCATGGTGCCAACGGCCTGAATGCCGCCCATGACATAAATTTCATGCGCCCCGCCCATATGCATCGCGGCAACAATGGCGGGATGCGGTTCGCCGTTCACCGGCGGGGCGGCGGCGATGATGCGCGGCACGCCTGCCACAGACGCGGTCAGCACGGACATATGCGCGCTGGCCACCATCGGGAATTTGCCGCCCGGCACATAGCAGCCTACCGATTGAACGGGGATGTTTTTGTGACCCAGGATGACACCCGGCAGCGTTTCCACTTCGATATCCGTCATCGACGCCCGCTGCGCTTCGGCAAAGCGTCGGATCTGCGTCTGCGCGAAACGGATGTCTTCCATGTCGCGGGCGCTGACTTTTTGGATCGCCGCCTCAATCTGCGATTGGGTCAGGCGAAAGCTGTCGGGCGCATAGTCGTCATAGGTCTTTGACAAGTCGCGCACCGCCGCTTCGCCGCGGGCTTCGATATCGGCCAGCGTCGTTTCGACAACGTGGCGCACCCTGGCGTCGTCTTCTTTCTTTTCGGCTTCAGGTTTGGACTTTTTCAGATGTTGAATGGCCATCACATGTCTCCCGCACCGGCGCGGTGGCCAAGCCTTGCGCCTGTTGCGCCATCAAACAGATGGCAAATCTTGGCCGGAATATTGATGGCAATCGCTTCGCCAATCTGACCGCGATAGGATTTGTCTGCCTTGCAGCTGATCAACTGGCCACCAATCCGAACGCTGACCATCGTTGCTTCGCCCAACAGTTCCATCGTGTAGATGGGCGCATTGATCTGGCCAGCACCCGCACCAACCGTTGCGTCTTCGGCGCGAAAGCCCAGCGTGACCGGGCCGTCCGGCGCGCTTAGCCCGACAATTTCGACATTGGGCGCACGGAACGTGCCGCCTGCAATCTGTCCATCCATCAGGTTCATGGCCGGGTTGCCAATGAAACCTGCGACGAATGTATTGGCTGGCGTGTCGTAGATCTCGGTCGGGGACCCAACCTGTTGGACCACGCCCTTTTGCATGACCACCACGCGGTCGGCCAGGGTCATCGCCTCAATCTGGTCATGGGTCACATAGATGGTCGTCACCGCCAATTCATGGCTTAGGTTCTTAATCTGCGCCCGCGTGCTGACACGCAGCTTGGCGTCCAGGTTCGACAAGGGTTCGTCCATCAGAAAGACGTTCGGTTCGCGAACAATGGCGCGTGCCAACGCCACCCGTTGCCTTTGCCCGCCCGACAAGGCGGCGGGTTTGCGATGCAGGAAATCGTCCAGTTCCACCATCGCACTGGCGCGGCGTACTTTTTCATCATGGGTTGCCGGATCAATCTTGCGAACCTTCAGCGGAAACCGAATGTTCTCGTAAACATCCATGTTCGGGTAAAGCGCATACGACTGAAACACCATCGCCACGTCGCGGTCTTTCGGGTCCAGATCATTCACCACTTTGCCGTCAATCAAAATCTCGCCCGAACTTGGGTCTTCCAGCCCTGCGATCATCCGCATCGTCGTTGTCTTGCCGCAACCTGACGGGCCAAGAAGGACAAGAAATTCCTTGTCTGGAATATCAAGATTGAAGTCCGCGACGCCGACAAAATCGCCCCAGCGCTTCGTCAGGTTTCGAAGCTGGATTTCGGCCATAGGGTCCCCCGTCGTCATGCGCATCCGGCAAAAGCCACGAACCCTAGACTCGGCGCAAACAGTCTGGCAAGCTTTTTTTGCAAGCGTATGCAAGGCGGTCAAAGGACGGCAGAACACAATGAATTTCAGCCGCGAAAAGGCGCTGGTGCGCGCCCATCAAGATGCCCAGATCACGGCGCCGCCCGACGATTTGCCCCAGGTGCTGGGCGCGCATATGTCCGACGATTGTATTTGGCGCGGCTATCGCCCGTTCTACGAACAATCCGGCGCTGGGGCCGTGGCGCGCGTGTTCTGGCAGCCGTTACGACAAAGCCTGAAACACCTTCAGAGGCGCGAGGATATATTCTTCGCGGGCGCGAACGAATTGGACGGTTTCCAATCGCGTTGGGTCGTCTCGATGGGCCATCTTGTTGGCCTGTTTGACGAGCCCTGGCTGGGCATTCCGCCGACAGGGCGCATGGCATTCCTGCGGTATTGCGCGTTCTACCGGGTCGATGGCGACAAGATCCGTGACGTGGCGATGTATATCGACATCCCGCATCTGATGCTGCAAGCCGGGCTGACCCCGTTTCCGGCCCCCGGCAACGGTGCGCAGCTTGTGCAGCCGGGGCCCATGGGAGGGGGCGGTCTTTTGACTGACGACCAACCCCCGGAAGAAGGCCAAGCAACACTGGCGGCCATCAATGCAATGATCAATGATCTTGGCACATGGCAATCCGGTCTCTCGCTGGAAAACGAATTGCGCCAGACTTGGGTGGACGACATGATCTGGTGGGGGCCATCCGGAATTGGCGCGACCTACACAATAGACCGCTATGCCCAACAACATTCCGGCCCGTTTCGGGCTGCGTTTTCCGAACGCTCGAAAACCGCCCATGTTGCGCGGCTGGCCGAAGGCAGGTTTGGCGGCTTTTTTGGATGGCCCAATTTTACCGCGACCCTGTCAGGCGATTTTATGGGTTTCCCCGCCACCGGCAAAACCGGCGATTTCCGGGTGATCGATATCTATCGCCGCGACGGTGACAAACTGGCGGAAAACTGGGTCTTCATCGACCTGCCACATTTCTGGCACTGCCAGGGCATCGACATCCTGCCCAAAGCGTAAACCCCGGCGGGATCCGCCTGCGCGCTAGTGAAGGCTAAGCAGATTGGACAATTCCTGTGCGGCAAATTCCAAGCGCGGCGCAATCTCGGCCGCGCGTTCCAGCGAATACCGTTGCACAGGTCCATGAACCCCAAGCGAGGCGACAAAGCGTCCGCTTTGGTCGCGGATCGGCACGGCCACCGCAATCATACCGACAATGAACTCTTCATTGTCCAACGCGTAACCTTGCCGCGCGATGGATTTCAGCCCATCCAGCAAGTCATCCGGATCAGAAAAGGTGTTCTCGGTCTGGCGCGCCAGGGTCAGCGACCGAACCACGCGTTCCCGGTCCCGCTTGGGCAGACAAGCCAGATAGGTCTTGCCGCTCGCCGTGCAATGAAAGGGCACGTGGCTGCCAACCGGCAACTGCACCCGAAACGGCCAATCGGTTTCGACCCGATCCTTATAGCTCATCCCGTTTTCTTCAGGCACGGCGAAATTCACGGTTTCGCGGGTATCATTGGCCAGCCGTTTCAAAATCTGATGGCGCGCAATATGGCTGGTCGATGCGTGCAGAATGCCCGTTGCCATCGCGCGCGACCGACGCCCGGGTTTCAGCCCGCCAGCTTCGCGCGCCAGAAACCCCTGATCAACAAGCGTATTGCACAAACGGTGAATGGTCTGCTTCGGCAAACCAACCTGCCGCCCGATTTCCGCAGCCGTGATCGGCTCGGTCTGGTGGCCGATGGTCTCAAGGATCATCATGGCTCGCAGGTTTGTTGGGATACGTTCTGGGTCCAGCCCGTCCATCAGATGCCCTCCCCGGAACATAAAGCTTGCGACATGAAAAGAATCATGCTGCACTCAAAACTGAGACAAAAAGTCTCATTTTTTGACCCATAGGTCAAATAGGGAGGGAACGTTTGGAATTTGACTACGTCATCGTTGGCGCGGGTTCGGCTGGCTGTGTGCTGGCAAACCGGTTGTCGGATGGCGGCAAGTTTCAAGTGGCGCTCTTAGAAGCGGGGGGACGGGACAGCTCTCCGTGGATCCATATTCCGGTCGGATACTTCAAAACAATGGGGAACCCCAAAACCGATTGGGGGTATGAAACCGAGCCTGATCCAGGCCTCAACGGCAGGTCACTTAAATGGCCACGGGGACGCGTCCTCGGGGGGTCAAGCTCGATCAATGGTCTTCTCTATGTGCGCGGACAAGCAGCAGACTATGACCAGTGGCGGCAACTGGGGAATGCCGGGTGGGGCTGGGACGATGTCTTGCCATTGTTCAAACGCGCCGAAAGCTATGGCGGGGGAGACCCCGAGATCCGAGGGCGGCAGGGGCCGCTTTCGGTCTCGGACAGCGCGGTCAGCCGCGAATGCGTCGACCGGTATTTGGAAGCGGCGGTCAATCTGGGCTATCCGCGAAACGAAGATTACAACGGTGCCAGCCAAGAAGGCGTCGGGCATTTCCAGTTGACCATGCGCAACGGGCGACGCTGCTCTTCGGCGGTGGCGTATCTTGGGCCAGCAAAACGGCGCAGCAATCTTGCTATTCTGACCAATTGTCCGGCGGAACAGTTGGTTTTCGACGGCGCGCGTGCGACAGGCATCAAAGTCCGGCACAATGGCCGCCCTGTCACAATCAATGTGCGCAAGGAAATCGTGCTGTCCGCCGGGGCGATCGGATCGGCGCAGCTTCTCATGGTGTCAGGCATCGGCGCGCCCGGCGAATTAGCGGACCATGGCATTGACGTGGTGCGCGATCTTCCCGGGGTAGGGAAGAACCTGCAAGATCACCTGCAAGCGCGCCCGGTCTATAAAACCACGCTGTCGACCATAAACACCGAGATCAACAACCTGTTCAAACAAGGCCTGATTGCGGCCCATTACGCCGTCACCCGCAAAGGCCCGATGACAATGGCGGCCAGCCTTGGCACCGCGTTTCTAAAGACACGGGCTGATCTGGCCGAACCCGATATTCAGTTCCATATCCAACCGTTCAGCGCCAGCCAGAAGATCAATAAACCCCACGATTTCAACGCCTTCACTGCCAGCGTCCTGCAAATGCGGCCCGAAAGCACAGGCCATGTCAAATTGAAATCGGCCGACATGCGGGATCATCCGGCGATCCACCCGAATTATCTGGCAACCAAGACCGATCAGGACACGATCGTCGCGGGCATCCGCATTGCGCGCCGCATTGCGCGCACAGAACCGGCAGCAAGTTGCATCACCGAAGAATACACCCCCGGCCCCTCGGTCGAGGATGACGATTACGACGCGCTTCTCGATTGGGCGCGCAACAATTCAACGACAATCTATCACCCGACAGGCACCTGCAAAATGGGGCAGGACGCGCAGGCGGTGGTGGACGAAAAACTACGCGTCCGTGGCCTGCACGGGCTGCGCGTCGCCGACTGTTCGATCATGCCGATCATTGTATCGGGTAACACCAACGCGCCAGCGATTATGATTGGCGAAAAAGCAAGCGACCTGATCTTGAACGACATCGCGTCGCAGGATCAGGCCAGACTGGAGTCAGTCCATTGATGGAACATTTTGTCGATTTCGGCGCGATCATCCTCGCAGATCTCGTGCTATCCGGCGACAACGCCCTGATCATCGGAATGGCGGCGGCTGGGCTGGCGCCCGAACTGCGCGCCAAAGCCATTATGTTTGGCATGGTGATTGCGGCCCTGTTGCGGATTGTGTTCGCGGTGGTCGCGACCAAGCTTTTGGGCATACCGGGGCTGTTATTCCTGGGCGGTTTGCTTTTGTGCTGGGTGTGCTGGCGGCTGTTCCAGGAAATTCGCGCCAATATTGATGGCCAAGCCGAACACGCCATGGAAATGGCCGAGAACCCCGAAGCAGGCTATACCGGCGCGCCGCGCCGCACGCTGCGTCAGGCGCTTTGGACGATCACCATTGCCGATGTGTCGATGTCGCTGGACAATGTTCTGGCAGTGGCCGCGATTGCCGATGGCGACACGTTCAAGCTGGTCTTCGGGCTGGGTCTTGCCATTCTTCTGATGGCCTTCGCCGCAACGATCATCATGCGGTTGTTAACAAAATACCCTTGGATCTCGTGGCTTGGCCTGATTGTCTTGATCTATGTCGCCGGCGAAATGCTGTTCCGGGGAACATTTGACATGAACTATGGCGTCGGCCCGATGCTTGGTCTCGTCGAAGGGATGGATCTGAGCAAAGGCGGAGGACACTAACAGAATAGCCGGGCAGGGTTGCCTTCGCTTCCCGGCAAGACGTTCATGAACGCAAACGAAGGCATGTATCAGGGAGGAAACGTAATGTTTTCAAAACTAACTAAGCTGGCCACGGTAGCAGCCGTCGGTACAGCAATGATGGCCGGAACGGCCTGGGCAGAGAAAGTTCTGCGCATTCAGTCGGTTCTGCCGAACACGGCTGACGAAGTCTTCATGCTGAACGCCTTTGGCGACGATGTCGCCGCTTTGACCGGTGGTTCGCTGACCGTTGAAGTTCTGCCCGCTGGCGCCGTTGTTGGCCCACGCGACATCATGGACGCGGTTGACGCAGGCTTGGTTGAAGGCGGCTTTGCCTGGACACACTACTGGGGCGGCAAGCACGTTGCAGCCAACCTCTTTGGCGCACCTGTCGCCGGTGCAGGTGTTGGCCTCGACAACATCGCCTTCCTCAGCTGGTTCCAGTACGGCGGCGGCAAAGAGCTGTATGACCGTCTCTGGGACGAAATGGGGGTAAACGTCAAAGGCTTCATGCTTCAGCCAGTTGGCCCCGAAGCTTTGGGCTGGTTCCCGAAGCCGATTGAATCGATGGACGACTTCCGTCAGATGCGCTTCCGCGCGCCTCCGGGCATGGTTGGCGCTGCTTATGCTGACATCGGTGTGCCTGCTGTTGCCATGGGCGGCGGCGACATTCTGCCCGCGCTGGAAAAAGGCACCATCGACGCAGCCGAATGGTGCTGCCCAAAGCCTGACAGTGTCTTCGGCTTCCAGAAGGTTCTGAAGCACTACTACCTTCAGGGTCTGCACCAGGTCACTGTGAACGCGGACATGTATGTGAACCGCGACTTCTACGACAGCCTGTCGGAAACCGAACAGAAGGCACTTGAAGTTGCGGCAAACGCGTCGCTTTCAAAGTCGCTGTCTTACCGTATCTTCGAAAACGGCAAGGCTCTGAAAGACCTCACCGAAAACCACGGTGTTATTCTCGAAGACACGCCAGCTGACTACTTCACCGAGTATTCGGCAGCTGCCGCCAAGGCGCTTCAGGCCGCAGCGGATGAAAACGAGTTCTTCGCAGAAGTCTGGGCGTCTCAGCGCGCCTTCGCCGAAGTCGCCGTTCCATTCTGGGCCGGTGCTCAGACCTCGAACGCGAACCTCGGCCGCGCTTTCGCAGATACACTGAAGTAATTCAGTCCAGAAGGGGCCCCGTTGGGGCCCCTTCGTTCTTGTTTTCCAAGCGTCCCCAGCAGATGTTTTGAAAACAAGAACGCGAATAAAAAGTCGCGGACAGGGAGGGAACGCCAATGGCCGATGAACCTAATCCAGAAGATCTGGAAATCGCGGACGAGCTGATCGCAGAACGCCGCGCCGAAGCCCCCGGCGAAACGCCCGAAGACATGACCGCATGGCAACGCCCGATCACAGCCGTGATCGATGTCATCAACTATCGCGCGGGCCAGATCATCGCCTTGATGATGGTGCCACTGATTGCCATCGTGGTGTGGGAAGTCTTTTCGCGGAACTCTTTCATCATTCTGCAAAACGCAGGCTACGAAGACTTTGCCCGATCCTGGGGGCTTGGCCCCACCTTGCAGGCCTATGACCTCAGCCGCATGATCGCAGGGGTTCTCTGGATGGCGGGTGCAGGCTATGGGCTGATGCGCGGGGTCCATATTCGCGCCGATTTCATCTATCGGTTCTGGTCGGACAAGACCCAGGCCACCGTCGACGCGTTTGCCTATCTGCTGTTTTTCATCCCGTCGATGATCTTCTTCACGGTCGTGGCCTCGCAATACTGGTTCCTTTCCTATGAAACCGGCGAACGTCTGGCCCTCGACAGCGCGTGGCAACCTATCCTTTGGCCCGCCCGTCTGGCGATGCCTGTGGGTGGCGCACTTTTGTTGCTGCAGGGCCTGCCCGAAATTTTCCGCGCCTTTCACAAGATGGGCAAGGCGCGCGAACGCTGGTTCGTTCGCTTCCTGCCGATCTATGTTGTGGCGCTGGCCTGGCTGGTGCTGGCCATCTTTACACCGGACATCGTGCCAGGCGGGGGGGCGTTCACCGAATTGATGAGCGCGCGTCCAAATCTGGACAAACCGACCATCGGTTTGATCATGCTGACGGCGATGTTGTTTGTGATCTTCATCGGCTTCCCGATCTCATTCACGCTGATTTTCCTAGCCTTTGTCTTTGGCATCTGGGGATCAAACTTCAAGCTTACGACGCTTTTGATGACGCTCAACACCAACTCGACCATGCTGAACGATCAGTTGATGGCGGTGCCTTTGTTCGTTCTGATGGGCATCGTTATGGAAAGCGCCGGTTTGATGGAACGGCTGTTTGCGTCGATCCAGATGATTATGGCGCGTGTGCGTGGGGCTTTGTTTATCGCGGTCCTGATTGTGTCGACTATCTTTGCCGCAGCAACCGGCATCGTCGGTGCATCGGTGACACTGCTGGGGATCATGGCGGGCGCCACGATGAGCCGGTCAGGCTATAACGTCCAGCTGGCCGCAGGCACAATCACCGCGGGCGGCACGCTTGGCATTCTGATCCCACCGTCGATCATGCTGATCGTCATGGGACCGGTGCTTGAAGTCTCGACACTGGACCTCTTCCGGGGGGCGTTTATCCCCGGCGCGTTGCTGGCCTCGCTTTATCTGATCTACACGCTTGGGCGTTGCTGGCTGAACCCAAGCCTTGGCCCGATCCTGTCGGAAGAAGATCAACCCGAAACCTCGCGCTTTTACGGGGCCGAGGTCGCCTTGGTCTGCCTTGGCATGCTGACCATCTGCCGCGTCTTCGGGCTGGGTATTGGCGGGGCGTTCGGGGGCATCATGCCCTTTGGCGGTCTGGTGGTATTGCTGATCACGCTGGCGCTGGCCTATCTTGCCTATCGCAAGCTTGGCATGTTGCGGATCATCCTGCCCATCGCAATTCTCTTCCATCTGGTTTTGGCGGCTGTGAACCTGAGCAGCGGCTTGTCGGTCTGGACCATTGTTTTCACCGCGTTCCTGTTGCTGCTCGCCTATCTCGGGCGTCCGATCTACAGCAAAGAAGCCGAAGAACAGTTCTATTTCTCGGACCTGTGGGACGAATTCTTTGCCGGTCTCATGCCGCCGACCATCCTGATCAGCTTCGCGCTGGGGTCGATCCTTCTTGGCTTTGCAACCCCGGCCGAGGCGGCCGCGATGGGCGCATTCGGCGCGATCCTTTTGTCCATCGGCTATCGCAAGTTCACCATTCCGGGGTTCTTCGACAGCCTGATCAAGGCGCTGGAAATCACGGTTCTGATCATGTTCCTGGTGGCGGCGTCCAACTTCTTTGGCGCTCAGTTCAGTTCGCTCGGCACACCGCGCATGATGACGGAAATCCTGCTTGGCCTCGATCTGTCGCCCTTCCTCATCCTACTTCGGGTGATGGCGCTGATCTTCCTGCTGGGCTGGCCTCTGGAGTGGGTGCCAATCGTGCTGATCGTTGTCCCAATCCTTCTGCCAACGGTGCAGGCGCTCGAACTGCACGGGCTATCGCGGTACGACATGATGGTCTGGTTCGGCATATTGGTGGCGGTG
>CALDUK010000060.1 GCA_937924905.1 uncultured Paracoccaceae bacterium | reverse complement strand
TTCTGCACAGGGGTCTGTGCATTTGGCAAAAAAGCGCAATAATTTCAATGCGTTCACACGAATGCGAGCAAACCGTGCATCGCGCGTGAACACCTGTGAGCCCGCGTGAGCAAATGTTGCAGAATGGGGTTGTTTCGCGGCCCGCGGGGGCCTATTTCCACAAGGGTGGCGGGCACTGCCCTTCCCGTGCCGGGGATAAATTCCGGTGGCCTTAAGCAAATCCGAGGGAGCTGGCTCTGTGCAGACCGTGGTCTGTTTACCTGGCGCCCACCTGTGAAAACAGGTCCTCGGGAATTCAGCGCCCCTACGGTCGCGGTGGTCCCGCCACGCCTTGCTTTGAGTTAGACGACCACATCCATCTCGGCCTGCGCGCCGACGCCGAAGACGCGTTTGTACCGCGCAATCTCGTCCGCCGGGCCCATCGCCTTGCGGGGGTTGTCCGACAGTTTGACTGTTGCCTGCCCATTGGCGCGCACCGCTTTGCACACCAGACTGAACGGGGCCAATCGGTCGTCGGTGGCCAGTCCGCGAAAATCATTGGTCAGCATGGTGCCCCAGCCAAAGCTGACGCGCACGCGCCCCGCAAACCGGGTGTGCAGGTCGATGATCTTGTCAACATCCAGCCCGTCCGAGAAAATGACCAGCTTGTCTTCGGGGTTTTCGCCGCGGTCCTTCCACCAGCGAATGGCGGTTTCGGCCCCTTCGACCGGATCGCCGCTGTCGATGCGAATGCCGGTCCAGCCCGCCAGCCAATCGGGCGCGTTATCCAGAAACTGTGTTGTGCCATAGGTGTCGGGTAGAATGATCCGCAGATTGCCGTCATGTTCGTCTTGCCAATCCGCCAGCACTTTATACGGCGCATCGGCCAGCTCGGTGTCATTTTCGGCCAGCGCGGCATAGACCATGGGCAATTCATGGGCATTGGTGCCAATCGCTTCGACATCGCGGTTTTTGGCAATCAGGCAGTTTGAGGTGCCGATAAACGCCCCGCCCAAACCTTCGGTCATGGCTTGCACGCACCAGTCCTGCCAGAGAAACCCATGGCGGCGGCGCGTTCCAAAATCGGCAAGCTTCAACTCCGGGATGCCGCGCAGCGCTTCGACCTTTTGCCAAGTGCGCGTCATCGCGCGGGCATACAGCACCTGCAATTCAAACTTGCCCAATTCCCGCGTGACGGCGCGGGCGCGCAGTTCCATCAATACCGAAAGGGCGGGAATTTCCCAAAGCATCACCTCGGGCCATTTGCCCTCAAAGGTCAGTTCGTATTGTCCGTCGCGCTTTTCGAGATGATAAGGAGGCAATGTCAGGTTCTCGAACCATTCCATGAAATCCGATCGGAACATCTGGCGTTTGCCATAGAATGTATTGCCGCGCAGCCATGTGCTTTCACCGCGCGCCAGCGACAGTGACCGGATGTGGTCAAGCTGTTCGCGCAACTCGCCTTCGTCGACCAGATCCGCCAGACGCACCGATTTGGTGCGGTTGATCAGGCTGAATGTCACATCGGTGTCCCGCTTGTTGCGGAAGACCGACTGGCACATCAGAAGTTTGTAGAAATCCGTGTCGATCAGCGACCGGACGACCGGATCAATCTTCCACTTGTGATTCCAGACGCGTGTCGCGATATCGACCATGGCAGCACTCCTCAATGGGTCTTTCTGCCAAGGTTGGGGCGCGCTTGTCCAGCGATTGCGCGCGGGGGCGATATATTGCGCCGGTTTGCCACCGCCTGCGCGCCATCCGGGCGCGCGCGCAGACCGTACGCCCTATTTCAACGTCCCGCCTGTGTATTGATCATCCGGCACCATCGGTGCGGTTCCCGCGGCTGGCCCGCCCAACCGGTCAGCCATACGTTGCCCGCCCGCGCGGGTTTGACGCGACAACCAATCGATTCCTTCGGCGATCGGGCGGTATTCACTGCTGCCGTCATACTGCACGCCGCAATTGACGGTATGCACGGTCGACGGATTGTCCAGCACCAGCCCCGGGGGGCGGGGCGCGAAGGTCGCCCGGCACCCTTCGGTGTCCGATGTGTAAGCGCCCACCGCCAACCCGTATTGAAACAGCACCACCACATAGGCCTGACTGGTCCCGTATTGCGGCGCATAATACCCCGGCGGATTGGACATATTGCGATAGACATAAGCCACCTGCCCGCCTTCGCGCATTTTCTGGGTGGGCAGGCCCCATTGCAGCACAAACCGTTTTTCAGTTGTTTGCCCTGGCACAACACTGTTCAGCATCGCCTGCCGGACCTGTGGATGATCCGCCACCGTGGTGTTCCAGGCGACACCGCCGCACGCCGACAGCAGCAGACACATTGTAAGAAAACGCAACATACCCGCCTTTTAACGCCCATGGGTTGCCAATTCGTTGCGATGCACCGCATATCTGACGCCATGATCCTTGGTATCGGAACCGACCTTTGCAACATCGAACGGATCGAGCGCACGCTTGATCGGTTCGGCGACCGGTTTCGCAACCGCGTTTTCACCGAAACCGAACAACGCAAAGCCGAACGGCGCATGGACACCGTGGGCACTTACGCCAAACGCTGGGCGGCGAAAGAAGCGTGCTCAAAGGCACTTGGCACCGGTTTGCGGATGGGCATTGCGTGGAAGGATATGGCGGTTTCAAATCTGGAAACCGGTCAACCTGTGATGGCGGTCACGGGCTGGGCCGCCACCCGTCTGGCCGAGCTGACGCCCAAGGGCCACATGGCTTTGATCCATGTCACGCTGACCGATGATCACCCGTGGGCGCAGGCTTTTGTCGTCATCGAAGCCCGGCGAACAGACGTCACGCCTTGACTTGCGCCCGCGCGCCAGCGCACAACGCGCAGACAGAAAAAGGCAGGCAAGATGAGCGAAAACACCGGGACTTTCATGGATGGTGTGGTCGAAACGATCAAGACCGTTGTCTATGCGCTTTTGATCGCAGGCGTGTTTCGGACGCTGTTCTTTCAGCCGTTCTGGATCCCATCTGGCAGTATGAAAGACACTCTGCTGATCGGTGATTTTCTGTTCGTGAACAAAATGGCTTACGGGTACAGTCAGGTCTCGTGCCCGTTCAGCCTTTGCCCGATTTCGGGGCGTATACTGGGCGCAGAACCCGAACGCGGTGATGTGATTGTGTTCCGCCATCCCGTGACCAAACAGGACTTTATCAAACGCGTCGTCGGTCTGCCCGGCGAAACCGTTCAGATGCGCAACGGGCGGCTTTTCATCAATGGCGAAGAAGCCAAACAGGTCGCCGATGGCACGTTTGTTGAACCTTATGAACGCCAGGGGCCCGGCGGCTCGATCCCGTCTTGCATCGAAGGGCGTCTGCCTCAGGGGGCGGATTGCACCAAGGAAAAGGCGATTGAAACCCTGCCGGGCGGTCGCCAGCATTCGGTGCTGAACGTCTTTGACGGCCGGTTCGACAACACCGGTGTCTTCGCCATTCCCGAAGGTCAGTATTTCTTCATGGGTGACAACCGCGACAATTCAACCGACAGCCGCGAACGCCAGGAAGCAGGCGGCGCGGGTTTTGTGCCGTTTGAAAACCTGATCGGGCGTGCGGATCGGATCATGTTTTCATCCGCCGGACGGTCGCTTTTGTTTGTCTGGACCTGGCGACCCGACCGATTGTTTAAAAAGATCAACTGATGAAGCTGAGTGCCGAGCTTGTCGCATTTTCCGACCGGCTGGGGCATCGGTTTGATGCGCCCGAGCTGCTGATCCGGGCGCTGACCCATGCCTCGATTTCGGGAACCAACAAACAAGACAATCAGCGGCTTGAATTTCTGGGCGACCGGGTGCTGGGTCTGGTCATTGCAGACGCACTGTTGACCGCAGACAAAGCCGCCCGCGAAGGCCAGCTTGCCCCGCGCTTCAACGCGTTGGTGCGCAAGGAAACCTGCGCTGATATCGCGCGCGAGATCGGGTTGGGCGAGGTTTTGAAACTTGGCCGGTCCGAGATGAAATCAGGCGGTCGTCGCAAAGACGCGTTGCTGGGCGATGCCATGGAAGCGGTGATTGCGGCTGTCTATCGCGACGCCGGATTTGACGTGGCGCGCGACCTGATAACCCGGCTTTGGGCGACCCGGATCGAAACCGTCGAAACCGACGCGCGTGACGCCAAAACCAGCCTTCAGGAATGGGCGCAGGCGCGCGGGCTTGATCCGCCCTCCTACGTGGAAACGGCGCGCACCGGGCCAGATCATGCGCCGATGTTCACCATTCAGGTGACCCTTGGGTCGGGCGAAGTTGCAACGGCCAAGGCCGCTTCGAAACGGGCTGCCGAACAGGCGGCGGCCAAGACGCTGATCGACCAGCTGGGCTAGCGCGCGCTGGTGTTACGGGTTCGTAATGCGGACCTGCGATACACGCCTTGTTTGCAAACAGCATGGCTTTGACCGCTCGATCACCTGCGCAAGTCCCCTTTGGGGCATATGCGACCACTCGATCAAGACCGGCGGCAAGGGTATGAACGACCGGACCACCGGTCCCCGACAGTCCCGGGCGCAAGCCCGCTGCACCGCAACAGGACACGAAGGGGCGCGCAAGCGGCGCCGCCTGCCACATTGTTTTCGTTTTAGGACGTTGAACCAACCGAATGGACGCCTGATCACCCCCAACAACGCGCAGGCTTGACCCCGCGCCAACTGACCCAGCCCAAAGCAACCACAGACAACCCCGTGATGCGACAGCCCGCATCGCGGACAGTCGTCGTGCAGTTTTCACATGGGGCACACGGTCAATCCGCGAAGGGATCGGTCACCAATATGGTGTCATCGCGTTCGGGCGAGGTCGACAAAAGCGCGACCGGGCATTGGATCAACTCTTCGATCCGGCGCACATATTTAATCGCTTCGGCGGGCAATTCCGCCCAGCTGCGCGCGCCTGCGGTCGAAGCCGACCAACCGGGCATTGTCTCATAGACTGGGGTGCACCGCGCCTGCTGATCGGCCGCTGTCGGCAGGTAATCCAGAACCTCGCCGTCCAATTCATAGCCGGTACAAATCTTCAGCGTCTCGAACCCATCCAGCACATCCAGCTTGGTCAGCGATATCCCGTTCACGCCGGATGTCGCACAGGTCTGGCGCACCAGAACCGCATCAAACCAGCCGCACCGGCGCTTCCGGCCTGTGGTCGTGCCAAATTCATGGCCACGCTCGCCCAGACGCTGACCATCGGCATCGTGCAATTCAGTTGGAAACGGGCCTTCGCCGACCCGGGTGGTATAGGCTTTGACAATGCCCAGCACAAAATCGACCGAGCCGGGGCCAATCCCTGTTCCGGTCGAGGCCTGCCCGGCAATGACATTGGACGAGGTCACATAAGGGTATGTGCCAAAGTCGATGTCCAGCAATGCGCCTTGCGCGCCTTCGAACAAAATACGTTCGCCTTGGCGTTTTCGGTCGTTCAACACTTTCCAGACAGGCGTGGCATAGCGCAGAATCTCGGGCGCGATCTCTTTCAGCAAAGCAATCAGACCATCGCGGTCGACAGGCTTCAGCCCCAGACCCCGGCGCAGCGGGTCGTGGTGCTGCAAGGCGCGGTCAACACGGGCCTCAAGCGTCGCGGCATCCGCCAGATCCGCTACTCGGACCACACGACGCCCAACCTTGTCTTCATAAGCCGGTCCAATCCCGCGCCCCGTTGTGCCGATCTTTGTGCCTTTCGACGCGGCCTCTTCGCGGGCGCGATCCAATTCGCCGTGCAACGGCAGGATCAGGGGTGTATTCTCGGCGATCATCAGCGTCTCGGGCGTGATATCCACCCCTTGGGCGCGGATCGTCTCGATTTCCTTCAACAGGTGCCACGGGTCCAGAACAACGCCATTGCCGATTACGCTTAACTTACCGCCCCGGACGACGCCCGATGGCAACGCGTGCAGTTTGTAGACCTCGCCATCGATGACCAGCGTGTGACCGGCATTGTGACCGCCCTGAAACCGGCAGATCACATCCGCCCGCTCCGAGAGCCAATCGACAATCTTGCCCTTGCCCTCGTCGCCCCATTGCGCGCCAACCACAACCACATTCGCCATGAAGACCTCCAGCCAAACCCGAGCGTCTATAGCCTTGGGGCGCGCGGGGGAAAAGGCCGAAAGCAGGTGGCCGACAAAGAAACTGAGCCGTCAAACCGTCGAAATCGCTGTGAATATATGCGACTATCCTTTGACCAAAGCTGGAAAATGGGGCAATTTACGCTAAGTCTCGGCCTGGGGTGGCCTTCGAAACGCATCGCATTACGACGCCGCGCTGCCCAGAATGGCAGGAATTCCGCCTGCCAAACACAAGGTAAGGCGACTGCCGTGCCAGGCAGTTTGGTAGTCAGTCGGCGATGTGCTGCCGGGTAGAAATGGGGTCGGTTTGAAAACGATTATGGCCGAGGGTCACATGAACACATTTCGTGGGCGTCTTCGTCCGCGATTTATCGAGAGGTCATTTTTGACGCTCTTTAAGCTGGCGGCCGAGCTTTGCGTCGCCGCTTACATTCTGGTCACCCTTTCCCCGCGCGACAGCACCGGGCTTGGGCCCCTGCCCGAATTTGCCGATGCCTTGTCGCTTGTGCTGCTTTATGGGGCCGTCTTCGGATATATCCCGCTTTGCCTACTTCTGGCGATCCTTTGGGGGGCCTTGCCGCGCAACTGGCGTCCGTATTTTCCGACAGGCCAGCTTTTGGTCAGTCTGGCGGTTCTTTTGCTGGGCGCTGTGCTGTTTGCCGAGGTGGAGGAAACCAAACCTGTGTTCATGGGCATGGCGTTCACAGCCGCTGTGATTTGGTTTTTATACAGCATTACCACAAGACAGCGCCCTGGGCCCTGAAAGACACGACCTGAAACCGTGTGCACGCAGACCTCTTGCCTGAATTTCAGGTCAGGTCTATCGGATTATGCACCTGTTTTACTATCGGAGTATGGTCCATGTCAGACGCCCCAAAGTTTCACGACCGCATGTTGTCCCTGGGTCTGGCCCGCGTCAGCGAAGCCGCCGCATTGGCCAGCGCCCGTCTGATTGGGCGCGGTGACGAAAAAGCAGCCGACCAAGCGGCGGTTGACGCGATGCGCACCCAGTTGAACCAGCTGGATATTCAGGGCGTTGTCGTGATCGGCGAAGGCGAACGCGACGAAGCGCCCATGTTGTATATCGGCGAAGAAGTCGGCTCGGGCACCGGACCCGAGGTGGATATCGCACTGGACCCGCTGGAAGGCACCACGCTGACCGCAAAAGACATGCCAAATGCACTGGCCGTAATCGCCATGGGGCCGCGCGGCTCGATGCTGCATGCGCCCGACACCTATATGGATAAGCTGGCCATTGGCCCAGGTTTTCGCACAGGCGTTGTTACCATGGATATGTCGCCCGGCGAACGCGTCAGCGCGCTGGCCGCAGCCAAAGGGTGTTCGACCGAAGACATCACCGTTTGCGTTCTGGAACGCCCCCGCCACGAGACGATGATCGCCGAATTGCGCACCACAGGCGCCGCCATCCGGCTGATCACCGACGGCGATGTGGCCGGTGTTATCCACTGCGCCGAACCCACAACCGGGATTGACATGTATATGGGCACAGGCGGCGCGCCCGAAGGCGTCTTGGCCGCTGCCGCGTTGAAATGCATGGGCGGGCAAATGTTTGGCAAGCTGGTCTTCCGCAATGACGATGAAAAAGGCCGCGCCAAGAAAGCGGGCATTACCAATTTCGACCGGGTCTATACCCGCGATGACATGGTCACGGGCGATGTGATCTTTGCCGCCACCGGGGTGACCGACGGGTCAATCCTGCCCGGCATCAAGCGTGAACCGGGCATGCTGACCGCCGAGACCATCCTGATGCGGTCAAAGACCGGTTCAATGCGGCGCATGACCTATCGGAACCCGACCTGACCGGTCACCTCACGGGTTTCATCACACCGCAGGCTCGGCTAGGGTCCCGGCGCTGACCTGGGGCCACTGAATGACCGATCGCGCGTTTCTGGATGTTGACCTATCGCTGGGCGGACGCCGCTGGCTTGGCCCATCGGGCGAGGTTTTGCGTCAGGCCGAAGCCATCCAGCAATCAACCGGGCTTGCCGAACCGACAGCGCGCATCTTGGCGCTGCGCGGTGTCGCGGCGGACGAAGCGGACGCTTTTCTGGCCCCGAAACTGCGCGACCTGATGCCCGATCCGCGCGGGTTGCGCGACCTGGAAAAAGCCGCAACACGGTTGAACCGGGCTGTGGACGCAGGCGAAACGGTTGCGATTTTCGCGGATTACGACGTGGATGGCGGGGCCTCGGCCGCGCTTTTGCTGGACTGGCTGGGCCAATTGGGCCGCAGCGCAACGCTTTATATCCCCGACCGGATCGACGAAGGCTATGGCCCGAACCCGCCCGCGATGGAGGCACTCGCCCGCGACCACAAACTGATCCTTTGTGTTGATTGCGGGACCTTGTCCTTCGATGCCATTGCCGCAGCGCATGAGGCCGATGTGGTGATCATCGACCACCATCTGGGCGAAGACCGCCTGCCCGACGCCATGGCGATTGTGAACCCGAACCGACAGGATGAAACCGGCGAACTGGCGCATCTTTGTGCAGCGGCTGTGGTGTTTCTGGTGCTGGTCGAAGCGAACCGTCAAAGGCGGGCAGCGGGCGCAACAGCGCCAGATCTGATGGCGATGCTGGACCTTGTGGGGTTGGCGACCGTGGCCGATGTGGCCCCCCTGGTCGGGCTGAACCGGGCTTTGGTGACGCAAGGGCTGAAAATCATGGCCAACCGCGCGCGCCCGGGCCTGGCCGCTCTGGCCGATGTGGCCGGTCTGGACACGCCGCCCACGGCCTATCATCTGGGCTATGTGATCGGCCCGCGCGTGAATGCGGGCGGGCGTGTGGGACGGGCAGACCTTGGGGCCCGCTGTCTTGCAGCGACCGACGCCGACGAAGCCCGCGCCATGGCTGACCGCTTGCATGAGCTGAACCGCGAACGCCGCGACATCGAAGCCCAGGTGCGCGATGCGGCTCTGGCCCAGGCCGAAGAACGTGGGCTGGAGGGGCCGCTGACCTGGGCCGCAGGTGCGGGCTGGCACCCGGGCGTTGTGGGCATTGTCGCGGCACGCCTGAAAGAGGCAACAGGCCGCCCATCGGTTGTGATCGGGCTGGAAGACGGGGTCGGCAAAGGCTCGGCCCGGTCGGTGAAAGGCGTCGACCTCGGCTCGGCCATTCAGCGCCTTGCCCATGAGGGGCTGTTGATCAAGGGCGGTGGTCACAAGATGGCCGCGGGCCTGACGGTGGAAGAAGACAAGATTGACGCCGCGATGGAACGTCTTGGCGCACTTTTGGCCAAACAAGGCGCAGGGGCCACAGGCCCCCGCGACCTGATCATCGACGCGGCACTCATGCCCGGCGCCGCCACCGCCGAGCTGATCGCCCAGATCGAAGCCGCAGGGCCATTTGGGCAAAGCGCCCCTGCCCCCCGGTTTGCCTTTCCCGACGTGCAAATCCTTTATGCCCGCGAGGTCGGTTCGGGCCATCTCAAGCTGCGTTTCGGCGATGGGATGGGCGCGCGGATCGACGCGATTGCCTTTGACGGCTGGGCCACCGAAATTGGACAGGCGCTGGCACAGGCCAAAGGCGCGCGCTTTCATCTGGCCGGACGCCTGAACATCAGCCATTGGGGCGGCAAACAATCGGTCGAACTGCGTCTGGAAGACGCGGCCCCTGCGGGCGAAAAGAATTAAAGAATCTGCTTGCCTCGCTTGCGCGCCTTGCCTAAATAGCGCCGTACCGTGGCCCGTTCGTCTATCGGTTAGGACGCCAGGTTTTCAACCTGGAAAGAGGGGTTCGATTCCCCTACGGGCTACCACGTACCTCCCGATCGATTTGTTTTACTTGGTCTTTTAGCCAAAGGTGTCCCACGTTTTTCGGGGGGTGGTACACTTTTAGTGTTTTGGGCTTTGTGGACGCGTCTTATTGCGACCTCTGCAAGGTGAGCACGTTGCACATCTTCAGTGTATCTCGCAGTTGTCTTGGGCTCACTGTGAGACATCACCGACATCACCTCGTATTGTGTGCCGCCATACTGAGCCACTTCTATTGCCCGAGCCTTGCGTAAGCCGTGTTGAGATCGCGTAGGCTTGATAATTTCTCTTCCGTCCGCGTCAGCGGACACAGTGAATAGCCCGGCGCCGATAACCCACTTTCTGACTTTGTTGTCCAAACTTCCTGAGGACGCGAACGGAGTACCGTACTCTGTTAGGAGGAACGTTTCAGTTCCTTCTTCAATGAACTCCAACTCTCGGCGCAACTCATTTGAGATCGGAATTCGCACCGGCTTAGAACCCTTTTTAGAGGGCTGCCAAGACAAGTAGAGCGCGTCTCCATTTGCTTCGAGGTGACTCTGCCCCAAAATATGTGTGTCACCGATACGACCTGCGGTATCTAGTGCCAGATAAAACCACCTTCGTGCCATCGACCCGGGACCATGCGCTGCTAAGAACGCTGCCTTATCGTCGACAGACCACGGAACCGCTCCACCCTTCGATTTGTGCCCACTCTTTACGGTGAAGACCGCACTGTCTTCCGAGTAGCCGTAGTCTGCACCCCATGTGTAGAGAGCGCGCAGCGCTTTCAAACATGTGTCCGCAGCGCCTGTGCGTTCTTCGAATGAATCTCTGATTGCAACGAAAGCAGCGCGAGGAAGCTCTGCATTCAGTTCTCCGATACGTGGACCTGTCACGCTTTAGTGCCGCCCCAAGTGCTCGTTTAAGCCACTTTCCTTTCGAAGGCGATTGGGCTTTTCCAGCCCAATGCTGAGTGTCGGCGTCGCGGATTGTAGAAGCCGTTGATGTACTCAAAGATTGCCATC
>CALDUK010000059.1 GCA_937924905.1 uncultured Paracoccaceae bacterium | reverse complement strand
CCCATCGCGATGATCAGGTCAGGGTCCACCAGCGCAATGTGACGCGTCAGAAACGGCAACATCATCGCCATTTCGTCGGGCTTGGGATCACGGTTCTGAGGCGGACGCCAAGGCAGTACATTGGTGATATACAGCGCTTGCGCCTGATCGGGCGCGGCGCGCGACAACCCGATATGGCGGAACATCAGATCCAGCAACTGCCCGGCGCGACCGACAAAAGGCTTGCCTTCGCGGTCCTCGTCCCGGCCCGGCGCTTCGCCCACGATCATCACACGCGCCTTGGGGTCGCCATCCGCAAATACCAGTTGCCGCGCACCTTTCTTCAACTCGCAATGCTCGAACGCTTCCATCGCTGCTTTCAACGCCGCAAGACTGTCGGCCCCATCCGCCAGGCTTTGCGCGATGGCAACGGTATCGATCTCGGGCAGTTCAACAGGTGCATTGATCGCCACAGGTGCGGGCTTTTCCCGCACCACAGTCCGGTCCACCGGGTCGGCCAGAACGGCCTCGTCCGCGCCCATGGCAATTTGCCATTCCAGCGCGGCTTTCATGTCCCAATATCCCATACCGTCCCCTGACACCCTGTATTCAGTCCGCATCGACGCCCATAACGAAACGTATCACCTTGTCGGCCGGCATCTCGCAAGGTTTCAATAACGTTGTCCCGTTGGCCAGCCGGTACAGATTGAAACTGATATAATCTGTCCCGCCCAGTTCTTCGGCCTCCAGCTTTTCAGAACGGCCCGAGACCAGACTGGATTTCACAATGCGATACCGTCGCCCTTCAAACGTGCCACCATAGCCGCCGCTTGGCAGCTGGTCGAAGCGCGCGACAAAGCTGTCGTGATCGGTCATGTGGATTTGGCTCCAACCTTGGCTTCGGTGCCCGCCAGCAATCTTGAGATATTCTCACGATGCCGCCAGGCAAGCACAAACGCCATAACAGACAGAACCACAAAGAAATGCGGCCCCACGATCAGCGCCGCCACAACCGGTGTAAAAAAAGCTGCGACAAGTGCCGAAAGCGATGAGTACCGCGTCGCCACACAGGTGATCAGCCAGATCAGCGAAGCGGCAATGCCCACCGGAAAAGCCAGCCCGTAAACCGCGCCCAGAAACGTCGCCACGCCCTTGCCGCCTTTGAAGCCAAGAAAGACCGAATAGCAGTGACCAAGAAAGGCAAACAGCGCCGCAATCTGCGCCGCACCGTCGCCAACCAGCCAACGCGCCAGAACGACAGCGACCAGACCTTTCAACGCATCCAGCAACAATGTCGTCGCCGCCGCACCTTTGGACCCGGTGCGCAGAACGTTGGTCGCTCCAATGTTCTTTGATCCAATCGTGCGCGGGTCGGGCAGCCCAAACAGCCTGGCTGCCACCAATCCAAACGGCACAGACCCCAACAGATAAGCCAGTGCTGCAACACCTGCCAAAACAGGCAAGGACGCGTCAAATTCTGGCATCACATCCCTTTCTTTCCCGCAAAAATGCTAAACGTCCGACGCGCGGCAATCAATCCAAAGGCCAAACAGGCACGCCCGCCACCCAGGTGCCGCGCAGTTTGCCTTGCATCTTGGCTTCGTCAAACGGCGTGTTCTTCGACTTTGACTGCAACTTCGACCGATCCAGCACAAAAGGCGCATCTGCATCAAACAACACCAGATCGGCAGGCGCGCCGGGCGACAACCGGCCCGCGTCCAATCCCAGCCGGTTCGCCGGGTTCAAGGACATCGCCCGCCAAAGCGTTGGCATATCAATATGTCCCGCATGCACCAAACGCAGGGCCGCGGGCAAAAGCGTTTCCAACCCGATCGCGCCCGACGCCGCCTCGGCGAACGGCAGACGCTTTGATTCTTCGTCCTGCGGGGTGTGCATCGAACAGATCACGTCGATCAGCCCCGACGCCACCGCGTCAACCGTCGCCATCCGGTCGTCTTCTGACCGAAGCGGCGGTTTGACTTTGAAAAACGTCCGATAATCGCCCACGTCCAATTCATTCAGCGTCAGGTGATGAATAGAAACACCCGCCGTGACATCCAGCCCAGCCTGTTTCGCGCGGTCCAGACGCCGCAAAGCCCGCGCCGTCGTCACCTGATCGGCGTGGTACCGGCCCCCGGTCATCTCGACGATGGCGATATCGCGGTCCAGCCCCAAACGCTCGGCCATCGCGGACACCGCGGGCAAACCTTTCAACGCCGCGAATTTGCCGCTTGTCGCCGCCGCACCAGCCGACAATCCGGGGTCCTGCGGATGCGCAACCACCAAAGCGCCCAAGGACGCGGCATAGGTCATGCAACGCGAAAACACCTTGGTGTCCTGCACCACGCTGTCACAATCGGTAAAGGCCACGGCGCCCGCGTCCATTAAAAACCCGATCTCGGCCATCTCGCGACCGGCACGCCCCCGCGTCAAAGCTGCCATAGGCCGCACATTGACAGGCGCCGCTTCATTCGCGCGACGGCGCACAAATTCCAAAGCTTCGGGCGTATCAATGGCAGGCAAGGTATCGGGCCGCGTGATCATCGTCGTCACACCACCGGCAGCCGCGGCGCGCCCGGCGCTTCGAAAACTTTCCTTGTGCCGCTCGCCGGGTTCCGAAACCTTGACCCCCATATCGACGATCCCGGGGGCCAAACAAGCACCCCCACAGTCGATAACCGTGGCGCCGTCCAGCCCCATCGCGCTGACAATCTGACCGTTCACCACAGCCAGACTGCCCATTGCGTCGGTCCCCTTTTCGGGGTCGATCAACCGGGCGTTCTGAAACAAAAGCGGGGCCATAACCGTCAGGTGTCAGAGAACCACGAAAAGCACAAGACCCGCCGCGACCAGCAGCGCACCCAAAACAAGCGGCCAGGCGGGCCCGCGCGGCGTCTGAACGGGCGGGGACACCGGCTGGCTTGGCGCAACAACACCTTCGGCTGTGTCCGCACCGGGCATGCGCACAGGCGGGTCAGGCCGGGGTTCGCTGAACAAGCCCACAAACCGCAACCCGGGCTTCGGATCAAGCGTCACGGCCTGGCCCCGAAACGCGTTCGAACCGACCAGCACAATCAAACCGGTCAGCGCATCCAAGGCCGCAACCGTGCCATCCAGCTGTTCTTTCGGCACGCCATACCCATCTTGCAGATACCCCGCCAAACCAATGGGCGCGATGGATTGCGACGGAAAAACCTCGACCCATTTGGCATCCAACTCCAGACCATCGCCCAAAAGTTTCTGTGCATTTTCCGGCGTAATCGCCGCACCACTTTCCGCATCCAGGTCAGTGGTAAACACCCGGACGACCCCGCGTTCAGACGAATGAACGACAAACGGGTCCGTCATACGCCCTATACCATCACGCTGGTGTCAGCCCGGCGCGCGCGCAAATTGCGCGCCAGCAAATCCATCGCGGCCATACGTACCGCGACGCCCATCTCGACCTGATCCTGAATGACCGACCGGTTGATATCGTCTGCGATATTGCCGTCGATCTCGACGCCGCGGTTCATCGGGCCGGGATGCATAACAATCGCATCATCCTTGGCATGGGCCAGCTTTGCAGCGTCCAGCCCATAGCGATGGAAATACTCCCGTTCCGACGGAATAAACGCCCCATCCATCCGTTCTTTCTGAAGCCGAAGCATCATCACAACGTCGGCGTCCTTCAGACCGGCCTGCATATCATGATAAACCTCAACGCCCCATTCAGCAGCCTGGCTTGGCATTAGGGTGGGCGGTCCAATAAGCCGAACCCGGTTTTCCATCTTGCCCAACAGATGGATGTTCGACCGGGCAACCCGGCTGTGGGCGATGTCCCCGCAAATCGCGATGGTCAACCGGTGCAACCGGTCCTTCGACCGGCGAATGGTAAGCGCATCCAGCAACGCTTGCGTCGGGTGCTCATGCCGCCCGTCACCGGCGTTCAACACAGCGCAATTCACCTTTTCCGCCAGCAGGCTGACCGCGCCCGATTGCGAATGTCGCACAACCAGCAAATCGGGGTGCATCGCGTTCAGCGTCAAAGCCGTGTCGATCAGCGTCTCACCTTTCTTCAGCGACGACGCCTGCATTTGCATGTTCATCACATCCGCACCCAACCGCTTGCCCGCCAGTTCAAAACTGGCCTGGGTCCGGGTGGACGCCTCAAAAAACATGTTGATCTGCGTCAGGCCCTGCAATGCGGTGGCATGCTTGGTATCGCTACGGTTCAGCGCCGCATAGCTGTCGGCGACGTCCAAAAGCGTCGTGATTTCATCCGGTGCAAGATGTTCGATTCCAAGAAGATGGCGTGCGCGAAAGCTCATAGGCAGCTGTATAGGCCAGCTTTCCGGCATGGGAAATAGATGTCACCGCAATCGAGAGCGAACGCTCCGCAAAACCGATACACCACACACTTGCACGCAACGCGCGCGACACCCCCGACTGCAGCCTCTCCCTTGTGGATAACTCCACGCTACCGGGCAAGTCTGGGTCTGATCACAAAGTCTTGAGTGTGGCGCGTAAGCCGCAACTATATGCGCCCTAATAGCTGTATTCGGCGAAAACCCGCGTCACATCGCCATTCCAATCACTGTCAAAGCGCCGGATCAGCTCATCAGCGGGGGTTTCCCCGGTCTCCAGCGTTTCTTTCAGCGCATTCAGAAAATGCGTCTCGTCCGGCAACAGACCACCGGCACCCTCAAAAGCACGCGCCTTCAGTCCGGCGTCGGCAATCGCGACAACCTGCGTGGCAAGCGCGCGCATGTTGACCCCGCCAGCCTCGGCCGCAAGCCCATCAACCGACGCCGCGACCCGCAAGGCATCGCGTGTTTCCGCGTCCCAGCCCTTGACCAGATCCCACGCGGCATCCAGCGCAGACTGGTCATACATCAAGCCAACCCAAAACGCCGGAAGCGCGCAAAGCCGCCGCCACGGCCCACCATCGGCGCCGCGCATTTCAATGAACTTCTTGATGCGTGCTTCGGGAAACAGCGTCGTCAGATGATCCGCCCAATCCGACAGGGTCGGCTTTTCACCGGGCAAAGCCGGCAATTCGCCGTTCAGAAAATCACGGAACGACATACCCAAAGCGTCAATATACGCGCCGTCGCGATAGACAAAATACATCGGCACATCCAACGCGTACTCGACCCAGGCTTCAAACCCGAAACCGTCATCGAAAACAAACGGCAACATGCCCGTCCGGTCCGGGTCCAGATCGCGCCAGATGCGCGACCGCCACGATTTGTGACCGTTCCGCTTGCCTTCTGTGAAGGGCGAGTTCGAAAACAACGCAGTCGCGACCGGCTGCAGGGCCAGCGCCACGCGCAGCTTTTGCACCATGTCAGCCTCTGACCCGAAATCGAGGTTCACCTGCACCGTACAGGTCCGGCGCATCATCGACGTGCCAAGCGCCCCAACCTTTTGCATATAGCCGTCCATCAACAGGTACCGGCCTTTCGGCATCAGCGGCATATCTTCATGCGTCCAATGCGGCGCAGCGCCCAGCCCGATGAAACGCGCGCCGATATCATCGGCCACCGCCTGCACTTCGCGCAGATGTTCATTCACCTCGTCACAGGTCTGATGGATCGTCTCCAGCGGCGCGCCCGACAGCTCCAGTTGCCCGCCCGGCTCAAGCGACACATTGGCCGCGCCTTTCTGCAACCCGATGATGTTGCCCGCTTCCTCGACAGGCGCCCAACCATACCGGTCGCGCAAACCTTCCAGCATCGCCTTGATCGACCGGGGCCCGTCATAGGGCAGCGGTTTCAGCGTGTCTTTGCAGTAGCCGAACTTTTCATGCTCGGTTCCGATCCGCCAATCCGCCTTGGGCTTGCACCCATCCGCCAGATACGCGGCCAGCTGTTCATGGCGTTCGATCGGCCCACCGCCGGACTGAGGAATGGACATAGAATACGCTCCTGAGGTTCGCGCAACGGGGTTGCGCAGATGATCCGCGAAGTCAATGCAAAGGCGTCTGCGCGTTTCTGCAAGACAGTCCTAAACTGGCCAGACAGGTTAAAAAGGGCCAAACCACAATCTGGTCAAGACGACACGCGCGCGCCATCCCAAACCAGAAACTCGCCTTTCTCGGTTGACCCCGACGCTTTGATCACCGCCTCGTAATCCGCGCCCGGCAAAACCGTCAGCGCATCAAACAAGGCGGCCGCGTTTTCGGCATCGCCCGGAATGGTCAACCGCTGGCCCGCGCGGTCGGTAAATTCCCAAAAGAAATCCGACGCCGCAGGCCCCAGATTGGTGGTCTTCACCTTCACCCGCGCCAATTCGTTTATCGACAACGCACCGCCCCCCAGCGGGCCAAGATAGGTGATCTGGCGTTCATCCACTTCGACAACGCCGACCCCACCGCTGTCACGTGGCAACCGTGCCCGCCGCACCCCTTCCACAAACAACGCCGCGCCGATCAACGCCGTCACCCAGGCCAGCGCATTGATCACGCCCGATGTGGCGGACGCGGCCTGAAGCGACCCCAAAAGGATCACCCCGGCAATCAATGCCTCGCGCCATTTCTTCAGAAAATCCGCCGCTTCCGGCCGAATAAAGCTCATGCTGACCCCCAATCCCCCAGCGTCGTTTGCCAAAGCGTCAGCGCCGCAACTGCCGCAGTATCGGCCCGCAGAATGCGCGGCCCCAGCGATACCGCATGCCCCATACCGCGCAGCCGCGCGCGTTCGGCTTCGGAAAACCCGCCCTCCGGCCCGATCAAAATCGCCCAGGGGCCGGGCAGCTTGGGCAAACCCTGCGCCGCGCCTGCCAGCATTTCATCGCAAAACATCAAATGCCGCCCGTCGGGCCAGGCGTCCAGCATCCGGTCAAGACGCGCAATCTCGGCCACCTCGGGCACGAATGTCCCGCCGCATTGCTCGGTAGCTTCGACGGCATGCGCCTGCAAACGATCGCGCCGAATACGTTCGGCATTGGTAAAGGCCGTCTGCACCGGCACAATCCGCGCCGCGCCCATTTCGGCGGCTTTCTCAACTATGAAATCCGTGCGCGCTTTCTTGATCGGCGCGAACATCAACCAAAGATCAGGCGGATCACGCTGCGGCGCGCTTGCTGAGACACATTGCAAAACGCCGGCTTTCTTGCCCGCTTCAACAATCTCGGCGCGCCACGCACCATCCTGCCCGTTGAAAACAGCAACAGCATCGCCAACCCCCAACCGCATGACGCCAAATAGATAATGCGCCTGCGCCCGCGACAGAGGAACCGATTGCCCCGCGCCCAGCGGGTGCTCTACATACAACCTGACTTTCACAGCCTTCATGGGGCCCATATGACGCAGGCAAACGCAGAGGGACAAGTGGCCGATGCCGTCAAAGGCAATTGGGTGGACCGATTTGCACCTCGCATGGCCCGTCCCTATCTCCGGCTGTCGCGTGCAGATCGCCCGATTGGCACATGGCTTTTGCTGATCCCGTGTTACTGGGGCCTTGGCACAGCCGCCGTGATGGACGGCGCATTCACCCCACATCATCTCTGGTTGGCCATCGGCTGTGCGATTGGCGCTTGGCTGATGCGGGGGGCAGGTTGCACCTGGAACGACATAACCGACCGCACCATTGACGGCGCGGTTGAACGGACCCGCTCGCGCCCGATCCCCTCGGGCCAGGTCACCGTCACGGGCGCTGTGGTCTGGATGGTGGTCCAGGCGCTGATTGCCTTTCTGATCCTTCTGACCTTCAACGGCACCGCCATCGCGCTGGGCATCGCGTCACTGGCGCTTGTCTGTATATACCCGTTCGCCAAACGATTCACCTGGTGGCCGCAGGCCTTTCTGGGGCTGGCGTTCAACTGGGGCGCGCTTCTGGCCTGGGCAGCCGCGACCGGGTCTCTTGGCTGGCCCCCGGTTTTTCTCTATGCCGCCGGCATCGCCTGGACGCTTTTCTACGACACGATCTATGCCCATCAAGATACGGATGACGACGCGCTGATCGGCGTCAAATCCACCGCCCGGCTGTTCGGCGATGACACTGCGCGCTGGCTCAAATGGTTTATGATCGCCAGCGTTGTCCTTTTGACAATCGGGTTGATTCTGGCGCTTGCACCCGGCGCAAATGCGCTTCAACTTGTGCTCGCACTGGGCGGGGTCTGGGTCTTTGGCTGGCATTTGGCGTGGCAAATCCGCCAGCTTCATATTGATGATCCCCAGAATTGTCTCAGAGTTTTCCGCTCAAACAGGAATGCCGGGCTGATCCCCGTACTATTTCTCGCCTTGGCGCTGGTCCTTTGATTGCGCCCCCGCGTCGCAAAGATTAACTATCCGCCATGGCACATCCCCGCACGTCCATTTTAACCAGCCTTTTGCCCCACATTCTGGCCATCGTCGTGGCCGCGGCGGGCTGTGTCGCTGTTGCGTTCTGGGCCAAGGACCGGATCGAAACGGTGACGCAAAACGATCTGAACCTGGCGCTCAGCCAATCCGGACATGAATGGACGAACGTAACGGTCGATGGTCTGTCGGCGCAGCTGATAGGAACCGCCCCCGACGAAGCCACCCGTTTTGCAGCGCTTTCGGTTGCCGGAACCGTTGTTGACGCCTCGCGCCTGATCGACAGTATGGATGTCATCGCAGCCGCCGCCATTCAGGCACCCGACTTTTCGATTGAGATCCTGAACAACGAAGACGGCATCTCGCTTATTGGCCTCGCACCGCTCGAATCCGATCCAGAAAGCATAACAGACAGCGTCACAGCCATCGCCGGGGACGCCTCGGTGTCCGATCTGCTGGAAGTCGCGGATTTCCCCGTGCCCGAAGGCTGGCCCCAGACGCTGGCTTACGGCATCGATGTGCTCGACACCCTGCCGCGCTCAAAGATCTCGATCGCGCCGGGCCGCCTGACGATCAAAGCCGTGGCGGCAAGCCAGGACGACAAAGAACGGTTGGAACAACGGCTGGAACGGAACAAACCCAACGGGGTCCGTTTGTCCCTGAACATCACCGCCCCCCGGCCTGTGGTCGCGCCCTTTACCTTGCGCGCGGTGATTGATGAAAACGGTCGCCGCTTCGACGCCTGTACCGCCGACAGTGAACCAGCCCTCGGTAGAATCCGGAAAGCCGCAAATGACGCGGGCATCACGGGCGGATCATCCTGCATCCTTGGCCTCGGCACACCGTCCACCCAATGGGGCGAAGCCTCTGCGGCTGCGCTTAACGCACTTGCGGCGCTGGAAGGCGGCATTGTCACATTGTCCAACGCAGACGTCACCATCGTCGGCACCGAAACCACCAGCGAAAGCCTGTTCGAACGCACAGTCGGCGACCTGCAAGCGGCCCTGCCACCCGTGTTCTCGCTAAACGCTGTCCTGCCGCGCCCTGCAGAAACACCGGCCCAGGGCAGCTCGGCTCCGGCTGAATTTCTGGCAACCCGGTCGCCCGAAGGTCAGGTCCAGCTGCGCGGCCGTCTGGGCGATGCCACAACCAAGGCCGCCGTCGAAAGCTTTGCCGCCGCTCAGTTTGGTGCCAACAAGATCTATGCCGCAACCCGGCTTAATCCCGATGTGCCAAAAGGCTGGCCCAAACGCGTCATCGTCGCACTGGAAGCGCTGGGGCGTTTGCACAATGGCGTCGCCAATGTCACCGAAGACACAATCTCGATCCGGGGCGCGACCGGCGACGAAAACGCCCAGGCCGAAATCACCCGCCTGTTGTCCGCGACTTTGGGCGGGGCCGCGCGCTATGAACTTGACGTCAGCTATTCCGAAAAGCTCGATGAACTGGCCTCAATCCCGACACCCGAAGAATGCGTGCAGATGCTGAACGACACCGGCAACACCCGCAAAATCACCTTCGCACCCGGCTCGACCGACATCGAAGACGACGCCCAGGACACAATCGACGCCATCGCCGAGGTGCTGCGCAACTGTCAGGGCGTGCCGATTGAAATCGGCGGCCATACTGACAGTCAGGGCCGCGACGTCATGAACGAACAACTCAGCCAGGCCCGCGCCGATGCGGTTCTGAACGCTATCATGGCGCGCCGCGTTCTGGTCTCGGGCCTCAGCGCCCGCGGATATGGCGAAACCAAACCAATCGCGGATAACGAAACCGAAGACGGCCGCGAAGCCAACCGCAGGATCGAATTTCAACTGGTGGGCGCCAACGACGACGACGCTCAGGACACCGACGCAACCGAAGACGAAACGGCAGACGCCGGCGTGGAGACAACAGAATGAACGGAGCCGAATTCATCGCCGCAACGGCAGCCATCCTTTTTATGGCCTTCCTCGCCGGCTGGTTCGCCCACTGGCTGGTCAGCCGCATCACCCGCGTGACCCGGTCCGACATGGACGACCTCGACAAGATGGCGCAGGAACTTCACAAAGCCGAAGAAGAACGTGACGAAACCACCAGCTATTTTCAACAGCGCGAAGCGGAACTGACCAACAAGCTCAGCCAGACCGAAGCCGAACTGGAAGCCGCCATGGAAGGCCTGCGCACCTCGCGCACCGAAGCCGAAGAATTACGCGCCTATATTGAGCGTTCGAACGCGGTGGGCTAGGGCCAGCCTGCCGCAACCGTGACCGGGCGGTTCAGGATTTGAACGAAAGCCTGCTCAACGATCCTCAGAAATCCAAATTTTCCACACTCAGCGCGTTTTGCTGAATGAACTCGCGTCGCGGTTCGACCACATCACCCATCAGCTTGGTGAACAGATCATCCGCCTCCGCCAGATCCGCAACCTTCACTTGCAACAACGTCCGCGCTTCCGGGTCCAGCGTGGTTTCCCACAACTGGTCGGGGTTCATCTCGCCCAGACCTTTGTACCGTTGCAGGCTCAGCCCCTTTTCGCCTTCGTCCAAAATCGTCTTCAACAGATCAAGCGGCCCGTGAATAGGCGTCACCCGGTCCTTGCGCACAAGATTGGCCAAGGCGCCGAACGTGTCCTGCAGCTCGGTCGTGAACCCGCCCAGACGCCGCGCTTCGCTGCCGCGCAAAATCGGGCCGTCCAGCGTGCGCACCTCTTCAACACCGCGCAAACTGCGGGTCAGGCGAATGCCTTGATCCTGCGTGATCCGGCCGGACCAGCCGCGCTCATATTCCAACGCAACCGCGTCCAGACGCGCCGCCACCGCATCGGCGGCACCTTGCAAATCAGCATCAACGACACCGTCGCGGAACGCCCCCGCAATCGCGGCCTGTTCAATGATATGCGCCGGGTAATGCGTTGGAAATGCCTGCAAAACCATCCGCACCCGGCGCGCTTCTTCCACGACGCGCAACAGATCCTGACCGACGATTTCCTCGCCCGAGGCCAGCCGCAAGACAGCGCCGTCCACGCCCATCTCGATCAAATAATCGTCCAACGCGGCCTGATCCTTCAGATAGACCTCGGACTTGCCGCGCGCGACTTTGAACAAAGGCGGCTGCGCAATATACAAATAGCCCCCTTCGATGATTTCCGGCATCTGCCGGAAGAAAAACGTCAGCAACAGCGTTCGGATATGCGCGCCATCCACATCAGCATCCGTCATGATGATGATCTTGTGATAGCGTAACTTGCTGACATCGAACTCGTCGCGTCCGATCCCAGTGCCCAAAGCTGTAATAAGGGTCCCGATCTCCTGGGATCCCAGCATTCTGTCAAAGCGCGCACGCTCAACATTCAAAATCTTACCGCGCAGGGGCAGCACCGCCTGATTGGCGCGCGCACGTCCCTGTTTCGCCGACCCACCAGCGCTGTCACCCTCGACAAGGAATAGCTCCCGCCGTTCAGGTGCTTTTTCCTGGCAATCCGCCAGTTTCCCCGGAAGCGACGCAATGTCCAACGCGGACTTCTTCCGGGTCATTTCCCGCGCCTTTCGGGCGGCTTCCCGGGCCAAGGCCGCCTCGACAATCTTGGTCACTATCATCTTGGCTGGTCCGGGATTTTCTTCGAACCATTCTGCCAATTTTTCGTTCATTAATCCTTCCACCGCCGGACGCACCTCGGACGAAACAAGCTTGTCCTTGGTTTGGCTGGAAAATTTCGGATCCGGCACCTTCACCGACAACACACAGGTTAACCCCTCGCGCGCATCATCGCCGGTGAAACTGACCTTCTCTTTGCGCGCTGCACCGCTGGCACCCGCAAAGTGATTCAGGGTCCGCGTCAACGCCCCGCGAAACCCGGCCAAATGGGTGCCGCCATCGCGCTGGGGGATGTTGTTCGTAAAGGGCAAAACGTTTTCGTGGTAGCCATCATTCCACCACATGGCGACCTCGACAGTGATGCCGTCTTTTTCGCCAAAAACAAAGATCGGCTCTTCGATCAAGGGGGTCTTCGACCGGTCCAGATAGCGCACAAATTCCCGGACGCCACCATCATAAAGGAACTCAGATTCAAGGGGTTCCGAGGGTCGTTCGTCCCGCAGCCTGATCTTCACACCCGAGTTCAGGAACGCCAGTTCGCGCAGCCGGTTTTCCAGCGTCTTGAAGTTATAGTCCAGGTTCGAAAACGTCTTAAGCGACGCCAGAAAACGCACTTCGGTGCCCTTGCGGTCGCCCGCATCACCCACAACCTTCAGATGCTCGGCTGTCTCACCGCCTTCGAACCGCGCGATATGCTCCTTGCCGTCGCGCCAGATGCGCAGTTCCAGCCAGTCGGACAACGCATTGACCACACTGACGCCAACACCGTGCAAACCCCCGGAAACCTTATAGGAATTCTGGTCAAACTTCCCGCCTGCATGCAGTTGGGTCATAATCACCTCGGCCGCCGAAACGCCCTCTTCGGTGTGCATATCTACCGGAATACCGCGGCCATTGTCGCTGACCGAAACGCTGGAATCCGCATGAACGGTGACGGTGACAAGGTCGGCATGACCGGCCAAAGCCTCGTCAATGCCGTTATCGACAACCTCATACACCATATGATGCAGGCCCGAGCCGTCGTCCGTGTCACCGATATACATACCGGGGCGCTTTCGGACTGCCTCTAAGCCTTTGAGAACTTTGATGGAATCGGCGCCATATTCTGCTGGTGCCGCGTCGGCGTCTGCCATGCCGTATATCCTGTGTTTTTCTGTGGAAAATATAGTCGTTTTCGCAGGTATTGTCACGCCCAAGCCACAAGATTTAGTGGTACCCAAACGGCGGGCAGACCTTAGTTCTGAAACAGCGCATCCTGAAAGCCGGGTAACCAGGTCATATCGTCCCGAACAATCCGAAAACCCGACGCAAATCCCCAATGACACCACGGGATGTCAGCCGCTTCAGCCGCCTGCCGAACGGTCTTGGTCCAAACCGCCCGTTGGGCGGTGCCCACCTCGACATGCGTACCAAATTCCCCCAGGAACAAGGGGCCGGGAAAGTCACGTAACGCCATGATATCACGCGTCATTTCTATCCTTTCAGCCTCTGTCAAAGGCCCCCGTCGTGGCGGTGGCGGATCGCTGACCCAGGTTGCCCCCTGATGGGTGAAAAAGAACGGATCGTAGAAATGAAAGGTAAACGCGGTTTTCGGGTCACGGGGTTTCAGGTTTTCAAGCTCGGACCAGATCGACCAGCTGCCGCCGCCAACGATGATCCACCTATCCGGGTGACGTGTTCGGATGATCGGGATGACACGGTCGTACAGGGCGTCCACCTTTTCTGTCGTCAGCTTATCGTTGGGTTCGTTCAAAAGTTCGAACATCAAATCGCTGGTCCAGCCTTCGTAACGCTTTGAAATCTCGGTCCAAATAGCAACGAACAGATCACTGTTCCCCTCGGGATCAGACATAATTTCTTCGAAATGATGAAAATCCAGAATGACCTTCAATCCTTCCGCCAAGGCCGTTTCGATCACATGATCAACGCGCGCCATCAACTCTGGATCAAGCCGTCCATCCGCATAGCTTTGCTGAAATCGCACGGGAAACCGGATGGTGTCGAACCCCTCGCGCGCGATTGCCGCGATATGGTTGTCTTCAATCCGATAGCCCCACGCCCCTTCGTACGGCGCATCCAACCCATTCGAAAGGTTTACACATTTCGATACGGGCAGCGTCTCGGACGCGCCGACAGGCAGGGCGTAAAAAGCCAGAAGAAACAAAAACAGGCGCATGGTTTATCTATATCACATAGCTTTGAAAGACGTGCTCCAAAATGAGTGGTATCAAACGGCATGTACAGAATTTTAGCCCTTTGTCTGATAACCCTGCCCGCCCATGCCGACGATGCGTCGATCGAAGCCGTTGAAGCCCGGCAAGCCGGTGAAAACTGGACCTTTTCCGTCACGCTCCGCCACGGCGACACGGGCTGGGACGACTATGCGGACGGTTGGCGGGTTGTCGATGCAGAAGGCACCGAACTGGGCCTGCGCGTTCTCTACCACCCGCATGTTGAAGAACAGCCATTCACACGCTCGCTCAGCGATGTGAATGTGCCCGATGGCACCACTCAGGTCTTTGTCGAAGCGCGCACGAACGTCGATGGCTGGGGTGCCGCTCGGTTCCCGGTTTCGCTGAAATAACACAGGCTTGACGATTTTTCAGCAACCGCACTGGTCCAGGCGCAGGCACTGGGCTAGGGAAAAACCATGAGCAAAACGATCCTAATCCTGAACGGCCCAAACCTGAATATGTTGGGCAAACGCCAACCCCAGATCTATGGGCACGAGACGCTGAACGACGTCGCCAAGATGTGCGCAGACGCCGCAGCTGGCTTTGAGGCAGGCGTTGTCATGCGCCAATCCAACCATGAAGGTGAACTGGTCGATTGGATCCAGGAGGCTCGCGAAACCGCTGATGCAATCGTCATCAATCCGGGCGCCTATTCGCATACGTCCGTTGCAATTCTTGACGCTTTGAACATGTTCGAAGGGCCTGTCATGGAGGTGCATGTCTCAAACATCCACGCCCGCGAACCTTTCCGCCATCATTCCTATGTCTCGGGCCGCGCAACGGCTGTTATCGCGGGATGCGGGGTCGATGGCTATGTCTTTGCGGTGCAACGGATCGGCCGTCTTTTGCAGGCCGCATGACCCGGATTGCGCTGACCGATTTTGCCCGCCGCAACTGGCAGGACGGGGCCAGCACCCGCATTCTGGATTGGTCGCCCGATGATCTGGTGGCACAATGCAACGCGTCAGACGCGCCGCTCACCGACGGCTATGCGCCCTTCTGCAAACACTTGTTTCTGAAAAACCCAACCGCGACCAAAGCTGCTTTTGCGCCGATCACCGACGACAATCGCCACGCCTTGCGATCAGGCTATGTCGCCCGGCGCGACGGCGAACGCGCGGTTCTGGAACGCTGGTTCGAAGGCGTGAAAGCTCCGACCGCCCAGTGGCTGGACGTGATCCTGTACAGCCACGACCAACTGGTGAAAGAGGCTGCCGATTTTGCCGAAGAACAGCCGGTACCCCAATGCGATTGGGGCATCGTATCGATCATCGGCGTGCTTGAACCGAAAGAACCGCCCATGCCGCCCATCACCCAACTTCGCAACGCTTTGGGGCGCGAACAAGGGGGATCGGGCGTTGCGATTGACCCGGTGGCCTATGACCTTGCGGCCGCCTTTTGGGACACCCACGCGGCTATCCGCTAGGCGCGGCTATCGGCCCAAATGATGTGTTCCGCGTTCCTTTGACAGCTCAATCTGGCGCTGACGTTCGCGAAACCGCGCGCGATCTGCATCGGTAAATTCATCAAGGCATGCGGGGCAGGACACCCCCGCCTCATAGGCCGCTGTCGTCTTTTCGTCCTGCGACAAGGGCCGACGACATGCATAGCACAGGTCAAATTCCCCTTCGACCAAGCCATGGCGCACCGAAACACGCTGATCAAAAACAAAGCAGTCGCCCTGCCAGGTGCTTTGATTTTCAGGCACCTCTTCCAGATATTTCAGAATACCGCCTTTCAGATGAAAGACGTCTTCGACCCCCTCACCGATCAAATAGTTCGTGGCTTTCTCGCACCGAATGCCACCTGTGCAAAACATCGCGATCTTTTTGCCTTTGAACCGATGGGCGTTTTCTTTCCACCAGTCGGGAAATTCACCAAAACTTTTGGTGTCGGGATCAACCGCATTGGCAAAGGTGCCAATCGCGACCTCATAGTCATTTCGGGTATCGATAGTCACCACATCTTCGCGTTCGATCAGGTCGTTCCAATCCTCGGGCGCGATATAGGTTCCGACGGATGCCATCGGGTCAACATGGGGCTGGCCCATGGTCACGATTTCTTTCTTTAGCCGCACTTTCAGTCTGGAAAACGGCATGTCGGTCGCCGCGCTTTCTTTCCATTCCAGCCCGGCGCATCCGGGCAAGGTCCGGATGTGTTCAAGTGTTGCGTCAATCCCGGATCGCGTCCCGGCGATCGTGCCGTTGATCCCTTCATGCGCCAGCAACAGCGTGCCCTTTACTCCATTGGCAAAGGCCACATGCGTCAGCGGACCGCGCAAGGCGGACGGATCCTCGAACCGGGTGAAACGATACAGGGCGGCAACGGTAAACATGCCCCGTCTTTTAGGGCGAAGGCCTTCGGTTGGGAAGATGTGCCCATAAACATTGCGGCGCGCGCGGGCCTGCGTATTCTGGGCGCAACCGATCAGAAAAATGAGGTGCGCTATGCGTTCGGCGAATGAAGCGATCCTGGTGATTGATATGCAAAATGATTTCTGCCCAGGTGGCGCGCTGGCCGTTGCGGGGGGCGATGAGATTGTCGCGCCTATAAACGCGTTGGTTCCGGACTATCAGGTGCGCGTCTTCACGCAGGATTGGCACCCGGCTGATCACAAAAGCTTTGCCAGCCAGCACAGCGCGGACCCTTATTCGACCGTTGAAATGCCTTATGGCACACAGGTTTTATGGCCAGATCATTGCATCATCGGAACCGAAGGCGCTGCGTTTCACAAGGGATTGAATGCCGACGAGGCCGATCTGATCATCCGTAAGGGGTTCCGCCGTGACATCGACAGCTATTCAGCGTTCTTTGAAAACGATCACACAACCCCCACCGGGCTGGACGGTTATCTGCGCACCCGCGGCGTGGACAAGATTGCCATCGTCGGACTGGCGACCGACTTTTGCGTCAACTTTTCGGCGGTCGATGCGGCCAAGCTGGGCTTTGATGTGACAGTGATCGAAAGCCTGTGCCGGGCGATTGATCTCGACGGTTCTCTTGCCGCCGCCAAGGCGGGAATGACAGAAGCGGGCGTCCGTTTCGCCTAAAACTGTATACAATTGCATACGTAACTTTCTTTCTTAACCTTGGTAAGGTAAGAGGCGCCACGTAATCAGGAGCCCGCCCAATGTCGAAGATCAAAGTCGAAAACCCCATTGTCGATATGAACGGCGATGAAATGACCCGGATCATCTGGGATTTCATCAAAGAAAAGCTGATCCTTCCATACCTGGATGTCGATCTTCTTGACTATGATCTCAGCATGGAAAACCGCGACGCGACCAATGATCAGATCACTATCGACGCGGCGGAAAAGACGAAAGAGGTCGGCGTCGCCGTCAAATGCGCAACCATCACGCCGGATGAAGCCCGGGTCGAGGAATTTGGTCTGAAAGAAATGTGGCGCAGCCCGAACGGCACGATCCGCAACATTCTGGGTGGTGTGATTTTCCGCCAACCTATCATCTGCAAAAACGTGCCGCGTCTGGTGCCGGGTTGGACAAAGCCGATTGTTGTCGGCCGCCATGCCTTTGGAGACCAGTATCGCGCAACGGATTTCGCGTTTCCCGGGGCGGGCAAGATCACGCTGAAATTCGAAGGCGAAGACGGCACCCTGATTGAACGCGAAGTGTTTCAGGCGGCCGAGGCCGGCGTCACCATGGCGATGTATAACCTTGAGAAGTCCATCTATGACTTCGCACGTGCCTCGTTGAACTATGGCCTGAACCTGGGCTGGCCGGTTTATCTTTCGACAAAAAACACAATCCTGAAGGTCTATGACGGGCGGTTCAAAGATATCTTTCAGGAAGTGTTCGAAGCTGAATTCAAGGAAAAGTTCGAAGAATCGGGCATTTGGTATGAACACCGTCTGATCGACGATATGGTGGCGTCGGCGCTTAAATGGTCGGGCGGATATGTCTGGGCCTGTAAAAATTACGACGGCGATGTGCAGTCCGACACGGTCGCGCAAGGGTTCGGTTCGTTGGGGCTGATGACATCAATCCTGATGACGCCAGACGGCAAGATCGTCGAATCCGAAGCTGCCCATGGCACGGTCACGCGTCATTATCGCCAGCACCAGAAAGGCGAATCCACGTCGACCAATTCGACCGCCTCGATCTTTGCCTGGACTGGCGGGCTCAAGCACCGGGCCAAGCTGGATGGCAACGACGCGTTGCAAGGTTTCGCTGAAACGCTGGAGAAAGTTGTCGTTGATACGATCGAAAGCGGCGACATGACCAAGGACCTCGCGTTGCTGGTTGGCCCCGATCAAGGTTGGCACACAACGACCAGTTTCCTGGACAAGATCGACGAAAACCTGGCCACAGCGCTGTCCTGACGCCTTAAAAGGCGGGTTTCGGGGGCCAAATCGTCACAAAAGGCAAGTTTCCGTGACAATGACGTCACATGGCTTGCCCGATGGCCTTCCCGCCCCGATGTTGGTCGGGAAAGGATTCGGCCCGACTGATGACGATTGAACGCTTTACATTCCCAGGTCACGCAGGCGACGCGCTTGCCGCCAGACTGGACATGCCGGAAGGCCCGCACCTGGCAACAGCACTCTTTGCGCATTGCTTTACCTGCGGAAAAGACATCACCGCCGCCCGCCGCGTTGCGGGGCGTCTGGCAGCAATGGGTATTGCTGTCTTGCGCTTTGACTTCACAGGATTGGGTCATTCGGACGGGGAATTCGCTAATACCACGTTCAGCTCGAACGTGGATGATCTGGTGCGCGCAGCGCAAAGCCTGTCGGATCGCGGCATGCCACCCAGCCTGCTGATCGGGCATTCTTTGGGCGGCGCGGCGGTTTTGAAAGCTGCGTCCCAGATTGACAGTGTCAAAGCGGTTGCCACGATTGGTGCGCCGTTCGACCCCGAGCATGTCACCCATAATTTTGGGGATGCCTTGAAACGCATCGCCACCGAGGGCGAAGCCGAGGTCACGCTGGCCGGGCGGCCCTTCCGCATCGGTCAGGGGTTCGTCGATGATGTCAACGGAACCTCGTTGGAACCGGTGATCAGCAAACTTGGCAAAGCGCTTTTGGTTATGCATGCGCCGCGAGACGAAACCGTTGGGATCGAAAACGCGACCCGCATTTTCCTGGCCGCGCAACATCCGAAAAGCTTTGTAACACTGGACAATGCAGATCATCTGGTTTCGCACCCCGCCGATGCCGAATACGCCGCCGAGGTGATTTCGGCATGGGCCGGCCGGTATCTGGATTTCCGCATCCCGGCCCCACCACCCGGTGCACCCGAAGGCATTGTGCGCGTCAGCGAAGCGGATCCGAACGGGTTTCTGCAAGATGTGAACTCGGGCCCAAAACACCATACACTGGCGGATGAGCCGATGGCTTATGGTGGCACCAATCAAGGCATGACGCCCTATGGGTTTCTGTCTGCTGGGCTTGGTGCCTGCACGTCGATGACCATTCGCATGTATGCGCGCCGCAAGGGCTGGCCTTTGGATCATGTCTCGGTCGATGTCAGCCATGACAAAGTACATGCGCAGGATGCCGAAACATCGAAAGCCGTGCGGATCGACAAGTTCCGCCGTGAAATTCGGCTGGAAGGCGATCTGAACGACGAACAACGCCAACGTCTGATGGAAATCGCCGACAAGTGCCCCGTACATCGCACGCTTGAAACCGGCGCGACTGTCGAAACCATTCTGGTGGATTGAAGTAGAAACGCGCCCATGCGACCTTGACCACTATGGGCAAGACTGCATCGAACGTGACCAAGGAAAACCTGCCGCAAGTACAGACCCCGCGCAACGCGGGTCTGCCGCTGGACATGGACCTTGTGCGGTCGCTTGTGGCCAACACCAGCGCAATCGAACGCCGTGCCGCCAGCCTGCCCGGGCGACGGTCTGTGAAGAAGGTGCATCAGGCAGCTTGGCTGGCGCGTGCCATCACAATGATCGATCTGACGACGCTTTCGGGCGACGACACCGACGGTCGGGTGCGGCGCCTGTGCGCTAAGGCCCGGCAACCCGTGCGCGCCGATTTGCTGAACACACTGGGTCTGCCCCATCTTACGGTCGGTGCGGTCTGCGTTTACCATGACATGATCGAACCTGCCTTGCGCGCGCTTGAAGGTACGAACATTCCTGTCGCTGCTGTGTCGACTGGGTTTCCGGCAGGGCTTTCGCCATTCAAACTGCGCGTCGCCGAAATACGCGAAAGCGTGGCAGCGGGCGCGCAGGAAATCGACATCGTTATCTCTCGTCGCCATGTTCTGACCGGAAACTGGCAGGCGCTTTACGATGAAATGCGCAGCTTTCGCGAGGCCTGCGGGGACGCCCATGTGAAAGCCATTCTGGCAACCGGCGAGCTTGGAACGCTGCGCAATGTCGCGCGGGCAAGTTGGGTCTGCATGATGGCGGGCGCGGATTTCATAAAGACCTCTACCGGCAAAGAACCGGTGAACGCCACATTGCCGGTTTCATTGGTGATGCTGCGGGCCATTCGCGGCTATCATGACCTGACAGGGTTTCGCGTGGGCTATAAACCGGCGGGCGGCATTTCAAAGGCAAAAGATGCGATGACGTATCTGACGCTGGTGAAGGATGAGCTGGGCAAGCGCTGGTTGCAAAATGACATGTTCCGCTTTGGCGCTTCGTCGCTTTTGGGCGATATCGAGCGGCAGTTGGAACACTATGTCAGCGGCCATTATTCGGCCGGTTACCGGCACGCGATTGGGTGAGAATATGAACGTCTCGGACGCATTCGACACTATGGACTATGGACCCGCACCAGAAGATGCGCGGGTCGCTCAAGATTGGCTTAGGGCCCGCAAGGTTTTTGGCCACTATATCGGCGGCAAGTTCACCAAGCCCGGTTCGACCTTTGCATCAAAAAACCCAGCGACGGGCAAATTGCTGGCCAAGATCAGCCAAGCAGGCACGCGCGATGTGAACGCCGCTGTGAAAGCCGCGCGACTGGCCCAGAAAGATTGGGCCAAAGACGCAAAAGCGCGCGCCCGGGTGCTTTATGCGCTGGCACGACTTGTGCAAAAGCACGCACGTCTGTTCGCGGTGCTGGAAACCCTGGACAATGGCAAACCGATCCGCGAAAGCCGGGACATCGACATCCCGCTGGTGGCGCGGCATTTTTATTATCACGCTGGAATGGCGCAGTTGATGGATGACGAGCTGCCCGGGCATACGGCCTTGGGCGTTTGCGGTCAGATCATTCCTTGGAACTTCCCGTTGTTGATGCTTGCCTGGAAAGTCGCGCCTGCTTTTGCGATGGGTAACACTGTGGTGCTGAAACCTGCGGAATATACATCGCTGACCGCTTTGCTGTTTGCAGACCTTTCGCGCGAGGCCGGGGTGCCGCCCGGTGTTCTGAATATCGTGACCGGTGACGGAAAAACGGGCTCGCTGATCGTCGACCACAAGGATGTCGATAAAATTGCGTTTACCGGTTCCACCGAAGTTGGGCGGATCATCCGGCGCGCAACCGCGGGAACCGGCAAGTCGCTGACGCTGGAACTTGGAGGCAAGTCGCCCTACATCGTTTTCGATGATGCCGATCTGGACAGCGCGATTGAAGGGCTGGTCGATGCAATCTGGTTCAATCAAGGACAGGTGTGTTGCGCCGGTTCACGGTTGCTGTTGCACGAAAGTATTGCCACAGATTTCACCCGCCGTCTGAAAGCGCGGATGGACAAACTGCGTGTCGGTGATCCTCTGGACAAATGTATCGACGTGGGTGCAGTGGTCGATCCGAAGCAGCTAAAAGACATCTCGCAAAAGGTCGCGGCGTCGGGTGGTGACGTGTATCACGCGGATTGCGAAATGCCGTCGAAGGGATGTTACTATCCGCCGACGCTGATCACCGGTCTCTCGACCGCTGACCCGCTGATGCAGGACGAGGTGTTTGGTCCCGTCCTTGTGTCGACCACGTTCCGCACGCCGGCAGAGGCGGTCGAACTGGCAAACAACACACGCTATGGATTGGCCGCTACGGTTTGGACCGAGAACGTCAATCTGGCCCTGGATATCGCACCCAAGCTGGCAGCTGGCGTCGTGTGGGTGAACGCGACGAACCTATTTGATGCAGCCGCCGGATTTGGCGGTGTGCGCGAAAGCGGGTTTGGCCGGGAAGGCGGTTGGGAAGGACTGCGCGCTTATACGCGGCGGGTCGAAAAATGCACCAAGCTGACGCCCGTCAAACCGGTGCCCGCGCCAAAAGCGGCTTTGGTCGAAGACATGGATCGTACAGCAAAACTTTTTGTTGGCGGGAAACAGGCGCGGCCGGATGGTGGGTATTCCAAAGCAATTTGGTCGCCTGCGGGCAAATTGCTGGGGCAAGTTGGCCTGGCCAATCGCAAAGATGTGCGCAACGCGGTCGAAGCGATGAACGCCGTCAAATCCTGGGCGCGGACAACGGGGCATTTGCGGGCGCAGATATTGTATTATCTGGGTGAAAACCTTGCGGCGCGTGCAGATGAGTTCGCGGGACGTTTGAATGCCATGCAAGGCAAGCGCACAGGTGCGAAAGAGGTAGATGCCGCGATCGACCGTTTATTCACCTGGGCTGCCTGGGCCGACAAGTTTGATGGGCGGGCAAAAGGCGTGCCTATTCGCGGGGTGGCTTTTGCTATGCCCGAACCCGTCGGCAAAATTATAGCGTTCGCACCGGATGACGCCCCGCTGCTTGGGCTGATTTCAGTCATTGGACCTGCGGTGGCGATGGGCAATCGGGTTACGGTGGTGGCGTCTGACCCCTATCCGCTGGCGGCCACAGATTTTTATCAGGTGCTGGAAACATCGGATGTGCCGGGCGGTGTCGTCAATATTCTGACGGGATCACATCAAGACCTTGCTGCACCTGTTGCCGGACATATGGATGTGGACGCTGTATGGAGCTTTTCTTCGCGCGCATTGTCGCACACCATCGAAACCGAAGCCGCCGGCAACCTGAAGCGCACATGGGTGAACCATGGGGTTCAAACGGGCGATTGGTTTGACGCCCGAGCAGAGGCATTTTTGGACGCCGCCACCGAAGCGAAAACCATTTGGATCCCTTACGGCGAGTGACGCTGTAAACGCAACGCGCCCCCCGCAATTTTACGAGGGACGCGGATTGTCTTGCAGCGGCGTTACTTTGCTTCAACCGCTTTTGTGTCGACCGTATTGCTACCGGCGATTTCAATCTGACGCGGTTTCAGCGCCTCGGGCACTTCGCGGACCAGATCGATGTTCAGCATGCCATTCACATGGCTGGCGCCTGCAACGCGCACATGGTCGGCCAGGGTAAACCGGCGTTCGAACGCGCGGTTGGCAATGCCGCGATGCAAATACGTACGCTCGTCCGCGTCATCCGTTTTCTTGGCGGACACGATCAGCGCGTTTTCACGCAACTCGACGCCAAGGTCGTTTTCATCGAAGCCAGCAACGGCGATTGAAATACGCCACGCGTCTTCGGCCGTTTTTTCAATGTTGTAAGGGGGATAGGACGGGGATTGGGCGGTGTCCGCCAAAATCCGGTCCATCATGTCGGCAACCTGATCAAAACCAACAGTTGCGCGATACAGGGGTGCAAGATCAAACCTACGCATAAGGTCATCCTCCGTTGAGCGATACCAATGTTAGCCTTCCCGATTGGGCAAGGCGGTCTTTCTGACACGGGCCCGTTTGGCGCCCGATGACATTTAGGTAGGAAAGCCGTGTTTTGGCTTCAAGGGGCGAGAAACAAGGAAATTTGCGCTTATGGGCGCAAAAACTTTGCCCCGTCCCCACCAGACAACCGCCGGGTCGCGTTTGGCCGAATGATGTTCACATCCGGCGCGGCGGCGACTGTGCCGAACGAGCTGTTCAATAGGCTGAGAAGTTCGGAAAGTGGTTTTTCAAGGTTGGTGCCAAGGGCAACCTTTCGACCGCGCACTTCGGCCATGGCTGAAACCACAGATACTATTCTGGGCTGGCCACCGATGTTCATGAAGATAGGTGCGCCCGACGACCCGAAATCCACATCACACGACAAAACCAAAGCCCCGCGCTGACGGGCCAATACATCGCAAGCTTCTTCCAGCGAAGGCGATTCTGCCCGGTTGTGCGCATAAGATACAACGTCCACTTGCTGCCCTTTGCGGGGCCGCGACGCAGTGCGAAACGGGTCGATGTTGGACAGAACGATGTCGCTGTCCAGTTCAAACAGGGCAAGATCGTTGGCAACATTCGCGTCACCATTTGGCCCCGTGAAGACATAATCCGGGTGGACAATGACGCGGGCCACACGGCGCGATGCTGACGCACGGCCATTTCTGAAACCCGCATGGAACACGATGTCGCGCGCATCGACCAAAGTCTGTTCATTCCGATCAAAGGCGCAATGCGCCGCCGTCAGGACGATGCGTGGCGCAATCAATGCGCCCGTACACATACCACCCCACCCAATATTCAGGCGTCCAACGGCTTCCCAGCCGCTGGCATCATAGGCGGTTTGCAACGTCGTCAGTTCTGACGCGTTGTTGCTTTGCGCGTGTGCCGCGAAACCCAGAAAGGCAGCCAAAACTGCGACCAAACCCTTGCGCATACCGTTCCTTTCCCAAACTTCCCGAGAAGCTAGGAAACCCATGCGGCAAGAATATGTCGAGACATAGGTGTCAGCCAAGCGCGGGCGGACGCGGGCCACCAGTTGCCCAATCCAGCAGTTCGACCGTGTGAACAACCGGTATCTTGGTGCCGGAGCCTATCTGCATCAGACAGCCGATATTGCCCGCCGCGATAAGATCGGGGGCTTTGGCTTCAAGCGTTTCGACCTTGCGCGACTTTAACTGGGCCGAGATTGCGGGCTGCATAAGGTTATACGTGCCCGCAGATCCACAGCAGAGATGTGAATCCTTCGGCTCGACGACCTCGAAACCTGCGCTTTTCAAAAGCATTTTCGGCGCTGACTTGATCTGTTGCCCATGCTGAAGCGAACAAGCCGCGTGATAGGCAACGCGCAGTTTTTCGGGCGCGGTTGCCTGTATTTCCAGTTTTTCCAGAAGTTCCGAGACATCCATTGTCTTGGCGCTGATCGCCGCCGCGTCTTTGGCCAAAGGATCGTTACGGAACATATGCCCATAGTCCTTGACCGTCGTGCCGCAGCCGCTTGTGTTAATGACAATTGCATCAACATTTTCGGCCGTCCAAGCACGGATGTTCGTCTTGGCAAATCCGTGGCTTTCGGTATCGCGCCCCATATGATGGACCAGCGCGCCGCAACATCCGGCGCCTTCAGCCACCACAACTTCGCAGCCAAGCCTGGTCAGAAGCCGGATCGTGGCATCGTTGATATCGGTATTCAACGCTTTCTGGGCACAGCCCGTCATAAGCGCGACGCGCATCTTCTTTGGTTGTGATGCCGCAAAGGTCTGCGGATCATCGTTGCGGCTGACAGGTGGGATGCGCTTTGGGGCCATATCCAGCATCGCACGCAACCGGGCGTCCGGCATAAGTCGTTTGAATGGACGCCCCATTTTTGCGGCCAAAAGCGCCAGGCGAAAACGGCCCGGGTAGGGCAGGATTTGCGCAAGTACATTGCGCAAAACGCGGTCGAACCAAGGGCGTTTATATGTCGCTTCGATGTGCGAGCGCGCATGATCGACCAGATGCATGTAGTGCACGCCAGACGGACAAGTGGTCATGCAGGCAAGACAGGAAAGACACCGGTCGATATGTTTGACCGTTTTGGCGTCGGCCGGGCGATCATTCTCAAGCATATCCTTGATCAGGTAAATTCGACCCCGGGGACTGTCGAGTTCGTCACCCAGCACCTGATAGGTCGGGCAAGTTGCAGTACAAAATCCGCAATGGACGCAAGACCGCAAAATCTCGTTCGAGCGTTTGAGATCCGGGGCTTGAAGTTGCGCTTCAGTGAAATTGGTTTGCATCAGTCCATCAGCCCTGGATTGAGAATGCCTTTCGGATCGAATTTCTGGCGAAGTGCCGCTGCCATCTTGGCCAAGGGGTCTGTTTCTGGATGAAACTGTTGCAAACCGTTGCCCTTTACCAGCGTGGCAAAACCATCGACCGCGTTCATCTTGGCGCGCAAATCAGTACCTTTGGGCAAAAGCATCCAAAGACGCCCGCCGGCCCAATCAATCAATGTATTTTCTTCCGCGACCACACCCATCAACTGACCGCTATCCGTCGGTTTGATCGAGACAGACCAGACGTCGCCATCGCGATCTGCAAGCGGTGCGGCAGTAGAGACAGATTGCCAAAGCGATGTGTTTGTCGCGCGATCACCTTCGATCTGTGCCGGTCCAAGTATATCGGTCAGCGCCTGCGCGCGGTATTGTACGGACGTCTCAAAACCTTCAAGGCGCAGGTACGCAGCCGGGCGATCACCGGCAACCCATGCTGCGCCCGAAACATCGAACGGGCTTTGCATCGCCTTTGTGAACAACTGTATCGCGGCAATACGATCAATGCCTTCGTAGATCAGTGTGGCCGTGTGTTCGGGTTTGGGCAGGACTTTCAAACTGACTTCGCTAAGCACGCCAAGCGTTCCGCGTGCGCCGCACATCAGTCGAGCCAGATCATAGCCGGTGACGTTTTTCATCACGCGGCCGCCGTTTTTGATGACGTTGCCCATCCCATCGACGAACCGCACACCAAGAAGAAAATCACGGCACGCACCCGCCTGTACACGGCGCGGACCCGATGCGTTGGTTGCAACGACGCCTCCAATCGTCGGTTCACCATCCGCACCTGTCAGAGTTCGGCAATCCATAGGTTCAAACGCAAGCATCTGGTTTTCTGCCGCAAGCGCAGCCTCTATTTCTGCAACCGGCGTCCCCGCTTTGGCGACAATTGTCAGCGCGCCCGGTTCATAAAGCGTTATGCCGGACAGGTTTGCCGTTGTCAGCGCATCGCCATCGACCAAAGCACCACGGGTGCCACCGCCACGGATGCTAAGCGGTGTTTGGGCCAAAGCGATGGCATTTGCCATTTCTTGTTCGGTGGTGGGCGCCAACACGGGATCAGGCCGCCGGTCTTTGAAGGACGCGACGCGACGCTGTGACATCCAGGGGAAACACCTTGGCGGGGTTCAAAAGCCATGCCGGGTCAAAGACATCTTTGACCGACATCTGCGCTTCCAGATCAGCCGGGGCGAACTGAACATCCATAAGATCGCGCTTTTCTATGCCGACGCCATGTTCGCCTGACAGACATCCGCCAACCTCGACGCATAATTTTAGAATCTCGGCCCCCAGCGCTTCGCAAGTTTCGAGATCCCCAGGTTTGTTCGCATCGAATAAGATCAACGGGTGCATATTGCCGTCACCGGCGTGGAAAACATTGCCAACCTCAAGACCAAATTGATCGGCCAGTTCCCCGGTACGTTTCAGGACATAAGGCAGTTCGGACACGGGGACTGTCCCATCAAGACACATATAATCGTTGATCTGGCCCATGGCACCAAACGCGGATTTGCGGCCCAACCAGATACGCGCTGCCTCGCCCGCGTCCTTGGCTTCGCGCAATTCGACCGGGTGGTGCTTGTGTGCGATTTGTTTGATGACGCCCAACTGATCGTCAATCTCGGCCGGGGAACCTTCGACTTCTACTATCAAAAGCGCTTGGCACTGCGGATAGCCTGCGTTCGCATGCTTTTCGACAACTTCGATAACCTTGCGGTCCATATATTCAATGGCGACCGGCAGCACGCCTGCTTTGATAATATCGCTTACGCATTGGCCCGCAACTTCGGCTGAATCATATCCGATCAGAATTGGGCGCGCGCCTTCGGGTTTTGGAAGAATGCGAAGCGTCGCCTCGGTCACGATGCCAAGCTGACCTTCCGAACCGCAGATAACGCCCAGCCAATCGTATTGCGCTGCGTCCATGTGCGCGCCGCCGATGTCCACAACAGTCCCGTCCATCAGAACCATTTTGACGCCCAAAAGATTGTTGGTCGTTACCCCGTATTTCAAACAATGCGCACCGCCCGAGTTCATGGCGATATTTCCGGCGATGGCGCAGGCAAGCTGTGACGATGGATCCGGGGCATAAAAGAAACCATCGTCTTCGACGGCACCGGTGACGGACAGGTTGGTGCGACCGGTCTGCACCTTGATCGTGCGGTTATCATAATCAACGTCGAGAACATCATTCATCTTGGCCACGCCCAGCACGACGGAATCGGCCGTCGGCAAGGCACCACCGGCAAGCGACGTGCCAGAACCGCGCGGAACAACCGGCACGCTTTCTGCGTGACAGATTTTCAAGACCTCTGACACTTCTTCGGTCGTGGATGGCAGCACCACGCAAAGCGGTGGACAGGTATAAGCTGTCAGACCGTCACATTCATAGGCGCGGGTTTCTTCTGGTGTAGATATGACCGCGTCGCGGGGCAAAATCTGGCTCAGGCGAGACACCACGCGCGCCTTTTTTGCCAGGACCTTGGGGGATGGGACGGGCATTTCCATATCTTATCTCCGTAATTGGTAATTTCATATAACCAATTCTCCGGTCTCGCAATCTCTATGTAAACGGAATGATTAACCCCACGGCAATTAACAACAAACCCGAGATTGTATTGGTGCGACGCAGCGCCGTTGGGGATTTCAGCAAGACCCGCGCGCGATCAATGAAGCCAGACAGGATCAGGTTTCCAATGAACGGCACAATCGCCGATAAGAAGCAAATCGCGGCCATATCTGTCCAGGTCAGAGCCGTCAGGTCAAAAAACCCCGGCAAAACACCCATGTAAAACAAAATGGCCTTTGGGTTGCCCAGGATGACCGCTAGTCCGGCCAAAAACCCGGCCCACATCCCAGGTCGGGTCAGGTGACTGTTGGACGCGATTGTCTTGTCACGGTTGCGAATGATTAACCAACCCATGACCAGAAAGGTAAAGCACGCGATCCAGCGCATAACGGTCATAAACTCGGAAAAGGTTGAGGCAATCCAAGTGACCCCAAGCACCGCCAAAAGCGGCCAAAGGACATCGCCCACTACAACGCCCAAGGCAAGCGGCCAAGCAGCGTGAAACCCGCCCGACATGGCCCGCGCGATCAATGCGACCCAAACGGGACCCGGGGTAAGGAAAAGGATAAATAGAGCACCTGCGTACAAGGCAGCTTCGGCGAAAGTGATCGTCATTGGCGGACCTGCGAGACCCCATCTTCTTCAAACACTTCCAGTTGTTGCGCACGGCTTTCCAGTTCTTCGAACAACTCATGGCCCGTTCCAGTCATCCAGGCCTGCGCTTTCAACGCACAAATTTCATCATAAAGGGCGGCTCGACGCGCAGTGTCCAGATGTGCCGCGACTTCATCCAAGAGGATGATCGGCGGCGCACCCTCATCTTCGGCCAAGGCCCGCGCATTGCTGAGGACAAGCGAGATCAACAATGCCTTTTGTTCGCCGGTTGAGCACTGTGCCGCTGGCACGTCTTTTTCGGAATAGACGGCCGCCAAGTCGACGCGATGAGGGCCGAACAATGTACGCCCGGCCCGCAGATCAGCCGGGCGACTTTCCTTTAACTTTTCCGCAAACGCATCTGCTGTATCTGGCAGGTCGCTGTCGGGGTGGATCAACGACAGGTCGGCAGCCGGAAACGCCGTTTCAGCCCCGTCTTGTGCCAAAAGCAAACGGTCCATGGCCGCCTGGCGTGTTTGCATGATCGTTATGCCGGTTTCGGCCATTTGGCGTTCAAGCGCCACGTACCAGTGATCGTCGCGCACCATGTCTTTCAACAAGCGGTTTCGTTCGCGCATAGCTTTTTCATAGGCCAGCACGGTCGGAGCATGCTTCGGATCAAAGCTCATCGCGATGCGGTCCAAAAAACGCCGGCGTCCGTCGGCCCCTTCGATCCAAAGCCGATCCATCGCCGGGATCAACCAGACAATTCTGGCAATGTGGCCCAGCGCCACTTGCGGGGCGGCCTTGCCGTCAATGCGCACAGTGCGCGAGTGTCCGGGTTCAGCCCAGGTTTCGATTTCATGCACCGAAGTGCCAACTTTTAAGACCGAGGTAACTTTCCAGCCCAATGCTTCGGGTCGCCGGATCAGTTCGTCCATTGGCGCGCGGCGCAAGCCACGACCAGGGGACAACAGCGAGACAGCTTCCAGAATATTGGTTTTCCCGGCCCCGTTTGCGCCAAAGAGCGCCACGGGCCGTTCGTCCAATTGAAGTGACGTGCGATGATGCGACCTTAAATGCGACAGGGTCAGTTCGGTAACGGTCGTCACACCCGCATCGGCATGACGACATACACTGCCGTCTCGTCATTGCCTTCGCGCATCAATGTCGGGTCACCACTGGAATTAAAAAGAAATACGGCGTTCTCTCGGTCCACCTGGCTGGCGATTTCCAAAAGGTACTTGGCATTGAACCCAATTTCCAACGGTTCATCGTGATAGGCAACGCCGAGTTCTTCTTCAGCGGCACCGCTGTCGGGCGCATTGACCGACAACACCAGCCGGTCTTCGTCCAGCGCCAGCTTCACCGCCCGCGAGCGTTCGCTGCTTACGGTGGCCACGCGGTCGACGGCCTGTGCAAAATCCGAGGCATCCACTTCAAGACGGCGCGTGTTGCCAGATGGGATGACACGCGTGTAATCCGGAAATGTTCCGTCGATGACTTTCGAGGTCAGCGTTATGCCCGGTGAAGCAAAACGGATTTTGGTTTCGCTGACGCTGACCGCGATCTGTGCTTCGTCATCGTCCAAAAGTTTGCGCAGCTCGCCCACAGTTTTGCGCGGAACAATAACGCCTGGCATGCTGGCTGCACCTTCGGGCAATTCGGAATCAATCCGGGCCAGCCTGTGGCCATCGGTTGCGACGCACCGTAAGACCTGCTTTCCGTCGATGTCCGAAACATGCATATAAACGCCGTTCAGATAGTACCGGGTTTCTTCTGTCGAAATCGCGAATTTGGACTTGTCGAATAGCCGTCGCAGCACCGGGGCGCTGGCGGCAAAGTTTGCCTCGTACTCGGACGAGGCCATGACCGGAAAGTCTTCTTTGGGCAGAGTCGCAAGCGAGAAGTTGGAACGCCCGGCTTCGACGGACATTCGACCCGATGCGCCATCATCGACAATCGTAACCAGCGAACCATCGGGAAGCTTGCGCACAATCTCGTGGAACGTAACCGCGCTGACGGTTGTGGCACCGGCCCGGCCAACTTTGGCAGGCGCTTGATCGACAACTTCGATATCCAGATCAGTAGCGCGAAAGCTGACAGTATCCCCTTCGGCTTCGATCAGAACATTGGCGAGAATTGGAATTGTGTTGCGGCGTTCGACCACTGACTGCGCCTGTGCAACCGCCTTCAAAAGGGCTGCCCGCTCGATCGAGAATTCCATGTGCTCGCTCCGTCTGTTCCGGGGCGTCGAAGGTACCGTTTTTTCGCCCCGGCGCAATGCTTTTGGTGACTGTCGCCGGAAGGGGCAACAGGGTCAATACAGCGCAAGACGCAAGGGCGGTGTTTTGCTAGGCAAACACGTCACTTGCCGCTTTCCAAAGCAGGATGGTGCACAAGACCAAAAGCAGGATTTCGATGACGCGCATGTAGACCTTGTCGCTCATCGATTTGACCAACCAACGGCCAATGACAGTGCCTGCCAAACCGACCGCGGCCAAACCGGCGATCAAAGGCCAATTCAGGCCATCAAAGAAGCCCAGCGCAAAGTAGCTGGGGATCTTGGCAAAGTTGGCAATCGCGAAGGTGACCGCCATCGTGCCCGCAAACACAAAGCGGTTCAAATTCTGCGGCAAAAGAAAAGCCTGGGTTGGTGGGGCGCCGGAATGGGTGATGAAGGTTGTTATGCCTGCAATCGTCCCCCAGACCAGACCCGGCAAAATTTCCGCACGGCGCTGTTCGTTTGGCTGACTTTTGAACCATCGGCGCCAAACGGCCCAAAGTCCGACCAGCCCGGTAAACGCCAGCAATGCCGGTTCGGGGGTGAAAGGGACAATCAGCGTTGCAATCGCAATCCCCGCGAACATAGCAGGCAGCAGTATGAACGTGTTTCTTTTCGACCAGTCTTTGCGATAGAGCCAAAGTGCTGCCGCATCTGTCACAATCAAAACCGGCAAAACCAGCGCCGCCGCCTGTACTGGGTTCATGGTCAACGCCAGTAGTGGCACGGCCAGCGATGCAGCTGACGACAGCCCCCCTTTTGCAATACCGATCAGCAGGGCGGCTGTGATCAACCACGGAAGATGTTCGACCAGGTCCTAGGCCTCCAGCGCGCGACGTAGCATTTCAAGATCATCGGCGATCTGGCTGTCTTGCTGCATCAGCTCTTCAATCTTGCGCACACCATGCATGATGGTTGTGTGGTCGCGGCCACCGAAACGCTTGGCGATTTCGGGAAGCGAACGCGACGTCAGTTGTTTGCAGAGATACATCGCCACTTGCCGCGGGCGCGCAAAGGTACGCACCCGCTTGGGTCCAATCAGGTCTGACAGACGGATATTGTAGTGGTCGCTGACTTTTCGCTGAATCTCTTCCACCGTGATTTTGCGATCCGAGGCGCGGATCACATCGGCCAGACAATCCTGAGCGAGATCCATTGTGATTTCGCGACCGACCAAAGACCCGAATGCAAAGAGCCGCATCAAAGCGCCTTCCAGCACACGCACATTCGTCGAAATACGGTGCGCCACAAATTCCAGCACACCGTCCTGAATTTCAAGGTTCGGGAACTGGTCCGAAAACTGGTCGGCTTTTTGCTGAAGGATGCCAAGGCGCAGTTCATAGTTCGTTGGATGCAGATCTACGACCAAACCAGATTGCAAACGGCTGACAATCCGATCTTCGATTCCGTCAATCTCGGACGGGGCGCGATCGGAGCTGACGATGATTTGCTTGTTTTGATCGACAAGCGCGTTGAACGTATGGAAGAACTCTTCCTGCGTCGCGTCCTTGCCAGCAATGAACTGCACGTCATCGACCATCAGCACATCGACCGAACGGAACAATTGCTTGAACGCAATCATGTCCTTGTCACGCAGCGCCTGGACGAACCGGTACATAAACTGTTCGGCAGAAAGATAGACAACTCGAAGGTCGCTTTGCCGCTTCTTCAGTTCCCACGCGATGGCGTGCATCAGGTGCGTTTTGCCCAGCCCAACACCGCCGTATAGAAACAGGGGATTGAAGGTCACCGGGCCGCCTTCTGCAACACGCCGCGCGGCGGCATGTGCCAATTCGTTTGGCTTGCCGACAACGAATGAATCAAAGGTGAAACGGCTGTCGAGTGGCGCGCCGGGAAGATCTTCGCCCAAACCGGGCGTCACGACTTTCTTTGTCAGTATGTCAGGGGCTGACGGCTTTGGTGCTTTCTGTTCTTTTGGCACCGCGAATTCGACCCGCGCAACCAACTGTCCTGCGTTTGTCAGTACCTTCTGGATCAGGTCACCAAAGTTCCGCGAGACCCAATTTCCCGTGAAGCTTGTTGGAACCAGAAAGGTTGCCACGCCACCTTCGAGGCTTTTCAACTCGAGCGGCTCAATCCATTTTGCATAATTATTTTCTCCGACTGCAGACAAGAGACCCTTGCGAACCTCTCCCCAAATTTCATTTGTCATTTTTTGGCCCGTTGCTTTTTGTTTATGACTGGCGCCAAGCCAGCCCCCGGGCCTTCCAACCGTTGTGGCCGCCCCGGTGTCCCTTTGCATCCAAATCGCCTTCGAAGCCTTCCGACACATTCAGACACGTCACGCTCTCGCCCTGTTCAGCGAAATGCGCAACGACCGCGTGTGCAGCCTGCATCGATCTAGCCCCCGAACGACAAATGAAGAGAAGTGGACCGACCATCCCGTGTCCTAATTCTTCACTCACACGTGCCGCGAAGTCTGGGTCAATAGACATGTCAGGGTATCGGGCCCACTCGATAAAGAGCGTTTGATGCCCGATCTCACCTGCATCAGGAACACCGACGAAACCCCATTCGGCGCGTGTTCTGACATCAATCAAACGGGCGTCACTCTCTGCACTCAATATGCGCCACGCCTCAGTCGGACAAATCTCTCCGACCAGCGGGTCACCACCCGATTTCATTGATCCTGTCCCCCCAGAGACGAAGTGAATCGCAAGGCCAAGATGTCGTGAGTCATAGTCTCTCGCAACAGGCCTTTGCACTTGACAGAGACATGGACCGGAACGAATCCGGCACCCTCTGGAAATTGCTTTTTGAAGTCAAAGGGCATAGCCCCAGTAAAAAAAATTGCGCCCCTTAGGGCGCATAAAATCTTGACAGCATGGATCAGCCGACGGCCTTCACGCGCGCTACGAGTCGCGACATTTTTCTGGCCGCTGTGTTCTTGTGATAGATTCCCCGCGAGACACCGCGCATCAGTTCCGGCTGAGCTTGCTTCAGTGCTTCTTGGGCCGCAGCCTTGTCGCCAGACTCGATAGCTTCTTCCACTTTCTTGAGGAAAGTGCGGATGCGCGAACGGCGCGCTTTGTTTATTTCTGTACGGCGTTCGTTCTGACGCGCGCGTTTCTTGGCTTGGGGCGAATTCGCCATGGTCGTGTCCCTTGTGTTAGCGGGTTTAGATTTCTAGTTGCACGATCAACCCGCTGCCGATCCAAAGATCGACGGACACATAGCCTATTGCATCATAACAGACTGCAAAGCGGGCTCCACGCGCATGTAGCGCGCGGGATAGTCCAAAACCCTGAGCTTGAAAAGTACTATTTATCGCGGAAATGCGGTTCGCGCTTTTCAAGGAACGCAACCATGCCTTCCGATTGGTCTTCTGTCGCGAAAAGCGCGTGGAACATGCGCCGCTCGAACAACAAGCCTTCGCGCAACGACGTTTCTTCGGCGCGGTTCACGGCCTCTTTCACCGCCATGGCTGTGATCAAGGACTTTTCAGCAATCTTTTGCGCCGCAGTTTGCGCTTCTTCCATAAGTTTCTTTGCTGGCACAACCCGGCTGACCAAACCTGACCGTTCGGCTTCTTCTGCCGACATGAAGCGCCCGGTCAGGTGCATGTCCATGGATTTAGATTTGCCAACCAAACGGGTCAGGCGTTGGGTTCCACCAAGCCCAGCGACGACGCCAAGGTTAATCTCGGGCTGGCCGAACTTGGCGGTATCTGCCGCAATGATGAAATCGCACATCATGGCCAATTCGCACCCGCCCCCAAGGGCATATCCCGAGACAGCGGCAATGACGGGCTTGCGACACTTCAGAATGCGTTCGGATTCGGCTGTGAACAAATTTTCGCTGAAAGCGTCTACGAATGATTTGTCCGACATCTCAGAAATGTCGGCCCCAGCCGCAAAAGCTTTTTCGGACCCGGTCAGGATGAGACAACGCACTCTATCATCACCGCATGCTGCATCCATGGCATCGGCGATCTCGCCCAACATGGTGGTGTTTATGGCATTCATCGCATCCGGTCTGTTCAACCTGATGGTTGTGACATGTTCTTCCGTATCAACGACAATTGTTTCAAAAGCCATTTTGTCCGCCTGAATCTGTGTCCGACATCGAACAGGCCTAGCAGCCCCGCCATCGTGTTCAAGCTATTTTTGGCAAGTTGGACAATAGAAGCTCGACCGCCCGGATTGCACAATTCTCTGAATTGCGGAATGGCATCCTTTGGTCGTGCAGAGACTGCCTTCTTGATCGTAAACCGCAAAACTATGCTGGAAATAGCCCAACTCGCCGTCTGCCTGTCGATGATCCCGCAACGATGACCCGCCCGCCTGGATAGCTTCGGACAAAACGTCCTTTATATGCGGAACCAGCCCGGCGATGCGGGGCCGCGATATGCGGTCACTGCGACGGGTGGGGGAAATCCCAGCCCGGTACAATGCCTCGCACACATATATGTTGCCAAGACCCGCGACCAGTTTTTGGTCGAGCAGCGCCGATTTGATAGGCAGCTTCCGGGCTTTCAGCCGGTCCGCCAGATATGCTTCGTTGAACGTATTACCCAAGGGTTCTGGACCTAGGTTGATCAGAAACTTGTGGTCTTCGACAGAACGTGTTTGGGCAAGGTCCATCGCCCCGAACCGACGGGGGTCGTTGAAGGCAACGCGCGCCTCATTGTCCATGTAAAAAACCACGTGATCATGTTTGTCCCTTGGGGGATGCGCGCGGTGAAACTGGCCCAGGTCTGACCCGGACACCTGAATACGCCCGGACATGCCAAGGTGGATCAACAACGTTTCCTCCGACGATAAATCTGCCAGGATGTACTTTGAACGACGGCGCAGATTGAGCACCGTTGTTCCCGCCAAACGCGCCGCCATATTCTTGGGCAGCGGCCAGCGAAGGTCTGGCCGGTTCACGTCCACTTTGGTGATTTTGAACCCCACCATTGCCGGCGTCAGCCCAGTACGAACGGTTTCGACTTCAGGCAGCTCGGGCATAGAAAATCTGGTCTCCTGCGGCGAATGCGCCCTTGAAGGTGTTGTGCGGGCCAAAGCAGGCTAGGTTCTGGCCATGCCGCGTAAGTTTGGCTGGTTCCCACTTGCCTGCCGGGTATAAGAAGTCGCGTCACAAGAAGCAAAGTCAATGACAGATCAGATTGAGAAGACCACCCATTTCGGCGAACGCACAGTTCGCGAAGATGAAAAAGCCGGGCTGGTGCATGGTGTCTTTTCCAGCGTGGCGTCAAAGTACGACATTATGAACGACGTCATGTCTGTCGGCATCCATCGGTTGTGGAAAGACGCGATGATGGACTGGCTTGTTCCGCGGAACGGGCAACGCCTTCTGGATGTGGCGGGTGGAACCGGCGATATTGCCTTTCGGTTCTTGCGCCGCGCGCCCGGGGCATCGGCTGTTGTCACGGACATGACCGAACAAATGCTGACCGAAGGGCGCAAACGCGCAGAAGCAGAGGCGTTCGAAGATCGGCTTGATTGGGTCACGGGCGATGCGATGGCCCTGCCCTTCGAAGACGCCTGCTTCGATGCATATACAATTTCCTTTGGAATACGGAACGTCACGCGCATCGAAGATGCCTTAAGCGAAGCCTTTCGCGTCCTTCGGCCCGGTGGACGCTTGATGGTGCTAGAGTTTTCGCAATTGCCCAATGCGGGGCTTCAGAAGCTTTACGATTTTTATTCATTCAATGTGATCCCGCGCATGGGTCAGGCCATCGCGGGCGACCATGAAAGCTATCAGTACCTTGTGGAATCCATTCGCCGGTTTCCCGGTCAAGATCGTTTTGCGGAAATGATTTCGGACGCCGGATTTGAACGCGTGAGCTATCGCAATCTGTCCCTGGGCATTGCGGCACTGCATTCCGGTTGGAAAATCTGACCATATGCGCGGTCCGCACAACATATTCCGGTTGATCCGAACCGGTGCGACGTTTGAGAGAACGGGCGCGATGCACCAGGTGCTAGAGGCCTTCGATGCACCAACACCGCTTCGCGTTGCGGCGCGTATTTTGGGCTGGCCTTTCAAATGGCTTGGCATCAAAGGCGATCCGTCATTGCCGCCTTTGACCCGCGCCTTAACAGCGTTGGGTCCTGCCTACATCAAGTTCGGCCAAATTCTGTCCACACGACCGGACTTCGTCGGTTCTGAAATGGCCGAACAGCTTCGCGTATTGCAGGACAAGCTTCCACCTTTCCCGAAAACAGTCGCCCAACAGACCATTGCAAACGAGCTTGGGCATTCTGTGGACGAGCTGTTTTCAGAATTCTCAGAACCCGTCGCGGCCGCATCTATTGCGCAGGTGCACAAAGCCAAACTGCGCCCAAATGGGGAAGCGGTGGCGGTCAAGGTTCTTCGTCCAAAAATTGAACAGGCATTTCGGCGCGACATCGACGCCTTTTACTTTGCAGCACGCATGATCGAATTGCTATCGCCAAGCGCGCGGCGCTTGCGGCCTATGGATGTCATTGAGCACTTTGAAGGTGTTGTGAACGGCGAGCTTGATCTGCGGCTGGAGACCGCCAATGCGTCAGAATTTTACGCGAACACGGAATCCGATCAGGGGTTCCGCGTGCCAGAGGCAAAATGGACACTGTCGTCACGGCGCGTGATGACATTGGAATGGGCGGAAGGCTTGTCGCTGGGCGATGTTCATAGCATCGAGACCGCTGGCCATGATACGTCTGCATTGGCAGAGAAGGTTTTGACCACCTTTCTCAGCCACGCATTGCGCGATGGATTTTTTCACGCAGACATGCATCAGGGAAACCTGAAGATTGCCTCGGACGGCGCTTTGGTCGCGCTCGATTTCGGAATTATGGGTCGTATCGATTCCTACACGCGGCGCGTTTACGCTGAAATTCTGATCGGTTTCATCCGGCGGGACTATCACCGCGTGGCGGAAGTCCATTTTGAAGCAGGTTACGTTCCTGCTGATCGAGATGTTGACGAATTTGCACTTGCCCTACGCGCCGTTGGCGAGCCGATATTTGGAATGGATGCCAGCCGCATTTCTATGGCGCGGCTTTTGACGTATTTGTTCGATGTGACCGAACGGTTCGGTATGGAAACACGGACCGAGCTGATCCTTTTGCAACGAACCATGGTTGTCGTCGAAGGCGTTGCGCGGTCATTGGATCCGCATATCAACATCTGGGACGTCGCACGTCCGGTTGTCGAAGGTTATATCGCCGAAAACATCGGCCCCAAGGCGTTTGTTCGGGATGTCGCAAAGGCCGTCGGTGTACTGGCGCGGTTTGGGCCGCGGTTGCCGCAGTTGGTCGAGGCAAGCCTTGCGGCAAAGACAGATCGTCATCAAATGGCTGAGACACCATCGCGCAGCCTTGGTTATTTTGGTGTCGCGCTTCTGACAGGCGTCGCGTTTGTGATCGGACTACTTATCTGACGTGTAATTTCGGATGGAATGTTTCGATCGCGCTGATGATCGAAGTTTACTCAACAGATTCTCGCAATGCGGTGACGCTTTGCGACGGCACGACTGCGCCGCCTTCAGTCACCAGTTCCACACCGTCCAATCCATGACGGGCCTCAGTGATCTTGGTATAATGCGAAACTTGTCGCGTACCCGTCACTTCGCTGTTTTGAAGGCTCGCCAGCGACAAGGTGTACAGGCCATTTGGCAGTGGGGATCCGTCAGGCCCGATACCGACCCAATCAATGGATTGGGTGCCGACCGGCACCTGTTCGCGCGAGACAACCTGGCCGGTGGCATTTGTCACAACAATTTCTGCCGCATCCGCCCCGGGGTCAGGATCGAGGTGAATGGTGACCGGCGCACCATCGAAAGCAACCGGCGCCTCCACACGCGCGTCCATGCCGACCCATTCAGCAAGTTGTGCAAGGCCGGATGACCCGAAACCCTGACCCAAATCACTTAGCAGATCATTCGTAAGCACCTGCTGTTCGACGCCAGAGAACGTCGCAAGCTGAACCGCGAAGTCCTGACTTTCGATGGGGTTCAATGGATCTTGATTTTCCAACTGCGTCGTCAACATAAGCAGGAAGGTTTCGAAGTCCGAACTGATTTTGCTGGACGCATTGGTGTTTGAATTGCTTGTATTGTTGGCAGGTGTTGATGCTGCCAGCGGCGACGCGATCTGTGTGAGTTCGGGCATGCGTTAAATCCTTATATCAACACGGCCATCGGTTATCGGCCGATACATTTGGTGAACGGTGATGCGTGTGTTGATTTCAGCTGTCGAATTGGATGGTTCATCGTCCGGTTCCGTGTGGTCAGGGCCGTCGTGATCATTTTGCTGCGTTTGACCAAAATCAAAACTGAGGTTTGAGAACCCTTCCCGTTTCATGTCGATTTCCAACTGTTCGATGTTGCGCCGAAAAAGTTCGAGAGTTTCGGGTTTTTCTGCCGCAACCTGCACCATCATTCCGTTTTCGGTTTGCAACATGGTCATTCGGATACGGCCAAGTTCTTCAGGCTGCAGGCGCAACTCAATAAAGCCATCGGCCTGCACCTTTTGGACCGCCATGACCACTTGTGAAACAACATTGCGAACAACCGGGTCCGACCTGACACTATCGGCACCGCGCATCTGAGGACCCGGCTCTTTCTCGCCAATCACGGGCAATTCGGCGGTCGGCTCTGCAATGAACGCGTTGGGTTCACGAGAATGGTCTATCGTGGTCATCTGCGAAACCGCCGTAGGTGACTTGGCAGGCAACGGGTTGTTTTGGATGTCGGCCTTTGGAGCTTGTTCTACCGACCCGACGCGCGAAAACCGACTTTCACGCATCGCTGCCTTCACTGAGCGCGGGTTATCACCTTGATTAGCGGGTGGGGTAACACCTGCCCCAAATTGCACCGGCTGGGTCTGTTTGTCGGCAGATTTAGATTCCACGCCGGTATTCTCTGCCTCTGGCTTTGCGTCGTTAGGCTGCAAACCATTGGTTTTTTCTGTTGTTGTTTTCAACTTTTCAGGCTCGACAGATATGGGCAGGGCGGGTCCATGTGTCTCCATTTGCCTTGAGATTTCTGGTCGTTCCACAGTTGCAGCCCGTTCTTTTGGTGGCTGTAGGGTCACGTCTGGCTTGTTGTTCAGGCTGCTTTCCAACGCCATTGTTTCTTTGTGCGTTCGGGTCGCGGGTGTCGGCATCAATACATTTTTGATCGGTGCGACGATCCCTTGTCTGTCTGTGATTTCTGTCGGTTCTGACATCGACACGGGCTGCGATGGGTTTTCATTCAATACTGTCTGCACCGCTTGGCCAGACGGTTCGACTGCTGTCGTTTTGGGAATATATTCATTGTTTCCACCAAAAACCTTTGGAACCCCTTCAACGGCAAGGCGCATGCCAGGAACGTGATCCGATACCGGACGATCACGCAAATTAGAACTTGGTTGGTCAAGCGAACCAAGGTCCGTGACACTTGCCAAGGGTGCATCGGAGGAGAGGTCTGCAAAAGAAGCACCAGACGACTTCGCAAAATGAGGTGACTCTTCCGGTTTCTCTTCGGATGTGAGTTTGAAAGCGTTGGCAGAAGTCAAATCTGGCACAATTGGGCCATCAAGAAAATCCGAAAAATCCAAATGAGCAGGCGCGTCCGTTTCAACGGTTTCATCAACAGCAGTCAGATCACCACGACTGAGGCTGACCGCCAGAAAACTAAGAGACATCTGCATTTTGCACCTCGGGACATCCTGTCCATTTCAGCCATCCCTATGCGTTTGAAGTTACCAGTCCTTTACTGGCCCTGTGCATATTCTCGAAAATTCTCACGACTCAGAAGGATCGCGAAATGGAAGTGACTGCGACTGTCCAGGGCACAAAAGCCCCCCCGAAAGACCCGGCCTTGCTTTCGCTTGCCAACAAGCTTGAAGCCCAGTTTCTGGCGGAAATGCTTAAGGCCAGCGGAATTTCGAAACCACCGGAAGGGTTCGGTGGTGGCGCTGGTGAAGACCAGTTTTCCAGTTTTCTGACGCAAGAATACGCCGCCGCAACCGTAAACGCGGGCGGCATCGGTCTTTCTGAAGCGATTTACGACGCACTGATCAAAAAGGATCAAACCCAATGAATGTCATCGAAGAACTTGAAGACGTATTGCGCATGGAGCAAGAGCATCTCTTGGCTGGAGAGTTTTCGGATTTGGCCACGCTGGTGGATCGCAAAGCAGAACTTGCCGATCGCCTGGCAAGGGACAAACCAAATCTATCGGCTGAAGGTTACAAGAGACTGGTTGCACGCGCCGGACATAACGAAGCGCTTTTGTCGTCTGCGCGCCGCGGGCTTTTGGCCGCCGTTCAACAACTTCGGCAAGCCGCAGAAGGCACAGCGCCCTCAACATATTCAATGAACGGCGAGCGAAGCGCATTGTTGCCCAAGCCGGGAACAGTCCAGCAAAAAGCCTAAGACTCTATGCAATTCGTACTGAATTGGCCGGGTGATCTCTGGTGTCAATTCAGGAGTTTTTAATGCTTTGGAGGTGAGATCACCCTGCACTCGAAAGCGGTGGCGCGAAACTTCAGATACGGTTCCGCATTGTCAGAATGGCTGGCTCGTCCAAAGGACGCTTCCGAAACATTGGCGATAAATTCGCCTCCAAATTGGAGAAAGCCAGATGGCAAGTATTCTTACCAACACAAGCGCGATGGTTGCGCTTCAAAACCTCCGTACCATCAACAAAGGCCTGGAAGACACCCAGTCGATGATTTCGACCGGCAAGGCGATTTCCAGCGCACGCGACAATGCTGCGGTCTGGGCGATTTCAAAAGTCATGGAATCAGACGCGATGAGCTTTAAGGCCATCAATGACAGTCTGAACCTTGGCCAATCTACAGTTACAGTTGCACGTCAAGCCTCGGAAACGGTGACTGATCTTCTGACGCAGATGAAAGAAAAGATTGTCGCCGCGCAGGAAGAAAACGTTGATCGCACCAAGCTGCAAGACGACGTAAATGCCTTGTCGGATCAGATCAAATCGGTCGTCGGCGCCGCACAGTTCAATGGTCTGAACCTTCTTCAGGGAACAGATGAGGTGAACATTCTATCGTCGCTCGACCGTGCACCAGACGGGACTGTGACAGCCTCGGATATCACGATCAATCGGCAGGACTTGAGTGACGATGCTGGCGTTTTCGGCACTGGAACAAGCCTAGCGGCAAACATTACCACAACGCTTGGCGGGAACTTGGCTGCTGACGGTACTGGTGACGCTTTCTCCAACGGTGGAAACGCCCTTGAGGCGCTTGTCGCTGGTACGATTGCGGCTGATGAAACCTATAACTTTCAGGTGGCAGGCACGACGGTAAGCTTCACAACCACGACGACGTCGGCAAACGACTTGGCCGCCGGTCTTACGGCTGCCATCAACACCGCTGGCATCGAAGGGATCACAGCCAGCGTTTCGACAGCGACAATTTCGATCACCAATGAGCGGTCCTTTGAAGATGTGTCGGTCAATACGTCCGGGACAGGGTCTGCAACATTCGCTTTGACAGCGAACGGCGCAACTGCTGCTGCGGCAACAACAAACACTCAAACTATCGACTCTCGGGCATCGGACATCACATTTTCGACCACGGCTGGTGTTTCTGAAGGGGACGGCTATCGCGTAACGGTCGGCGGTGTGAACTACGACTACATCGCAGGTCCAAATGAGTCGTTTGAGGATGTTGCACGCGGTCTGAAAACCGTGATTGACGGTGCCGCATTGGCCGATATCTCGACCAACGTGACACAGAAATCCGGCGCTTGGGTCCTTGAAATCGACAATGCTGGTGCGGGTCTGACCCTGACGGATGACGGTGCCGCTGGTGGATCGGCGACAGGTGGCTTGAATGGCGTTGATTCCATCGATGTCACGACCGATGCAGGCGTCGAAGCTGCTCTGACAAATATCGAAACCTACATCGATACTGCGATCGAGGCAGCCGCTGATTTTGGTTCTGCTCAGGGTCGAATTGATACGCAGAACACATTCATCAGCAACTTGACCGACTCGCTGAAAGCCGGGATCGGTGCGCTTGTGGACGCTGATCTCGAGGCGGCCTCTGCGCGTTTGCAAGCACTTCAGGTGCAACAGCAGTTGGGCATCCAGTCGCTGTCTATCGCAAACCAGGCGCCACAGTCCGTGTTGTCTCTCTTCCGGTAAGCAAACACGCGGGTGGCCCTATGGGCCACCCGCAACAATTGAAGCTCTGAATGAGCGAACCTCAGGAGAATTCCGTCGTGAATGTCGTCGAACGCGCCAGAGATGGTTATCAGAACACCACTGTCCACATGAAGTCGCCGCGTGACACAGAATACGAAGCAATTGCACGCATCTCTCATCGGCTTAGATCGGCCACACAAAACCGCGACCGGGACTTCAATGCCTATATCTCGGCATTGCACGACAACAATCGATTGTGGACAACACTAGCCGCAAATGTTGCGCAACCAGACAACGATCTTCCGAAAGAACTTAGGGCGCGATTGTTTTGGTTGGCTGAGTTTACAAATTACGAAACGAGCAAATTGATGCAAGGCCAAGGTGACATTGCAATCCTCATCGAGATAAATGCATCCGTCCTGCAAGGACTGAGAAGTGTGGAGCAGGTGAAGTGAGTGGTCTTGTCCTTAAGCTGGCACCCAAGGAACGCGTTCTGATCAATGGGGCTGTGATCGAAAATGGCGAACGGAGAACACGCGTTTCGATCTTGACGCCAAACGCCAATATACTTCGCCTGCGGGACGCAATCCATCCCGACGAAGCAAAAACACCGGTGCGGCGCGTTTGCTATGTTGCCCAATTGGTGCTTTCAGGTGATGCCAATCCGAACGAAGCGAAGTCTCAACTTCTAACAGGCATTGAACAACTTAGTCAGGCCCTGTGTGACCACGACAGTAGGCGCGCGCTGCAAGACGCTTCGGACGCTGTGTTAGAAGAAAAGTTCTATCAAGCGCTCAAATCGTTGCGCCTGTTGATCCCTCGCGAAGACAGGCTGTTGGCGGCGGGCGCTGACCTATGACTTATCAACCTGTCATACCTTCCGGGGGGAACCTTGGTTGGTCCTTTCTGCAAAGAACCCAGGCGGATCAAAAGGACGCCTTCGATAATTCAAGTACAATGATGCGAGAAACGCAGTATTTTCTGGATCGCATTGGCGATATCAGTTCAGCTGAAGACCTTGTTTCAGATCGGCGATTGTTAACCGTTGCACTTGGTGCGTTTGGGTTGGACGAAGATATCAACAACAACTTTTTCATCCGAAAGGTTCTTCAGGAAGGAACCGCAGACGATGCCGCCTTCGCCAATCGTTTGTCTGACAAACGCTACTATGAACTTTCCGACGCGTTTGCATTTCACCTGACACCGCCGAATACGACGCTAAGCGACTTCGGAGACAGTATTGTTGACGCCTATCGAAATAGGCAGTTCGAAGTTGCCGTTGGTGAACAAAACTCGGATCTGCGTTTGGCGCTTGGTCTTCAGCGCGAAATGGAAGCGTTTGCGGAACGCGGTTTATCCGAGGAGGCTGCGTGGTTCACAGTCATGGGAAATCCACCCCTTCGACGCGTTTTTGAGAAAGCTCTGGCGCTTCCTTCCCAGTTGGCGGCAATCGATATTGACCAGCAGGTGAGGGAGTTCAGTGATAAATCAAGGCGCGTTTTTGGAACCTCTGATCCCAACGATTTTGTAGACCCAGAGAAGAGAGAAGATTTGATTCAAAAGTTCCTTTTTCGGGCAGAGCTTGAGGCTACAAAGGCTGCATCTTCCCGCGGGACCGTCGCATTGTCACTGCTTCAATCGTTAGCACCATTGAACTAGGCTTGGCTTTCTACTTTTTGAATAGCCCCTAGTATTGTAGACGCTTTCTTCCCTAATTTTGAGGCAAGGAGGCCGTTATGGGGAAGCCAAATTTCAGTGAAGATTTCAAGCGTGATGCTGTGCATCAAATCACGGTGCGTGGGTATCCAGTTCGAGAG
>CALDUK010000058.1 GCA_937924905.1 uncultured Paracoccaceae bacterium | reverse complement strand
CCGGCCCATGCAAATCCGTGACCGCAAAATTGGCCCCGATCACCCCCCCCTCGTCATCGCCGAGATTGGCATCAACCATGGCGGCGATCTTGATGTCGCGCGCCATATGGTGACATGCGCGGCCCAGGCCGGGGCCGAGATTGTGAAACACCAGACCCATTTTGTCTGGGACGAGATGACAGAAGAAGCCAAACAGGTCCTGCCCCCCAATGCGGGCGGCAAATCAATCTGGGAGGTGATGGAAGACTGCGCGCTGCCGCCAGAAGACGAAATTCAGTTAAAGAAGTTCGCCGAAGACCTTGGCGTCATTTACATTTCCACGCCCTTTTCCCGCGCCGCCGCTGACTGGCTGGAAGAACAGGACGTCCCTGCGTTCAAAATCGGCTCGGGCGAGGTTGATCACCTGCCGCTTGTCCGCCACATCGCGGCCAAGGGCAAACCGATCTTCATGTCAACCGGCATGCAAACCATCGAAACGCTGGGCCGGTCGGTCGCCATCCTTGATCAGGCTGGCATCGACTATGTGCTGTTGGAATGCACCAACCTTTATCCTTCGCCCCCGGAAATCGTCTCGCTCAAAGGCGTGACCGAACTGCAAAGGGCTTTCCCGAACGCGCTTGTTGGATTTTCCGACCATTCCATCGGCCCCTCAATGGCGCTGGCGTCGGTGGCTCTGGGGGCTTGTGTGCTGGAACGCCACTTTACCGACACGCGCTACCGCGAAGGCCCGGATATTTCCTGCTCGATGGATCCGGCCGAGTTGAAATTCCTGATCGACCGATCGCGCGAAATCCACACAGCTTTGCACAATGACAAAAAGCGCAGCGGCCCCGAAGACGCGGTCTACCGCTTTGCCCGTGGATCGGTTGTGGCAGACCGGGATCTGCCGGACGGCCATGTCATCACCGAAACCGACATCTGGGCCCGCCGCCCCGGCTCGGGCGAAATCCCGGGCTATGACTTTGACAAAGTGATTGGCAGACGCCTGAAACGCGCGGTGACGCGCAACACACAGCTTAAATGGGCAGACCTCGCCTGACCCAGGAACGGAGATGGCTTTGTTTTCCCGAACCGAACTTGAAGATGCGCACCGTCTTGTTGCCGCCCGGATCGGCACGACACCGCAATATGCGTGGCCGCAACTTGAACAACGGCTTGGCACACGTGTCTGGGTCAAACACGAAAACCACACGGCAACCGGGTCGTTCAAACTGCGCGGCGCGATTACATTCATCGACTGGCTCGCGCGCACCCAACCTGATTGCCCCGGCATCATAACAGCCACACGCGGCAATCATGGCCAGGGCCAGGCCATGGCCGCCCGCGCCGCCGGCATGCGCGCCGTCGTCTATGTGCCACGTGGCAATTCCACCGAAAAAAACGCCGCAATGCGGGCCTTTGGGGCCGAACTGGTTGAATTTGGCAACGATTTTGACGAAGCCCGGCAAGAGGTGCTGCGCGACGCAAAATCCGAAGGACTGCAATTTGTACCGCCGTTTCACACCGAACTCGTGCGCGGCGTTGCGACCTACGCCTATGAATTGCTGACGGCTGCGCCCGATATAGAAACCCTGTTCGTGCCCATCGGGTGCGGCTCGGGCATTTGCGGCTGCATCGCCGCACGCGACGCGCTTGGTCACAAAGCGCGCATCGTCGGGGTCGTCAGCGAAAACGCGCAAACCGCCAAACTATCAGTCGAAGCAGGACATCTGGTCGAAACCAGCACCGCAGACACATTTGCCGATGGCATGGCCGTGCGCGTGTCCGTCCAGGACGCGTTTGACATCTATCGCACCGGTGCCGACCGCATCGTCACCGTCAGCGACGCCGACGTGGCCGACGCCATCCGCACCTATTACACCGACACGCATAATCTGGCCGAAGGCGCAGGCGCCGCACCGCTTGCTGCTCTGATGAACGAAGCCCATATGCATCAGGGCAAAGAGACCGCCGTGATCCTGTGCGGCGGCAATATCGACCGCGACTGGTTCGTCACCGTTCTAGGCGGCGGCATCCCCGAACCGCGTTAGGCTCCCAGCCGAAAATCGTCCATGTGATCGGCCACATGCATCGCATGGGCGGCTGCATATTGCGACTTTGTCAGCCGCCCATAGGCGAAATGCGGGTGCACGGCCTCGGCGCGTTCAAAGGCAGACAAGGCCGCAATCAGCCGTGCCTGGGCTTCACCCGCGTCGCCCTCGGCCACCGTTTCGCCGGGGATCACCGCGTCGGTGGCGTGACGCATTTCGCCTTTGTGCTGAAACACATGGAAAGCAAGCCGTCCTACGGTCCCCCGAAAGATCCGGTTTTTCAGTTCAGGATACCCCGCCAGGGAAAACTCGACGCCCTGCGCCAGATGGTTCAGGACGCGCGCCACAACCCAGGGACTGTCGGTCTGGATACGGTCGGGCGTGATCCCCGCAATACGGTCAATCAGCGCCGGGATGGGCAACGGCCCTTCTGATTTCCGCAAAACATAGGCGGTTTTCATTGCATGCGCCCCTGCGCCCCGAACCGCCGCGCGGTGTCAAACCCCGGCGCGCCGGTCACCCAGCGATTGCCACGCTCGATCCAGACGGCATCGCCTGCATCCGCATGAATGGTCACCTGCCCCGGCATCCGGCTGATCCGGTCGGGCGGCAAAAGACGCAAAAACACATGCAGCGATTTCGGGCAAAGCGATAGAACAGGCGGTGTATGGGTCATGCACTCATCTTACCCGCGTCAAACGCACGCGCCCAACAAAAAACGCGGCGCCCGAAAGCGCCGCGCCTTTTTACACATCAAGGATCAAAGACTTAGGTCTCTTCACCCTCATCGCCACCGGCGTCTGCCTCTGGGGCATCACCGTCTTCGGCGTCGTCATCTTCTTCGCTCGCCGCGCTTGCCAGGGCGGACGGAGCCGAAATGTTGGCAATCACAAAGTCGCGGTCGATCGTCGGCTTTGCGCCCGACGGAAGATCGACGTCCGAAATTGTGATCGTGTCGCCGACTTCCAGACCTTCCACGCTGATCGTGATGCTTTCAGGAATATCGCCTGCGGTCACAATCAACTCGACCTCGGGCCGGATCATCGTCAGCAGACCACCCTTGCGGATGCCCGGGCAATCGTCTTCGCCGGTCACGTCGACCGGAATGAACAGGTTGATCTTTGTCGTCCGTTTCAGACGCATAAAGTCCACATGACGCGGCAGATCTTTCACCACATCGCGCTGAACGTTCCGGCAGATAACGCGGACATCGTCCTCGCCTTCGACCTTCATATTGTAAAGCGTCGACAGGAAGCGCCCGTCTTTCAGCTTTTTGAACAGCACATTAAAGGGGATATTGATCGGAAGCGGATCGGTTCCGCCGCCATATACAATGCCTGGTACGAGGCCCTCTCTCCGAGCCTGACGGGCGGCCCCCTTGCCTGTCCCCGTCCGCACCAGGGCTTCAAGATCAGGGATCTCGCCAGCCATGGGTCTTCTCCAAATTTTACAAACGGGCGGCCTCCAAGGGTGTCCGCCCACGAAGCGCTGGCTATAGCTGCGATTCGGTGGTTTGGGAAGGGCTAACTGCCACGCGTGCCGCGCGGCGCAGTTAGCCGGTCAAATCAAACAGATAAAAGTTCTGTTCGATCTCGCCAAAGGCACAATTGGCCTGCAAAAGCGCGCGGTAAATTTCAACCTCGGTGCCATCTGACAAGTCGCTTACATCGACGAAACTTGCCTGCACGCTGCGCAAAACCGGTTCGTCCGGTTCGCTCATGTCCCAGGTCAGATACCCGCATACCAGGTTTTCGTCCCCGTCCCAGGTGCCCATAAAATCGACGGTGCCCAAAAGCCGATCAACCGGATACCAACTGATCCGATAGCCGGTCAGATGCGCGACAGGCCCCATCCGCGTCAGGGGATACCCGTCATCGGCCGGGAAATTCGTTTTGATTGCGGACAATGGCACACCAAAGTCCGGGCGCCGCGTGCGCACAGGCTGCATGGCCTCGACCGCGTCAAAGAACGCCAGCGTCGCTTCAATCAGCGCATGTTGTTCTTCGGGATATTCAAGGGCGGGCGGATCAAACGGTTCGGCCCTGGCCGCGCCAAACGCGACCATTCCGGCCATAAACGCCGTCGCACCCAGCTTTGAGAAACCCGTTGCACCCATAAGAGATCTGTACGCCATTTCCCAAATTGCGGCAAGATCGTGTCCAGATACAGACCGTTTTCCGACCGATTGCACAGTATTTTGTTAAAAGACCAACGCTAAACGGGTGATTGTTCACGGTTATTCAACGATAGCGCCCCTGGAAATCATCTGGCACCAACAAGATATTGCGGTCCACATCCGCGATGTTTCGCTTGCCGCACAGTGCCATCGACAGGTCCAGTTCCTTTTGAATGACCCGCAAGGCATCGGTAACACCTGCCTCGCCCTTGGCCCCCAGACCATACACATAGGACCGTCCGATCATCGTGCCTTTTGCGCCCAGCGCCATGGCTTTCAGCACGTCCTGACCCGACCGAATGCCGCTGTCCAGCCAAACCTCGGTCTTGTGACCGACCGCCTGCACAATCGGCTCCAGCATCTTGATCGACGACAATGCCCCGTCCAGTTGCCGTCCGCCATGGTTCGACACCATTATCGCATCCGCGCCCAGCTCGGCCGCCTTTTCGGCATCCTCGACATCCAGAATGCCTTTCAGAATGACCTTCCCGCCCCACATATCCATAAGCTGCTTGATCCGGTCCCAATCCAAAGACGGGTCAAACGCCTCGGCGGTCCAGGACGAAAGCGAAGACGGGTCGGTCACGCCGCTGGCATGGCCTACGATATTGCCAAAGAACCGGCGCTTGGTGCCCAGCATTTCCAACCCCCAGGGCACTTTGGTCATCATATTCGCAAGCGACGCAGGCGTCAGTTTAGGCGGGGCCGAAAGCCCGTTTTTCAGATCCTTGTGCCGCTGACCCAGGATCTGCAAATCGACCGTGATCACCAGCGCCGAACATTGCGCATCCTTGGCCCGCTGCATCAGCCGCCCCATAAAGTCGTCATCTTTCAACGTGTAAACCTGAAACCAAAACGGCTGCGTCGTGTGTTCGGCCACATCCTCGATCGAACAGATCGACATGGTGGACAGCGTGAACGGCACCCCAAACGCTTCCGCCGCTTTCGCAGCCTTGATTTCCCCATCCGCCGATTGCATGCCCAACAGGCCAACGGGTGCCAAAGCAACCGGCATCGCCACATCCTGGCCGATCATCTGGGCCGCGGTGGTCCGGTTATCCATATCAACGGCAATCCGCTGGCGCAGTCGGATGTCTTCGAAATCCGAACTATTTTCGCGAAACGTCTGTTCGGTCCACGATCCGCTTTCGGCATAATCAAAAAACATCTTCGGCACACGCCGCCGATAGATCCGTTTCAAATCCGCAATTTCGGTGATGACGGTCATGCCAAGGCCCTTTTAACTGGTTAGTCTTCTTTACCAATAACAGCCCAGATAACAACCTTAAGCCCCCGCTAAACGGGGGACGTTTTCAGACGATACGTGAGATCACACAGGCCAAACGCCGGCACCGGGCCGTTCAGCCGGTGAGACTGCGGTTCAGGTGTTTCACCAAATGTAAAACGGTCGTCATTTCCCGCATCGCGTCATCGGCAGACTGCAAATCCCGAGTGGCGCGATAGGCTTTCAGCTTGGCCTGCTTCAGTTCATCCCGCGTAATCGGCGATGCGCGTCCATAGGCCTCTTCTGCATCGCTTAAACTGACCATGGCTTCGGTGATCTGAAAGCGCGCATGTTCCAGTTCATCCATTCGCATGCGGACTTTGGCAGTCGTCGACGTCTTTTTTGCCAGCGCGCGCTCTTCGCGGCGAATGGGACGCAACAGTCGCAACAGGGAATTGAACAGACCGCCAAAATGGCCGGCGCGGGCCATCAGACCCGGCCCCGTGTGTCCGTCGCGAAAAAAAAGCGCACTGTACCGGGCCACTCACAACACGCGAGAGAATACTCACGACCCCGATTATATACGCCCCCGCCCACAAAATGCTGACCAGCGCGCCTTTCAAAATTGAAAGTCATGGAACCACCCGCAACAGGAGTGAAGAACAGGTGTCCCACGATGCGTATCCGAAAATTGCCGTCATGGCGTTTTACTCGAACCCGATACAGTGCTGAGATGACCGTACGTACCGGACGTCAACGCAGCGTGATTAAAGACCGGTTCAAACGTTAAAAAGCCACGCCAAACCGATCTTTTTCGTTAAACCCCCACATGCGTGGCGCGATCACTGGCTTTTTGACGCACAAGCCCGAATCGCGCACTCTTCTGCCCGGCGGGCGGTGTCTGCGGTGTGGCTTGCGCCGTGGCTTGCAACCCGTCAAATCCGGCCAATCCCAGAACATGCGCGGCAAGATATCCCGCCGTCTGCGGGGCCGCGACGCTTGATCCGTTCATCGTCACATCCTGACCCGAATAGGTGCCCGCGCCAAAGATGCCAGGCGCATTGAAACTGCGGTCTGACAGGTCGGAATATTCCGGCCCGTCCAACCCGGCATTCCGCCGCCCGGCCCCTGAATAAAGCGAAGCTTCGACCGGCCAGGCGTCATCGGCATCGCCCCAAGGCCCCATGCCTGCCCCGACCGCGAACACATAGTCGCTGTCAATCGAGGCCAGCAAAGATGCAGTGCGCGCATGGGTCAGCGGGCAATCGGGGCCAAACTGATCCCAACTGGCCGACGCAAAATCTGTCGTCTCATCGCCATAGGCGTAAGCCTCGGGATGATCCAAAAACGACTGACGCGCATAACGTGGATAGGTGCCGGGCGTATCATCGCGCTGCACCATCGCCAAAACCTCGACCGCGACGGCGGATGTATTTGTCACCGCGACCGACCAACGCCCTGCGGGCACCACATCATCGGGGGCCTCAAGCGATGCCGACGGCCCCAGACACAGCGCGCCCTGCAACGCCCATTGCGATGTCTCTGGCGCACGGCGCGGCCAATGCGACCCTGGCTGCCATTCCGACCATTCGGCAATCAATCGGGTGTGCTCGTTCATCAAAGCCCAGCGTTTTCCGATGGCATCGCCTTCGAAGGGCACGGTCAAGGGCGCATGGGCAAAAGGGGCGGTCACCGACAGGCTCAACTTGGCGCCATCACCTTTGGCGAACAATTCCAGAAAGCTAGCTGTCCGGTCATCCGGCGCAATCACCCAATCGACCTCCAGCGTTTCACCGGGGGCCAGACTGCGTACGGCGACCGCACGCGCCGTATATTGATTACCCATCGGCACGACAAAGGCCGTCGGACGATCCATCTTGTTCCGGGCGAAAAGCAAATCTGAAATCACCGCCGACAAACTGTCAAACCCGTCTTTGGCACCGGCCAGAAAGCCATAGCTGCAATTGATCACCAACGGATAATGGCGACGGTCGACTGACCTATACAGCACATCGTTCCAAAGCATCGCCTGTCGCAACGCGGCGATCAGATAAAACCCAAGGGCGGCCCCCGACGTGTCCTGCGTCACATCGGTCGGCAGTGTGATAGCCGAAAGACCCAGCTTTCGCCGTTTGCCACCCTCGCCCCGAAAAGCGCGCAGGGCCGTGGCCGCGACATGCGTGCCATGGCTTGTCTCGAACGCCAACGGTTGATGGCGGTGGGTGCCATGGTCGATCAACCGCACCACTTGGCCGCGAATGTCATGGGTGCGTTCATACATCTCGCGTTCGCCCACACCGCCGGGGCTGTGCATATCGGCCAGCAAGAGATTGATGTCCTTGCGGCGCAGTCGTGCGCCATCCTGAAACCAGACATGGTCGAAACAGGTCTTGCCGCTTTTGCGCACAAAATCCCGGTTGAGAAACGCCATACTGTCGTCAATCACTGTCAGAAAATGCCGCCGCTTCGAGCCGCGCCGTTTCTTGGGTTTGCCGCCTGTGTCGATCTTCAGACGTGGAAGGGCCTGCCCGGCAAACCGGATGGAAAACAGGTCATTGTCCCAAACTGCGGCATGGTCCGACCGCGGAAAGAGCACAGCTTCCGGCAGGTACAAAAGCAAAATCTGCGCATAGAGATCTTTGTCGTCCAAAGTGCGCGACACGAAACTCGCATCGCTCAACAGATCAAGCATCGCTTTCACATGCCCAATCTCGGACTTGGCAAAAACTGCATCCGACAGGGCCGAGACCACCGCAGGCTCCGGCGCAATCGCCCCCCCAGACGGTTGTCCGGGATACCGCGCGGTCAGCTTGGCATAGCCCGTGTCGGACAAAAGCGACGACATAAGCGCGAAGATTGCCTGAACCAAACCGCCCTTCGTGCCATCCGCGGATTTAAGCTGCACGACAAGCGGGCAAAACATCTGCGTTTGCGCATCGTCATTGCCCTGCGCCAGACACACATGTCTGGCCCAGGCGTGATACGGGTCATCATCCCGCGTCTTATCCAGATTTTGCCAGTTGGACATGGATCATGCCCACTCGGCTTTGGCTCGGGCCCAAAGGGCGGATTCGATGGTGCCGTGACCGGGGTCTTTGCACATCGCTTCGATATGGCTGGCCACCGCCGCGCCAATTGTCTGACCCGCCACGTTATCGGCCGGAAAATGCAGCCCCGCGACGATCCGGTTGACCGAAATGCGTTGCGCAATCCGATCGAACTGGCGCGCCACTTCGGCGCGTGCGTCTTCGCTGAAAGCACCTGCGTCTTCCAAAAGCCGCATCAGAACGCCTGCGATGGCATAGCTTTCCGTCGCATGCCCGCTTGGATAGGACGCATGGCCCGGGTCGGGCAGCATCGGCTGGACCTGCGGATCAATATCGGCAGGGCGCTTGACGCTCAGCATCGCCTTCACAGGCATATGCGCCTCAATCGACGTGTCGGTCACACAATCCAAAAGCTCCCATGTATATTTATGCCGGTCGCCGCGCAGATTGATGACCGCGCCAAAGAACGGCACAATTTCCGTCATCTGAACATGAATCTCGGCTTCGCGCTCATAGCGCAGGCGGGCATGCCCCAGAACCGACCCGATCTCGCTTGCGTCTGTCAGCTCGGTCTCGCTTGGGCGCACAATCGGGGCACAGCCGTCGCCCTGCAAATTCACAGTGACACTCGGCTGGTCACCCGAGGCATCATAGCTATGGCTGATCTGTCCGCGCAACCGCTGCATAGTCAGCCGCTTGCGCACCCCTGCCGTCCAGCGAAACGTGTCGCCATGTTCGCCCGAGGCGTCATGCGAAAACGCAGGTTGTCCCGTCGTGGTCGACAAAGGCGCCCCCACAACACCAGCCCGGTTCGAAGTTTTGGCAACCGCATAATAAGGCGAATGGCCCGAACCGCCGCCATATCCAAACGGTCCGCCACCGTGACTGCCGTGGCTTCCATGACTACCGTGGCTTCCGTGACTGCCGTGGCTCCCATGGCTTCCGTGACTTCCATGGCTGCCGTGGCTTCCATGACTTCCGTGACTTTCAATACCCATTTCAATCGCCCCTCTTAAAATGCTCTGAAAACCGTACCTGTGACCACGACCATATCAACGCGTTAACGTTACGTTGACGGAAGGTAAGCTTTTGGCCTAGGGTTCGGTGGGGTGTGTTAGGGGTTGCAAAGTGAGTTTCGGCATTGAAATCGTCTTAACAGGTCGTTTTCGCGTCACATCTGCGGATGGGACGTCGCTGGCACCCAACAGCCTCAAAGCACAAGCCTGCATTGCCCTTTTGGCGACATCTCCCAACCTTGAACGCAGCCGCGCATGGCTTTGTGACCGGTTGTGGAGCGACCGCGGACCGGAACAGGCGCGCGGCAGTCTGCGGCAGGTTCTGACGACCATCCGCCAAAGCCTGGGCGACAGCGAAAACGCGCTGCAAGCCAACCGCGCATCCGTCTGGCTGGACCCGTCGATGGTCACCGTTGTCCAGAATGGCCGCGACGAATTTCTCGAAGGTATGGATATCGCCGACGACGAATGGAACGATTGGTTGCGCGACAAACGGGCCCAACTGACCCAGCCGCGCAACCCCGTGCCAACCTCTATCATGGACCCCGAACGCCCCATTCAGGCGCGGCGCGAAATTCCGGTTGTTCTGACTGGCACGAAAACCAGCAAGGATGACGAGGTTTTCATCGGCGGTTCGCTGATCGAAATGCTGTCTCGCAATCTCAGTGAAACCAGCGGCATCACCGCCTCGCTTGACAATGTCCGGCACGATGCGCTGCGTCTCAGGCTGATGTCGCGCACATTCGAAAACGGCGCGGCCATTGCGGCGTCGCTGTCCGAAGCCCCTGCGCAACGTTATCTCTGGGCAACACAGGTTGAAACCGACAGCACCTTTCCCAAGATCATGGCCGACAAGAAAGTCTACGGCCTTCTCTTCAAAGCGCTGGATGCAATCGGGCTGGCCTATCTGGAAAAGTCGGTCGTCGAAGGCATCGAAGGCAGCCCCACAGGGGCCACGCTGGCAGCTGCACATAAGATCCTGAGCTATGATCTGGAAAAGATCGGCGCGGCCTGCGATCTGCTGCACGAAATTTGCCGCACCGAAGCCTTTCCGCCAGCCTTTGGCTGGTTACTTTTCGCCATTCGCGCAAACTACTATGAGAACGCGCAGAACCCCAAGTACTGCCTTGAGGAGATTGAGGAAATCTGCGAACGCGCCTTGCAATACGGCTACTCAAACGCCTTTGTCGTCTCGGCAGTTTCGGCGGTGTATATGCGGCTTTTGAACCGGTTTGACGAAGGGGCAGCTCTGGCGCGCCGCGCGTTCAAACTGGCCCCGTCAAACCCGTTTGCCATCGATTCACTGGCAAGCGCGTTCTACATGGGCGATATGATCGAAAAAGGGTATTTCCTGTCCCGCGCCGCTGCGATGTTGTCCAGCGAAACCAGCTTTTCATCCTTCTTCGCCATGAGCCAATGCGTTGGCGCCACGCTCTATGGTCGGTTGGACGAAGCCAAGACGCTGGCCGTCTCGGCGTCAGCGGTCAGCCCCCGACTGCGCAGCGCGTGGCGGTTCCGTCTGGCGCTGGCCGCCAATTCCGGCGAATTGTCAGAAGCCGAATTGTGCAAACGGATGCTGGAACGGTACGAACAGAATTTCGACGTGGGCCGCATGGTGCACGACCCCGATTACCCGGTGCAATCCATCCGCGCATCCGGGATCGAAATGCAGCGCATTGATGACGTGCGGAACACGTAAGCCTCGCTGGATCACCGCTTAGGATTTTTTGGATTTGCCTTTGGCATTGTCTGGAACAGCAGGCCGCAACAGCGGCAGGCCAAAGTCGCCGCTTTTTGCATAGATCGCCTGATCAGCTGTCAGACCACCATCGATTTCATCCGGGGTGGTCGTTTCCGACACCACGTCTGCAAACCCCGGATTTCTGCTGAACAACCGC
>CALDUK010000057.1 GCA_937924905.1 uncultured Paracoccaceae bacterium | reverse complement strand
GCCCCCGGCCCCATCAATGTCGCCAGCACAGCAATCGCCATACCGGCAATGCCGTACCAGACCGCACGCTTCGCGCTTTCCTGGCCTGAAAGACCGCCCAGCGAAAAGATGAAAAGAACCGCCGCAACAACGTAAGCGGCTGTGGTAAATCCGAAATCCATTTCCCTAGCCCTCGCTTACGATTTTTGGAACATGGCAAGCATCCGACGCGTCACCAGGAAGCCGCCGAAGATGTTTACCGATGCCATCAAGATGCCCAGCGCCGCCAGAATGGTGATCAGCACACTATGCGATCCGACCTGCATCAAAGCCCCCAGAATGATGATCGACGAAATCGCATTTGTCACCGCCATCAAAGGCGTGTGCAGGCTGTGCGACACGTTCCAGATCACCTGGAACCCCACAAAGACCGACAGAACAAACACAATGAAATGCTGCATAAAGCTGGCCGGGGCAATCAGACCGACGGCCAGGATAAGCGCGCCGCCTATCGCCAGCAGACCAACTTGTGTCTGTGTTTCCTTCTTGAACGCCGCAACCTCGGCCGCGCGCTTTTCTTCAGGCGTCAGCTCTTTTGGCTTTTCCTTCGCCGGCTGCGCCGCAATGGCTTGCGTCTTCGGCGGCGGCGGGGGCCAGGTGATCTCGCCTTTATGGGTCACCGTCGCGCCCCGGATCACATCGTCTTCCATGTCATGGACGACCTGCCCGTCTTTTTCAGGCGTCAGGTCAGTCATCATGTGCCGGATATTCGTTGAATACAGCAGCGACGACTGTGTTGCCATGCGGGATGGGAAATCGGTGTAACCGACAATCGTGACCCCGTTGTCGGTCACGATCTTTTCGTCTTTAACCGTCAGCTCGCAATTGCCGCCGCGCTCAGCCGCAAGATCAACGATCACGCTGCCCGGCTTCATCATCTCGACCATGTCCTTGGTCCAAAGCACCGGCGCATCGCGGTTCGGGATCAAAGCGGTGGTGATGACAATATCAACCTCGGGCGCAATCTCGCGAAACTTTGCAAGTTGCGCGTCGCGAAATTCAGGGCTGGACGGCGCGGCATAACCGCCGGTCGCCGCGCCGTCTGTCTGATCTTCATCGAAATCAAGATAGACAAATTCGGCCCCCATCGATTCAATCTGCTCGGCCACTTCGGGGCGCACATCAAACGCATAGGTAATCGCGCCCAAGGACGTCGCCGTGCCAACAGCCGCAAGGCCTGCCACACCGGCGCCGACCACCAGAACTTTTGCCGGTGGCACCTTGCCCGCCGCAGTCACCTGACCGGTGAAGAACCGGCCAAAATTATTGCCCGCTTCGATCACAGCCCGGTAGCCCGCGATATTTGCCATGGATGACAGAGCATCCATTTTCTGCGCACGGCTGATCCGCGGCACCATATCCATCGCAATGACGTTCGCGCCTTGCGATTTGGCCGTCTCCATCAGCTTTTCATTCGAGGCCGGATAGAAAAACGAGATCAGGGTCTGACCGTCTTTCAGCTTTTTCGCCTCGGTTGTGGACGGCGGACGCACCTTGGCGACAACATCGCTTTCCCGCCACAGCGCCGCGCCGCTTACCACGGACACGCCCGCGGCCTTGTAAGCTGCATCATCAAAGCCAGCCGCCAGACCCGCCCCTTTTTCGATCAGGCACGCATAGCCCAGCTTTTGTAAATCCTTGGCACTTTGCGGCGTCATCGCCACCCGTGCTTCGTCCGCCGCGGATTCCTTCGGCGCCCCGATTTTCATTCGGCTGTCCCCCGAGTTGTGGTTGACCTTAAGACTTATGTCTTTCGCTCATATCGACCAGTGGCAAATTTAACAAGCGCGCGGTCATCGGCAAATCCACCGTCAAACCCACCGTCAGCCCCAAAGTCAGACCCACCGCCGGGTCGCTTTGCAATAGGCAGCAAACGCGTCCGGAAAGGCCGCCATCAGGCGCGCCTCTTCGGCAAGAATGAACCGCCGCTCAAGCAAAACAAACAAGGCCGGAACCAGCAATAACCCCAACAAACTGCCCCAGATCAAAGACAGCCCAAGCAGGATCAGGACATCGGCCAGATAAATCGGATTGCGCGTCAGGCGAAACACACCCGATGTAATTAGGGCCGACGGTTGTTGGTGGGGAATGACCGTGGTGCGCGCCCGGAAAAATGCATGCAGGGCCGCAAGCACCAGCAAAACCGCCAGCATCAAAAGCACCGCGCCCGGCCAGAAAGCAGCCCCCCAAGGCAAGCCCAACGGCACCAATCGCGCCAGCATAAGACACAGCACCAGCCAGATCGGGGGAAGATCAAGATACGTCATACGCGCCCTCCAAAAGTCACCTGTTGCGTTTGCACAAACGGAACACCGCACGCAATATATTGCGTATGACGCCCCGATTAACCATAGCCCTTGCAGGATTTGCCCCAGTAAGGCACACATAGGCAGACGAAATCCCGCTGCTGCCAAAATCAGCGGGCATAAATCGTACCTATGGGGGGGCGGGCAACCGCTCTGAGTGGAATGCCCGACGGGTTTCTTGTCACGCTTGGTGACGGCTCGCTGGATCCGGGCGATGCCGTCAGCGATCCGGTTGTCACCTTTGTAACCGACACTGTTCTCGGGCCGGGAGTGGTGACATTCACCAATGTGAATTTCGGTTTTTTCACATTCCCCTCCTTTACAGACGACGGCGACTTCTTTCTGGCGACAGACGGCAATGTCTATTTTGTCCCCGACTTCAGCACCGCGTTTCTGAATACATTCGCCTCGGCAACCGTCATTTCAGCGCCCAGCTTTACGTCTGGCATTTTCGGCACGTCCGGCGACGATCCGTTGATCCTTGGCACAGCCGATGACGACCAGATCTTCGGCGGCCCCACGACAGATCCGGCCGGAACAGGCGATGACACAATCGCCGCAGGCGCAGGCGATGACAGTGTCTTTGGCGGCGACGGCGATGACAGCATCGCGGGCGAAACCGGCAACGACCGGATAGAAGGCGGGCTTGGGTCCGACACGATCGACGCAGGCAGCGGCGATGACACAATCTTTGGCGACACAGACACCAGCGGTTCGGGCTCGACCGAAGCGCTGGACTGGACCGATCAGGGCGGCGGCGGCACCGACCTGACCTCGGGCTTCACGCAGAACACCGGGTTGATAGACGTCACCGTCGGGTTCACCGAGGTTGGCAACAACAACGCGTCTTTCGACGTCAGCACCGCCACCAACTTTGTCGGCTCGGGCGAACCTTTCGATACAAATTCATCCGCATTTCTAAGCGGCTCGGGCGACGGACCAACATCGCAGACATTCATCAGCTTTGCCGCAGCAACAGCGGGCACCGCCGAAGACGAAGTCACCAATGTCAGGTTCCGCCTGAACGACATAGACGGCGGCATCGGCATTCACCGCGACGTGGTCCAGATCATCGCGCTTGATGGTGATGGCAATCCGGTTCCTGTGGTGCTCACACCCAGCGGTGGCGACGTGGTCACGGGCAACACCGTCACCGCCAACAACAGCTCTGACACCGCCGCCAGCGCGGGCGGATCCGTTCTTGTCGAAATCGCCGGGCCGGTCGCGTCTGTGCAGATCAACTATTCCAACGGCGGCGTCGGCGGCCACGGCGCCAATGTCACCGATGTCTTTTTCAATACCCAACCCATCGGCGGGAATGCCGACAGCATCATCGCAGGCGACGGCGACGATCAGGTCTTTGGCGGCGACGGTAACGATACGATTGCCGCTGGTGCCGGGGCCGACAATATCTTTGGTCAGGACGGCGACGACCTAATCACGATTGGCGGCGGCGATACTGCCGATGGCGGTGACGGCGACGACACTTTCGTGATTGATGACAGCTTGCTGACCGGCGGGGCGATCAGCATCGTCGGCGGCGAAAGCGGCGAAACCAACGGCGACACGCTGGACCTGTCCGGTCTCAGTGTCACCAGCACAATCAACATCACCAATCCCGATGACGCTGCGGGCGGTCTTTCCGGCACCGCATCCCTGTCCGACGGCACGGTCATCACGTTTTCCGAGATTGAAAACATCATATGCTTCACCGAAGGCACCGCGATTATGACCCCGTCCGGCGAACGCCGGGTCGAAGCGCTCTGCCCGGGCGACATGGTGCTGACGCTTGACCACGGCCCGCAACCGGTGCGTTGGGTCGGCAAGAAAACCGTCCGCGCTTCGGGCAGCCTTGCGCCCATTCGCTTTTTGAAAGGCACGATTGGCAATCACCGCGATCTGCTGGTCTCGCCGCAGCACCGCATGATCGTGGGCGGCTACCTCAGCCAATTGCATTTCGCCGAACCCGAAGTGCTGGTGCCCGCCAAAAGCCTTGTCGATGACTTCTCAATCACCGTCGATTACGGCGGGATGGTCACCTATGTGCATATGCTGTTCGACCGTCACGAAATCGTGCTGGCCAATGGCGCGGCCTCCGAAAGCTTCTTTCCCGGCAATCAGGGGCTGAACACGCTGACCGACCCGTCTCGCGACGAAATCTTCCGCCTCTTCCCCGAGCTTAGGTCAAACCTTGGCGCCTACGGCCCGGCCAGCCGCGTTTGCATCAAACCGAAAGAGGCCACCCTGTTGCTGTCCGCCTAGCCACGGCTCAGGTGGCAAACCACCGATCATAATCGCTGACCAGCAAATGCGTCGGGGCCACGTCTTCATCAATCTCGGCAAACCGCCCCACAGGTTCGCGAAAGACATTGTCGGTGACATCGTCATTCACGGTCGACACTTCGCCAATCAGAACATCGCCACCTTCGCCCCAGAACGCATGCCAATCACCGGGGTTCAGCGTGACGCTCTCGCCGGGGGCCAGGCGCAATTTTTCGCCCGGCGTGAACGCGCGTTCCAGACCATCGCACAGAACAACACCACCGGCATCGGCGGCAAAATTGCCATCGTCATCCGACCCAAACAGCTCGACCACCAGCGTCGCACCGCCCCGGTTGATGATATCTTCCGATTTGATCACATGGGTATGCATCGGGCTTAACTGCTTTTCTTTCGAAATCAAAAGCTTCTCGGCATAAACCATGCCGCGCCCGCGCTCCAGATCGTCAAGCCGCCCGTTTCGCAAGGTGAACAGGAACAGCCCCAGACGATCAAAAGAACCCTGCCCGTAATCCGTGATATCCCAGCCCATCCGCGCGTCGGCAATCCGCCGCGCGGATCCGTCTGCGACACGCGCCTGAAACGCGTCGGGTGACCAATAGGCAAAGGGCGGCAGGGTAAACCCATGCGCCCGGATCATCTGATCGGCCTCGGCCATAATCTCGTTAATTGTGGATCGTTTCATGCGCGGTCCTTCCCGTTGGCGCTATTCCATGCCACGGCGGGGGACGATGTCCAGACCGGATTTGAGCCAACCCGCGTCAGGCCGCCCGTGACAAAGGCGCATCAACCGCGGTTATGCCGGGCATGGCATCACGGGCATCACGGATCAAACCGCGAATAGCCTCGTCCGAAAGGGTCCACAGACGCGGATAAAGCACCTTCATCTCGGTTCGGATCAGCATCAAAAGCGTGTCACGCAACGCCAACGGCGCATTCGGCCCAGCCGCCTTGATTTCGCCCGCCAGCGAATCCGCCATCCGGTTCACCTCGGCCTGCGTGGCCGACAAGGTCGCCAGATCAAGCAACCCGCTTGCGTAAAGTTCGGGATCATACAAACCGCGACACCCAGGCCGGGTCTGCAACAGGGGCTGGAAGAACAACGCATAGCCACCAACCCCCAGCGACAGCTCTGTCCGCTTCAAGGATGCGTCGGCCAGGGCAAGGATGTCGTCGTCTGACGCATTGGCGCTGTCGGCCAGCCAAACGGCGTGGGCGGCAAAGATCGACGGATTGGACGGGTCCAGCGTGATCCAGTTCTCAAACAATTCAGGCATGCGATGCGCCTGCCCAGGTGAACCCAGACCCTGCATATAGGCCGCCTCGGCCAGCAAAGGCGACATCAACGCACGCGCATCGAATTTCGACAGAATGTCACCTGCCGCCACATAATGCTTGGCCATCCGCCGCCAGGCATCCTGACGGCATCTGTCCGGCCAATGATCGGCCCGACATGCAATCCCCAAAAGCAAATGCGCCCGCGCCGCCAAAAGCGCCAGCACATGGCTGTCCGGCGACCGTTCCCAGGTGTCGACAAAACACCCAAGCTCAATCTCGGCATCGGCCAGATCGCTAAGATCGTTATGCGCCGCATCATCAATAAGCGATTGCAAACCCGACAGGGCCACATCGACCGCAATCTCATGCAGCCGCAAACCGCCGGGGGTCGAAGCCAGTTCGGCCTCCCAATCCGCAATCTGATCACCGATTTCGACCCATTCATCGTCCAGCATCAGCGCCGCGATATGGCTGCCCACACTGCGTCGTTCCCGATGATCGGGGTCGTCATGTACAACAGAAAGACGCAACGCCATCGGGGCCGCTGCGGGTTTTGCCTTTCGCGAAGGCTTCGACGACACAAAGGTCAAACTTGACTGAACGCCACGCGCAATAATTTGAAGGACTTGCATTGCCAGTCTCCACAGCCGTTTTCCAAGATTTGGCGGGCCATTCCGGCAACTTTAAGGCAAATTGGCGGCGGTCTTGGTGCTGGTTCCGGGCTTCGAACGGCAGCAAACGCGCTAGCGTGTCCAGCTTGGCAGGCGCGTATTCTGCAACAAAGACACCGTCGGCGCATGCTTGCCGCCCAGCGCCAGGGTCGCGCGTTTCATAATCTCAATCGCATCGTCCGACCGCGCGGGCAAAGCCGATGGCGAAATCGGCTCGCCAATCGTAATCCGGTACGGTTGCCGATCTTTGTTCAACGTCTCGTAAAACAGCGTGATATCCCGCAGCGTCGGATGGATCAGATCAAACAGATAGAACAGCGCCGAATTGCGCGCCCGGATATGCAAAGGGATGATCGGCAAATCATACTTGCGCGCAATCATGGCAGCCGAGGCCATCCAGTCCCGCTCATACAGGTTCAACCCCCGTCGCTTCGCCAGACGCCCGCTGGGGAAAATAACGCCCAGCCGTCCGGCCCCGATGGCACGGCGGGTGTATTCCATCGTCTCGCGCGTTTTTGCCCGCGTACGCTTGTCTTCGCGCCATTCGACCGGCGCGATCAGGCTTTCAAACTGCGGCATAATCCGCAGAATGTCAGAATTTGCGTAAATAAACATATCCGGGCGCAGTGGGAAAAGCGCGTGGTGCAGCATAATCCCATCGGCAATGCCCGTGGGATGGTTCGCAACCACCAAAGCCGACCCGTGGCGCGGGATATGATCCAGCCCCGTAACCCTCAGGTCGCGCGCCAAAAGGCCCGCCACATGATGCATCACAGTGTCGGTCGGCAAATCGCGGTAAAGTGCCCCCAGCGTCAGCGTGCGGTCATAGCCCAAAAGCCGCATCAACGCGCGCCGCGCCACAGACGCGCCAAGCGTGGTGTCAAACAACCATGGCGCGCGTTCAGCAATCAGAGGATCAATTCTCTCTTTCATGGCCGTTTTGAAACCGAAATTGGCTATAGATTCGCATCGCTTTTTTAGCATCTGACAAGGCACATCCCTACGCCATGGGGCATCAAACTGTGAAAGGCACCGCAGCGCGTCCCGTGCCGCATCTGCCGGTGGGGTCGTGCCGCTCACGCAAACAGGCGCGTGGTTCGCGAACCGACCCGGAAAACCGTTTGAATTAATTCACCTTAATCCATCAAAGACACCCAGCCGGGGCGCACAGCGCGCGCGCCCAAAGGAAGCCCGCAACAGGGTGGCAAAAACCTGCCAGTCTCAAAGGGGCTCTCCCAGCATGCGCCCTGCAATCTCGGTCATGTCCTTCGACGGCGTCCCGTCCAACAGCAGGTGCAATGCATCCTGCATCTGTCCTTGACGGTCACCGTCATAGCGTTTCCAGGTTTCAAACACCGACGCCATGCGGGCCGCCGTCATCGGGTTCAACCCATCCATGGTCTTCAGCCACTTGGCCACAAACCGATAGCCCGCACCGCTTTTGTGATGGAACCCGGCAGTGTTGCCAGCCAACCCGCCAATCAGCGCCCGGAACCGGTTGGGCGTCTTGTGATCAAAACTATCCAGGCTCGCCAGTTCTTCGGCCAGTGACACCGCATCTTCGGGCGCGGCATTCACAACGCGCGCCGAAAACCACTTGTCCAGCGTGTTCGGATCATCCGACCAGCGGTCATAGAACGCCTGCGCTTCGCGCTGCCCCGCGCCCGCGCGCAACAAGATGCCCAGCGCGCCAAGGCTTTCGGTCATATTGTCGGCAGACGCAAAAAGTGCGGCCGCGCGCCCCGGTCCTTCGACACGCGACACATAGGCCAACGCCTCCAGTCGCAAGCCCCGCCGCCCGGCCGAAGCGGCGTCGGCACTATATCCGCCTGTGCTTTCCATTGCTTCATACAGCGCCACAAACTGGGCCGCATGCGCCCTGCCAATTGCCAAAGCCAATGCCTTGCGCTGTGCATGAATGCGCGCCGGGTCCGGCGTCCGCCCGGCGTCGAACAGCGATTGCGCCAGATCATCTTCCGATGGCAAACCCAGCGCAAAGGCGCGGAACGCAGGGTCCAATGTTTCATCCCCGATCAACCGTCCCAGCGCCTCCAGATAGGCGCCATCCACCGCCGCATCCTGATCAATCATCGCGATCAACTGGTCTTTGGCCACGCTCCGGCCTGCTTCCCAGCGGTTAAACGGGTCGGTGTCATGGGCCAGCAGCACCAGACGTTCGTCCAGCGTTTGCGGATGATCCAGGATGACCGGCGCACTAAACCCACGCAAAGCCGACACAATCGGCTTGTCCGGCCCTTTCGTCATCATCAGGGTCTCTTCGTCCCTGTCCAAAACGTGCATTTCTTCATCGCCTATCGGCGCACCCGATCTATCGAAAAGCGCAATCCGGATCGGAATAACAAGATTTTCCTTTGTGTCTTGTCCCGGCGTCGGCGGGGTCATCTGCGAGGCATGCACAGCCCAGCCGTTTTCGGTTGGCAAGGTCTCGATCTTTACGCGCGGTGTCCCTGCCTGACTGTACCACAGCTTGAACTGCGACAGGTCGCGGGCCGACACGCCCCGAAACGCATAAAGCCAATCTTCAATCGTCGCCGCCTGCCCGTCATTGTCGGCGAAATATTGATCCGCCGCGTCATAGTAGTTCTCGTCCCCCACCAGCGTCTTCAACATGCCGATCACCTCGGCGCCCTTTTCATAGACAGTTGCGGTGTAAAAATTGTTGATCTCGAAATACTCTTCCGGCCGCACCGAATGCGCCAAAGGCCCCGCATCCTCGCGAAACTGGCGCGCCCGCAGCATCAGGACATCATCAATCCGCTTCACGGCGTGGCCGCGCATATCGCCGGAAAACTGCTGATCGCGGAACACGGTCAGCCCCTCTTTCAGGCAAAGCTGAAACCAATCCCGACAAGTGATCCGGTTGCCGGTCCAGTTGTGGAAATACTCGTGCGCAACAATGCCTTCGATAAATTCAAAATCCCGGTCAGTCGCGGTTTCAGGGCTGGCCAGCACATATTTCGAATTGAAAATGTTCAGCCCTTTGTTTTCCATCGCGCCCGCGTTGAAATCATCGACCGCCACCAGATTGAACACGTCCAGGTCATAGACCCGGCCATAAACCTCTTCGTCCCAGCGCATCGACCGTTCCAGACTGTCCAGCGCATAGGCACAGCGGTCTTCATCCCCTGCCCGCACCCAGATGTTCAGATCCACATCGCGGCCATCCCGCGTGGCAAAGCGCCCCGAATGAGCCACCAGATCACCGGCCACCAGCGCAAACAGATACGAAGGCTTCGGCCAGGGGTCATGCCACTCGGCCCAACCGGGGCCCGATGCGACGGGGTTACCGTTCGACAAAAGCACAGGCGCGTCACCTTCGATCCGCACCGTATAGGTCGCCATCACATCCGGACGATCGGGGAAAAACGTGATCTTGCGAAATCCCTCGGCCTCGCATTGCGTGCAAAACAGGCCCTTCGACAGGTACAACCCTTCCAACTCGGTGTTGGCGCTTGGGTCAATCTCAACCTCGCATTCCCAGACAAAAGGCGCATCCGGCACCGCAACGCTCAGCCCCTCGGCATCGACACGCGGGCTCACCGGCGCACCGTCCACCATGGCGCGGATCAATTGTAACTTCTTGCCATCCAGCCGAAACGTCCGGTCACTGCGCGCCGGATTTGGGCGAAACGCAATCCTTGACAACACCCGGGTCGCGGCCAGATCCAACCGAAACGTCAGATGCACCTCGTCAATCAGCCAGTTGGGCGGCGCATATTCGGCAAGACGAACGGGCTGAGGAACAGGGTCTTTCATGGCAGAATCCCTTGCGTTTCAGACGGGAACACTAGCACTAGCCCCAGCAAAGCGGAGGAGCAATTGAACAAAGCGGTTAAAAAACGTGATCTGCCGCACAAAACCTGTGCGACCTGCGGCCGGCCGTTTGTCTGGCGCAAGAAATGGGCGCGCGTCTGGGAACAGGTAAAATACTGCTCGGACCGCTGCCGGCGTCACCGCCCCTAGCCGTGCAGACCGCTTGTAAATCCGCTTGAAACCAGACCACCACCCTTTAGATTGCGGCCCGTAGCGCCCCCCGCAAAAGACGGAGAATCCACTCATGAGCACCCGTGTCGACCGCCACCGCCTTCAGGTGGATGAAGAACTTGCGCGTTTTATCGAAGACGAAGCGCTGGCAGGCACCGATGTCCCGGTGGCAACCTTTTGGGAAAGCTTCAGCCGCCTTGCCCATGACATGGCCCCCCGCAACCGCGAATTGCTGGAAACACGCGCTGTACTGCAAGGCAAGATCAGCCAGTGGCACAAGGACCACAAGGACCAGCCCCACAACCACGAGGCATATAAAGCCTTTCTGACCGACATCGGCTATCTCGTCCCCGAAGGCGACACGTTCGAGATTGACACCGAAAACACAGACCCCGAATTTGCCTCGGTCCCCGGCCCGCAACTGGTGGTGCCGATCACCAACGCGCGTTATGCGCTGAACGCGGCAAACGCCCGCTGGGGCAGCCTCTATGACGCGCTCTATGGCACCGATGCCATCGACGGCGCGCCATTGCCCGGACCTTACGACAAAGGCCGCGGCGCCCGCGTTGTCGCCCGCGCCCGCGTCTTTCTGGATCAGGCCTTCCCGCTTCAGGGCCTGTCGCATGCCGACGCCGGCCGCTACCGCGTCAAAGACGGCGCGCTTCTGGTCGATGACCAGCCATTACAGCACCCGGACAAATTTGCAGGCCACCAGGGCGACCCAAAGGCACCCGACAGCATTTTTTTGAAAAACAATGGCCTGCATGTCGAACTTGTGTTCGACCGCACCAATCAAATCGGCGCGCGCGATCAGGCAGGCCTGGCCGATGTCCGGCTGGAAGCCGCCGTGTCCGCGATCATGGATTGCGAAGATTCCGTCGCCTGCGTCGATGCCGAAGACAAGGTGCTGGCCTATCGCAACTGGCTTGGCCTGATGAAAGGCGACCTGACCGATACGTTCGACAAAGGCGGTAAGTCAGTAACCCGCGCCCTTGAAGGCGACAAAACCTATCACGCGGCGGCCGGGGGCGAGATCACCGTCAAAGGCCGTGCAATCATGCTGATCCGCAACGTCGGCCCCTTGATGTCCAACCCCGCCATCCTGCTGGAAGACGGAACCGAAATCTACGAAGGCCTGATGGACGCAATGATCACCGTCCTTATCGCCAAGCATGACCTTGCCAAAGCCACCGGCGACCGCAACAGCCACCATGGTTCGGTCTATGTGGTCAAACCCAAGATGCACGGGCCCGGCGAAGTCAGCTTCGCCGCCGAAACCTTTGATCACGTTGAAAAAGCGCTCGGCCTGCCGCAGAACACCGTCAAAATCGGCATCATGGACGAAGAACGCCGGACCACGGTCAATCTCAAGGAATGCATTCGCGCCGCAAAGGCACGCGTTGCCTTTATCAACACCGGCTTTCTGGACCGCACAGGCGATGAAATTCACACCTCGATGGAGGCCGGGCCGTTCAGCCGCAAAGACTGGATCAAACGCAAAAGCTGGATTGCGGCCTATGAAAACCTGAATGTCGATATCGGCCTTGAATGCGGGTTGTCGGGCAAAGCCCAGATCGGCAAAGGCATGTGGGCCATGCCCGACCGCATGGCCGCCATGCTGGAAACCAAGATCGAACATCCAAAAGCAGGCGCCAACACCGCATGGGTGCCATCGCCCACCGCCGCGACGCTCCACGCGCTGCATTATCACCAGGTCGATGTGTTTGCCGTGCAGGCCGACCTCAAAAAAGGCGGACGCCGCGCCCATGTGGACGGCGTACTGGAAATCCCGCTGGCCACCTTCCGCAAGTGGACCCAACCTCAGATCATCCGCGAGGTTGAAAACAACGCGCAAGGCATTCTGGGGTATGTCGTCCGCTGGATTGATCAGGGCGTCGGCTGTTCCAAAGTCCCCGACATCAACGATGTGGGCCTGATGGAAGACCGCGCCACCTGCCGGATCTCGTCACAACATATCGCCAACTGGCTGCACCACGGTGTCGTGTCCGAAGCCCAGGTCATGGACGCAATGAAACGCATGGCCGCCAAGGTCGATGACCAGAACGCCGGCGACCCGGCCTACCGTCCCATGGCCCCCGGCTTTGACACAATCGCGTTCAAAGCCGCCTGCGATCTGGTGTTTTTGGGGGTCAAACAACCGTCGGGCTATACCGAACCGGTTTTGCACGCCCGCCGACTTGAACTGAAAGCGGCGGGTTGACCGTACGACCGCGCCCGCTCACGCCACCGACATAAGGACAACCCATGCCCGATATCAGCCTTTCCAAAGCCCGCGCCATCCTGCGCAACACCCTTAAAACGGGCCGCGAGATGAACCTCAAACCGCTTTCGGTCGTCGTGCTGGACGCCGGCGGCAACGTCAAAGCCTTTGAACGCGAAGACGGCGCGTCACCCGGCCGGTTCGAAATCGCGCGCGGCAAAGCCTATGGCACCGTGATGACCGGCATGACCGGCACTGCGATGATGCAGCGCGCCGAAGATCAGGCCTACTTCGTCAACGCATTGAACGGCGCCTTCGGCGGTCAGGTCATCCCGGTGCCCGGCGGGGTGCTGATCATGGACAGCCGCGACCGCATCATAGGCGCAGTCGGCGTCACCGGCGATACGTCCGACAATGACGCCGCAGCAGCATTGGCCGGGATCGAAGCCGCCGGGCTCAAAGGGGCCGCTTAACCACAGCTTAAGGTTCATCGCACACCGGAATGTGCGCAAATGTTGCGAGCCACGGTCATTTTCGGCATTAGCTGTGCAAGGGAACAAAAGGAACCAGACCAATGCCGGTCGTCGGGATCATAGGAAACGCGTATCTGATCAATGAAGAATACCCCGTCCATGCGGGCGGGCGTATGAACAGCGATGCCGTGGCCAAGGTTGCGGGTGCGCTGCCCCTGATCGTGCCGACCGATCCCGACCTTGTCGATATCGACGCCCTGATGGCGACCTGCGATGGCTTTCTTTTCACGGGCGCACGTCCCAATGTGCACCCCGAAGAATACGGCGAAGCCGAAACTCAGGCCCATGGCGACTTTGACCGCGACCGCGATGCATTGGCCCTGCCCCTGATCCGGGCCTGCGTGGCGCGCGGCCAACCGATATTCGCCATTTGTCGCGGCTTTCAGGAACTGAACGTCGCGATGGGCGGAACGCTGTACCCCGAAATCCGCGACCTGCCGGGCCGGATGAACCATCGCATGCCCCCCGATGGCACGCTTGAAGAAAAATTCGCCCTTCGCCACGACGTCACCGTCACAGAAGGCGGGCCGTTCCACCGTATTTTCGGGCGCACCACCGTCACGACGAACTCGCTGCACGGTCAGGGGATCAAAGCCCCCGGCGACGGCATCGTGGTCGATGGGCGCGCGCCCGACAGCACAGAAGAAGCGATCTATGTCGACAAAAGCCCGGGCTTTGCCTTGGGCGTACAATGGCACCCGGAATATCAGGCAGACACCGACACGGTCTCGCGCCCTCTGTTCCAGGCCTTCGGCACAGCCGTCAAAGCCTGGGCCGCAGGCGAAAGACCACAGCGCTTAAGGGCTGGTTAAGCAAAACCGGGCATGCCGGGTGCATGACACCTGTGACGCCCGAACAGTTCTTCGGTTCCCTTTTCAACAGCAAGGCCGTGCAGCAAGGCGCGGTCATCCGTCGCAAAGTGCGCGACGTGGAACGCCTGGTTGGCCGTGATTTGTTCATTCGCGAAATGAAACGGCGCGGCTACACCACCGTCGAAAACGCGGGCCAGTTCGTGATTTTCTGCAATCAGGAACCGCTGCGCCGCGTGACTTAAGAACATTCCATCGCGGAATGTTCCAATAAAAACAACGCATTTTTCACGCTGACACAGAATTTCCGCGTCGGAAATCCAATAGAAACTGCGTCAGTTTCCGCCCGGCCGCGCCACAGGCCGCACATCTGCCAACCGCCGACAATAAACCTGCCGCCGGGTATAGCGCTGCATATCCCGCCGCATCCAATCCGTGCGCATCGGCCCCCAATCGGCGGCAACACCACGCCAGCGCGTGTCTTTCACCGATATCGCCTGATCACGCGGCACGGTGATCGCCATAATCCGCACGGCACAATTCAGGTTGTCCGACCCGTGCCTCAGGCCCGAACCGCTTTGCACCCGGCAATCGCGAAACGCGGCGGTGGGCGGATAAATCTGCATCAACCCGAACCACCGGTTGCCGCCCCCCACGGCGCGCGGATCAAACGTGCTTTCATACCGCGCCAGGGTCGATACAAAGCCCGCCCAAAACGCCGCCCGGTCGTCGGGTCCGTTTTCGGAATACGCAGGACACCAGGCGTCAATATCCTTGGGCACCACCTCCAGCAAAGCCGCCCCATGGGTCGTCACCGCCGACATCACAACACGCGTCCACAGAACCCCTTTGGCACGCGTTTCCCAGCGCGCGCGTGGCACGTCTTGGGCCCGCGCGGCAGGACGCGCCTCAACGCCGTCGCCTGCCCGGACCGGCGCTTGCGCCAAGGCCCCTGTCGCCGCGATGAAACCTGCAAAAACCAGCGCCCGGATCATGCCTGTCCTCCCTTGCGCCCAGCCACCCCTGTCTGCCACGCCCACCATAACCTGCCAAGACAAAACCGGCAGCGATACCGCTTGAAGCAGCCCCCCGCATTGCCTAGAACGGCCTCTATTCACGCGGAGAGCAACACATGCTGGACCTCACATACGAGACCCCGAAACCCAAAGTCATCCAAGGTGCCACCGGCGACTGGGAACTGGTCATTGGCCTCGAAGTGCATGCACAGGTTGCGTCAAACGCCAAACTGTTTTCGGGCGCCTCGACTGAATTTGGGGCCGAGCCCAACGCACAGGTCGCCTTTGTCGACGCCGCCATGCCCGGCATGCTGCCTGTCATCAACGAAGGCTGCATCGCACTGGCCGTCAAAACCGGTCTCGGCCTCAAGGCCCAGATCAACCTGACCAGCGCCTTTGACCGCAAGAATTACTTCTACCCCGACCTGCCGCAGGGCTATCAGATCAGCCAGCTCTATCACCCGATTGTCGGCGAAGGTGAAGTGCTGGTCGACATGGAACCCGGTGTTGCGCGTCTGGTGCGCATCGAACGCATCCACCTGGAACAGGACGCCGGTAAATCCATCCACGACATGGACCCCAACATGTCCTTCGTCGATCTCAACCGCACTGGCGTCGCGCTGATGGAAATCGTCTCGCGCCCCGACATCCGCGGCCCCGAAGAAGCAGCGGCCTATGTCGTCAAGCTCCGCCAAATCCTGCGCTATCTCGGAACCTGCGATGGCAATATGCAAAACGGCAACCTGCGCGCCGATGTCAACGTCAGCGTCTGTCGTCCGGGCGACTATGAAAAATACCAGGCTAGCCAGGATTTTTCCCATCTCGGCACCCGCTGCGAGATCAAGAACATGAACTCGATGCGCTTCATCCAGCAAGCCATCGACTTTGAGGCCAAACGCCAGATCGCACTTTTGGAAGACGGCAAAACCGTCGATCAGGAAACCCGGCTTTATGACCCCGACAAAGGCGAAACCCGCTCGATGCGGTCCAAGGAAGAAGCCCATGACTATCGCTACTTCCCCTGCCCTGACCTGTTGCCACTGGAAATAGAACAGGGCTGGGTTGATGACATCGCGGCGACTTTGCCCGAATTGCCGGACGCCAAAAAAGCCCGCTTTGTCGCCGATTATGGCATGACCGAATATGACGCGGGTGTGCTGACAGCAGAACTCGACAGCGCGGTCTTTTTTGAAAACGTCGCCCAGGGCCGTGATGGCAAACTGGCCGCAAACTGGGTGATCAACGAACTCTTCGGACGGCTGAACAAAGACGACCACCCCATCGACGCCAGCCCGATCAGCGCAGGCCAGCTGGGGCAGATCATTGACCTTTTGTCCGACGATACAATCTCGGGAAAAATCGCCAAGGACGTCTTCGAGATCGCCTATACCACGGGCCGCGACCCGGCGGAAATCGTTGAAACCGAAGGCATGAAACAAGTCACCGACACCGGCGCCATCGAAGCCGCCGTCGATCAGGTGATGGCCGACAACCCCGACCAGGTCGCCAAGGCAAAAGAGAACCCGAAACTTGCCGGCTGGTTCGTCGGTCAGGTGATGAAAGCCACGGGCGGCAAGGCCAACCCCAAGGCCGTCAACCAGTTGATCGCAAAGAAACTTGGGCGCTAATCCACACAGGCCAGTCGCACCAAACCCCGGCCGAAAACCGCGCAAACATGCCTTGCAAACTTCACATCAGAAAATTCAAAGTTTGCGCGCGGTAAGATTTTGCTCTAACCTGTCAATCAGGCGTGACAGATACCAGTAGTTCGGGCATGGGTGATACGAAAATCCGCAATATGGAAGAATTTGCCGCCGTCAGCGGCATCTCTCGGCCCACCGTCTCGAAGTATTTCCAAGACCCCGACAGCGTTCGCAAATCCACCCGCGCCAAAATAGAAGAGGCGCTGGAACGCTATGACTACCGCCCGAACATCTATGCGATTAACCAGAACCGCAAGCTGACCAAGAACATCGGCATCGTCGTGCCTTATCTGGCCGACCCGTTCTTTGGCGAAATCGCGCGCAACATCGAACAACGCTGCATCGACGCGGGCTATCGGCCCACGCTGTACAGCTCGCACGGCAGCCCGCAGACCGAAATTGAGATCCTTGACGACCTGCGCGCCCACAAACCCGCCGGTGTTCTGATTGCCCCCTTGGGGCGGGCCACCGACAAATCCGCGATTGAAAGTTTTTGCAAAAACGTCCCGACCGTCCTTTTTGACAGCAATCTCGAAGGCCTGGGCGAAGCATTTATTGGGTCCGACAACTATTCTTTCGTTATGCAGACGGTCGAATATCTCAGCCGCACCGGCGCGCCGCCTGCGTTTTTCGAAATGCGCGACCCGGCCAACCCGAACGCCAACAAACGCCGCCAGGCCTATCTGACGATCATGGACCGGCTGGGCTTTGAACCCCATGTGCTGAAAATCGACGGCACCGGCTGGGCGTTCGAAGAAATCGGACGCCAGGGCGCGCTCAAACTTCTGGCCGAAAACGCACTGCCCTCGGATACCGTTCTGTGCAGCAACGACCGGCTTGCCATCGGCTTTCTGGCCGCTTGCTTTGAACAGGGCATCCGGGTCGGGCGCACAAAGGACTGCCGCCTGCGCGTGGCCAGCCACGACGACCACCCGTTTTCGCGCTTCACCTGCCCGTCGCTGACCACGGCGGCGCATGACTACGAATCGGTTTCGAACCAATCGGTCGAAACACTCTTCCGCCTCGTCGAAGGCGGCGGGCTGTCAAAGCGCGAAGAAATCCGTTTCCCGGCGCGCTTTATAATGCGTGATTCAGCATAATTTTACGCGCGTAAAATTTTTTGTTGACGCGGCAAAAATTTTGACGCACGGTTTCGTTATCACATCCATTAAGGGAGGAACCGGATGTCTTTGAAGAACGTGCTATGCACGGCCTCAGCCGTCGCTTTCGCGGCCACCGGCGCATTCGCCGCTGAGCTCACGATTGCGATCGTGAACAATGGCCACATGATCAACATGCAAACCGTTGCCGAAGCCTACACCGAAGAAACCGGTGTTAAGCTGAACTGGGTTGCTCTCGAAGAAGGCGTCCTGCGCGAGCAGGTGACCTCTGACACCGCGACAGGTGGCGGCCAGTACGACGTCATCAACATCGGTATGCAAGAAGCTCCAATCTGGGGCGCAGCCGGCTGGATCGAACCGCTGAACTTCAGCGCTGAATACGACGTCGAAGACATTCTGCCCGCCATGCGCGCAGGCCTGTCGAACGACGGCACGCTTTACGCCGCACCTTTCTACGGCGAAAGCTCGATGGTCATGTACCGCAAGGATCTGACCGACGCAGCTGGCGTTACCATCCGTGACAACGACAGCTGGGCCCGCGTCAAAGACGCAGCAGCAGCCATCCATGATCCCGACAACGGCGTTTATGGTGCATGTCTTCGCGGCAAGCCCGGCTGGGGCGACAACATGGCCTTCATCACGACGGTTGTGAACTCGTTCGGTGGCGCTTGGTTCGACGAAGAAGGTCGTCCTCAGCTTGATTCCGCAATGTGGAACGAAGCCATCAACTTCTACGTTGATCTTCTCGGCAACTACGGCCCTCCGGGCTCGGAAGGCAACTCGTTCAACGAGATCCTTGCGCTCTACAACGAAGGCAAGTGCGGCATGTGGATTGACGCCACAATCGCAGCTTCGTTCCTCGAAGTAGACGGTGTCGAATATGCTCAGTCGCCAAACGCAGGCAACGCAGCCGGCGCAAACTGGCTCTGGGCTTGGGCCTTCGCAATTCCGGCAGGTTCGCCGAATGCTGAAGAAGCTCAGAAGTTCATCGAATGGGCCACCTCGAAAGAGTACGTTCAGGCCGTGGGCAACCACCCTGAATTTGGCTGGGGCTCCGTCCCAACCGGTCAGCGTGCTTCGACTTACGAGATTGCTGAATTCAAGGCCGCAGCCGGTTTCGCCGCTGCTGAAATGGCCGCGATTGATTCGGCAGCTCCGGCCGCCAGCGACATCAAGCCTTACGTAGGCGTTCAGTTCGCAGCGATCCCGGAATTCCCTGAAGTCGGCAGCGCAGTTGCACAGGAAATGGCAGCAGCTCTGTCCGGTGCCAAGTCGGTCGAAGATGCTCTGGCAGCAAGCCAGGCCGCAGCCGATGCGATCATGCGCGAAGCGGGTTACTACGAGTAAACCTCCCTAGCGGGGGCCCGGGCTTTGGCCTGGGTCCCCACTTTCCCGAACGTCGGCTTTTCGGCCAACGATTGAAGCCCTAAACATCGCGAACGACATTTCAACGCGCGACGCCCATCGTTTTGCGAGAGGATTGGTCCATGGCAAACCGAACCCTACCCCGGCTTCTACAGACACCAGCGGTTATCCTGCTGCTTCTCTGGATGATCGTGCCGCTGTCGATGACGCTCTACTTCTCGTTCATCCGTTATGTGCTGAACAATCTGCGTCGTCCCGAATGGACCAAACCCAGCATCGACAACTGGCGCGGCTTCGGAAATTACGAATTTGTCCTGAACAACAAGGACTTCATCCTTGCCATCCAGAACAGCCTGGTGATCGTCGGATCAATCCTGTTCCTGACTGTGATCCTGGGCGTGCTCATTGCCGTTCTGATCAACAAGACCTTCCCGGGTCAGGGCATCGTCCGCGTCCTGCTGATCTCGCCCTTCTTTGTCATGCCCGCCGTGAACGCGGTTCTCTGGATCAACATGATCCTCGACCCGGTGCTCGGGCTTCAGGGCATTGCCGTCGACGGCATAAACACATGGATCTCTGGCCTGAAAGACGCCCCGCTTGTCGGCTGGTTCTTCTCGCTCTGGCCAACGCTTGAACCTATCTCGTTCCGGGCCACCCAAACCTCGGCCATCGCGGTGATTATCATGGTCACCTGGCAATGGACCCCGTTTGCGGTGCTCATCTTTATGACATCCCTGCAATCCGAAGATCAGCAACAGAAAGAAGCCGCCATCCTCGACGGCGCGAATACCTGGAATCAGTTCCGCTTTCTGACACTGCCCCACCTGGGGCGCCCCATCGCCATCGTGGTGATGATCCAGGCGATCTTCCACCTGTCGCTCTATGCGGAAATCGAAATCGTCAGCCGCGGTAACGGCAACAAGAACCTGCCTTACCTGATCGGTGAATTTGCCAACAACAACATTGGCGCGGCCAGCGCCACAGGCATCTTTGCGGTCATCCTTGCCAATATTGTCGCGATCTTCCTACTGCGGATGATCGGCAAAACCTTGATGGAGTGAGCAGATGGCAATCGTCGCGCAATCCTCAAAATATGGCCAGATCGGCCGCACAACACTTGCCTGGATCGTGGGGCTGTTGTTCTTCTTCCCGATCTTCTGGCTGGTCCTGACCTCGTTCAAAACCGACGCCGATGCGGTCAAGCCGGAATTTCTTCTGTTCTTCACCCCGACGCTCGAAAACTATGTGAACATGACCGAAAACTACGATTACTGGCGCTTTGCCAGAAACTCGGTCATCACCAGCGTCTTTGCCACGGTCTTTACGCTGGCAGTCGGCATTCCCTGTGCCTATGCCATGGCCTTCAACCCGGCCCGGCGCACCAAAGACGTGCTGATGTGGATGTTGTCGACCAAGATGCTGCCTGCGGCAGGCGTGCTCTATCCGATGACATTCCTGACCAAGAACATCCTTGGCATCTTCGATACGCATTTTCTGGTGATCATCGTCCTGTCGCTGATCAACATGCCCATCGTGATCTGGATGCTGTTCACCTATTTCAAGGAAATCCCCCGCGAAATTATCGAAGCGGGCAAGATGGACGGCGTGAACACCTGGGGTGAAATCCGCGAGATTCTGATCCCGCTGGCGTGGGGCGGCATCGCATCAACGGCGCTTCTGTGCTTCATCTTCTGCTGGAACGAAGCCTATTGGACCGTCCGCCTGACCACGACCGACGCGGCCACCCTATCGAAACTGATCGAAGGCAACCGCGCGCCCGAAGGCCTGTTCTTTGGCCGTCTCTCTGCCGTCTCGGCCGCCGCCGTCGGGCCCATCGTGGTGCTTGGCTGGTTCTGTCAAAAACAACTCGTCCAGGGCCTGACCTTCGGCGCGGTGAAATAAGGAAATCCCATGGGAAAGATCGTTCTTGAAAACGTCACCAAATCCTTTGGCGACACCCAGGTTATCCCCCCTCTGAACCTGACCATCGAAGATGGCGAATTTGCTGTCTTCGTCGGCCCGTCGGGCTGCGGCAAATCCACCTTGCTCAGGCTGATCGCGGGGCTCGAAGACTGCACTTCGGGCGATGTGCTGATCAACGGCGATGTGGTGACCCAGGTGTCTCCGTCCAAACGCGGGCTTGCGATGGTGTTCCAGACCTATGCGCTTTACCCGCATATGACAGTGCGCAAGAACATCGCTTTCCCGATGCGCATGTCCGGCATGTCGGAAGCCGAGCAGGAAAAGAAAATTCAGGCCGCCGCCGAAAGCCTGAACCTGACGGATTATCTTGACCGCAAACCGGGCCAGCTTTCGGGCGGTCAGCGCCAGCGCGTCGCCATTGGCCGCGCCATCGTCCGCGACCCCAAAGCGTTCCTCTTTGACGAACCGCTCTCAAACCTTGATGCGGCATTGCGCGTCGGCATGCGTCTGGAAATCAGCGAAATGCACGCCCGCATGGGCACAACCATGATCTATGTCACCCACGACCAGGTCGAAGCGATGACCATGGCCGACAAGATCGTCGTTTTGCAAGCCGGTGTGATCGAACAGGTCGGCTCGCCGCTTGATCTGTATCACAAACCGCAAAACGAATTTGTTGCAGGCTTCATCGGCTCGCCGAAAATGAACCTGATCAAAACGGACGAGGCCGCCAAACACAACGCGGCCACCATCGGCATCCGCCCCGAACACCTGACCGTATCCACCACCGACGGGGCGTGGAAGGGCACCGTTGGCGTCGCCGAACATCTGGGGTCAGACACATTCATCCACGTGCACGACACCGGGCTGGCCGATATGATCACGGTCCGCATCTCGGGCGACATCGCCGTCAAACACGGCGACCGGATCTTCCTCACACCCGAAGCGGATCAAATCCACAAATTCGATGCCAATGGGCTTCGCATATGACCAGGCTGAACGGGAGAACCGCGCTCGTCACCGGCGGCGCACGCGGTATCGGCCGGGCAATATGCGAAGCCTATGCGCGCGAAGGCGCGCAGGTGGCGGTGGCTGACCTGGACCTGACCAAGGCGCGGGATACAGCCACCGCGATCGGCGGCGTTGCCGTCGAAATGGACGTGACCGATCACGACCAGATCAAAACCGGCGTGGCGCAGGTCGAAGACGAACTCGGCGGCATCGACATCCTTGTGAACAACGCGGGCGTCTTCAACATGGCGCCGCTTGATGAAATCACAGCGCAGGATTATCGCCGCCAGTATGACGTCAATGTCGGTGGCGCGATCTTCACCACCCAGGCGGTGGTGCCGGGCATGAAAGCGCGCGGCAAAGGCGGCGCAATCATCAACTTTTCGTCTCAGGCCGGCCGGCGCGGCGAACCGAATATCACAATCTACTGTTCGACCAAGGCCGCAGTCATCTCGGTGACGCAATGCCTGGCGCTTGAACTGGCACCGCACAATATCCGCGTCAATGCCATCGCACCGGGCGTCGTCGACACACCGATGTGGGATCAGGTCGATGCGCTTTTTGCCAAATACGAAAACCGCGAACCAGGCGAGAAAAAGCGCCTGGTCGGCAAATACGTCCCCCTCGGCCATATGGGCCGCCCGGACGAAATCGCCGACCCATGCGTTTTTCTGGCCTCGGACGACGCGCGATACATTACCGCGCAAACCCTTAACGTGGACGGCGGCAACTGGATGAACTGATGAACGACATGACCCGGGATCAACAGACAGTCAGACTATCGAATGCGACGCTTGCCGACCTGCCGGACGGCATCGCCCGGCCCAGCTATGACCGCAGCAAACTGACCCCGGGCATCGTCCATATCGGCCTTGGCAATTTCCACCGCGCCCACCAGGCGTGGTATCTGCACCGGCTGATGCAACAGGGCGACGCGCTCGATTGGGCCATCATCGGCGCAGGCGTCCGCCCGCCCGACAGCGCCATGCGCGACAAGCTTCTGACGCAAGACTGCCTGAACACCCTGATCGAGCTGGACCCGTCCGGCATGTCCGCCGAAGTCACCGGCGCAATGATCGATTTTCTGCCGGTCGAACCCGACAACGCCAGCCTGATCGCCGAACTCAGCAAACCCGCCATCCGCATCGTGTCGCTGACCGTGACCGAAGGTGGCTACTACCAGACGCCCACGGGCGCGCTCGACACCGATCACGCCGATATCCAGCATGACGCAGCCCACCCCGACAGGCCCAAAACCGCCTTCGGGGCCATCGTCGCCGCGCTCAAAAACCGGCGCGCGGCAGGCCACCCGCCATTCACCGGCCAATGCTGCGACAACCTGCGCCACAATGGCGATATCCTGGCGCAAACGGTGATCGGGCTGGCGCGTATGTCCGACCCGACGCTGGCCGACTGGATTGCGGCCAACTCTACCTTCCCCAACGCCATGGTCGATTGCATCGTGCCGGCCACCGGGCCCAACGAACTGGCGCTTGTCCAAAACCTGGGCATCGACGACGCAGCCCCCGTGACCCATGAAAACTTCCGCCAATGGGTGATCGAAGACAAATTCGCCGCCGGTCGCCCGCCCTGGGAAAAGGTCGGCGCAACCCTGACCGACAATGTCCACGTCTACGAGGCGATGAAGATCCGCGTGCTCAACGCAGGCCATCAGGTCGTCGCCAACGCGGGCGAACTGTTGTCTTGCCCGACCATCGCCTCGACCATGCAGGACCCCGATATCGCGGCCTTCTTCCGCAAGGTCGAAACGGACGAGATCACACCCTATGTGGCCCCCGTCCCCGGCATGACACCTGCGGCCTATCTCGACCTGATCGTCGACCGCTTTGCCAACCCGGAAATCCACGACACCACCCGCCGCGTCGCCTATGATGGCACAGCACGGCACCCGGGCTTTTTGCACCCCATCCTGAACGATGCGCTGGCCGCAGACGGGGGGATTGACGGGCTTGCCCTGACCCAGGCGCTTTGGTGCCACATGTGCGCAGGCACCCGCGATGACGGCAGCCAGATTGAGCCGAACGACCCGAACTGGGATGCATTGACCAAAGTTGCACAGGCCGCCAAGACCGACCCGGCGCTCTGGCTGGCCCAAGAAACGATCTATGGCGATCTGGCCGACAATGACCGCTTCGCCAAGGCCTTTGCCCATTGGCTGACCCGGCTGACCACAAACGGCACCCGCGCGACGTTACAGGCCTATCTCGCCGGATAGCGCGATTGGGCGTCAGCCCAAAGGCGAGGCAATCCACCAGATATTGCCACAAGGGTCTTTGATCCCACCCATCCGCGCGCCATGCGGCCGGTCATTCGGCGCCATCACCGACACCGCCCCCAATCCAACTGCGCGCGCATGGGTCGCGTCGGCATCGTCGACCGAAAGATGCATCTGCGAAACATTCGCCGCAAATGCGTCGCTGCTCTCATTCAGCATGATGACACTGTCACCAATCCGCAGCCGCGCATGCTGAACCTGCCCATCTGCATGACGCACGTCTTTAAACAGAACCGCCCCAAACGCCTCAGTCAGAAACGCAATCAACCGATCAGCGTCATCCACCGTGAAATACGGCGTGACCGTCCCCGTGCCATCGACATCGCTCATCACGTCCCCCGTCCTGTCGCACGCATCACGGTGCCAGAGGTCCAAACATTCCACAACAATCCACCCATCCCGTTCACTCCGAAACACCCGCTCAAACCCATCCCGCACACGCCAAACCACCCGCTCAAACCCATCCCGCACACGCCAAAACACCCGCTCAAACCTACCCCGCACACGCCAAAACACCTGCTCAAACCCGGACCCCACGCCAAAAAGGCCCGCAACCCTCGCCGCGCGCCTTCACAAACTCTGGCCGACCGAAAACAGACCTGTGACCAAATCACACGCCAAATCCAGTTTTGCCCGAACGGAAACCAGCCCCTGCCCATGGCAAAGTCTCAAAACCGTTCCAAACGCGCAGCCAGACAGACCAATCGTCCCAGCAGACCACGCTATGTAAGACCCACTCTAAGGCACGGGCGTTAAAATAATCTTCCCCTCCCGTGCGCGACCTTATGCCATTGGCGCAGCGGGCTCATTTCCCGACCATTGCCAAATGCTAAGTGCAGCGCACGATCAAAGGGGCAGAAACCATGCGCAAATTTGAATACAAAGCCGTACCAGCGCCAAAAACAGGCACAAAAGCCAAAGGCATAAAGGCAACCGACGACCGTTTTGCGCTCAGTTTAACCAATGCTCTCAACGAGTTAGCGGAAGACGGATGGGAATACGTCCGCGCCGAAACACTGCCCGTGACCGAACGAAAAGGCCTGACCGGATCGCAGCAAAGCTATCAGAACATTCTGATTTTCCGCCGGCCAACCACCCGGGTTTTGCCGCTGAACCGCACGACATCGCGGCCTCTGACACCCATCGTCGAAGACTACGAAGCCCCTGAAATAAAAGAACAAACAGCGCCTGAACCCGATGCCCCAAGGGTCACGTCAAGCCCCGCCCCCGAAGGCAAAACACCCGAATTGCGCGCGCTCGAAGACTGACCCCGTAACTTAAGATATCGTTAGGCTTTGATGTCCAAAGCCAGCGCATGAATGCGGCTGATCAGTGCAGGCCCCAGGGCCTCATGCACCGCGCGGTGGCGCGCCAATCTGCTCATGTTTTCAAAGGCTTCCGCCACAATCACCACATCAAAATGGCTTTGCCCGCCGTCCTGATATCCGGCATGTCCGCGGTGGCTTTCGCTGACATCGCGCACGGTTAGTTCACGCGGTGTAAACGCGGTCTCCAACGCGGCATGAATTTCTTCTTCGACCAGCATTTTTCTGCCCCATGCTCTTCCATCTTGGTCTCAGCACGGTAAACTCTTTCGTCCGAGTCGAAAAGGCAGGTAGCGATGACAGATGATCCGTTCGGTTTTGATCTAAGTGTTTCGTCCGACAAGAAAAAACGCCAACGCACCCGCCGCGGCATGTCCGGTGCGTTCGAAACCTCGAACCGGGCTTGCGAACATCCGGGATGCCAGGAAACCGGCCAATACCGCGCGCCTAAATCGCCCGATGACCTCGACGAGTTTTACTGGTTCTGCAAAGACCACGTGCGCGAATACAATCTCAAATGGAACTTCTTCAACGGCCAAACCGAAGACGAATTGAACGCCCAGATCGACAAAGACCGGGTTTGGGAGCGGGAAACGAAACCCTTTGGTAAGAAAGGTGAAGAAGCCCGTGCATGGTCCCGTCTGGGCATTGATGATCCGCACCAGATTCTTGGCGAGAACGCCACCAGAAACCCCGGTAAATCCATCACGGGCACGCGCAAACTGCCCCCGACAGAACGGCGCGCTTTGGACATTCTGGAAGCCAAAGATCACTGGACCAAGGCGGAAATTCGTAAATCTTACAAGGCCTTGATCAAAGTTCTTCATCCCGACATGAACGGCGGCGACCGCGGCCATGAGGAACAATTGGCCGAAGTCGTCTGGGCCTGGGATCAGATCAAGGAAAGTCGCAACTTCCAGACCTAAGACCGCAGCGTTAACCTTGCCAAATCAAAAAAGGCCGCCCCAGAAAGGCGGCCAATTTTGTAAGCGATGTCAGCGCCTTACGCGCCTTTGAACACCAAGCTGATGCCATTCAGACAGTGCCGCTTGCCAGTTGGCGCGGGTCCGTCGTCAAAGATATGGCCCAAATGGCTGCCACACCGACGGCAATGCACCTCGGTCCGGACACGCAACAATTTCCGGTCAGGTTTCGTCCCAACAGCGCGCGACAGCGACTGATAGAACGACGGCCAACCGGTGCCGCTGTCGAATTTATGCTTCGACGAATAGACGGCTAAATCGCAGCCTTTACAATGGTATACGCCCGCTTTCCAGTTCTTGTCCAAGGGGCTGGAACCCGCACGTTCGGTCCCTTCCTTACGCATCACTTTGAACTCGGCCCGCGTCAAAAGCGAACGCCACTCCGCGTCCGACCGCGTGACTTCGAAGGCCGCCAAAACACTCGTAGGCATCACACTCGCCGCCAGACCTGCCAGTCCAGCGCCGATAAACATTCGTCTGTCCATCGTTAAGAAGCTCCTTTTAATCGCAAATAATCCTACGCGAGATGCCGTTCACAAGGAAATCACAATGCCGCGGGGTAAATTTTTCCCAGCGTTATCAATCTAGTAAAGGGTGCGCAGCAAGGTCAGGCTAAAACCGACAATCAGCAATCCCGCCATCATCTGAAGCGCACCACCGGCTTTCCCGCGCCCCACGTCCAATAGGGTCGAAGCCGACACCATCCTGCGCGCCGCAACGCTGGACACCGCGACCAATCCGGTCAAACCAGCCGTGCCCAAGCCCATCACGATCACGGCCCATGCCCCGGCCCAATGCAGGTCCATTTGCCACGCGATGACCAATAGAAAAATCGCGCCAGTACAAGGCCTTAGTGCAATACTGACACTCAAAACAACCGCGTCCCGCAACGATGAAATCTGCGCCACTTGATCGGGCGTCGGCCCGTGGGAATGACCGCAATGGTCGTGTCCGTGATCATGGCGCGCCCCACTCCAAACAGCCTTGATCCCCCGCAAGATCAGCAGCCCCCCCACGCCCGCAATCGCGATGAAACTTGCGGGGGTCAGCACATCTTCGGCAAAGCCTGTGACCTGTGCCGCGCTTGCCGAAATGACGGAAAAAGCACCGTAAACCAATAAGATAGCGAATACGGATTGCAACAGGCTGGACGCCACAGCAACCGCCAGAAGCCGCGCAGTCGCAATGCGCGTGCCCAGACCGACACCGCCCACCAGATACTTGCCATGCCCCGGCCCAAGCGCATGTACAAACCCATAAAGCCCGGTCGCCAGAAACAAGGTCGCATAGGCCCCCGACTGCCCCGATTTCAACGCCTGCACAGCCCCTGCCATCTGGTTTTGAAAACCGCGCTGCTGCTCGGCAATCCAGACCGTAAAGCGGCCCGGCTCTTGCCCGAAAAACAGCGTGGCCAACACAAGCACCACCAGAAAAACGCCCAATATCAATCGCATGACAGGATGATCCGGTCAGCGAAAAGCGCGCCGACATTCTTGATGTCTGGCGTTTCCTCGCGTCCCAATTTGGCCAAGGCCGCCTGCAATTCTGTATCATCCTCATCGGCGTCAAACCCGATCACCTGCGCCGCGCAACCTGTCTCTGGCCCCAGAACTTCCGGCGTATCGGTGATGGTAAACGCGAAGAAATAGGTGGATTCGTAAAACCCCAATTCGGCCGCCTGCCCGCGCATTTCAAGGGGCGTGGACAGCAGACGCTCGAACGTCACCTCAAGGCGGCCGTTAACCAAATGCGCGTCCAGCCCCCGTGGCCACTCCAGCGCGATGGGCTGATCGCCGTGAACAAGATGCGCCGATCCGTCGAAATCTTCCGGCCAATCGCTGCGCTGGCGAACAAGTTCCAGCCGGTCCGCTTCGTCCAGACCGCCCGCGTCATTCAGGCTAATCCCATGAGATGACAAGATATAAAGTGTTTCAAAAGCATCATAGCGCCAGGTCACCAACAGGCTTTCCAGCACCGCACCATCGCGAAACCGAAAGCTGACACCGCCGTCCACAAAAACATGCGGATGGGCGCTGGCCCCGAAAGCCGAACCAAGCAAAACAGCGCAAAAGGTTAACACGCGCGCTCGGATGATTGACGTCGCCACAGCCATAATGCCTGCATGCATTTCAACTTCGCCACCAACACGCAAGGGGCAAGGGGGTGGACAGCTTGCAAGCCCGCCCCAAATGAGGCAGGGAACACGCGGCCCAATCGTCGGACCGAAGCGAGGTGAGACATGACGGAAGACATCGGCAAACCAACAGAAGATATCGACCTGCGCGACGTCTTTGGCATTGACTCTGAAATGAAAGTGAAGGGCTTTGCCGAGCGGACAAGCCGCGTCCCCGAGGTCGACCCGACCTATAAGTTTGACGAAGAAACCACGCTCGCCATTCTGGCCGGGTTTCAATACAACCGCCGCGTCATCATCCAGGGCTATCACGGCACAGGCAAATCGACCCATATCGAACAGGTCGCAGCGCGACTGAACTGGCCCTGCGTGCGCGTGAACCTCGACAGCCATATCAGCCGGATCGACCTGATCGGCAAGGACGCCATCAAATTGGAAAACGGCCAGCAAGTGACTGTTTTTCAAGAAGGTATTCTGCCATGGGCACTGCGAAATCCAACCGCGATTGTGTTCGATGAATACGATGCCGGCCGCGCCGATGTGATGTTTGTCATCCAGCGCGTTCTTGAAACCGACGGCAAACTGACGCTTTTGGATCAGAACGAAGTGATCACGCCCAACCCGCATTTCCGCCTGTTTGCGACGGCAAATACCGTGGGGCTTGGCGATACCACAGGTCTTTACCACGGCACGCAACAGATCAACCAAGCGCAGATGGACCGGTGGTCGCTTGTCTGCACGCTGAACTATCTTAGCCAGGATGCCGAAGCGGCGATCGTGCTGTCGAAGGCCCCGAATTATAACACCGAAAAAGGTCGCCAGCAGATTGCCCAGATGGTCACTGTGGCTGATCTGACGCGCACGGCCTTTATGAACGGCGATCTTTCAACCGTGATGAGCCCGCGCACCGTGATCAACTGGGCGCTGAATGCCGAGATTTTCCGCAACATCGGCTATGCGTTCCGGCTGACATTCCTGAACAAATGCGATGAGCTGGAACGCCAGACAGTGGCCGAGTTCTATCAGCGTTGTTTTGACGAGGAACTGCCAGAAAGCGCTGCAAGCGTCGCGGTCGCCTAAGCCCACACCTCGGGGGCCGCAGCGCGCGCGTCCCCTTTGTTCCAAAGCGCGCGGAATGGTGTATCAAAGCCCATGACCAAGCCAAACGACAACCCGGCTGATCCGTTCAAGAAAGCCCTGGCCGAAGCGACCAAGACGCTGGCCGATGACACCGAAATGACGGTCACCTATTCGGTTGATCCACCGGGGATGACAGCGGATGGCGTCCGCTTGCCGCAGGTCACCCGCCGGATGACCCGCGACGAGGTTTTGCACGCCCGCGGCACCGCTGACCGCTATGCGATGCGGCGCAAGCATCACAATGAGACAACGTTCGACCGCTATGTGCCCGAAGGCCAGCTTGCACGCGACATTTATCACGCCATGGAAATGGCCCGCTGCGAGGCGATGGGCGCGCGTGAGATGCCCGGAACATGCGGCAATATCGACGCGGTGATTGAAACCGACGCGCGGCGAAAGGGCTATGATCAGGTCACAAGTGCCTCCGAAGCGCCGCTTGCGGTTGCTGCCGGGTATATGGTGCGCGAATTGGCCAGCGGGCGTGATTTGCCGCCGGGGGCCGATCATCTGCTGGACCTTTGGCGCGGCTTTATCGAAGACCAGGCAGGCGACACGCTGGGCGATCTGGACCGGATGATTGATGATCAGGCGGCGTTTGCACGGTTTGCGCGCAAGGTGATCACCGATCTTGGCTATGGCGATCAGCTGGGCAATGACCCAGATGATCTGGACGGCGAAGAAGACCCGGACGCCGCCGAAGACGCCAGCGAAGATCAGGACGCGAACAGCGAAGACGAAAGCGCCAATGAACAGGACGCGTCCGATATGGCCGCCGACAGTTCCGACGAGCAGACAGACGACGAGGCTGAAAGCGAACTGGTCATGGACGAAATGGCCGAAACCGAAGGCGGCGAAGAAACGGAAATGCCGATGGGCGATTCCGAAATTGAACCCGGCCCGCCCATGCCCGTCAGCGACGCCGACCCTACCTATGCGGTCTATACGCCTGAATTTGATGAAGAAATCGCCGCCGAAGATTTGGCGGAACCCGAAGAACTTGAACGTCTGCGCGCCTATCTGGACCAGCAGCTTGACCCGCTGAAAGGCGCGGTCAGCCGTTTGGCCAACAAGCTGCAACGCCGCTTGCAGGCGCAGCAGAACCGCACCTGGCAGTTTGATCTGGAAGAAGGCACGCTGGATGCCGGGCGTCTGGCACGCATCGTTGCAAACCCCACCGTCCCTTTGGCGTATAAGCAAGAAAAAGACATGGAGTTTCGCGACACGGTCGTGACGCTTCTGTTGGACAATTCCGGGTCGATGCGCGGGCGGCCCATTTCTATTGCCGCCATTTGTGCCGATGTTTTGGCGCGCACACTGGAACGTTGTCAGGTCAAGGTCGAAATTCTGGGCTTTACAACACGTGCCTGGAAAGGCGGACAGGCGCGGGAAAAATGGTTGCAGGACGGGCGGCCTCAGCTGCCGGGGCGTCTTAACGATTTGCGCCATATTGTCTATAAATCCGCTGATGCACCATGGCGGCGGGCGCGTCCGAACCTTGGGCTGATGATGAAGGAAGGTCTGCTTAAGGAAAACATTGATGGCGAGGCTTTGGAATGGGCGCACCGCCGCATGGCGGCGCGGCAGGAAGCGCGACGCATTCTGATGGTGATTTCGGATGGTGCGCCGGTGGACGATTCCACCTTGTCGGTAAACCCGGCCAACTTCCTTGAAAAACACCTGCGCGACGTAATCGCCATGATCGAACGCCGCAAACAGGTTGAATTGCTGGCCATCGGGATCGGCCACGACGTAACGCGGTATTATGACCGCGCAGTCACGATCACCGATGTCGACCAATTGGCGGGTGCGATGACCGAACAGCTTGCCGCATTGTTTGAAAGCAATCCGCAACAGCGACGGCGGCTCGCGCGGTTGCAACGCGCGGTGTAGGACGCGCAATCAACGCTTGCAGCCGCGCGCCCGTTGCGCTTCCCTGCCCCTATGTTTCAAAGCTTTGCCGTTACATCCTTACCCACCCAAGGACCGCCCCGCCTGAAAGCGCTGCGCGCAGCTATGAAAGACGCAGACGTTGACGCGTTTTTGGTCCCCCGCGCTGACAAGCATCAGGGCGAATATGTAGCGCCCTGTGACGAACGGCTGGCGTGGCTGACGGGGTTCACCGGCTCGGCCGGGTTTGCCGCGATCACGCAGGATATTGCGGGCGTTTTCGTCGATGGCCGCTATCGCCTTCAGGTGCGCCAGCAGGTGGCCGAAACTTTTACACCGGTTGACTGGCCCGAGGTCAAGCTGGGTTCGTGGTTGTCAGAGCATCTGAGCGACGGGGCGACCGTCGCCTTTGACCCTTGGCTGCATACCAAAGACGATATCGCGGCGCTGGAAAAAGCGTTTGACGGGCGTCTGACGCTGAAACCGGTAGACAATCTGGTGGATGCCATTTGGACCGACCGACCGCCGCCGCCGGACGCGCCTGCGCGTGCGCATCCGATACAGTTTGCAGGAGAGACATCGGGTGATAAGCGCGCGCGCATGGCCAAGGCTTTGGTCGCCAAGGGCGAAAAAGCTGCCGTGCTCACCCTGCCTGACAGCATTTGTTGGCTTTTGAACATCCGCGGCAGAGACGTGGCGCGCAATCCCGTCGTACAAGCTTTTGCGATCCTGTTCGACACCGGGCGTGTGGCTCTGTTCGCCTCGCCCGGCAAGTTTGATGGCCTTGGCCCCGACCCTGCGGTCGATCTGCATGACTGGGCGGCGTTTGAAGGCACGCTAGGCGCGCTGGAAGGGCCCGTGCGGGTCGATGGTGGCACCGCACCTATCGCGATCAAGTTCGGCTTGGACGCGGCGGGCGTGGGCATCAGCTGGGGCGATGACCCATGTATCCTGCCAAAAGCCTGCAAGAACCCCGCCGAGATTCAAGGCGCGCGGGATGCGCATATGGTGGATGCGGTCGCGATAATCGAATTTCTGGCCTGGCTTGACCGCGAAGCGCCGGGGGGCGGGCTGACCGAAATTGGGGCGGCCATAAAGCTGGAAGAGCTGCGCCGCGCCTCTGACGCGCTTCAGGATATCTCGTTCGAGACGATTTCTGGCGCTGGTCCCAATGGCGCAATCATGCATTACCGGGTCAGCGAGGATAGCAACCGCCCCATCAAGCCCGGTGATCTTTATCTGGTCGACAGCGGCGGGCAATATCTGAACGGCACCACCGATATCACCCGGACCGTGACCGTTGGCCCGCCCACAGAAGACCAGCGCACGGCCTATACGCGTGTCTTGCAAGGGATGATTGCCATATCATTGGCGCGGTTCCCCAAAGGGCTGGCCGGGCGCGATTTGGACGCGTTGGCGCGTCAGGCACTTTGGCGGGCGGGGATGGATTTTGACCATGGCACAGGCCACGGGGTTGGGTCTTATCTTTCCGTCCACGAAGGGCCGCAGCGGCTGTCGCGGGTCAGCCATGTCAATTTGCAGCCCGGTATGATCCTGTCGAACGAACCGGGCTATTACCGCGAAGGGGCGTTTGGCATCCGGCTGGAAAACCTGATTGTGGTGCGCGAGGCCGCCAAACTGGGCGATGGGCGCGACCAGCTTGATTTTGAAACCCTGACCTTTGTTCCCTTGGATAGACGTCTGATTGCACTGGAACTTTTGGGCCCGTGGGAAATCGCGTGGCTTGACCAGTATCACCAGGATGTGCAAAACAAACTTTCCGCCCGTGTCTCGGAAGATGCGCGCGCCTGGCTTGCCAGCGCGACCGCTTCGCTTTTGTAGCAGCTTTGCCGCAAAGCCCGCAGACCCATGGGCCAGCACGAAACGAGGAGACGATCATGGCGGATCACATCAAAATCCGCCCCGCCGGGGGCATATGGACCGTGCGCGCAGGGGGCGCGGTGCTGGGCGAAAGCAAGCGCGCGCTGGAACTAAGCGAAGGAGACTATCCGCCGGTGATCTATTTCCCCCGCGACGATATCGCAATGGAATTTCTGGATGCGACCGACACCACCAGCACCTGTCCGCATAAAGGCGTGGCATCCTATTTCTCGATCGTTACCAAAAGCACCGTTCTGAAGGACGCGGTCTGGAGCTATGAGGCGCCAAAAGACAGCGTGGCCGAAATCAAAGGCCACCTGGCATTCTATGCCAGCGATACGGTCACCGTCGAAGAAATCTAGGGTGTCTCAGCCGTGTTCTTCGGCAGCCGTGGCGGCCAAAGCCCGATTATAGGCCCGCAACGCATCGACATAGAACAGACTGCCATGGATTTGCGGGGCCTCGCCTTCGGCCCCGATGGTAACCACCGGCAGGAAAAGACGCCCGGTCTGTTCGAAATACGGCAACGCCGTTTCCAGCGTTGCATTCGGATCAACCCAAAGCCCCGCTTCGATGGCCTGCCAAACGGCATCTTCGGGCGCGCTGTCTGCGGCATCGGGTTTGCGCATGACATTGGCCACCCGGAACAGCGCCAAAAGATACGCCTGCGGCCCTTTTGACAGATGGACGTTCCGCCGTTCAAGCTGGGTCAGGAAGAAAGAGCGGTCCACAAGCTTTGACGCCAGAGCCGTTGAAATCGAGACAGCCACCATCACCGCCAGACCGGTTTGCCAATCGCCCGTCAGTTCAAACACAATCAACGTTGTCGAAATTGGTGCGCCCAGAACAGCGGCGGCCACGGCGCCCATGCCGGCCAGCGCATAAAGCGTGTCGGAACCCGATACATTGGGGAAAATCGCTGTTGCGACCAACCCAAAGGCCAGCCCAAAAAGCGCGCCCACCATCAGCGACGGCGAAAACACTCCGCCCCCCATACGCCCGCCCATCGTAATGGCAACCGCCACGATCTTGATGATGCAAAACACCACCGCTTCGTGCCACAAAAGCTGGCCGGTCAAAGCCGCCGTCGTCGTTTCGTATCCGACGCCGATGATATGCGGGAACGCCAGCGCAAGAAGCCCCAGCAAAAGCCCGGCGATGGCCGGGCGCAGAAAGCGCGGGGCTTTCAGGCGGGCCACAACATGGGTGCCAAAATCATCGGCAAAAAAGATCGCCCCCATCATGGCCACCGCCACCAAACCGGACAGAAAGCCAAGGATCAGAAACGCCGGAAGTTCGACATAGAACGCCAATGCGCCTTCTTGCATCAGGGCAAATTCAGTCACATCGCCAAAGGTCAGCCGGTTTATCACCGTGCCTGCGACCGACGCGATGACAATAGGCGCAAAAGAATGCACGGCAAAATGACGCAACACGACTTCCAGCGCGAACAACGCGCCCGCAATCGGGGCGTTAAAACTGGCCGACACCGCCGCCGCAACCGCGCATCCCAAAAGATCGCGCCCCGTGACCCCATCGGCCTGCATCCGGTTTGACACAAAAGACGACAGCACAGCGGCCAAATGCACAACCGGCCCTTCACGGCCCGATGAGCCCCCCGTGCCAAGCGTGATCATTGACGCCAGTGCCGAGGCAAGCCCTTCTTTTGTTTCGACCCGTCCGTCTTTCAGTGCCGCACCTTCGATGACTTCGGCCACCGACTTGGCGCGTCCGTCCACAGTGAACCGGTCCAGAATAAGCCCCACCACCAGCCCACCAAACACCGGGATCAGCAAGATGGAATACCAGGGCAGCGTTTCGGCAAACGAATGGAGAAGTCGCACGTTATCTGTGCCGTAGAGCGTTTCCTGAAGGAAATTGATGCCCAGTCGAAACACCACCGCAGCACCGCCGGCGGCTATCCCGATCAGAAGTGCGATGAACCAGAATTGAATGCTGCCCGGCCCTTTGTCGCGGATCAGGCGCAAAGCATCGCGAACCGCCCGGACTATGCCAGAGGCAAGCGCGCGAATACTGGTTTGGCGGGGCGCGTCCATATGGGCACTGCGTTGGGCGAAGACAAAACGGGACAGAACCCTCGCCCTTTGGGTCATCTTCCCGCACCGGCCCCATGGGCCTGATCTGTCTGTGTTAGGCCAAGGCTGGCATCGCGAAAAGCCCTGTGATTTCACAAGATAGAGATAACCCGCCTCTGTTGCGGCGGCGCGACCCTTGGATTGCCACTTGCAGTGGCCCGCACGAGTTGATCTTTTGGCCCCATGACACTGTCCGTCGATCTCAATTCCGATATGGGCGAAGCGTTCGGGCCCTGGCCCATGGGCGATGATGCGGGGCTTTTGAAAACCGTGACATCTGCGAATATCGCCTGCGGCTATCACGCAGGCGACCCGGATGTGATGGCCAGAACAATGGCCGAAGCGGTTGAAAACGGCGTCGGCCTTGGCGCGCATCCGGGCTTTCCCGATTTGCAGGGCTTTGGGCGACGGCCCATGCATGTGCCTCTTCCGACGCTTGCCAATATGGTGCGCTATCAGGTCGGCGCAGCTCAGGCGATGGCGCGTGCGGCGGGGGGGCAGATCCGGCACCTGAAACTGCATGGCGCGTTGTCGAACATGGCCTGCAAGGATGCAGACATGGCGCGCGCCTGTTTCCAAGCCGCACTTGAGGTTGCGCCCGACATCATCATCATGGGGTTGGCCGCGACAGTCATGGAAAAGGTCTGCCGTGACCTGCAGTGCAAATGGGCGGGCGAGATTTTTGCCGACCGCGCCTATAACAGCGACGGCACCTTGGTGGATCGCCGCTTGCCGGGCGCAATGATCCATGATGCGGACAAAGCCGCCGAAAGGATGGTCGCGATGATCAAAGCCGGTGCCATTTTAACCGATAGCGGCGACACCCTGCCGACACGCATCGACACGATCTGCGTGCATGGCGACAGCGCCGAAGCGGTCCATATGGCAAAAAATATACGTCAAGCGCTGGAAGCAGCGGGGATTGCGGTGACCGCGTTCAGCGGCCCCCCATTGGATCAATAAGCTGCGGGAACGTTCAGCCGTCTGCGTTTTGCCAAAAGACGCGCCCAATCCGGGTCAAGCTCGATCAACTCGTTCAAAACCTCCAGCACGCGCCGCGTCGGCACGCCTGTGAAACTGCAAAAATTCAGGTCATCTTCCAGCGCAGCAAGGTCAGCGTCGCTTAAGGCGGACAGCGCCGCGTGCAGCTGGGTTTGGTCAATATCGGTGCTTCGTAGATCTAACATGGCAACACACTTGGAACAGAACGATGCAAGTTTAGCAGATTTTTGCCGATTGGTCGAATCCGGCGGCGTCTCACGCCCTGCGCGCGGGGATGTGACCCAATGTCGGGCATAAGCGACCCGTCACATCTGGCAACTTGGTCGCCAAGCTTCTAGCTTGGTGAAAACGGAAAGAGGTGGACGTTATGGGTCAATACATGTCCTGGGCCGGATACCTGCTGGAAGCCCTGGCCGTGACCTTTGTGGTCGCGATCGGACTGGTGGTTCTGGCCATGATGGTGCTTTTCGTCATCGACCGCAGCCAAACAAGCGACGCGGTTAGGCGCAACTACCCGGTATTGGGCCGGTTCCGCCATATCTTCAGCGAGTTGGGCGAATTTTTCCGGCAGTATTTCTTCGCCATGGACCGCGAGGAATTGCCCTTCAACCGCGCGCAGCGCGATTGGATCGGACATGCCGCCAAAGGGGACAGCAACACGATTGCCTTCGGATCAACCCGGCTTTTGACAGCACCCGGCACGGCGCTTTTTTCAAACGCGGCCTTCCCGCCCATCGACGAACAGACCTGCGCTACCGACCCCATGATCATCGGCCCCGACTGTCGCACGCCTTATACGGCGCGTTCGATCATCAATATATCCGGCATGTCTTACGGCGCATTGTCGCGCCCGGCGGTCGAAGCCCTTAGCCGCGGGGCGGCCGAAGCAGGCATCTGGATGAACACCGGCGAAGGCGGGCTAAGCCCGTACCATCTGGCGGGTGGCGCTGACATTGTGTTTCAGATCGGAACGGCTAAATACGGTGTGCGCGACGCCAACGGAGACCTAAGTGACGACAAACTGCGCGAGGTCGCCGCACACGACCGCGTTGTCATGTTCGAGGTGAAACTGGCCCAAGGTGCCAAACCCGGCAAAGGCGGCATCCTGCCTGCCGCCAAGGTGAACAAGGAAATCGCCGCCATTCGCGGGATCGAAGTTGGCAAAGCGTCAATCTCGCCCAACCGGCACGTTGAAGTCGATGACTATGACGACCTGCTGGATCTGATTGCCCGCATCCGGACGGTCACTGGCAAGCCCGTCGGATTTAAAACCGTGATCGGGGACCCGGCCGAGTTTCAGCTGTTTTTCGACGTGCTTGCCAAGCGCGGGCCAGAGGCCGCACCCGATTTCATCACCATTGACGGGGGCGAAGGTGGCACCGGGGCCGCGCCCATGCCCTTGATGGATCTGGTGGGGATGAGCATTCGGGAAGCCCTGCCGATTGTGTCTGACATGATTTATGCAGCCGGGTTGCAAAACCGCATCCGTCTGGTCGCAAGCGGCAAACTGGTCAATCCCGGCGATATCGCCTGGGCGCTTGCTGCGGGTGCTGATTTTGTCATTTCGGCGCGTGGCTTCATGTTTTCACTTGGCTGCATTCAGGCTTTGAAATGTAACAAAAACACCTGCCCCACCGGCATCACCACCCACGACCCCCGGTTCCAGAAAGGTCTGGTGCCGGAAGACAAATACAAAAAAGTCGCGCGCTATGCCAAGCAACTGACGAAAGAGGTCGAAACCATCGCCCATTCTGTGGGCGTGGTCGAACCGCGCCAAATCCGGCGCAGCCACGTTCGCGTCGTTCAACCGAATGGTCAGACAGTCTCAATGGCTGATTTGTTTCCCCGCCCGGTGACTAGCCCGGCAAAGCCTTGATATACGCGGCAATCGCGGCGCGATCTTCCGCCGTTAGTTTGCCCATATTGGTGACCACATCCGCCATCGAACCGCCTGCGCTGTCGAACTCGGGCGTGAACCCGGTTTCCAGATAATAGGCGATGTCATTCGCGCTCCAATCCAGATGAGCTGGCGTCAACCCCGGGATGCGCCCCTGCCCCGACGGGTTGGGCGCGCCGTCCATCCAGCGGCTTTCGTCCAAACCCCCAAGCGCGGTGCGCGGCGTATGACATTCGCCACAATGCGCCAGGGCTTCGACCAGATAGCGGCCACGGTCCAGCTCGGGCGTTGTTGTTTCCGTTAAAAATTCCGTATCGGCGTAAAGCCATTTCCAACCACCTACACTGGCCCGCAGATTGAACGGAAAGCCAAGCGTATGAGGCAGGTTCGGCGTGTCGCTGGCAGGAAGCGTCTTGAAGAACGCCCACAGATCCACCACATCCGCATCCGTCATCCGCGCATAGCTGGCATAAGGAAAGGCCGGATAGTAATGCTGGCCATCGGGCGATGTCCCGAGACGCACAGCGCTGGCAAAGTCGGTCACCGACCAGCCACCGATACCGTGGTCCACATCCATCGAGATATTGGGCGCGTGAAACACTCCGAAATCTGTTTGAAACATCTGCCCGCCCGCCAAGACCAACGGGTCACCGTCGGGTCCGGCTTTGTGGCAGGATGCGCAACCTGCGGCCCAGAACACCGCCGCGCCGCGCGTCGCATCGCCGGTCAGCCCTGCCAGTTGGTCAGGCGGTGTCACCCGGGCACGCGTGATCCAAAGCCCGGCTGCAATCGCAACCAGGCCCAGAACGGCAAAGGTTAGACCCCAACGCCGCATTTCAGTCAGACCGCGCGGGCGCGATCAATTCCGCGAAGCGCGGTAAGCTTTGTGGCAATCGCCGCAGCCTTTGCCGACCGCACCGAAGGCTGACACCATCGCGTCTTTCCCGTCGCCGGCCACAGAGGCAAGATTTGCAGCCGCTTCGGCAAAGGACGCGCCGATTTCACCGGCTTTCGAGCCTTCTTCCCAAATTGCGGGCAAAGCGCGCGATTCTTCGGGGAGATCTTCCGATGATGTACCGGGCACCCAATAGGCGCTTTGGTTCAAGGCAGCCACAGCCGCAAGATTGCCAGCCGCCGCTGCTGCTGCGCCGGCGTCATATTCGGCTTCGCCTTTCGCCATGGCCCCCAAAATTCCCAGGTTAAACCCGTAAAGCTGCATATGCGCCTGACGGGCTTTGACCGCCGGATTCCCGCCGTGGCCACCGGCAAGCGCGGTTCCCGCCACAGCCAGTCCGGCCACGACAGTGAGTGCAATTGGTAGACGGATCATGCGGATCCTCCCTGAATGATTTGTAATCGTACTGTCAGCCTAGACTGACAAACTTTCAAAATACACTCTGCAAATATGCAGAGCAGGTCTATCGTCCTTCACAAACCTGTGTGCCAAAGAAAAAGGCCGCCCAAAAGGCGGCCTTTCGCGTCGATTTAAAAGGATCAAGCGTCGTCCAAAGCCTCAACCGCTTTTTCCAGCGCGGCTTTTGTGGACTTCTTGTCCTTGACGGTGGCGATTTCAAACACATGGTCAACGACCTTGTCTTCAAAGATCGGTGCCTGAATTTGCTGGCGCATGCCGGGGTTTTGCTGAACGAACTCAAAGAACTGACGTTCCTGCCCGGGATATTGCCGCGCCTGGTTCATCACCGCTTGCGTCATCTCGGCATCGCTGACTTCGATCTTGGCTTCCCGCCCCAACTCGGCCAGCAACAGGCCCAAACGCACGCGGCGCTCGGCCAGCGTGGTGTGTTCCTTGGTCGGCTCGATCTCGGGGTGATCATGGCCTTCGACATCGGGGTTTTCTTCGTGCCACAGCTGATGCGCGATCTGGCCTGCTTCGGCCTCGACCAGCGATGGCGGCAATTCAAACTTCACCAGCTTGTCCAGCTCGTCCAGAAGCCCGCGCTTCATCACAGCGCGCGAGGCGCCTTTGTATTCTTCGCCCAGACGTTCTGTGATCTGCGTTTTCAACGCGGCCAAATCATCGGCCCCGAATTTCTTGGCCAATTCATCATCAATCGCGGCAGGCTTTGGTTCTTTCACCGCTTTGACGGTGACGTCAAAAACCGCAGGCTGCCCGGCCAGGTCTTTGTTTCCATATTCCTCGGGAAAGGTGACCTCGACCGCTTTTTCATCGCCGGTTTTCACGCCAACAAGCTGATCTTCAAAACCGGGGATGAACTGGTTAGACCCCAGAACCAGCGGGAAGTCTTCCGCGCTTCCGCCTTCGAAGGCTTCGCCGGCAACTTTGCCGATAAAGTCAATCACAACCTGATCGCCATCCTTGGCTTTCGACGATTTCTTCCGATCTTCGAAATTCTGCGCATTTTCAGCAAGGTTCGACAGCGCTTCGTCGATCGCTTTGTCATCGGCTTCGACAACCATGCGTTCCAGCTTGATCTTCGAAAGATCAACCTCGGGAATATCTGGCAGACGTTCATAGGTCATTTCGACCTCGACATCATCGCCCGGCTTCCAGTCTTCGTTGGTCATGGCGACCTTGGGCTGCATGGCGGGACGGTCACCTGAATCTTCCAGATGCTTGGACATCGCCCCATCGACGCTTTCCTGCATCGCTTCGCCCATCAGACGCTCGCCAAACTGCTTGCGCAGCAAAGGCATTGGCACCTTGCCCTTGCGAAACCCCTTCATCTCGATTTCAGGGGCCGCCTCGGCAAGCTTTTCATTTACTTTCGCGTCCAGCTCACCGGCTGTTACAACCAGCTTGTATCCGCGTTTCAGCCCTTCGTTCAGGGTTTCTGTTACCTGCATGGCATCCTCTCAGGGGCATGTGTCCGGAAAATCAGCGGCCCTTCTAGCAAAAGGCAGAAAAGACGCAAGAGGGAAGCGCGAAAGGCCGCACTTGGAACTGGCACAGGCTCGGGTCTGCCTCACATATCCTGTCGGTAGATCAGCCCGCAGTTTTCAGCGTTTTGAGACCCGAAGAGGACAAAACATAGTCAGACTGGTTTGACCATGCGGAATGTTGGTGGATTAAGAAGGACAAACGAAGTGTCAGGCACAGATTTTATGGGGTCTTCCGGGTCACCGAACGCTGCTTAAACAGGGCAGACAACTCTCTTCCGGTTCGTTGAATATCAAAATCTCGCGCTACAAGTTGTTGAGCGCCCTGCCCCAAAGAAGCCCGCAATTCCGGCTGAGACAGAAGCTTCGATATCTCAACGGTCAGCACTTCAACATCGGATGCAGGGACAAGAACACCCGTTTCTCCCTCGACGACAATCTCTGGAATGCCCGCAATCTGAGTAGAAACAAGAGGCAGCGAGGCCGCGCCGGCCTCCATAAGCACCCCAGGAAGCCCCTCGGCAAAGGATGGCAGCACAAAAAGGTCAGCAGTCACCAGTGTTTCTGCCACCTCATCTTGTGTGAGAAATCCTTTAAACTCTACGGCCTCACCTACATTAAGATCCTTCGCCAGAATTTCGAGCGCTTCACGTTCCGGGCCGTCTCCGACCATTATCAATTTTGCTGTTGGGTGCTGATCCAATACAGGAGGAAATGCATCAATCAGAATGCGAGCGCCTTTCACCCCATCCAGCCGTCCGATAAAGAGAATGTTCTTTCCTTCGCCTTCAGGCCTTGTTGTCTTGTAGCGCTCGACTTCGACACCGCAGCGCACGATTTGAATCTTTTCCCAGTGCACGGGGTCGGAAAACAACATAAGCTGCGAGCGGCAAAAATTGCTTATAGCGACTACGAATGCCGCCTTCTCAATCTTCGTTTTGAGAGATATTTCATATGGTCTGAAAAAATCATCTGGTCCGTGGACAGTAAAACTATAGGGTTTACCGGTAAGTGACGAGGCAAGCATTGCAACGGTACAGCTAGAGTCGCCGAAATGGTTGTGAATGTGATCGCACTGCTCATTTTCTACGAACTCGGCAACTGCGATAGCCTCAAGAAAATAGAACAGTTGCCACAGAAAGTTGCCAATACCCGGCACACGTGTTGAATTTGCCAGCGCACATGTTCGAAAGAACTTTTTGGAGTTAAAAATAGCAAATTTCACCAGCGCCAAAAAAAACAAATGCGGTCGGGACGAAATCGAGTTCAAAACATAGAATGTGTTTTGAAACTCTCTGTTCTCCAATTCTGCCCTGTAATGCAAAGGGTCAGGCTTTCTAATTGAAGCCGTTACGACATCAATCTCAAGCGCACGCAAAGCTTCAATCTCGCGAAGGATGAACGTATGAGAAATCTTGGGATATTCTCCAGTCAGATATGCGATTTTCATACGCCAGCTCTCCAAAGTTTCTTCACTTTACCTGCCCCTATCCCACTGATTTTCATGCTTTTTCAAAAGAACGGCAGCGCTTACAAGGGAATAGACAAAAAACGGCACCGGCTTACTAAAGAGAAGATACAGAAGGTTCGACGCTGAGAAATTTTTCTTCCCTTCGTTCGACACAATCTCTGGATACAGCTGTCCTATTTCATCAACACCCATGTTTTGGCGGTTTCTGACCTTCACAAGCCGGCGGAAGCCTTCTGTCAACGGCCAGTGAAATTCTTCGTTAACTTCGACCCTTTCTGACGGCGAAAAATTCAATCGCACAAAGGTATCGTCAGAAATAATTTCAGGAAAATCGCCCCAACGTGCTCGACCGGCATCATTCACAGCATACACACCGGCGCCGACGGCCCGACTTTTGATGAAAGGTGTCTCTAACCAGAAATTTCGATACTGCTTCGAAATCCATGATCTTGGATTCATCACAGATAGTTTTCCCGTCGCATACAATGGCGCGCTTGTATCCAGCGCGTTACAGATCGCGCTCACCAGGTTTTCGGAACACACAATGTCGGCATCCAAATAGATTCTCGGGCCTGGTTGGCAAGAACGTTCCCCCAGATTGATCGCATTGCACTTTCCGGGTTGCGCTGTTTCCAGTACCGTGTATTTCCACCCAAGTCGCTGAAAATCAGCGGCCTTGGATTCGCATATCTCAACGGTTGAATCCGTACAGGCGTTGGCGATCACCACGATACAAGGCACCCAATTTTTGACGCGTTGCTGCAGAAGGCTGTCAAGCAGCTTTGCGATATAGCTTTCCTCGTTATTCGCCGGTATTAAAATATTTGCGTATTGAAAATCACATTCAACTTTCTGCGAATCTTTGACAAAATTTCCCACAATTTCCTCGTCATCTATCCATTCTTGTAAAAGGGCATTCTTTCGCCCACCGTAAAAAATATTCTTGTAAATATTTCTTCTACGATTTTGTGGATATTCATGCTTAAAGGAGCGCAGAAACCCAAACAGGTTATCTGCCTTGATGCAGCAATACTTACGCTCGGGAATCGCTCTGATCCCCGCCTTTTTTCGCAACCCACGTCCACAACCGTTTTTTTATCCCAAGTGAATCGCGAAAATCAGCCTGGGACTGTCAAGCTTCGACAATATTTGCCGAGTGTTGCTTTGCTACCAATCCAGCCAACAAAATTCGCCCGCCCTTCGATATAGGCGTGGGCAACCATCCGTTTCCCCCAAGCGCCATGACAACGGGCAAGCCGATCGGTCCGCCCTCAAACCGAAAGGACCCGCAAGTGGAAGCCCCGCCCGAAGACACGGATTGATCAAACGACCGCCACCAGTGGGGTCAATTGCCGAGGCATGTCTCGACAGATTTAGAGGGAATCTCGCTGAAAACGCAGAAGCACATAGCGTGGTTGGCGGAGGCTCAGGGATTCGAACCCTGGGGACGCTTTCACGCCCGTCGGTTTTCAAGACCGGTGCATTCGACCACTCTGCCAAACCTCCGACGATGCTGTCCTAGCGGGTGTTGCGCGATTCTAAAAGCACCAGTTCGGCGCGGCTTTGCCACAGCGCGTGTCATGGCTTTTCTTGACGCCCGGTTCCCGGTACACTGCGGGCAATAACAAAAATGCGGCTTTGTTCGGGCCGAAGGAGCAGTAGATGACACGCGTTGCAGTTCGAGGGATCGCAATTTCACTTGCCCTGTTCGGGCTTGCCGCCTGTGAAGAAGGCTTCACGCTGGGTGGCGGGCAGGATGAGGTCGATGCCGATCCGGCTGCGCCGCGCGCCGCAACCGTGCCGGGCAGTCAGGACATCGAACGCCCCGATATCTTTAACGCCACCGAAGACGCGCTTTGGGATGGACGTCCGTCATTGGGCGGGGTCTGGATTGCGCATCCCGATGTGACCGATCCCGAACGCGCGCGCATCACCAATGTTGCAAACGGGCAAAGCATCGCGGGCGCCCTCTTCCGACGCGAACGTGACACGCCGGGGCCGCGGTTGCAGTTGTCGTCTGACCTGGCCGCAGCACTGGGCATTCTGGCCGGGCAACCGACCGAAGTTCGCGTGGTTGCCGTCCGCCGCGAAGAGATTGTCGTCGAAGAAGAACCGCCGGTGATTTCTGACGAAGATATCGGCGAAGAAAGCATCGAAGGGGAAACGGCCGACGCGACGGCTGCTGTCGCTGGTGGCGTTGCCGCCGGGGCCGCAGCGGCAACGGACACCAAGCCGCGCGGCAATTTCTTTCAGCGCCTGTTCGGCCGCAAACCGGCCGAAGCGGCAGACCCGACGGGCTCGCTTGACGCCACGCTTGACGGTGAAACCGCCGCCAGCGCTGCAGCGCCCGATGTTGAAACGCAAACGCTTGACCCCGTCACCACGGGGGCAGCCGCCGCGATTGCGCGTGCGGAAGCCACGGACAAGCCCGAACCACGCCCGGAACTGGCTTCGATCGAAGACGATCCGGTGCCTTCGGGTCTGCGCAATCCATTCATTCAGGTCGGCCTGTTTTCCGTCGAAGGCAATGCGGCCGATGCCAATGCGACGCTGCGCGAAGCCGGCATTGTGCCGACTGTGCTGCAAGGCGAACAGAATGGTGCGCCCTTCTGGCGCGTCGTCGTCGGCCCAGTCACGACGGCGGACGATCAGGCCGCCATTCTTGGTCAGGTGCGCCGCCTTGGATACGGCGACGCATTTCTGACAGATCGTTAACAGGAAAGGACAGCATCATGCTGCGGTCTGCCTTTGCAATCTGCCTGACTATTGTGGTCTCGGCCTGCGGTGTCAGCGTCGCGCCGGAACCCGCGCGCGCGGCGTTTGAAACCCAGGCCACTTCGGCCTGGCTCTATGACGTCGAAACCGACACCGTCTTGTTCGAAAAAGAAGCCGACATTCCAAAACCGCCCGCGTCGATGTCGAAACTGATGACGTTGTACATGTTGTTCGAAGCGCTGCGGGATGGCCGTGTAACGCTTGAAACCACGTTCAGCGTGTCCACAAAAGCCCGCCAGATGGGCGGCTCGACCATGTTTCTGGATGAAACCGACCGCCCCAGCGTCGAAGAACTGATCAAGGGCATCATCGTACAATCGGGCAATGACGCATGTATTGTCGTCGCCGAAGGGCTGGCCGGCACCGAAGATGCCTTTGCCCGCCAGATGAACGCGCGCGGTGTCGAAATTGGCCTGACCAATAGCACATTCGCCAACGCCAGCGGCTGGCCTGATCCAAACCACCGGATGAGCGCCCGTGACCTGGGGCGGCTGGCCAATTTGATCATCACCGGCTTTCCGGAATACTACGGTTATTTCGCGCTTGAGGAATTCGACTTTGATGGTCGTTCCCCCTCGAACCGGTTCAACCGCAACCCGGTTTTGGGGCTTGGATTGGGCGCAGATGGCCTGAAGACCGGCCACACCGAGGAAGCGGGCTTTGGCCTTGTGGGATCGGCCCTGCAGGGGGACCGCCGGGTGATCTTTGTATTCTCGGGCCTGCAAAGCCAGGCCGAGCGGCGTCAGGAAGCCGAAGCGATGATCAATTGGGGCTTTCGCCAGTTCATCGAAAAGAAGATGGCCTCCAAGGGCGATATATTGGGCGAAATCCCCGTCTGGCTGGGCGATCACCAGCAGATCAATGTGACGGTGGCCGAAGATATCGAGCTGTTGGTTCCGGCCATTGGACAGGATTCGGTGGCGAGCCGCGTCGAATATCGCACACCACTTGAGGCCCCGATCATGGCCGGTGACACGGTCGCAGAACTTGTCGTGACCGCACCCGATATGCCGGACAAACGCGTGCCCCTTGTGGCAGACCGCGATGTCCTGCGCGGGGGCTTTCTGCCGCGGGTTCGCGCCAGTGCATTTGTCTTGTTTGACAAGGCGATGGGACAGGTGCAAAGCCTGTTGGAATGAGCCCGGGCCGTTTCATCACATTCGAAGGGATCGATGGGTCAGGCAAATCCACACAAGCCCGACTGCTGGCCGCTTCACTGGACACGCAAGGCGTGGATGTGCTGCTGACGCGCGAACCGGGTGGGTCGCCGGGGGCCGAAGAAATCCGGCGTTTGCTGGTCGAAGGCGCGCCCGAACGCTGGTCGCCCGAGACAGAAATCCTGCTGTTTACCGCCGCGCGTCGGGATCACCTTGAAAAGACCATCCTGCCCGCGTTGGCCAGTGGCAAGACGGTGATCAGCGACCGTTTCGCGGATTCGACCCGCGTCTATCAAGGCGCGGCTCGCGGGGCATTGCGCACGCTTGTTGACACGCTCCATGATGCTGTGATCGCGCGCGAACCCGACCTGACCTTTGTAATTGATATGGACCCGGGCGCGGCCTTGCGCCGGGGGCTGGCACGCAAAAGCGGCGAAGACCGGTTCGAAGACATGGGCGAAAGCTTTCAGGAAAAGCTGCGCGCGGGCTTTAAAGACCTTGTCGCGGCGCAACCCGACCGCTGTCACCTGATCGACGGCGCCCGTGCACCCGATGATGTCGCCCGCAGCGTGGCCGATATAGTCCGGGCACAGGCATGAGCGACGACGACCTACCAGAAGCCGACCGGATTGAAGGCGCGTCACATCCCCGCGAGACGCCTGACCTGTTCGGCCAACAAGACGCCGAAAACGCATTTCTCGCGGCCTGGACCGAAGGCCGCCAGCATCACGCCTGGTTGCTCAGCGGCCCACGCGGCATCGGCAAAGCGACACTTGCCTGGCGCATCGCACGGTTTCTGCGCAGCCAGTCAGGCGATGATCCGGGGCTCTTTGGCGACGCGCCCGCGCCCACCACGCTGGACACGGAACCTGACCACCCGATTGCGCGCCGTATGACCGCGCTGTCCGACCCGGGCACGCTTTTGATCCGGCGCACCTGGGACGCCGATCGCAAAAAGCTGAAAGCGCAGATCACGGTGGACGAAGTGCGCAAACTAAACGCCTTTTTCGGCCTAAGCGCCCCCGATGGCGGCAACCGTGTCGTGATTGTCGACAGCGCCGATGACATGAACCCATCCGCCGCAAACGCGCTTTTGAAAGTGTTGGAAGAACCGCCTGCTAACGCCACGCTTTTGCTGGTCAGCCACCAGCCCGCGCGCCTGTTGCCAACCATCCGCTCGCGCTGCCGGATGTTGCGGCTAAGCCCTTTGGGCCCCGAACCACTGGCCCAGGCGCTGAACCAGGCCGGGGTCGACGTGCCGGATGGTGCGGCCTTGGCAGAACTGGCGGCCGGATCGGCGGGCGAGGCCATTCGCATGATCGAGCAGGACGGGCCAAGCATCTATGCTGGCCTGATGCATATCCTGTCCAGCGCACCCGATATGGACCGTCAGGCTGTTCTTGCCTTTGCAGAACAATCAGCGCAGCGCGGGGCCGAAGACCGTTTGCACCTGACGCTGCGCCTTATGGACCTTGCGCTTGTCCGACTTGCGCGCAGCGGTGCGGGCCACCCTCCATCGCAAGGGGCCGCGCCACAGGAAACCGATGTGCTTGCCAAACTGTCAGCCACAGCGCCCCGCCATTGGGCCGATTTACAGGAAAAGCTGTCAGCCCGCCTGCGCCACGGCCTTGCCGTCAATGTTGACGCAGCATCCCTGATCACCGATGCGCTTTTGCAGATCAACGAAACGGCACGCGGCGGTTGACCCTGCCCGGCAAACTGCGGATACCCGGGGCCATGGAGCCGGCCCGCATAACAGACAGCCACTGCCACCTCGATTTCCCGCAATTCGACGGCGAACGTGACGCTTTGATCGCCCGCGCGGCCGAGCGCGGCGTCCACCGGATGGTCACGATCTGCACGCAGCTGGAAAACGAACCCGCCGTCCGCGCGATTGCCGAGGCGTATGACCCCGTTTTCTATGCCGCCGGAACCCATCCCATGTCGGTCGGCAAAACGGCGGATGTGACGCTGGACGATCTGACGCGCCTTGCCGCACACCCCAAATTCGTGGGGATCGGCGAGACCGGATTGGATTACCATTACACCGCTGAAACCGCAGCCGCGCAGCAAGACAGCCTGCGATTGCATATCGAAGCGGCGCGGCAAACCAGACTTCCGCTGATCATCCACGCCCGTGACGCCGACGATGATATGGCCCGCATCCTGACCGACGAATACAACGCAGCCCCCTATACCTGTGTGATGCATTGCTTTTCCTCAGGCCCTGCCCTTGCCGAGGCCGCGCTTGATCTGGGCTTTTATCTCTCGATGTCGGGGATCGCCGCTTTCCCCAAAAGCCAAAGCTTGCGCGACATTTTCAAAGCCGCCCCCCTGGATCGTATACTGGTCGAAACCGACGCCCCCTATCTGGCCCCGCCGCCAAATCGCGGCAAGCGCAATGAACCAGCCTTCGTGGCCGATACGGCGCTTGTTGGCGCCGAGGTTTTTGACCTAGACTACCCCACTTTCGCGGCCCGGATCGAAGCCAATTTCGACCGGCTTTTCGCCAAGGTTTCCGCATGGCAAAGCTGATCTTCACCATCCTTGGCTGCGGATCATCGGGCGGCGTACCACGGCTTGGCGGGCATTGGGGCGACTGCGACCCTGACAATCCCAAAAACCGCCGCCGCCGCTGTTCGATGCTGGTCGAACGCGTCGACGGGGGCAACACCACCCGCGTGTTGATCGACACCAGCCCCGATATGCGCCAACAACTGTTGGACGCAGGCGTCGGCGAGCTGGACGCAGTGGTCTTTACCCATGGGCACGCCGATCATGTCCACGGCATTGATGACCTGCGGATGATCGTCTTCAACAAACGCGAACGGCTGGATGTCTGGGCGGATGGCCCCACGCAGGAACGGCTTTACGCGGGCTTCGGCTATGCCTTTACGCAACCCGAAGGCTCGCCCTATCCGCCCATTCTGGACATGCACACGATTGATGGTGATGTAACGATCACCGGCGCAGGCGGCGCGATCACGTTCCAACCGTTCAGGGTTGGCCACGGCACGATTGATGCCCTTGGCTTTCGCATCGGCGGCCTGGCCTACACACCCGACGTGGCCAAGCTCTATGACGACGCCTGGTCGGTTCTCGATGGTTTGGACATCTGGGTGGTTGATGCGCTGCGCCGTACACCGCACCCAACACATGCACATCTTGATATGTCTCTTGACTGGATCAAACGCGCCGCGCCCAAACGGGCCGTTCTGACGAATATGCACATAGATCTGGATTACGCCACGCTTGCCGCCGAGACCCCGGATCATATCCAGCCAGCCTTCGACGGCATGCGCCTGACGTTGCAGGACTAAAACCCGGTGCAAGCGCTTCTCGACGTCATCCTGCCGGTCTTTCTGGTGATCGCGGCGGGATATCTGGCGGTGTACAAGGGCTACTTCAGCGACAGCGGCGTCGACGGGCTGACCCGGTTTTCGCAAAGCGTCGCCATCCCGTGCCTTTTGTTCAACGCCATCTCCAGGCTGGACCTGTCGGCGGGGTTCCGCATTGATCTTCTGTTCAGCTTCTACACCGGCGCAATACTATGCTTCATCCTGGGCGCAATTGCCGCCCGGGCCGTGTTTAAGCGCCCGGTCGAAGATTGCATCGCCATCGGGTTTTGCTGCCTTTTTTCAAACTCGGTCCTGTTGGGTCTGCCAATCACTGAACGCGCTTTTGGCCCGGACGCGCTGACCGGCAATTTCGCTATCATCGCCCTGCATGCGCCTGTGCTGTATCTCATCGGTGTTACCGCGATGGAGGTCGTGCGCGGTCAGGGTCAGGGACCCCTTCAAAAGGCCCGCTCGGTTCTGTCATCAATGTTTCATAACGCGTTGATCGTCGGCATCGGTCTGGGGCTGACTGTGAACTTAACCAGCCTGCCCCTGCCAACCGTGATGACAAGCGCGGTCGATCTGATCGCAAGTGCGGCGTTACCGGCCGCGCTTTTCGGGCTGGGCGGCATGTTGGTGCGCTATAAGCCCGAGGGCGATATGAAGGTCATCGTCATGGTCTCGGCCTTTTCGCTGATCGTTCATCCAGCTTTTTCTTATGGGCTTTCGCAACTTGTCGGGCTGGATCGCGACGCGATGCGCTCGGTCGTTTTGACCGCCGCAATGGCGCCCGGGATCAACACCTATATCTTCGCCAATATGTACGGCGCAGGACGCCGCGTGGCCGCCTCGGCGGTGCTTTTGTCCACCGTTCTGTCGGTCCTGACGGTCTGGGTCTGGCTGCTGATCTTGCCGTGATTGGCGGGTGCGAGCCTGCGCCACTCACAAAAGCTCACAAACTTCTGTTCTTTTGTCGGGTACATTAACCGAAAAGATACCTGTTTTATGCCCATACTCGGACACAATGTTGGGGTTCCCTGAACCTAGGGACACGGGAGTTTGGTCATGTCGGACAATGTAATCGCTTTTCCTCAGCCGCAACGGGCACCAGAGGCGCGCAAAATTTGTGCGGGGGCAAAAACGTTGTTTATTCATATCAAACAGACAACGATGATCATTCATCTGACAGCGTCAAACACGGCCGATTTGGGCGAAACGCGCATCGGCAAAAGCACCTGACTGTCAAAACGCCGCTTAGTACCCACCCAATCCTTCTGAACTGAATGCCAGCTTGCCGCGCGGACGCGTGCCTGTGATCGTCTCGACAAGATGGTTCATGGTCTGCATGTCCCGATCAAACCCGCGATGCTCTTTAGAATCTGTCGCACTGCGATCACGACCGGCCCAGAACGCCTGATGGCAATCGTGCGGCTCGCAATCCTTGAAATCCTCCTCAAGCCCTAAAATCCCAACCGGCTTAAGATGGTCACTGTCCGCAGACCGTTCGCCCTTTTCAAGCGACGCGGCCACCAAATACAAAAGCGACCGTCCATAAACATCCAACCGATCTTCTTTTTCCCGCTTGGTCACCAGCCCGTATTGAATCAGCCTGCCAACGCAGGTCTCCAGATAAGGTTTGATCGCAACATTATAGTGCCGCGTGCTGCAGGCTGGGGCCATCATACTGGCTGTTTCCAGGCGTATCCCCGCCCTCCGCGCCAGCTGCAAAGCCCGGCTGAACAGGAAAACGCCCGCGCTTTGCGACAGAAAATGCACCTTCAGCCCATTGGCCATGTGCATAATATCAAGGATCGCGCCCCCCGCTTCCGTGTCGGGCGATGTCCCAAGACGCGCGGTAACCTGCAAATCACGCCACAACTTGCGTCCCAGCGGGCGCGCAAGATCTTCCAGCCGCGCATCAATCAATGCGTCGCCTTCGTTCATCTGCTTTTTCGTTTTGAACAACAGATCCCGGATGACGTCGACCACATCGTTGTTCAGCCCGGTTTCCCACATCAGGTGAATGGGATAGATATTGTTCCGCAAAAACGTATCGCGCCACGCATGCGCGCGCGCCGCAATACCGTCCCGGTTCTGCATCGCCCCATGGGCCACAAACAACAGATGCGCCGAACCTTCCTGACTGGCCTCGGCAAAGGCCTGAATGCGCAATTTGATCTCCGAGATATCTTCGGGCCGCTGTGCATAGCGCCCGTGACGCACAAGATCACCGTCATCAAAATGCAGAAAATGATCCGCAATATCATGGCGGCGCGGGCGTATCGCGCTGGATGTTTTGCCCGCTTTGCGAAAGTCTTTGTGATTGCGCGCGAATTTGACCTTAAAGGCCTGCGGGCTGGAAATTCCCAGCCGCAGCACCCAGGCGTCTTCGACATTCTCGAACCAGTCTTCGTAAGACCAATGCGCAACCCCCTTCAGGTCCCCGAAATGGCTCCAGTCTTCACCCCATGAGTTCTGGATCAGAAACCCATCCCGATCATAGCCGACAATCGCAAACGCATGGCGTCCTTCAAACCGCGAGCTTAGCTTGATGCGGCCTCGTCGGGGGCGTTTCCACCCGGGGTGCAGCTTGGCAGACACCAGAACAGCGCCCGCCTCGGAAATGGCCGTGTGATAATCGTTGATCTCGTGGTTCAGCCGATAATACGCGCCCAGCGATACGTTTCGTGCGGCCTCTGCCCGGTCGCGGGTCAAAAAGAAACTCTCGGTCGAAGTTTCATCAAATTGGGCCAGCGCATACGGACAGACACCGTTGTGGTAGAACCCTTTCAAAGCGCCCCGCACGGTCGAGCCAGCCGCTTTGGCATTTGGCAGATCATCATGCAGGCGCGCCATCTCGTACAGCATCCAGGCGCTGACCGGTTCAAAAGCGTCGTCAACACTGGGTGCGGACGGATCAGTGCGCGCTGCTTCCAAAAGGATGCGCTTGATCTGCCGGTCGACAACAGCTGCCAGGGCAAACCCGGTACACGCCCCGCTGCTTCCCTGATTGGCGATGTTCAATTCATGCGGCGCAGGCCGAATGGTTTGCCGCAACGCCGTCAGCGCCGGATCGTAATACCGGTCGCGCAAATCAACGATATCTGCCGAAACATTGAGCCTGCGCTGACTGTCGGTGCCGTCTTTCAGTTCCATACCAAACCACCTTTTCCAGATGTCCGGCGCAGCGTGTGGGCACCGCGCCGGACAACCATGCCAACGCTCAGGTCAAAGAAGACCCGCGCTCGCCAGCATCTTGGGAAAGCTGTCAATGGTCTCGCCGCCAATCGGCGCGTCGCTTGGGCTCCACGAACCACCGCCGCTGCCTTGTGCCCAATAGGATTGGCTGTCTTCGATAACCAACCCCACCAGCGTTTCCGCCACCAGACGACTGCCCAGCGGTCCAAGCGTGTCGCCCGCCGTCACTTCGGCCTCGCGCAGCAGATAGAACCAAAGCGGCGTATCACCCAGCATATTGCCATCGCGCAAAGCCGCGCCTGCCGCCCCTTCGCCCAGAACCGTTTCGGGCAAAACCGCAATCCCGTCTGCGGCCGGGGGTTCGGGGATCTCGATATCGTCACCGGCATAGGCCGTGCGATAAGCCGCGCTTTCGACAAATGGGCTTGTTGACCCGTCAAAGGCATTCACGGCCGCTGTCACCGCTTGACCGGACGGAATGTTCAAACGGTGCGACCGGCGCAGGTTCCGTTCGGCCAGGTGCCGCAAAATGCGCCCCAGCTCGCCGGTTTGTTCGCTGGGCGTCAAACCATCGTCTTCCTTGAACATGTCTGACAAGGGCGGGGCCAGTTTGGTGTCAATCTTGCGCGCCATCCGGTCAGAATGAAGCGGCGCATCGCGAATAAACCGCTCCCAATCAATGGGCCAGTTTTCGGCAAGGCGTTCTTCCGCGCTCCCCGTGATCAACTCGCCCAGTTTTCCGCCGCCGGTAAAGGAAAACAGCTGCTCGAACGAGGCGCGGCGCAAGAACATATTGTCGGGCCGGCCAAAGTTTTCATTGTGATCATATTCGGCGCGCACCATCGAATGGCCAAACCGGAACGCCGCCACCGAAAATTCAAGCGGCAAAGGAAAGTCAGACACCCCGCTTGCAACACGGGCGCGAAAGTCATGGTAAAGCCGTGCCTTGTCCGCTTTGACGCTGTCGACGACCGACGGCATACAGACCTTTGGCAGATACACATTGACCACGAACCACTGGTAAACATGCGTAACCGTCTGGCGCGCCTTTTCAAACCGCGTGGCCGCATCCGGTTCGGACGCCGCCAGATCATCGGCCACCGCGTTGTGAAACCGCAAAAAGGCCAGATGCAACTGCGCCACCAGCAAGTTTTCATCGTTTCGCCCGTCCCCAATAACCGCAAGGGCGCGCTTGATGATTGGCGTACCCGAAGCGTCAAGGATGATATCCTTGGTCGTTGGGTCCACCTCGACAAAACTGCGCTTCAGCTCGTCACCAAGGCCAAGGATATCAGCCTCGGTCAAACCCGACGACGGATCATCCAGAACGTCCCCCAGTCGCGGCAAATCTGCGCCCCGGTCTGCGGGTACGGTGACCGGGTTGCCAAACCCCGCCGTTGTCAATTGACCGATCCGCATTTTCGAAGCATCCGACGGGTCGCGCATCGCGGCCTGCATCTTCCGCGTGAACGCGGTGCTGGACGGACCGTCGCCATAAAGACTGTCCAGGCGCAGACTGCCTTCGCGCAGGTTCATAAGGCTGGCCTCGACATCTGTGCGGTCCAAAGGTTGAATAGCCTTGCCTGTCATCGTCGTGTTGATCGTCTTGGCGTCGCGGTCGGTATTGGCTGTGATATCGTGATCAATGAACTGACCGAAATAGGTCATCACCGTGGGAATATCTGAATCAGCCCCACCCGACCCCCCTGTGGCTTCGGTCATCGCAGCGGCCAGCGCGATCAGCGCATCGATGGTCGCAGGGTCACCGCCCGACACACCGGGCGCGTTCGGGAACATATAGCCAAAGCTTTGTTCTGATGCCCCGCCAACGCCGCTTTCAACAGCCGTTTTGATGCGCTTGTTCGACATTGCGCCGGGGGCGACCGCAGCCATCGACCGGCTTGCGTAAGGTATGACGTTGCTTTCCACGCCGCTCTCTGTCGCGACGACAATCTTCTGGCCGTGTCCGAATGAAAAAAGCATCTCAATCTCCTAAAAAGGTTACGAAAATAGCTGAGAACTCAGTCACGCCTCATGTCAGAGGTTCTTGTATTGCGGGCACCCAATGTGCGTAATTCTGGGTCCCGAACAGTCCGGCAAAATGCAGCCCTGCGGTGACCATGCCGTTTTTGCCCGGCATCATTAAAGGGGACCCCGACGATCCACCAAGCGTCGTTGCGTCATGTAAAAACACCGATCCACCAAAGGGTTGGGCGGCATCGAACATGCCCGGTTGGCCAAGGACAGTCGGGCGGCTTTTCAGCAAGCCGGGCGAAAACCGCTTTACGCCGAATTGCCGGCCGATCAATGCATGCAGAACCGACCGCGCCAGCGTGTTGGGATCGTTATCCTCGGCGTCGACCAGCCACCCTCCGGTCGGCGCACCGGGATGGCCGACATTGTAAAACCAGGGCCGCGCGTCGGCCAACATTTCGGCTTCATCCGCCAGCGTCGCAAGCGGCACCGGATCGGGAAATGCCTGCCCGCCCACGGGAACCAGCTTTAAAACCGCCACATCCAGTTGCGCGGGGTTCACGCGCCCTTCAATCCGGTTGGGGCCCGTGCCTTCGACCCCTTCGACCCGAAAGATCGGCCCTTGCCCGGTCGGCCGGTCAGCCTCGACCGCGAAATCCACAAAGAAATTGCCGTTCAAAAACCAGTTCGGCCCAAACCGAACCGCCATAAACTCGACCACATGCTGCGCAGTCGCAGCACGTCCCCCGTCCAGCATCCAGGCGCTGCCAAACACCCGGTCGGGCGACCGGTCAAACCCCTGCAACACGCGGCCCGTTGCGGCAATCTGGCTTTCAATATCCGGCAGATGTTCAATCACCTGATCCTGAAATGTGCTGCGTTCCAGCTTGGGATCGTTCACATCGACCGTACCATCGCGCACATACAAGGCAGGCCGGGTGCCATCAATTTCGATCAGCGCCTCGGCCATACTAAGAAAGCCCGCGTCAACGGGGGCGTCGTCCGTTTCGCCGCCCAGCATTTCGAAAACAGACCCCGAGAAGGCCATGAACGCCTTCATCCCGTTTTCATCAACCGGGACGGTCGGCTCTTCGACCGCGTCCTTGCGCACGACCTCTTCCATCAAGGCTTTGCGCTGCGCAACGAATGCCGCGTCAAAACCCGGCACCCCGTCCCGGCCTGCGAACATCGCGCGCGCATCCGCCATGGTCGGCACCGCAGCTTCGACAACGCCCTCCAGAACGGGCGGCGAAACAGGGGCATAAGTCGCGCACAACTTGGTCTTGCCCAACCGCAAAGCCTCGCCCGCCAGCCACGCCGCCAACGCCGTGGCCACCGCCGCAGGCACACCGAACGGGCCCGAGATCAGCCATCTCGCAATCGCGCCCGACAACGCGCCTTTGCCCTTGCCCAACCCATCGACAACCGCTTTTTCCACCAGATTGTCCGGCCCAGCTCCGCCACAAAGAACATCGCGCAAGTTGTCCAGCCACGGCCTGATCAATCGCTCGGTTGCCATGCGAATGGTTTGAAAGCCCAATTCGGTCGCCGGTTGCGCCGCGCTTAAAAGAGGCAAGTCCGCTTCGTCCGCCGCTGTTGGATCAAGATCAACCAGGTTCACGCGTAAATCCAACTCGCGCAACAACGTGCCTTGATCCAAAGCCGCCAGTCGCGCCGCTGCTTCGGTGACCGCGGACGATGTCGCGGCGGCAGGTATACCGCTTTCCGGCGCCGCCCCGGCCAGCCGTTTGTCCAGCTCGGCCTGAAAGACGTCGGCAACCTTTTTGTAATTCGGCCCGTTCAGATGAATTTCGTCGTGCCAATCCCCCGGCTTGGTGCCGATATGGGTGACGTCGATATGCGCCAGCTTGCCGTGAAATTCGGCCCGCTTGGCCAAACCGGCCAAACTGTCGTTGAACCGGCGCAGAATGAGTTTGACCACATCATGCTGCACGGATTTCGGAACACCACGATCCGTCAGCGGCTTTTCAATCCACGCCCCATTGCGCGGAAATGCCGGGCCGTAGCCGTGGATCAGCATATGCACATGTGGAAATGCCCGATGCACGCGCCGGAACAGACTAAGATATTTGGGCACCATAGTCCGCAAGAACGCCTGAAAGGTCTCTCCCACCAGATCTTCGCCGGTGGCACCCGGAAACGGGTCTTCGACCAGACGGCCAAGCTGACCATTGTCGAACAGATCATTGCCCCCGGCCGACAACAAAAGCGCCTTGGCCCCTTCGTTCTGGATATGACGCAGGATCTCGCGCTGGTTCTGAATGTCTTTCAATTCATCACCAGCCGCGCCAAGGCTGAGGATAGCGTTCGATTTCATCAGATGATCAATCGTATCCTGCAACCGCGTCGGATATTGAAACCAGCTGTCGCCTTCGGATACGATCCGCGGCCCGGTCCACCCCGCCGCGATCCGCTTCCGGTACTGGCGATGGCGCCGGGTGCGCATAAACCCATTCGCAAGGCTGACCAGAAACCCACCTTCGACGCGCGGCGGAATATTCAGCACCAGCGCCGGGTTCGGTTCCAGCTCAGGCCCCATGCGCCCGGGAACAGGAACTTCGATCATATAGCCCAGCAAGTGGTCCAGATCGCTGTCAGGATCGCTCAGACGATCCATCAGCACCGCGAAATCAATCGGCGGCAAACTCAAATCGGTCATTAATTTTACCCCAGCAAAACAAGAAATTGCTCAGAAATTCAAAGCTTCACTGGGGCTGACAGTATCAATGAACGCGCCATGCGCCTAAGGCCGGTAACGCTGCGTCAATGGTGCGTGAAACGTCTAAGTCACCGTCTGGCGATTTTGGACGGCCCGCAAAAGCCAGGACAGGATTGCGTCACGGTCAGGCTGAACCTCGACCGCGACATTGTCCGTGAACTGGCAAAAAGCGTCTTTGTTCAAAGCGTTAAGGCCAACCAAAACCGGCATATCCCGCGACAGAGCTTCGGCAATCAGCCCGCGAAACCCGCGCCCCAATGCCTCTTGCTTGCCGAACTTGTTGACCAGCAAAACCTCGGCCCCATCCAGCCGGGCTTCGCAGGCGGCAATGGCGGTTTCCAGCGCACCCGGATCCAGCCTGCATCCCCGCGCCTCGGGGCCAAGCGTCTGCGAAATCCGGATCACCGGCCCATCGGGCAACACCTGCACATCCATGTCGCAGGGTCCGTCGCCTTCGCATTCGGTGTTGACCTGTACTGTGCCACAGGCCCGCAATCCCGCATCCTCAAGACGCGATGCAACCGACGCCAACAACAAATCGGTGTCGCCCCGACCGGGGCCGGTGACAAAGGCAATATGCATGGCGCCTCTCCGTCGGACCTCTGCGTTCGGGAACACTGCCTTATGACCTGCCGTCGGGCAAGTCTCTCACTGTCCGGGGGTGTGTCGCTCCAGCGCGTAAAGCGTCACCCGGTTGACGACAACGTAAAGCAGGATCGACAACAGCCCCAGCGTGAACAATGCGGCAAACATCAGATCGGTTTTTGCCCGGCCATTGGCCAATAGCATCAGATAGCCCAATCCCCGGCTTGCCCCGACCCATTCGCCAATCACAGCACCAATTGGGGCATAAACCGCCGCAAGACGCAGACCGGACCCAAGCGCGGGCAAGGCCGCAGGCACGCGCACTTTCCACAAAATACGCGCAGGGCTGGCCCCCATGGTTTCAGCCAAATCCAGATACCCTTTCGGTGTCCGCATCAGTCCATCGAAAAAGGCCGAGGTTACGGGGAAATATATGATCAGAACCGCCATGGCGATTTTCGATCCCAATCCAAACCCCAGCCAAAGCGTCAAAATGGGTGCCAGCGCAAAAACCGGCAAAGCCTGGGTAAACACCAGCATGGGCCGGATGGTCAGCCGCGCAAAATTCGAGGCCGCCAGCGACAGGGCCGTGATCACGCCCAAACCTGCCCCAATCAACAGGCCCAGCACGATTTCCAACCCTGTGACCAGCGTGTGTTCGGCCAAAAGCGCGCGATTGGCAAACCATGTCTCCAGCACCAAAGCGGGGCTTGGCAGGATAAACCGGGGCGCATCGGTCAGCGTCACAATCGCTTGCCAGACCAGAACCGCCAGACCGGCTGCAAAAAGGCCGCCCAACAGCTTCATGCCGGCACCCGCAAACGTTGCAACAGCGCGGCTTGCGCGGCCAGATAGCCCGCATCATCCAGCGGCCTGGGCGGCGCAAGCGCCGGCGGCGCAACGGTGGCGACGCCCGCTTCGGTCATAATCACAATCCGGTGGCCCAGTCGCGCGGCTTCGGCGGGATCATGGGTCACCAAAAGCACCGTGCGCCCGCCCAAAAGGCGAAAGGCCAATTCTTGCATATCCGCACGCGTGCGCGCATCCAGCGCCGAAAACGGCTCGTCCAGAAGGATGACCTGCCCGCCCTCCATCAATGTGCGCGCCAAAGCCGCGCGCTGCCTTTGGCCACCGGACAAAGCATGGGGCTTCTTGGCGACATGTGCCGTTAACCCAACATCCTCGATCAAAGCTTTGGCACGCGCATGATCCACCCGTTCTCCACGCAAACGCGCGCCCAGACAGACGTTTTCCAGAACCGTTGCCCAGGGCAACAACAAATCCTGCTGCGCCATATAGGCGACCCGCCCGTCCAAAGACGCGCCATCGCTGGTTTCAATCGACCCGTCGAAGACTGCGCCGGTTTCAAGCCCCGCGATCAGTCGCAAAATTGTGGATTTGCCCACGCCAGAGACGCCCAAAAGACAGGTCCATTCCCCCGCCCCAACGGTCACATCCAGATTGCGAAACAAGGACACCGCGACAAACCCGGCCGAACCTTTGATGTGCACGCCGGGCGCCTGGGTCACGGTGTCAGCCCCATTTGCCAAAACCCAACTTCCAGCTCGGTGGCTTGCGTGAACGTGTCACACAGCTTGGCCCAAACCGGCAACTCGGTATAACCAGCCCCAAGACGCGCAGCCAAAGCGCTATCCATCAATTGGCCGACATCACGGCAGAGGCTTTGGTATTCGCCCCCCCCATAGGTCGCAATCCAATCGCCGTAGGTGTCTGACGACGTCTCAGCCACAAGCCGCGCGCCAATTTCGCCATACCCCAGAACACAGGGCAAAAGCGCGGCCAGCAAGGTCAGGAAGTCGCCCGAAAAACCGCAATCCATGACATAACGCGTATAGGCGGCATTTTCGGGCCGCTCGCGCGTGGCCAAAAGGTCAGCTTCAGAGATACCCGCGTCCGAGCAAATCTTGACGTGCAACTTCATCTCGTCTTCCAAAAGCGCATGGACCGTACCGGCGCACGCGCGCATTTCGTCCAGCGACCCCGCCTTGACAACCGCCAGGGCCCAGGCGCGCGAGAAATGGGTCAGAAAAATATAATCCTGTCGCAAATAATGCAGGAACGCCGCGCGCGGCAGCGCGCCATCGCGCAAGCCATCAACAAACCCATGCCGGGTGTAGGCGTCCCAAACCGGCCCCGCCTTGGCCCGCATCGTTTCAAAGGCCTGTCCATAGTCGCTCATGGCCTACTCCTCCAATGACCCGAAATACTTCGTGGGGGCCTGGGGGAGCAGCGCTCCCCCAGCGTCGCG
>CALDUK010000056.1 GCA_937924905.1 uncultured Paracoccaceae bacterium | reverse complement strand
GTTTATCCAGACCTGATCGTTCTGCGGCAAGAGCATTGCAATCGGGGATGGTGACCGAGGGCCGGTGTCGGGGACGCGGACTACGCCAAATTTCTCGGTCAGGGTCGAGCCTTCGATGTTCGATGTGATGAAGACATCGGCGCGCCCTGCCAGCACTTCCTGATAGCCGCGTGCGGGGGCTTCGACGACCATGATGTCGGCGTCCGGGAACCATTCACGCACAAGACCTTCGAAGGTGGTGCCAAGCGTTGTTGCAACTTTGACGCCGGGTTGATTGATCGAGTCATAGCCCGAAAAATTGGCCGCTTTGTCCGGCATGGTGAACGGGAAGATCTCGACAGAGATATAGCTTTCCGAAAATCCTGCCGCTTTCATGCGCGGTGGCGAAATAGAGGCCGACCCAGTGATGTGGTACTGACCCGCCACGACACCGTTGACCAGTGTTTTCCAATCGGTCGGCACGAATTCAACCTCGACGCCAAGATCAGTGGCAAGTTCGGTCATGATGTCGATGTCGAAGCCCTTGTAACTGTTGCTGGCCGGATCGCGCACAGTCATCGGATTCCAGTCACCGGTTGTCCCGACTTTCAGAACACCGCTGTTCAAAATCTCGTTCAGCGCCGACTGGGCGGTTGCTGCGCCCGCAAGGCTTAGGCCAACTGCAGCGACGGCCATCGCCCTTAGAAATCTCTTCATCCTCACACTCCTGTTCATCTGATGTGTTTTTTCTGGTCTCGCCCCATAGTCGCTTGATACGGCTTGGAAATCAAATAGACTGTCAACTTGACAAGACAGTTTTCGAAAAAACGGGGCAAGAGATGAACGAAGCAGCAATAGAGATGATTGCTGTGAATAAGTGGTTCGGCGACTTCCAGGCCCTAAAAGACATCGATCTGACGGTTACCCCCGGTGAACGTGTGGTGATTTGCGGCCCGTCAGGGTCGGGCAAGTCCACGGTTGTGCGCTGCATCAACAAACTGGAAGCCCATCAAAGCGGAACCATCCGGCTGTACGGGGCTGAATTGACGAATGACCCGAAATCGATTGCGTCTATTCAAGGCGAAGTCGGGATGGTGTTTCAGCAATTCAATCTTTTTCCGCATCTTAGCGTTCTTGATAATCTGACCCTTGGCCCAATGCGTGCGCGTGGACTGACACGGGCCGAGGCCGAGGCCCGCGCGCATGACTATCTGGAACGCGTGCGCATCCCGGATCAGGCCAATAAGATGCCAAAGCAACTGTCCGGCGGGCAGCAACAGCGCGTTGCGATTGCGCGGTCGCTGTGCATGGAGCCCAAGGTGCTTTTGTTTGATGAACCGACTTCGGCGCTGGACCCTGAAATGATTGCCGAGGTTCTGGATGTCATTGTGGAATTGGCCGAGGACGGGATGACCATGGTTGTCGTGACCCACGAGATGGGGTTTGCCCGCAAGGTCGCAGATCAGATGGTATTTATGGACCGGGGCGAGATTGTTGAACGCGGCACGCCCGAAGCGTTTTTTGGCAATCCGCAGACCGAGCGATGCCAGAAGTTTCTAGCCCAGATATTGCACCATTGAGGGCGCACGCATGATCCGTTTTTTCCTGATTGCGTCGCTTTTGTTGTTGGCCGGATGCAGCCAGTCCGGCAATTGGGGCTGGTATGTCATTGACCCACGCACGCCCAGCGGGTGGACGAATATCCGGTTCCTGATTTCGGGCATGTGGGCCACCATCCTGATTTCGGTCACCGCTGCGTCAATCTCGATTGTTCTTGGCCTGATCGTCGCCCTGCCCGGTCAGGCGCGCAATCGGTGGCTGCGGCTTCTAAACCGGATTTACGTGGAATTTGTCCGGTCAATCCCATTGTTGCCTATGCTGTTCTGGGTGTTTTACGGGCTGCCGATTGTCTTTAAATCAATGGGATTGAACATCCCCATCGACCCGTTCTGGGGCGCAATCATCACGCTGGCGATTTCGGACAGCGCCTTTACAGCCGAGATCTATCGGTCTGGCATTCAGTCGATTGCGCGCGGCCAAAGTGAAGCGGCGCAGACAGTCGGGCTGAACTACGTGCAAACCATGCGCTATGTTATTTTGCCGCAGGCGATCCGGCGCATTCTGCCGCCCTTGGCCAACCAGTTTATCTATATCGTGAAGATGAGCGCTTTTGCCTCGGTGATCGGGATGCAGGAATTGACCCGGCGGGCGAATGAGCTGGTCGTCACCGAATACCGACCTCTTGAGATCTACTCATTGCTGATTGTCGAATATCTGATCCTTGTGTTGATCATCAGCGCCGGTGTGCGGTGGCTTGAACGGCGGATGGGTGCGGACGAGCGTATTTAGGCAAAATCCAAGGAGACTACGATGGACTGGCAAGACTTTATGGCCGAAACCGAGGCCAATATGGCCGCGCTGAGCAAGGAAATCCCCGAAACTATCAAGGGGTTTGGCGCGATGGGCAAGGCCGCGAAGGCCGACGGCGCATTGTCCGAGAAAACAAAAGAGTTCATCGCGCTGGGCATTGCCATTGCCACGCGTTGCGACAGCTGCATCGGCTTTCATGTGCGTACACTGGCCAAATTGGGTGCTAGCCGGGATGAGGTTTGCGAGGCGCTGTCGATGGCCACCTATATGGGCGGCGGTCCGTCTTTTGCCTATAGCGCCAAGGCTTTGAAGGCGTTTGACCACTATGCCGCGCAAAGCGGCGCCTGAGACAGCTAGGCCGGTGCGACGCTTCGTTTGACAAACCTTTTTGCGTCCCGCCGGGTCAAAGCGCGGCGTGCAAGGCGGCCATAGGCCTGTTCGGGGCTGTCGCTTAGGCCATCGAACAATTGGCACAACGCGCGACGGTCTGACCGGGGCAAGCAACGCAGGGCCGTGGGCCCCGGATAAAAGCTTTCGACCTTCGCGCCTTCGGCGAAAAGAATGGAATGGCGCGGCAAAAGAATAGAATGAAACACGGCCTGACGCAGCTGCGTCATGCGTCCTACTCCGGGCAAATCATCCAGCCCGCAGACAGGTGCAAGCACCTGATCACCGGGCGTTTCCAACAACACGCGGTGCTGGCGTGATAGTTTGAGATCCCGCGCTGGCGTCGCCCGCCCAAGACCGCCCTTTGTGATGCAATAGGGTTTGTACTTGGCGTCATGCATCGGGAAATTCATTGCGCGCCGTCCCAACCACAAGATGGGAAGCGGGCCATGATCGAGCGTTTCGACCAGATCCCCCACCCGCAGGGCTTCGACAGCCTTGTCCCCTTGGGGCGTCCGGATGCGCGTACCATCCAGAAAACAGATCGTTGGGCCCGCCGATGTGCTGGTGAAGTCGTACGAGTCATGATCGAACTGCAACAGGAACGACACGTCATCATCCTCGATATCGGTGATGACGATCTCTTCGATCGGTTCGGTGAATAGACTGGGTACAAAGAAGCCCACGAATTCGTCCACCACGAAAAATAGGTTTCCGTCCGTGTCGTGTATAACATAGGTAAAGCCGCCAACATTCGCGCCGGAGGTGGTGGAATAGGATATATTGACGTCGACGCGATAGATTGAATCGATCATCGTCGATGTCGTGGGGCCACCCGGCGACACTTCGAACGTCAGTTGATCGGACGTCGCGACATTGTCGCGTTCCATTACGTTGTTTGTGCTGGTGGTTGTCAGTGTGATGACGTTGTCGCTGAGCGGGGACGCGGCCGAGCCATAGGTGGTCAAAAGCGCCGCCGCGCCTTCGCCGGCAAGCGTGCTTTCATCGGTGTCCATGTCGGCAATATTGCCAAGATAGATCGCTGACCAATCGACCGTTGCCATGCCTGTGCCCAAAAGGTGCCGCGCGGCGCAGGGTTATGGGCAAAACCTTAACAACCGTTGAAGGTGGGTTTTTGGGGTGGCTTTGCGCGCCAGGGGGCAAATCCGGGCGTCAGCGCGCCAGCCACCCGCCATCGACGTTCAAAACCGCGCCATTCACATAGTCCGACGCGGGCGCGGCCAGATACACAGCCGTTTCGGCAATGTCGGCCGGGTCGCCCCAGCGGCCTGCGGGAATGCGTTCGAGGATAGCCTGATTGCGGTCAGGGTCGTTCCGAAGCGCTTCGGTGTTGTTCGTCGCAATATAGCCCGGTGCAATGGCATTCACGTTAATGCCTTTTGGGGCCCATTCGTTGCAAAGCGCCTTCGTCAGCCCCGCCACCCCATGTTTGGACGCAGTGTAGGACGGAACGCGGATGCCGCCTTGAAAGGACAGAAGCGAGGCGATGTTGACGATTTTGCCGCCGCCCCCCCGGGCAATCGCCGCTTTTGCGAAAGCTTGGCCGGTAAAGAACAGGGCCTTTAGATTGACGTCCATGACGTCATCCCAGTCTTGTTCTGAAAAATCAGTGGCGTCTTCGCGTCGGATGATGCCCGCGTTATTGACCAGAATGTCGATGTCCCGCGCCGCAAACACATCACGGGCTGCCATTGGATCCGCGAAATCAAGCGTCATGTCTTCGGCCCCATCCCCGATCGCGGCCAGCGTTTCAGTGCAGGCCCGACGGCCCACACAAATCACATGGGCCCCGGCGCGGGCCAAGGCCACGGCAACCGCCTGCCCGATGCCGGTATTGGCCCCGGTCACCAACGCGGATTTACCTGCCAGCGAAAACGCCGTCATCGCAGGTCTTCCATCGCGACCATTTCGACGTCTTTATAGTCAACATTGTCGCCGCCCATCGCCCAGCAGAACGTATAGCTGCCGGTGCCGCAGCCGCAGTGGATCGACCATGGCGGCGATATCACCGCTTCTTCGTTTTTCATAACGATGTGACGCGTCTCGTCGGGTTCGCCCATGAAATGGAAAACCCGGTTTTCATCGGCCAAGTCAAAGTAAAGATACGCCTCCATCCGGCGGTCATGGACATGGGCGGGCATTGTGTTCCAAACCGAGCCGCCGTGGAACATGGTATAGCCCATCACAAGCTGACAGCTTTCCATCACATCGGGATGGATGAACTGATAGATCGTGCGATCATTCGCGGTCTCAGGCGCGCCCATTTTGACGCTGCCCGCATCGGCAAGCTTGATCAGCTTGAGCGGCAGGGCTTTGTGCGCGGGCGTTGAAACGATGTAGAACTTGCCGCCTGTGCCAAAGGTGATCGCGCCGGCCCCCATGCCCAGATAGAGCACATCGCCCCGGCCCAATTTATGGCTGGTATCCGGGGTCAACACATCAGCCGTGTCCCCAAGGTTGAGAACGCCAATTTCGCGCCGGTCCAGAATGGATGCTGTGCCACATTCCTTGATCTCGTCCAAGGTGATGGCGCTGCCCTTGGGCTCCACGCCGCCGACGATCATGCGGTCGTAATGCGTATACAGCAACCGTGCCTCGCCCGGGGCAAAGACACTACCGAAATGAAAGTTCTCGCGCAGGCGCGTGGTGTCCATCGCCTTGGTTTCAGTTTGGCTGACGGCGTAAAGAGTTTTGACGGTAAGCATGGAAAAGCCTTTTGAATTTAGAGAAAATCGTCGCGACGCGGTGTGAAGCAATCGATCAGTTCACCGTCTTCCAGACAGACGCAGCCATGGACCGCGTTCGATGGAATGACGAAACTGTCACCTTCGGACACGGTGAACGACTTGCCGTCCATCTTGAATTCAAACCGGCCTTTTCGCACGAAAGTGGACTGCACATGCGGGTGATTGTGCAGCGCGCCTTCCATGCCTTCTTTGAACCGAAACGCAACGACCATAAGCGATGCGTCATCTGCAAGAACTTGGCGCAGAACGCCTCCATCTACTTCAACTTCGGGGAAAGACATGCGTACCTCCATTGTCACGCCTCTAACTTGTATGGTAGTATGGCGAAAATATTGGGTTGGCAACCGCAATTGGCGCATGACAGAAGTGGTGACCACCAAGCAGGATGAACGGGAATCTCTATCGATGGCCTATTCCATTCCCGAACGGCGCTCGACGGCCGATATCATATTTGCCCAGTTGCGTGATGAGATCATGTCGCTGGACATTCTGCCGGGCGCCAAATTGTCAGAATCAGAGGTGGCCGCAAAATTCGGTGTCTCGCGTCAGCCGGTGCGCGAAGCCTTAAACCTTTTGTCCAGCGAAGACCTGGTGACAATCCAGCCGCAGAAAGCCACACGGGTCCGCAAGTTTTCGATGGCGCGCATTGACACCGCACGTTTCGTGCGTCGCGCGGTTGAGGTGGAAGTCATTAAATTCGCTTGTAAAAACTGGTCTGACCTCTACCGTCCGGGGCTGGAACGCTGCATGTCGGCACAAGATCGCGCCGTCGCGACACATGACACGCAGGGCTTTCATGTGCTGGATGAGGAATTTCACGCCTTGCTGGCAGATGTCGCGCAGACACCTTTCGCCTTTGCGCGGATCAAAGAGAACAAGGCCTATGTCGACCGAATCTGTGTGCTCAGCCTCAAGAACACCGATGAAATGGCCGTGCTGGTCGATGATCACCGCGCGATTTTCGAACATATCACAGCGCAGGACGCAGCGGGGGCCGAACACGTATTGCGGGCGCATCTTGCTAGAATTGAAAAGACAATTGAGGCCGTTCGGCTTTCGAATGCCGAGTATTTCGACGCCTAGACCAGGACGTTCGTAAATTTTCCTTTACAGAAACTTGTATGGCAGTATCATTTTGCCAGAGAGTTAGGGAGGACACCATGAAATTCTCATCCATCGTCGCGACGGCTGTTGTCGCCGTATCAATTCCCGTTGTTGCCGCTGCTGCCGAATGGCGGGGCTGGAATATCCATGTCGAAGACTATCCGAACACTGTCGCGCTGGATCAGTTTGCGGCTGAGCTTGCGGAAACGACCGACATCAAGCTTCAGATGTTCCACGGCGGCGTTCTGGGATCGCAGCCCGACGCAATCGAACAGGTGCGCAACGGCGGCATTCAGGTTGGCCAGTTCAACCTTGGGCCCATGGGTCCGATCATTCCGACCACCAACGTTGTGTCGCTGCCGTTCATCTTTAACGACGTGCCACATATGTTCCGCGCCATGGACGGTGACGTCGGCAAGGTCTTCGAAGAAGCGATGGCGGCCGAAGGCGTGGTGCCACTGGCGTGGTATGACAGCGGCGCGCGCAGCTTTTACAACTCGGAACGCCCAATCATGACGCCTTCGGATGTCGAAGGTCTGAAAGTGCGAGTGATGAACAATGATCTGTTTGTCGACATGATTGCCCAACTTGGCGGCAACGCCACGCCCATGGCCTTTGGCGAGGTGTATCAATCACTGAAGACCGGCGTGATTGATGGGGCGGAAAACAACTATCCGTCGTACGAATCCACTGGTCACTTCGAAGTGGCTGGTTTTTATTCAATCTCGCAGCACCTGATCATTCCGGAATGCCTGTGCGTTGCGACCGAAGCCTGGGAAGCGCTGGATGCTGACACTCAGGCCGCTGTTCGCACCGCCGCCCAGAATTCGGCCAACACCCAGCGTGAACTTTGGGCCGAACGCGAAGCTGCAAGCCGCGCCAAGGTCGAAGCGTCGGGCGTCAAGATCAATGAGGTCGAAAACAAGGTTGCCTTCCAGGAACTGATGGCCCCTGTTTACGAGGGTTTCATTGCCGCCAATCCTGATCTGGCATCTGTGATCGAAGCGATCCAGACAACCGAATAGGGCGTCCTACACCCTTTGAACCGGGGGGCCTTTCGGCCCCCCATTTCTTGACCGGGAAAGGCAAAAGAATGGCAGCTTGGCAACGTGGGCTGGATCTGTTGGCACAAATCGCCACGGCACTGGCCAGTGTGATGATCGTCGTGCTGATCGTGATTTTCGGGTGGCTGGTCTATGGGCGCTATATCCTGAACGCGACACCCACCTGGGTGGAACAGGCCGCTTTGCTGATGGTGGTTTGGATCACCTTTCTGGGGGCGGCTGTCGGGGTGCGGCGCAAGACACATCTGTCTGTCGACTTCATTCGCGACGCCCTGCCCGGGCCTTTGCGCGGCGCCGCTTTGATCATCGCATCGTGCGCCCTGCTTTTCTTTGGCGCGATGCTGGCCTGGCAAGGCTATGTCATGTTCGACCGCACAGCACGGCGCGATATTCCGTTGATCGGCATTTCCGAAGGCTGGCGCGCGTTGCCGGTGATCATCGGCGGCACAATGATCTTTTTGTTTTCGCTGGATGATCTGGCGCGGCGCGTCTTTCGCAAGGAGGACACGGCATGAGCCTGGTTCTGCTGTTCGGTATCTTCTTTCTGTGCCTGATTGCAGGCGTACCAGTGGCCTTTTGTCTGGGCATCGCGGCCTTTGCGGGCTTTATCTATGAAGGCTTGCCGCTGTTTATTGCGACCCAGCGGATTGTTTCGGGCATTTCGATCTTTTCGCTGCTGGCCATTCCTTTTTTCATCTTTGCGGGCGAATTGATGCTGCAAGGGGGGATTGCCGTGCGATTGGTCCGGTTGGCCTCGGCCGCTGTGGGCTGGATGCGGGGTGGATTGGGCGTGGTCAACGTCGCCTCGTCCATGTTGTTTGGCGGCATTTCCGGATCGGCCGTGGCCGACACATCGGCGTTAGGGTCTATCCTCATGCCGGTGATGAAAGAAAAAGGGTATGACGGCGACTATGCCGTGAACGTGACGGTCACCTCGTCGATTGCAGGCGTGGTCATTCCACCCAGCCACAACATGATCATCTATGCGATTGCGGCAGGCGGTTTGCCGATCAGTCAGCTTTTTCTGGCCGGTGTCATCCCTGGTATTTTGATGTGTCTGTGTCTGGCTTTTGCCGCTTGGCTGGTTGCGGTGAAACGCAACTATCCGTCCGAGGATTTTCCCGGCTTTGCCCCTTTGATGATCAGTTTCATCGTGGCCCTGCCCGGGCTTATGACGGCGGTGATTATCGTCGGCGGAGTGCTGTCCGGGATTATGACAGTGACAGAATCCGGGGCTTTCGGGGCCATCTATGCGATTTTGGTCACCGCTTTGGTTTACCGCGAACTGACCTGGGATAAATTCAAACAGGCGGTTTTAGTGTCGGTGCGCATCACGTCCATGGCGATGATCCTGATCGCCTGCGCGTCGGCTTTTGCGTATCTTCTGACCCTGAACCGCGTGCCGGAATTGTTGGCGGGGTTCGTGCTGTCGATTTCTGAATCTGAATTTGTGATCCTGCTGTTGCTCAATTTCACCTTTTTGGTGCTGGGCATGATCATGGATATGGCGGCTCTTATTCTGATCACCACGCCCATATTCCTGCCGATCGTCATGGATTTGGGCATGAGCCCTATTCAGTTCGGGATCATTATGATGATGAACCTTGGCCTGGGCCTGACCACCCCCCCGGTGGGTGCCTGCCTTTTCGTCGGCTGTGTCGTCGGCAACGAGCGGATGGAAAACGTCGTCAAATCGATCTGGCCGTTTTACCTGGCAATCCTGACGGCGTTGATGCTGGTCACCTATATCCCGGCAGTGTCCCTGGGATTGGGGTGGATGGTCTTTGATCCGTAATCAGCCTTGGGTGACAGCCCTTCGCCAAGCTTTTGCGTAAGCCACATGGTCGGCGCAGTCCTTGGGCAGATAGGTGTGGCCGGCATCCACCCGTGGCATCGTCTTCGGGTTCAGCGCCAGCATTGCCGCGCCCTGCCCGGTGCCTGTCGCGGCCTTTGACGTCACCACCTGCGCGCCAGTCGCCACGGCCAACATCTGACAATAGCCCTCATTGCGGGCAAACGGGCCTTCAACCACGATTGCACCCCGATGACCGGTCAGCAACAAACATTCCGACGTCATCATCGCCAGATAAAGGCTGAGAACAGCCGAACGTTCAGCCGTGTTCTGACCCGGTTCGGTTCCAATCCAGCGGTGGTGCCTGCCTTGGAACGGGCCGTAATCCGACATCACGGACGGCAGCAACATCAAACCTTGTTCCACAACAGCGTCCCGCGTGGCTGCGTCGTATTCTGCCGTGTGGCCGGCGCGGATGATTTCATATTCGCGCCCCCCCATGAACCGCGCCGATGGCACGGGCCGGCCAAGCGCGTTTACGTTGACCAGCGTGTCGCGCGCCGGATCAAGCGGCACAGCGGTTCCGCCCATCGTCATCACGATCACCCATGTGCCGGTCGAGACCACCGAAAACGGCGGTTCGCGGCGCAGGACATGCGGCAAAAGCGACGCGTTGGAATCGTGGATGCCACAATAGACAGGCGTGTCGGGTTCAAGACCCGTGGTTGCCGCGACCTGTGGCAGAAGCGTGCCAAGAACCTCGGCCGATTTGCGTGCCGGTGCGATCTTGTCGCGTATGCCCAACCGGTCAACCAAAGGTGAAAACGCGCCCGTGTACGGGTTCCACAAATCGGTGTGGCAGCCAATTGACGTTACATCTGTCGCCAGCGCCCCCGTCAGACGATGGCTCCAATATTGCGGATAGGTCACGATATGGGCGGTTCGGTCCAAAAGCGTTGGGTCTTCGCCAAATTGCCAGTGCAATTGCGCCCCCAGGTTCAGCCCCATGGGCAAACGGGGGGCGCCCGTTTCGGCAAAATCGGGGCGCATGGCGTCATAGGCCTTTGTCACCGTGTCCGGCCCACTGTGTTCGTAATCCAGAATTGGTGCGGCCAGTTCCCCATCGGCGGTCAACAAAGCGCCGGACGCCCCGTGGGTGGTCACCGAAATTGCGTCGATCCCGTATGTCTGGTGAAAGCGCGCAAACCCCTGCAGCAGAAAATCCCAGATCGCCTCGGTGTCGAAATGCGGATAAGGCGGGCCGGCCAACACGGTGTTGGGCCGGGTCGTTACGTCAATTTCCGACAAATCCGCCGTATCGACCAAAGCCAGTTTCGCATTGGTTTTGCCAATGTCGATGACTGCTATATGGCCGGGCGTCATGGCATCTGAAAGACGGGCGTCAGCGGCACCGCCACAGGTTCGTTGTCGGGCTTGGTTTCCATGATGTCGGCCATATGCGCCCACCAGCGCTGCATAATCTGATGCGACGGCAACGCGTCCATTCCGTGATCAGCGGTTCGCCACAGCACGCCGAACAAAATGTTGGTCTCTTCATCCAGATGGATCGAATAATCCGACACACCGGCGTCGCGCAACAGCGTCACAAGCTCGGGCCAAATTTCGTCATGGCGCTTTTTATACTCCGCTTTGCAACCCGGGTTGAGGTGCATTTTGAACGCAAATTTCTCCATCACGCCTGTCTCCACATCGACCAAAGCCGGGGCAAGGCGATGACCGAAATCAAAAGCGCGCCGATGACGATGGACATGACGATGCCCGGCACGTTCAAAAGCCCCAGCCCAAACGTCACCAACCCCATCACAAAAGCCGCGATGACCACGCCCGGGATGGTGCCCGAACCGCCAAGAATGTTCACGCCGCCCAGAACCACCATGGTCACGATCTCCAATTCCCAGCCAAAGGCAATAGACGGTCGGGTCGATCCAAGCCGCGATGTCAAGCAGATCGCGGCGACACCGGACATCAAGCCTGTCAGCAAGAAAAGAATGAATTTCACGCGGCCAACCCGGATGCCTGAAAACAGCGCGCCAGTGGCGTTGTTGCCAATCGCGTAAACGGCCCGGCCAAAGTTGGTCTTGTGCAGAATGACGGCATAGATCACGGCAATGATCGCAAACAGTACAAATTCAAACGAGATCACCCACCAGACATAGCCTTGCCCGAAAAACGCAAATTCCGGCGGATAACCGCGATAGGCCTGATCGCCCAGGATGATAAAGCTGATGCCGCGAAACAGGCTCATTGTGCCGATGGTCACCACGATGGATGGCAATCCAAGACCGGTGACCAGAAACCCGTTGAAGGCCCCGCACAAGACGCCCACGGCCAGACCGATTACCACCAGCCCTTCTGTCCCGACCCCTATTTGCACCGCCGCCCCCATTGCGGTGGAGGCAAGCGCGATGATGGCCGCGACCGACAGATCAATCTCGCCCGAGATGATCAACAGCGCCATTGCAAAGGCAATCATCGCTTTTTCAGTGAAATTGAATGTCGCGTCAGACAGGTTCCAGGCGTTCAGAAAATAGGGCGACGCAAACGAGTTTGCGACAAAGATGCCAATCGCCACCAATAGCAACAGGCTTTCCCAGCTTTTCAGATAGCGTTCAGCGGGCGATTGCAGACGGTCGGGAATGCTGCGCGTTTGGGTCATGTCGCCTGCTCCGCTTTCTTCAGGATGATGCGCCCGGGTGATCGGTTGGCTTGGGCGTTCACCACAACGGCGATGATGATCGCGCTGCCGGATATTGCCATCTGCCAAAACGGCGAAATGTTCACGACCGGCAAGGCATTGGCGATGATCCCCAGGAAAAGTGCACCCAAAAGCGCACCCGTCACGGTGCCTATACCGCCCATGATCGACACGCCGCCGATGACGCAAGCGGCCACGACGGTCAGCTCAAACCCACCGGCCACATCGACATAGGCAACCGCAAAGCGCGACACCCAGAGATACCCGGTCAGCCCTGCTATCGCGCCTGAAATGGTGAAGGCCCAGAATTGCGTCCGGCCCACGTTGATGCCCGCATAGGTCGCGGCATGCGGGTTGCCGCCTGCAGCATAAAACGCCCGGCCAAGCGTCGTGCGCGTCATCAAGAGTGAAAAGAAAATCACCGCGACAATCGCAATCCAGCTAAGCACCGGCAGGCCCAGAATATCGGCACGCGGCACGGCCTTGAAGGCCGCGGTCATTTCGTGACTGTTGACCCATTTGCCCTCGGTCAGCAGAAAAATACAGCCCCGGAAAATGGTCATTGTGCCAAGTGTTACGACAATAGGCGGGATTGCCAGTTTCCAGACCAGAAGCCCGTTGAACATGCCCAAAAGCGTGCCAAAACCTGTGGCAATCACGATAATCACCGGGATCGGCAGATCGGGCGCTGCTATGTTCACCAGCGCCACGACCATGCCGGTCAGTGCCAGATTTGCGGCCACAGAAAGGTCGATACATTTGGTCAGAATCACGATCATCTGCCCAATGGCCAGCAGGATCAGCGGCGATGTGTCGTTGAACACAACCGTCAGATTGGCCGGCGTCACAAACGCCGGAAAGCGCGACGCGATGATCGCCAGCACAATGCCGATTGCGACCAAAAGCAACAGCTCGCGCGTGGCAAGAATACGTTTCATTGCGCGGCCTCCTTGATGCCCGCTGCGTGACCCACCAGCGTCTCAGGCGTGATGTCTGCCTTTGTCAGTTCGGCCACCATCCGGCCTTCGCGCATGACGATCACGCGGTCTGACATTCCCACGATTTCAGGGATTTCGGAACTGACCATGATAACCGCCAAACCTTGCGCGGCCAGTTCGGCCATAAATTCATGCACGGCCGCCTTGGATCCAATGTCGATGCCTTTCGTCGGCTCGTCCAGAATGATCACCTTGGGTTGGGTGGCCAGCCATTTGGCAATCACCACCTTTTGCTGATTGCCGCCAGACAGATTGCCGACATCGGTGTCCAGCGAGGCTGCGCGAAGGTCCAGACGCTGTGTATATTCGCGCGCCAATTTGAATTCTTCGGCCAGCTTCAAAAATCCTTTGTGCGACGTACGCGCAAGCGACGGCAGCGTGACGTTCTGAAAAATCGGCAAGGCCCCGATGGCCCCTTGCTTGCCCCGATCTTCGGGCACATAAACAATTCCGCTGTTGACCGCGTCGGCAGGCGACCGGATCGTCACCGGCGCGCCATCGATGCGCACCTGACCGGCAGACGGCCGCGTGATCCCGAACAGCGCTTGCATAAATTCGGACCGGCCCGCGCCGACCAAGCCATAAAAGCCCAGAATTTCGCCGCGCTTCAGCGTGAAGCCGATATCGGCAAATTCAGTCGGGTGTTCATAGCCATCGACCACCAGAACCTCGTCACCTACATTTTGCTGGCGCTCGGGGAAAATCTGGCTGACTTCACGGCCCACCATCATCTTTACAAGATCAGGTTCGCTGACATCGGCGATGACGCCATCGCCCACCATCTGACCGTCGCGGTAAACCGTGTAGTAATCTGCAATACGGAAAATCTCGTCAAACTTGTGGCTGATGAACAAAATCGCCTTGCCCTGACGTTTCAGGCCTTCCACCAGCTCGTAAAGTTCCTCGATTTCCTTTTGGCTCAGTGCGGCGGTCGGTTCGTCCATGATCACGACGCGCGCATCAATGGACAGCGCACGCGCAATGGCGACCAGGTGTTTATTCGCGGTGCCCAGGTCTTTTAGCGTGGCGTTTGGGTCGATATTGGCGCCAATGCCTGACAAAATCTCGCGTGCGCGGGCCTTCATGGCCGCCCGGTCAATCAATCCAAAACGTCCCTTGGGCGCGTGGCCCAGAAAGATATTTTCAGCCACCGACAATTCGTCAAACAGCACGGTTTCCTGATGGATCGCAGTGACACCGGCGGTTTCAGCCGCTTGCGGTGTCGGGAACCGCACAGGCGCATCATCAATCCGTATCTCGCCTTCGTTCGGTTGATAAATCCCGGTCAGCACCTTGACCAAAGTTGACTTGCCCGCACCGTTTTCACCGACAAGCGCGGTCACCTTGCCCGGAAAAAGCGCAAGCGACACTTCGGACAACGCCCGCACGCCGGGGAAGGTTTTGGTGATCCCCTTAAGCGACAGCCGGGGCGCGATATCTGAGACGGTCTTTGACGACACGGCGGGACCTGGCTCCAACTGCATGAGGGATTTGAGGGTGATTGGGCAAGAATTGGTCCGGCGCGCGGGAGGCCTCGCGCCGGACCTTTTTCAGATCAGAAGATCGACTTGAACTCGTCGATGTTCGAGCTGTCATAGGTGAACGGGTCAGCCATCGCCGCCGTCGTCGTGTCGTCCAGTGTCACAGACCCCATACGGCCTATCGGGATTTCAGCACCGGCCGATGCATCGGACCCGTTTGCTATCGCATGTGCCAGCATGGCTGCCGAATACCCAAGATCGATTGGGTTCCAGATTGCAAAGCTCTGGGTCGCACCGGATTCGACGCAGCCCGCCATTTCAGACGGCAGGCCCAGACCAGTCACGTTGACTTCGCCAATCTTGCCAGCATCCGTCACAGCTTGGCAGGCCGCCAAAATACCAACCGTGGTTGGCGCGATGATGGCCTTGAGGTCAGGATAGGACGACATCAGGCCCTGCGCTTCGCGGTAGGATTTGTCCGACAGGTCATCGCCATAAACCGTTGCGACAAGGTTCACGCCGTCATAGTTAGGCAAGAACCCTTCTGCCGCTTCGATCCACGCGTTCTGATTGGTCGCTGTGGCCGAGGCCGACAGGATTGCCACATCACCGCCATCTGGCATGTGATCAGCGGCCAACTTGATGATCGTGTTGCCGATCAGGTCAGTCGACGATGGGTTGAGGTGCATCTGACGCCCTTCCTCGGCCACGCCCGAATCCCACGAGATCACAGTGATGCCGCGATCCATCGCCTTTTTCAGCGCTGGAACAACCGCATCCGGGTCATTGGCGGAAATTGCAATCGCATCGACACCTTGCGCGATCAGCGAATTGATCACCTCAATCTGGCCTTCTGCGGTCGTGTCAGTTGGGCCGGTATAGATAATCTCGACATTGCCCAATTCGCCTGCAGCTTCTTCTGCGCCTTTTGCAGCGGCTTCAAAAAAGCCGATGCCAAGGGCTTTGACCACAAGTGCGATACGCATGTTGTCCTGCGCCATTGCGGTCGAGCCCAT
>CALDUK010000055.1 GCA_937924905.1 uncultured Paracoccaceae bacterium | reverse complement strand
TCGACGGCGAAAATCACCGTCTCTGCGGCGGCGGGTTCGGCATTTTCGGCCACGGGAATGTCACCTGTCTGGGCGAAGCGCTTTATGATCACCGTCAGGAATTGCCGCTCTACCGGGGCCAGAACGAACAAGGCATGGGCTTTGCCGCCGCCGCTTACGCCAAATACTGGCGTCGCCGCCGGTTTATGTTCGCCACCGCCTCGGCCGGTCCCGGCACCGCCAACCTGCTGACGGCGGCGGCGCTTGCCCATGCGAACCGCCTGCCGATGCTGATGCTCTGCGGCGACGCGTTTCTGACGCGGCTCCCCGATCCGGTGCTCCAGCAACTCGAACATTTCGGCAATCCCGCGCTCGGCCTCAACGACGGGTTCAAAGCCGTCAGCCGCTTTTGGGACCGCATCACCCACCCCGCGCAAATCATCCAATCGCTGCCTGCCGCGCTCAACACCATGCTCGACCCCGCCGATTGCGGCCCGGCCTTCATCGCCCTGCCGCAGGATGTTCAGGGCTGGACCTATGACTACCCGGTCGAGTTGTTCGAAAAACGCACCCATCACATCCGCCGGCAAGCCCCCGACACCGCCGAAATCGCAACCGCCCTGCAAATGATCGAACAGGCCGAACGCCCAATCTTGATCGCCGGCGGCGGCGTGCAATATTCCGGCGCGGTGGCCGACCTGACCGCCTTTGCCGAGGCCACGCAAATCCCCGTCGTTGAAACCATCGCCGGGCGCGCGAATATGCGCGACACCCATCCTCTGAACATCGGCCCCATCGGGGTCACCGGCTCGGACAGCGCGAACGCCATCGCCGAAGCCGCCGATCTGGTGATCGCCGTCGGCACCCGGCTCCAGGACTTCACCACCGGCAGCTGGACCGCCTTCGCCAAAGACGCCCGCTTCATCGGCCTCAATGTCGGGCGCCACGACGCGACCAAGCACCTCAGCCACCCGGTCGTGGGCGACGCGAAACTGGCGCTCAAAGCGCTGCAAACCGACTATACCGCGCCCAAAACCTGGACCGCCTTCGCGCAGGACGAGCGCCGGAAATGGCAAGCCTATGTCGCCGACAACACCCGTCCCGGCAACCGGCCCAACAGCTATGCCCAGGCCATCGGCGCAGTGAACGCGCTGTGCGACAAACGCGACCGCGTGGTCGCAGCCGCAGGTGGCCTGCCCGCCGAGGTCACCGCCAACTGGCGCACGCTCGATATAGGCACCGTCGATGTCGAGTTTGGGTTTTCCTGCATGGGCTATGAAATCGCCGGCGGCTGGGGCGCGCGCATTGCACAAAGCGAAACCGAACCCGATCAGGACACCATCGTTTTCTGCGGCGATGGCAGCTATCTCTTGATGAATTCCGACCTCTATTCCTCGGTCCTGACCGAAAAGAAACTGATCGTTCTGGTGCTCGACAACGGCGGCTTTGCGGTGATCAACAAACTGCAAAACAACACCGGCAACGAAAGCTTCAACAACCTTTTGGCCGACACACCGACCATTCCGGCACCTTTCGCGGTCGACTTCGAAGCGCATGCTGCAGCCATGGGATGCAACGCCGAAACCGTCGACAGCCCCGCCGCTTTGGGCAAGGCGTTCGAACGCGCAAAAGCCGCCGACAAAACCACCGTCATCGTGATGAAAGTCGACGCCTATGACGGCTGGACAGCGCAAGGCCACACCTGGTGGGAAGTCGGCACGCCCCATGTGACAGACAACCCCAAGGTCAAAGCAGCGCATAAAGACTGGGAAGCCACCCGCAGCAAACAGCGCCGCGGAGTCTGAAAGGCATGCGCATTTCATCTTGCCTCAAATACGCAAATTCAACGCTGCAACCGGGCGCAGACCAATTCCGTTTCCGCCCATCGGAGACCCGCCCATGACACACCTGATCGACGGGATAAAACAGAACAATTTCATCATCGTCGGGCGCGCAGGCATCGACTTTTTCACCGACCCGGGCATCGCATTGGAAGACGCAACGCGCATGACCGTCGATCTCGGCGGATCCTCGGCCAATATCGGCGCTGGCATTTGCAAACTGGGGGGCAACGCCGCCCTTGTCACGCGGGTCAGCGATGACAGCATCGGCAGCTATTGCACGCGGCGTCTGGAACATTACGGCGTCGACACCCGCTATGTCAGCCGGGTCGGCGGCGAATTTCGCAACTCGCTGGCCGTCTATGAAAGCGTCACCGAAAACCACCGGAACGTCATCTACCGAAATGGTGCTGCTGATTTTGAAATGAACGACAGCGATGTAAACGCGGTCGACTATGCTCAATTCGGCGCGCTGATCACAGCGGGCACGGTGTTTGCCGCCGACCCTTCGCGCAGCGCCACGTTCACATCCTTCGACCGCGCCAAAGCCGCCGGCCTGCCGATCATCTTTGACGTTGATTACCGCCCATATTCCTGGCCCTCCGCCCAGGTGGCTTCGGACGTGCTCAGCCGGGCGGCGGCCGAATGCGATATGATCGTTGGCAATGACGAAGAATTTGGCTTCATGGCCGGCGACTATTCCAAAGGGCTCGCCAAAGCGCGCGAGCTGTCGGAAACCACCGCCGAAATCGTCATCTATAAAATGGGCCACGAAGGCGCGATCACCTTCGCGGACGGCGCGGAAATCCGCACCGGCATCTATGAAATCCAGGCGCTCAAGCCAACAGGCGCAGGCGACAGCTTTATGGCCGGCCTGATGACATCGCTTGCGGCCGGGCACGACCTGAGAACCGCGATCCTTCGCGGGTCGGCCTGCGCCAGCATTACCGTATCAAAACCGGGCTGCGCACCAGCAATGGCGACAGTTGAGACGCTTGAGGATTTTCTCAAGACACATCCCGGCCCGACCACCCACTGAAAAAAGGCAGCCTGTATATGCATATCGCGCCCTATGACAATCAGAACAAACCGATCGTTGACGTCGATGATCCAACAGTACCGCTGAACTATTTCAACATCGTAAAACTGGCGCGCGGTCAGGCGTTTACCTATCAGGTTCCGGGGTTTGAAACCTGCATTGTCCCCGCAACCGGCACCGTCGATATCGACATCGAAGGCTTCACCGCCGACGCGCTTGGCGGGCGCGGCAAAGACGTGTGGGATGGCGACCCCGAAGGCGTTTATGCCCCGTCAGGTGCCAAGGCCACGATGGTCGCAAAAGACGATTGCGAGGTCTTTGTGGCGGGTGCCAAATTCGACGAGGTGCTCGACCCGTTCGCGGTCCGCAAGGATGAATTGGACCTGGTTCAATACGGATCGGACGACACGAAAACGCACCGCAAAATCAAGCACATCCTGGGCCAAAAGCAACATGGCAAAGTCGGCCGTTTGCTGGTCAGCGAACTCTATACCGTCGGCGCTGGCGGCTGGTCGGGTTTTCCCTCGCACAAGCACGACACCGACCGTCTGCCCGATGAAACCCGACATGACGAAACCTATAATTTCCGCTTCCGCCCAAACCATGGCTCGGGCGTGCAAATGCTTCAGCGCGAAGACGGAAAACCCGGCGATGCCTATCACATTGTCGATGGCTCGACGATCTGTCTCGACAGCGGATATCACCCCTGCGCGGTGCTGCCGGGATACGAGATGTATTACTTCACAATCCTCGGCGGGTTAACACAGCGCTCGCTCGTTCAGTTCTTCCAGCCAAGCCATGCCGATCAGATTGAAACGATCCCCGGCATCAAAGACATGATCGCAAAGTTCAAATAGATGCCACTCGCAAATCTCTCGGAAGTCCTTGTTCCTGCACAAGAAAATGGCTACGCCGTCGCCGGATTGGTCACCTTGGGCTGGGAAGACATGCGGGCTTACACAGCCGCCGCCGAAGCAGTCGGGTGCCCCGTCATCCTGCAGGCAGGCCCATCGTGCCGGGCCCATACCCCATTGGAAATATTGGGAAAAATGTTCCGAACCCTGGCCGAAAACGCCAGCGTCCCGGTCGTCGCCCATCTCGACCACGGCTATACCTATGACGATTGCAGCGCAGCTCTGGACGCAGGCTTTAGCTCGCTTATGTACGACGGATCACGTAAGCCTCTGAAAGAAAACATAAAAGAAACAAAACAAGTTGTCAATCTCGCGCATCGGGCGGGTATTTCCTGCGAAGGCGAAATTGGCTTTGTCGGATATGACGGCGGCGAAGCCTCAGACGGGACCGACCCAGGCGAAGCCGCTGAATTTGCAAGAGAAACTGGCGTCGATGCCATGGCCATTTCGGTCGGAAACGTCCATTTGCAACAGGATCAATCCGGCGGGCTGGACAAAACCCGCATCGCCGCCATCCAGGCGGTGACAGACGTGCCGCTTGTGATCCACGGCGGCTCGGGCGTACCAGCGGCGCAGAGACGGAAATTGGCAATGAAAACAAATATTTGCAAGTTTAATATCGGCACCGAACTACGCCAGACGTTCGGGTCTGCATTGCGAAAAGCGCTGGCAGACGATCCGTCCAGATTCGACCGCGTTCAGATTTTGAGTGAGATTGAAACGCCGATCGAAGAGGCCGCAAAAATCATATTGCGCAACCTGAAGGTGTAAGCATGGGTGTGTTCTGGCGGGATGTCTGAAATAATTTAGCGACATTATTTCAAAGCCTTATGCACCACCGCGCCTCACCCAGCGCCTTCCGTGATCGCATTCAAACAAACTTAACCCCTCCCCCCGAAAACTAGGGGTGGGAGGACGGGGGAACTTTTCTACGCAAAAATACGGTCAGATTCGCTTCAAACTGTCTTCAATCGAGGCCCAAAGCCCCTCAACCGGCTCGCACCCAACCGAAAGACGTACAAACCCGTCTGATACATCATCCCCCCACCGTTTCCGCCGCTCGGCGCTCGAATGCACCCCCCCGAACGAGGTCGCGGCCTGCAATTGGTCACACCCATTAATGAAGGTTTCGGCGGTCGTCTCGGTGTCAAATTCCAGTCCAATCAGAAACCCGAATTTCGTCATTTGCCGTGATGCCAAAGCGAACGCAGGGTCCTGCAAAAGACCCGGGTAACGCACTGTCTTTAAACAGGAAAAACCCAAAAACCGCTCCGCCAGAACCTCGGCATTTTGGCACATCCGGTCCAGCCGCACCGCCAGCGTTTGCAGCCCACGATGCAGCAACCAGGCTTCGTCCGGGCCGGGGATCGAGCCCGAAAACGTCCGCCAATCCCGCATCGCCTCAAGCCGTTTCGCGTCTCGCGTCGCCGCGTGCCCCATTAACAAATCTGAATGCCCGCCTGGCGCTTTGGTATCTGACGCCACGACAATGTCTGCCCCCAATTCAAGCGGGCGCTGACCAAAGGGGGTCATGGTGGTGTTGTCCACGATGACAGTCGCGCCAACGCGATGGGCGGCTTCCGAAACAGCTTTGATATCAATGACATCCAACCCGGGGTTGGACGGTGTTTCGACAAAGACAACCGCGCATCCATCGAAGTCAGCGTGTTCGAAATCCAGGGTTCGGCATGTATCGACCCTCACCCCCAGCGGGGCAAGAAACCGATTTGCCAGAACGCGCGTCGCATAATAGCCATCCGATGGGATCAAAATGCGGTCGCCCGCGTTCACACAGGTTACCAAACTGGCCGTTATCGCGGCCATACCAGACGGGAAAAGGACGCAGTCGGCGTGTTCCAGATTGCCCAACGCGGTCTCTACCACATCCCAAGTCGGGTTGGCACTACGGCCATACCCGGGATAGCCGTCCGGATCGCCGGGCAAATGGTACATTGATGCACGCACAAGGGCCGGCGCAATTGGGTCGCCCTTGGTCAGCGGTTTTTTCTGCTTTTCTTTCCACGACTTCACGCCAATTCCCCCGTGAATCTCAGGCCCTGCCAAGACGCAGGTCAAGCGCGGTCAAGGCCGCATCCCGGTCTTCGGCTGGGCCATAGCCACCGCCGCCGGGCGTTTTCACACATACCCGATCGCCTGCGGTCAATGGGATATCCTGCGCTTTTGACAAATGCGGGGGCACCAGTTTTTTGCCCCCTTGCCAGACTTCAACTTCGTTAACAGCACCGTCTTCGCCCCCAAGGGCCCCCTGCGGCCCAAAGCGCCCGTGATCCATCACAAAGCTTGCGCGCGCCTCGCCGCGGCGCAGTTCAACCTCGTATTCCAGCCCCAGACCGCCGCGATATTTTCCGGCACCGCCCGACCGCTCTCGAAGCGCATATCTGTGATATAAAACGGGAAAATTCTGCTCCATGATCTCAATCGGGGGCGCTTTCGAGATGCCGATGGTTGAACATCCGTTGGCCAGCCCATCGTGATCTGCGTTGCCACCGTACCCGCCGCCCGACAGCTGATACATCACAAAATCACGCCCCGATTGGGGGTCGTGTCCGCCCAGCGCAAAATTGCCACTTGTCCCGGCCGGTGCGGCGGTGACGCGGTCTGGCAGGGCTGTCACAAGGGCGGCAAAGACGGCTTCAGCGATACGCTGGCTGACTTCGGCAGCGCATCCTGAAACGGGTCTTGGATAACGAGCGTCCAGAAAAGTGTCTTCTATTCCAATGACTTCCAGTGGCACGAATGCGCCCGCGCTGATCGGCACTTCGGGAAAAATGTGACGCATCGCAAGATAGACACTGGACAATGTTGTCGCGCGCACTGAATTCATCGGCCCTTTGCAAGGGGGGCTGCTTTCGGTGAAATCAAACTGCAAATGACCCGCCGACTTGACGATGGTTAACCGGATCGCCAGAGGCGTGTTCACCACGCCATCGCTGTCAATCCAGGCAACCGAGCGATAGGTGCCATCGGCAATTTCATCGATCAATTGGCGCATCTGACGTTCGGCGCGACGGCGCAAATCCTTGATGGCGGCGCGCACCACGTCGTCGCCATACCGATCGAGCAAAGCCGTCAACCGTTGTTCGCCCACAAGCAAAGCGGCAGCCTGGGCTTTGACGTCGCCAATCCGTTGATCTGCAACGCGAATATTTGAACAGATGATGGCATAAATCTCTTTGTCCATTTCACCGTTCTTGAACAGTTTCACAGGCGGCAGCCGCAATCCTTCCTGTTCGACCGAGGTCGCGCTGGCCGAAAATCCGCCCGGCACCGCGCCCCCTGTATCCGGCCAATGGCCTGTATTGGACAGCCAGCAAAACACTTGCCCGTCACGGTAAAACGGTTTGGCAAAACGGACATCCATCAAATGCGTCCCGCCCAGGTAGGGATCGTTAACGATATAAATGTCGCCCGGACTGGGGGCGGCGGTGACGCCGTTTTCAATCCGTTCAATCAACTGACGGGTCGAATCCTGCATGGTGCCGACAAACACCGGCAACCCACCCGCGCCCTGAGCAATCAGCGCTCCATCATCGGCCGCATAAATGCCGTCGGAACGATCGTTCGCTTCGGCAATCACGGGCGAAAAAGCGGCGCGCGAAAACGCCATATCCATCTCGTCGCAGACCTGGGACAAACCAGCCTGAATGACGGAAAGCGTGATAGGGTCGATGGTCACGACTGCGCCTCCAACAAAAGATTGCCATGGACATCGCCTTTGGCGACCCAGCCGGGTTCCAGAAGAATGGTGGTGTCCAGCTGTTCGATCATGGCGGGGCCTTCAAGCGTGACATCCAACGGCAAGTGATCGCGCCAGAAAACTGGCACCATCTGCGCCTTGGCGTCAAAAATCACGGTGCGCTCCGTTTGCGGGGCGGCGTTTCGCGACCGCCCTGAGGGGTCGATTAACCCTGAAATATCAACGGGGTCTGCCACGCCCACCACCGAACAATTCAGATTGACAACGCGCGCCCGGATTTCGGCCAGCTCAACCCGGAAGCGGCGCCAATAGGCCTGTTCAAACCGCGTCCTCAGCAGATCGCGGCTTGGTGCCCCGTCGTCCAGATCAACGCGTACAACATGGCTTTGGCCGATGAATTGCATGTCTACGCTGACATGATGTTGGGCGCGGGTCTGGTCCAGCCCCTCGGCGGCGAGCGCGGCGTCGCCTGCCTGCGCC
>CALDUK010000054.1 GCA_937924905.1 uncultured Paracoccaceae bacterium | reverse complement strand
AGCCTCCGCCGCCCGGTCGCGGGCCTGCAACACATCGCCCGACCATCCAACGGCCAAGCAAATCTCCCCATTGGCCAGCGCGTTGATATATTCAGACGAATGGAACTTCTGAACATATGGGCGCACCGCAGCCAGAACCGGCTCGGCCTTGGCGATGACATCCGGGTCATGGCTGTCCGGGTCTTCGCCGATGTAATTCAGCACAAAGGGAATAATCTCAGCGGGCGCATCCAGAAAATGCACCCCGCACTCGGCCAGCTTTTCCATATTGGCCGGGTCCAGAACCAGCGCGGCGCTGTCAATCGGCGCATCCGCGCCCAGCAGTTCCTGAACCTTGCCCACATTCACGCCAAGGCCCGTCGTGCCCCACATATAGTTGATCGAATACTGCCCATCCGGGTCATAGGCTGCGGTGCGTTCCTGCACCACGTCCCAAAGATTGCCGATATTCGACAGCTTGGATTTGTCCAAAGGCTGGAACGCGCCGGCTTCAATCTGGCGCTGCAAGAACGTCCCCGACGGCACCACCACATCATAGCCCGACCCACCGGCCAACAGCTTGGTTTCCAAAACCTCGTTTGAATCGAAGACATCATAGATCAGCTTGATCCCGGTCTCTTCCTCAAACTGCGTCAACAACGCCTCATCGATGTAATCCGACCAGTTATACACCCGCACCTCATCGGCCAGGGCGGCCGCGCCTGCAGTGGTCGTGGCCAGAAGGGCCAGCGTCAGTCTCAGTTTCATAGTCAACTCCCCTAGAACAATCCGCCCCGATATTTGCCCCAAGAAGCGCTGGTGACAAGCCAAGACACGCACCAAGCCGTGTCGCTGCATAACTTTTCTGTTCAAAGCACAAAAACCGCGCCCGAAGCCTCTTGAACGCCCACTCGCGTCATCTTGCCTCAAATACGCAAATCCCCCGCCCTCGGCCGGACAGAGCTCAATCCAGATTGACGGCTGCGCCGATTTCCCGCTTAGTCTGTCCAGAAACAACAGAACCGCGCCCATGCCCCTGACAAACACCCGCCCAACGGCCCAGCTTCAGGCCCTTGACGCCGCCCATCACATGCACCCGTTCACCGCCAACACCGGGCTTGCCGAAAAAGGCACGCGGATCATCACCCGCGGCGACGGCGTGTGGCTGACCGACAGCGAAGGCGAACGCCTGCTGGATGCCATGGGCGGGCTTTGGTGCGTCAACATCGGCTATGGCCGCGAGCGGCTGGCACAGGCGGCCGAACGCCAGATGCGCGCGCTTCCCTATTACAACACGTTCTTTCAGACCTCGCATATCCCCGCGATTGATCTGGCGGCAAAGCTGGCCCAGCTGGCACCGCCCCACCTAAACAGCGTCTTCTTTGCAGGCTCAGGGTCCGAAGCAAATGACACCAATCTGCGCATGGCCCGCACCTATTGGGCGCTCAAGGGTCAGCCGCAGAAATCCACGGTGATCAGCCGCAAGAACGCCTATCACGGCTCGACGCTGGGGGCCGCGTCGCTTGGTGGTATGGGCGCGATGCACGACCAAGGCGGCCTGCCCATCCCGGGCATCCACCACATCAACCAGCCCAACTGGTGGCTGGAAGGCGGCGACACCGATCCGCAGGATTTTGGCCGCCAGCGCGCCCGCGAACTCGAAGCCGCCATCCACGAGATCGGCGAAGACCGGGTTGCCGCGTTCATCGCCGAACCGGTCCAGGGCGCGGGCGGTGTCATCGTGCCGCCCGACAGCTATTGGCCCGAAATCCAGCGCATTTGCGACGCCTATGATATCCTTTTGATCGCGGACGAGGTGATTTGCGGCTTTGGCCGGACCGGCAACTGGTTCGGCTCGGAAACCGTGGGCTGGCGTCCCGACATTATGACCATCGCCAAGGGCCTGTCCTCGGGTTACCAGCCCATCGGCGGCTCGATCGTTTCCGATGACATTGCCGCGGTCATCGGCGCGGCGGAATTTAACCACGGCTACACCTATTCCGGCCACCCGGTCGCGGCGGCGGTCGCGCTGGAAAATCTGGCGATCCTCGAAGAAGAACAGATCGTGCCCTATGTCCGCGACACCATCGGGCCTTATCTGGCCACGAAATGGCAAAGCCTGACAGACCACCCGCTTGTCGGCGAAGCGCGCATCATCGGGTTGATGGCCTCTATCGCCCTGACGCCCGACAAAGCGACGCGCGCCGCCTTCGCCGCGGATCCCGGCACGGCCGGCTATATCTGCCGCGAACACTGCTTTGCGAACAATCTGATCATGCGCCATGTGTATGATCGCATGATCATCTCGCCGCCGCTGGTGATCTCAAAGGACGAGGTCGATATTATGATCGACCGCATCTGGACCGCGCTGGATCAGACCTATCAGACATTGCAGGATGACGGTTTGTTGCGCCCGGCAGGATAAACCGGCGCAAAAATTTGGGGGGACGCCGCTCACGCCCCCCCGAATACTCGCACGCACACACGTTTTCCGTTTGGGACCGGAAGAAACGACTGAACGCCGTTCACAACGCCTTTATAGAATAGCCCAAACGGCATTTCAAGCAATTTGAACCAGGTTCAAGCCGGTCTTACGCCACGGCAGCTTTCAGCTTCACCAACGCCTCGGCCAGCAAATCACTGGCCGCGCCGTCGCTTTCGGCCTCCACATAGCACCGCAATTCGGGCGCATTGCCCGACGGCCGGATATGCAACACCCGGCTATCGCCAAATGTCATACGCGCCCCATCGGTCTGATCGACCGACACAGGCGCGCCCAGACCAGCGGGCAAATGCGTGGTCTCTCCGGCCAGAATGCTATCGACAATCGCCATCGACGCTGTGCGCGGAATATCTTTCAACCGGTCCGTTGCGGTCCGCCGCCGGGGCAAACTGCCGATCAGTTCAGATACGGAAACTCCGGCCTCGGACGCCGCAGCAATGGTACCCACAAGCGGCAGGGTGGAATCGCGCGTCATCAGTTTCGGCAACGCCACACGCCCGGTCACATCCCAGCCCAAAAGAAACCCGCCGTTTGGCTCATACCCGGCCACCCGGTCCAGACCATCGGCCATCCGCGCTTCCATCTCGGCAATCACATAGGGGGATCCGATCTTGGTCCGCTGCACCGCTTTGAACGCGCCCATCGCATCGACCATCGTATTGGCCGACACGGTTGTCACAACGCCGTCGGCCCCACACCAGCGCGCGGTGATCGGCCCCAGAATATCGCCGGGCACCACGGTGCCGGTTTCATCAACCAGCAAAGGCCGGTCGGCATCCCCGTCGGTGGACAAAAGCGCATCCAGCCGGTGTTCGGCCACCCACCCTGCCAGTTTGGCGCGGGTTCCGGCATCGACCGCCTCGGTATCAACCGGCACAAACGATTGCGACGCGCCCAACAGAACAACCTCGGCCCCCAGACCTGACAGGATCTGCGGCAAGGCCGATGACGCGGCAGAACTGTGCAACCACACACCCACCTTCAGCCCCGCCAAAGCCGCATCCGGCAAGCCCGAAACATAGCGCGCCACATAGTCAGCGCGCGCGTTTGATTTGACAATCTCGGCCTCGGCGGTCGCCAGCGTCCAACCCGCCACAGCCTCGGCCAAAGGGCCTTCGTCGGCCTTGGTGAACTCGCCTTGTGATGTGTAAAACTTCAACCCGTTCCGATCCGCCGGAATATGGCTGCCCGTGACCATGATCGCCAGCGTGCCTTCGGCCAGCGATGCGCGCGCCAGGGCCGGTGTCGGGATAACACCGCAATCGACGGCAACGACGCCTTGCGACGCCGCCCCGGCGGCCACCGCCCGGGCAATCCGGGGGCTGCTTTCACGCGCATCCTGGCCGATGAAGATCCGGCCATTATGCGCATGCCCGGCCACAAAGGCCGCCGCATAGGTCGCACAAAGTTCGTTGGTCAAATCGCGCGAGAGGCCCCGCAGACCGCTCGTCCCAAATTCGGGCATAACGTTATCCGTTCAACTCTTTACATTCCGGCACGGGTGTCAGCACCCGCCCCTGTTCTGCCCAATGCGTCAGATTTTCGCAAACCAGATCACCCATAGCTTGGCGAGTTTCCACCGAAGCACTGCCGACATGCGGCAACAGAACAACGTTATCCATCGTTTTCAGCGCGTCGGGGATTTTTGGTTCATCCTCAAACACGTCCAATCCTGCCGCGCCCAACCGTCCTGTTTCCAAAGCGGCAACCAACGCCGCCTCGTCCACAACCGTGCCACGGGCGACATTGATCAAAATACCGTCCGGCCCAAGCGCATTCAGCACCGGCGCATTGATCAAATGCCGGGTCGATGCACCGCCGGGCGTGATGACAATCAACACATCCGAGGATGCGGCCATCTCGACCAGATCGGGGCAATGGGTGTACTCGACATCCTTGGGCGTGCGCGTGTGATACAAAATGGTCGACCCATAGCGCATGGCCATCTCGGCAATGCCCAGACCAATCCGGCCCAGACCAACAATTCCCACGGTCCGGTTGCGAATAGACCGCGTCAGCGGATAGGCCCCTTTGGTCTCCCATGTCCCTGACCGCGCCCAACGCTCGGACGGGATCAGTTCGCGCGACACAGCCATCCACAGCATCAGCGTGGTATCGACCACCTCGTCATTCAAAACATCGGGGGTGTGGGCCACCAGAATGCCGCGCTTGGCGGCCTCGACCGCGTCAATCGCATCGTAACCGACGCCAAAGTTCGAAATCACCTTCAACCCAGGTAACTTGTCAAACACCGCGCCATCCAGACGCCACTGCCAAAGCGTGGCAATCGCCTGAATGTCGGGCGGATCGGCCAGAATTGCTTCCATCGACCCGCGATCCGGCGCGTGCAGAACCTCGAACCCCTCGGCCAGCTTGCCAAGAATACGGTCATCACCGGGGCCGACGGCCAGAACGACGGGGCGCTCAGCCATCGGCGCGCACCATCTGTGTCTGCTGGCCCAGACCTTCAATCCAAAGCGACACCTCGTCGCCTGCTTTCAGATAAACCGGCGGCTTCATCCCCATGCCCACACCGGGCGGCGTGCCTGTGGAAATGACATCGCCCGGATGCAGCGTGAACAGTTGAGACAGATGCGACACAATCTGCGCCACGGTGAAAATCATCGTGCGGGTGTTCCCGGTCTGCATCCGTGTGCCATTGACGTCGCACCACATATCCAGCGCCTGAATATCGGCAATCTCGTCCTTGGTGACCAGCCAGGGGCCGGTCGGCCCGAAAGTGTCGCAGGATTTGCCCTTGGTCCAGTTGCCCGACAATTCAATCTGGAACGTCCGCTCGGACACATCGTTGCAAACGCAATAGCCGGCCACATAATCCAAAGCATCGGCTTCGCTGACGTATTTCGCCTCGCGCCCGATCACCACGCCCAGCTCAACCTCCCAGTCGGTCTTGACCGACCCCCGGGGCATGACGATGTCATCGTTCGGCCCGGAAATCGCGGAATTGGCCTTCATGAACAAAATCGGATGATCCGGGATCGGATTGCCGGTTTCTTCGGCGTGATCGGTAAAGTTCAGACCGATGCACATGAACTTGCCGATATTGCCAACGCAGGCCCCATAGCGGGGGTTGGTGTCCACCGCAGGCAAACTGGCAGGATCAATCGCGCGCAACCGCGCCAACGACGCGTCATCCAGAACGGACCCGTCGATATCCGTCACATGCCCCGACAGATCGCGCAGCGTGCCAGTGTCATCCACCAGGCCGGGCTTTTCTGATCCCGCGTCTCCAAACCGTACAAGCTTCATGCGTCTTTCTCCCTCAACCGGCCCAACCGCCGTCAATGATCATTTCCTGCCCCGTCACAAAGGCGCTTTCATCCGACCCCAGATACACCGCAAGGGCCGCTATTTCCTCGGGCGTGCCAACCCGCCCCATCGGCTGACGTTCGGTAAAGGCCTGCAAGGCTTCCTCATAAGACCCCATCGTCTCGCCCAGGGCGCGCACCCGGTCATGCCAGGACGGGCTTTCAACGGTGCCCGGGCAAATCGCGTTACAGCGAATGCCTTTCGCGATATAATCCTTGGCAACGGCCTTGGTCATGCCAATCACCGCCGCTTTGGTGGCGCCATAGATAAACCGGTTCGGCGCGCCCATAATTGAAGACGCAGCCGACGACACATTCATGATCGACCCCGTCCCGCGCTCCAGCATCCCCGGAAGGGCCGCCTGCATCGTCAGGAATTGCGACTTGCAATTCAGATCAAAGGCAAAGTCCCATTCGTCCGCCGTCGCATCCAGAACCGTCCCATGATGCACAAAGCCCGCGCAGTTGAACAGAATGTCCGGGTCAGCGGCCTGAATGCCCGCCTTGACCGACGCCGCATCGGTCGCGTCCAGCCGCAAGGGTGTCACCCCGTCGGCATCAATCTCGGCCAAAGCCGCGTCATTGATATCGGTCGCCCAGACCAAAGCGCCCTCGTCCGCCATCGCCAAAGCCGTCGCGCGCCCAATCCCTTGGCCCGCGGCCGTGATCAAAGCCCGTTTCCCGGAAAGCCGTCCCGCCATGCAATCCCCCGTCAAACCTATCCAAGAATTGGGTAAGGCGTTCACGGCCAAAAGGCCAGTGCCAAGCGGCGGGTTTTGGGCACAAATCCAGCACTGGAAACAGTCTGTCGCCGCCAAACCACTGCCAAATTTCTTTCACATTGCCAGCGCCAGATACCTGCACTTTGAATTAGCAGATACAGTTTTATGACAATACTTTTGAAAATGCTGCGTGGCGTTTACCGCGCATTCACAGTGCCAAATGCCCGCCAATCGCCACCGCCGCGCAGGCCAAAAACACCGCAGATAAAACGCCAATCAAACCGCCCGCAAACGCGCGCCGCACCACCACCCAAACCGTTCAACGAAAAGACGGCAAAACCGGTCAAGAGCAACACCTGCCTGAAAGGTCTTGCGTGGATCACGGACGGCGACACGATAAAAATCAAGCACACTCAGATCCGTTTGTTCGGCATAGACGCGCCCGAACTCGATCACCCATACGGGCAGAAAGCCAAATGGGCGCTTCAAAAACTCGGCAAAGGCCAGACAGTGCGCGCAGAGATCACAGAAAAAGACCATTACGGGCGCACAGTCGCAAAATGCTATCTGTCCGACGGGCGCGATCTGTCGGCTGAAATGGTCATGCTCGGCCTGGCACTCGACTGGCCGAAATATTCTGGCGGGCGATACAGCAAGCTTGAGACACAGGATGCACGTCGGCATCTGTTTCTGGCCGACGCCCGCCAAAAGGGCCGCATGCACGTCTGGCGTAACTTCGAAGCGCGGCGTGAAATGCGGGCAAAATAGCTGGCGCGTGCGCCTGACCCCACCTCAGAAAATGGGCGCGCAGGCAAAAAACCCCGCCATCTCGCAAGATGCAGGTTCGGTCGTTTTTCCCAAGCGGTATCGCCGTCGCGCCCCGAAAACCGGAAAGCGCGCACGTCGGCCCTCAAGACACGCGACCCGGGCCCATCACACCGGCCAGCGTTGCGCATGTCTGACGTCAGCAGGCAGGCCAATAGTCGGCCCGACCACGCACCCTTTTCGCATGAAAACCTTGTGAAATAACAAAGCCACCGCACGCAGCCCCTTCTCAGACCGAAAATACAGCGCTAGGCTTTGAAAAAAGACAGGTAAACAAAGCACATGCGCAACATACTCATCATCGGCGGCGGCGGTATGGTTGGCCAGAAACTGGCGCAATCACTGGCAGATGCGCCCCTTGTTCCGGGCGATCGTGTCACCTTGTGCGATTTGATGTTCCCCGAAAACGGAGCGCCGGTGGCCGAACAGATTGTTGGCACTGTCACAAATTCCAATGTTCTCAAGCGTTTGACCACGATGAAGCCGGATGTGATCTATTATCTGGCGGCCATCGTTTCGGGCGAATCCGAAAGCAATTTCGACCTGGGATGGTCGGTCAATATGGAAGCGTTCCGCACCTTCCTCGAAACCCTGCGCGCTCAGGTCCAAGCCTCTGAAAACACGTATAAACCCAAGATCATTTTCACGTCATCCATCGCGGTATTCGGCGCGCCGTTTCCCGACAAAATCGACGACACGTTCTTTCAGGCTCCGCAAACCAGCTATGGCGCGCAGAAAGCAATTTCAGAACTCATGCTAAGCGATTATATTCGCAAAGGTTTTTTCGATGGCCTGTCAATCCGCCTGCCCACCATTTGCGTACGTCCGGGCAAGCCAAATCTGGCCGCCTCCAGCTTTTTCTCGGGCATCATCCGCGAACCTCTAAACGGTCAAACCGCCCGGCTTCCGGTCAGCCCCGAAACCCGCCATTGGCACGCCTCACCCCGATCCGCCGCCGGGTTCCTCAGACATGCCGCAACGCTCGATCAATCGGCCTATCAAAACCGCCCGGCCCTCAATATGCCCGGCGTGTCCTGTACGGTCGCCGAACAGATCGAAGCGCTGACCGATTTGGCAGGTGCCAAAGTCGCCGCCCGCATTCAGCCAGACCCCGATCCGGCCATCGAGGCCATCGTCAAAAACTGGCCTCGTGACTTTGCGCCTGACCGCGCCAAGGCCTTGGGATTCAAGGCAGAAACGAACTTCAAACAAATCATCCAGGTCTATCTGGACGACGATTTCAACGGGTAAATTGAGACGGCCATGCTAACCAAAGATCAGATTAAGCACTTTGAAATCCACGGGTATCTGGTGGTCGACAACGTGCTGGACGACGCTCTTATTGACCGCATTCGCCGCGAATATCACAGCCGTCTGGACGGTCTCTGCGCAGGCTGGGGTATCGTTGGCGACAGCTTTGAAGACAAGCTGATCAAGGCCTACAAAGCAGGCCACGACTGGTTTCAACCTTTGGATATTTCACTGCCGGGCGACCGAATCCAATCCGATACGCCCATGCATTTTGGTCCTGCAGTGTTTGACATGATCACCAGCCCAAGGTTGCTGGACATGGTGCAGTCGCTGATCGGGCCCGAAATCACCTCGAACCCGATCCAGCATGTGCGCATCAAACCACCGCAAGATACTCTGAACAAAGACGAAATTCGCGCCCATGTCGGCGGCACCGACTGGCATCAGGACCGGGGCGTCGCCCACAAAGAGGCGGACCAAACCGACATGATCACCGTCTGGCTTGCGATCACCGATGCCACTGTTGAAAACGGCTGTTTGCAGGTTGCAGCACCCGAAAATCACCTGTTGCCTCATTGCCCGCAACGCCAGACCGCCATCGCCGATGGGTACATCGACACCGCCAAAGCCAAACCGCTGCCGGTCAAATCGGGCGGCGCGGTTATCTTTCACCCGATGACACCGCATGCCTCGCTTGCAAACGCATCGGACAACATCCGGTGGAGCTTTGATCTAAGGTTCAACAAAACCGGCCAACCCACTGGTCGCGCCCACTTTCCTGATTTTATTGCGCGTTCGATGGCCCACCCGGAAACCCAGCTTCGCGATTGGCGACACTGGCGCGCCATGTGGGAAGACGCCCGCGCAAAATTGGCCGAAACCGCCCATATCGACATCCATCGCTGGGACGCAAACGCGCCGGTTTGCGCATAATCCTTGCGCTTTCACCCCGGCAAAAATATGCCCTTCAGGGCCAGCACGCCCACGCCAAACCCAACGCATAACAAGGAACGCCACGCATGACCGATACCATACGTCTTGACGCCTCGGACAACGTGGTCACTGCCACGCGCGCCCTGCAAACAGGGGTTCAGGTCGAAGGGGTCCGGACCACCGGACTTGTCCCGTCGGGCCACAAGATTGCGACGGTCGATATCCCCAAAGGGGGACAGATTAGAAAATACGCGCAACTCATTGGTTTTGCTGACATTGACATCGCCGCGGGCGATCACGTTCACACCCAGAACACCGCGTTCCGCAACACCGAACAAGCCTATGAATTTGGCACCGACCTGCGCCCCGTCGCACCGGCTGAAACACCCGATACATTCCTTGGCTATCGCCGCGAAAGCGGGCGGGTTGGCACCCGCAACTACATCGCCGTGGTCACCAGCGTGAACTGTTCCGCCACCGCTGCACGCCGCATCGCGGACGCCTTTGGCCCGGACGAACTTAGCCAATATCCCAACGTCGACGGCGTCGTCGCATTCGTCCATGGCACAGGCTGCGGCATGGCAAGCGACGGCGACGGGTTCGAAGCCTTGCAACGCGTCATGTGGGGCTATGCGCGCCACCCAAACCATGCAGGCGTCCTGATGGTGGGTTTGGGATGCGAAATGAACCAGATCGACTGGCTTTTAGAGGCCTACGGGCTGAAGCAAGGTCCGTTGTTTCAAACAATGAACATCCAAAGCGTCGCGGGCCTGCAGCGCACCATTGAAATGGGCGTCGAAAAAGTCCGCGCGATGCTGCCTATCGCCAATCAGGCCACCCGCACGCCCTGCCCGGCATCCGACTTGATGGTGGCGCTGCAATGTGGCGGGTCGGACGCGTGGTCAGGCATCACCGCCAACCCCGCGCTTGGCTATGCCTGCGACCTGCTGACGGCTCAGGGTGGCACGGGGGTTCTGGCTGAAACGCCTGAAATTTACGGCGCCGAGCACCTTTTGACCCGGCGGGCCACCGACCGCGCAACGGGCGACAAGCTGATCAACCTGATCCGCTGGTGGGAGGACTATACCAAGCGAAACAACGGCTCGATGGACAACAACCCATCGCCCGGCAACAAAAAAGGCGGGCTGACCACCATTCTTGAAAAGTCGCTGGGCGCTGCGGCCAAAGGCGGAACGTCACCCTTGATGGGCGTCTACAAATACGCCGAACCCGTGACGGCCAGAGGGTTTACCTTCATGGACAGCCCCGGCTATGATCCGGCCAGCGTGACGGGCCAGATCGCAGGCGGCTGCAATCTGGTGTGTTTCACCACCGGGCGCGGCTCGGCCTTTGGGTCAAAGCCCGCGCCGACAATCAAGGTCGCCACCAATTCCGAGATGTTTGACCGCATGGAAGGCGATATGGACATCAACGCCGGTGACATCTTGACGGGCAACATGAGCGTCGAGGAAAAAGGCATTGAAATATATCAAACATTTCTGCGTATCGCCTCGGGTGATATGTCCAAATCCGAAGCTCAGGGGCTTGGAGACTATGAATTTGTCCCCTGGCAAATCGGCGCTGTGATGTAAGCTCAAAACAGGCGTCGAACCCGTGACCTGCAACCGGAACACCTGACCATGACCAAACTTGCCGTCGCCGGCGCTGGTGCCATTGGGCGTCGCCACGTTGCCCATATCGCGGACCATCCCGATCTGACGCTTGCCGCCATAATCGACCCCGATCCCAACGCGGCCAGCCTTGCCGACGCGCCTTGGGTGCCGGATATCGACGCGTTTGATGGTGATCTGGACGGCGTGGTCATTGCCACGCCCACGCAATATCACGAACCGATCTTCGCCAAAGCGGCCCGGCGCGGCTGGCATGCTTTGATCGAAAAACCCATCGCGTCGGACGTGACCGGGGCCACGCGCATGATCGACATTTCGCGCGAGACGTCCACCCATATTCTGACCGCGCATCACCGCCGTTTTCACCCCAAAGTCACCGCTCTTCGGGCGGCATTGCCGCGCATAGGTGCGCCCGTTCTGGCCAATGTCCTGTGGTCAGTCCTGAAACCGGCCGATTACTTTGATCTGGCCTGGCGGCAAGGCCCCGAAGGCGCGCCTGTGCGAATGAATGTCAGCCACGAACTGGATCTGCTGCAATTTCTGTTTGGGGACGTCACCGATGTTGCGGGGCTGGGCGCAAACCGCATCCGCAACACGCCCCGCGTTGAAAGCGGCGGGGTTGTTCTGCGGTTTGCCAGCGGGTTGATCGCCACCATTGCCTTTGCCGATTGCGCGGCATCGCCTTGGGGGTTTGAACATGGCACGGGCGAAAACCCGAACATTGCGCAAACCGGCGAAACCTCGATGATGATCACAGGAACCGATGGCGCGATTGCGTTTCCATCACTGACGCTTTTCACCGGTGCCACGGATTGGGCCGACGCGCCCAGCCCGCAACGCTTGCCGTCAGGCGACGGTGTTCCACTGGTGCTGCAACTGGAACATTTCGCGCGGGTGATCGCAGGTCAGGATGCGCCCCTGAACGACGCCGTCGCGGGCCGACGCACGCTGGAACTGACGCTAGAGGTGGAACGTTTGACCGCCCCTTGACCGGGCAAGACCGCGCCGTCAATCTCTGCCATCAGGGAGAGTGCGCTATGGAATGCCTGACACCAGATCAAATCGAGCAATACCGCGAAGATGGCTGCCTTGTGCTGGACGGCCACTTGCCGGACGATATCCTGCAAGACATTCGGTCCGAAATCGCAAGATTCGAGGACGAAGCGCGCGGCATGACGGCCTCGAACGACCGGCTGGACCTGGAAGACAGCCACACGACAGACACCCCGCGTCTGCGCCGGATCAAACTGCCGCATATGATCAGCGATATCTTCCGGTCGCTCATGTATTCCGATCATATTCTGGCCCCGGCGCGCGATCTGATCGGGCCGGATTTGCGCTTGCACACCTCAAAGCTGAACATGAAATCGGCGGGCTATGGCGCCGCTGTCGAATGGCACCAGGACTATGCGTTTTATCCCCATACCAATGACGACATTCTGGCCATCGGCGTGATCATCGACGATATGGAAAGCGAAAACGGCCCGCTTATGGTCTATCCCGGCAGCCACAAGGGCCCGGTTTATGACCACCATGTTGACGGCGTGTTTGCGGGCGCGTTCGTGCCGGAAGAGGTCGGGCTGAACCCGGCTGATGCAATCGAGCTGAAGGGCCCAGCCGGGTCAATCAGCATTCACCATGGCCGGATCATCCATGGCTCGGCGCTGAATACATCCGACCGGTCGCGTCGCATCCTGTTCTACGAGATGATGGCGGCGGATGCGTTTCCGATCATGGGCTCGATGACCAAATGGGACGGGATCAAGGATTACGACACCCGCATGCTTTGTGGCACCCCCACGATCAATCCGCGTCTCAAGGACATTCCCGTGCGCATCCCACAGCCTCAACCGGATGTGCCGATTTCAATCTACGAGATCCAGAAAGGCCTCAAAACCCGCGTATTCGAGACGATTTCGTGAAAGTCGCCGTTGTAGGCGCGGGACTGATCGGCAGTGCAGCGGCGCGCCATCTGGCCAAGGCGGGTCACACGGTTCTTTTAATTGGTCCGGGCGAACCTGACGACTGGGCCAGCCATACCGGCGTTTTTGCCAGCCACTATGACGAAGGCCGGATCACCCGTGTGAACGACCGGCGCTCCTATTTTGCGCAAGCCACAGCAGCCTCGATTGCGCGCTATGGCGACATCCAAGCGGAAAGCGGCATATCCTTTTTCACTCCTTGCGGCGCGCTTATCGCAGGGGGCGCGGATTATATGGCGGCGGTCGAAAAGGCGCGACGTGGGCTGAACGTGGGCTGCGACCGGCTGGACGCCGACGGCCTGCGGGATCGGTTTCCGTTCCTTGCCCTGCCGCATGGCTTTTCCGGCGATATCGAGCCACAGAATGCCGGTCATATCAGCCCCCGCAATCTGGTCGCCGCGCAACAGAAAGCCGCCCAACGCTTTGGGGCCACGCGCGTGTCAGAAGAAGCCACAGGGCTGGCACCGGGCCGCGTCACCACACGTACAGACAGCTTTGCTGTGGACGAAGTGATCGTCGCCGCAGGCGGCTGGACGGATGACTTGCTGGGCCGGGCAAATCTTGAGGTCTATGCCCGCACGGTTGCCTTACACGAAGTTGGTCCGGCCGAGGCCGCACGCCTGGCCACCATGCCCAGCGTGGTGATGGAAAGCGACGATGATATCTATATCCTGCCGCCCGTTCTGTATCCTGACGGCAAGCTATGGCTGAAACTGGGCGGCGACCCAACCGATGATCTTTTGCCTGACAAGGCGGCCATCACCGATTGGTTTCAATCGGGCGGCAACGCGCGGCGCGCAGAATACCTGACCGACCGGTTGAGCCAGATAATTCCGGGCTTTCAGTTTGAGAGCCAACACCATAAACCCTGCGTGACGACCTGGTCCAAAGATCGGCTGCCCGAGATCCGCCGCCTTGAACCCGGTCTGACCATTGCAGCGGCCGGAAACGGTGCGGGCGCAAAATGTAGCGACGAACTTGGCCGCCGAGCGGCTTCCATATCGACAGGAGATACCCCATGAGCAAACCCAACATCGGATTTATCGGCCTTGGCCTCATGGGCACCCCAATGGTCGAGAACCTGTTGAACAGGGGTTATACCGTTCGGGTGCTGGGCAACCGCGACCGGACCGGGATTGAACGCATGCTGGCAAAAGGTGCCGACGAAGCCGCAACGGCGCGCGAACTGGCGGAAACGGTGGACGTGGTGATGCTGTGCATGGGCACGTCAGATCACGTCGAAGGCCGGATGCGCGGGCCGGACGGGGTGATCGCTGGCTTGTCTGCCGGCAAGGTGGTCGTCGATTTCGGCACATCGCTGCCGTCATCCACCCGCGCACTTGGCGATGAAGTCGCGGCAAAAGGCGCGGCCATGATGGATGCGCCCCTTGGCCGGACGCCCGCCCACGCCATCGACGGGCTTCTCAACATTATGGCCGCCGGTGATGACGCAACATTTGCCAAGATGAAACCGGTGTTCGAAGATCAGGGCGAAAACGTCTTTCATGTGGGCCCTCTTGGCGCGGGCCACACGATCAAGCTGATGAACAATTTCTTCGGCATGACCCAGGCAAACGCCATGTGCGAAGCTTTCGCGATTGCCGACAAGGCGGGCGTGTCGCGCCAGACGCTGTTTGACGTCGTCGCCGCAGGGCCTTTGAAATCTGGCATGATGGAATTCGTTTCGGCCTATGCGCTGGACGGCGACGCGACAAAGCTGGAGTTTTCCATCGCCAATGCCGGCAAAGACGTGGGCTATTATAACCAGATGGTCACTGACCTTGGCCTAAGCACCGTGATGGGCAAAGGCCCGGGCGAGGCTTTGGCGCGGGCACGCGACGAAGGCCATGGAGACGAAATGGTAAGCCAGATGGTCGACAGCTACGCGCGCTGGTTCAGCGATTGACCCTGACGGCCGAGACACGGGCCGACCGCGCCGGGCTGGGCATTGTTCTGATGCTGCTGGCCTGGGCATTCTTTGCAAGCGTCGATACAGCCGCCAAATGGTTGGCGCTTTTGGGCGTGCCTGCCCTGCAACTGGCGTTCATGCGCTATGCGGTGTCTTTTGGCCTGTCGCTGACAATGGGCATCCGCAAAGGCGCGTTTTTTGAATGGCCAGATACGCGCGTGATGGGGCTGGTGGTTCTGCGCGCTGTCCTTTTGATCCTGGCCACGGTCCTGAATTTCACCGCGCTTGCATATCTGCCGCTGGCGGTAACGGCGACCTTGATGAATTCGGCCCCTCTGATCCTGACGGCCCTTGCCGTGCCGCTGTTGGGCGAACGCGTTGGACCGTTCCGCTGGGCGGCGGTGATCCTTGGATTTGTGGGCGTCGTTGTCGTGATCCGGCCTTTGGATGGCGCGTTTCACTGGGCCAGCCTGTTGGTGCTGATCAATGCGACCGCTCTGGCGCTTTTTGCCATTCTCACGCGTCTTTTGTCAGGCCGTATCGCGACGCAAACCATGCAGTTGTATATGGGCGCTATTGGCACGGCCGCTTTGATCCTGCCTGCTTTGGCGGTTTGGCAAATGCCCCAGACCGCGCTGGAATGGGGTCTGCTTTTTTCGCTGGGCGCATTTGCCTGGACGGGGCACGAAATTTACAGCCGCGCCCATGCGTTCGCCGAAGCCAGTGTGCTGGTGCCATTTAACTATGCGTTCATCGTCTATCTGACCATCGCGGGCTATCTGGTGTTCGACGACATCCCCGAGGCGCCCGTTCTGTTCGGCGCCGCGATCATCATTGCATCGGGTCTGATCGTTTGGTGGCGGGAAACGAGCCTGCGGTGAACCTGCACCGGTGGCCACCTAAGGATTGCGTATTTTGAGCAAGATGAAACCGGTTGCATTGTGCCACCCAAGCGGCTCGGCTATGCGAAAGCGCGAAAAGGAGACCCGCCATGCCACAGACAATCCCCGGTTTTGACCGGATTGGCGAGGAAAACGCCTTTGCCGTTCTTGCCCGCGCAGGTGTGTTGGCGGCAGAGGGCAAAGACATCATCAATCTTGGTATCGGCCAACCCGATTTCCCGACGCCCGACAATATTTCAGAGGCCGCAATCAAGGCCATTCGCGACGGGCATCACGGCTATACGCCCGCAACGGGTCTGCCCGCCTTGCGCGAAGCGGTCTCAGCGGATCTGCATCGCCGTTTTCAGGTCGAGGTGAACCCCGACACGGTCCTGATTGTGCCAGGCGGCAAGGTTACCATGTTCACCGCCATACTGATGTTTGGCGCGCCCGGCACAGAAATTCTGTACCCCGATCCGGGCTTTCCCATCTATCGATCGATGATTGAATTTACAGGCGCAACGCCGATCCCCGTACCAATCCGTGAAGAAAACGGGTTTGGGTTTTCGGCTGATGAAATGCTGGGCCTGATCACCGACAAAACCCGGCTTGTGATCCTGAATTCGCCGGCCAACCCCTGTGGCGGGGTCACGCCCAAGGCAGAAATGGATGCATTGGTTGCCGGATTGCCCGACCATGTCGCGGTTTTGTCGGACGAGATCTATGACCAGATGCTGTATGATGGCGAAAAACATGGCACCCTGCTGTCCTATCCTCAATTGCGCGACCGTCTGATTTTACTGAACGGATGGTCCAAAACATATGCCATGACCGGGTGGCGGCTTGGGTATTCGGTCTGGCCCGAGGCCCTGTATGACAATGCCAGAAAGCTGGCCGTCAATGCGTGGTCCTGCGTCAATGCACCGGCGCAATTCGCCGCCCTTGAGGCATTGACCGGACCGCAGGATGCCGTCACCGCAATGATGAGAGAATTTGACGCGCGCCGGACCCTTGTGGTGCGGCTGTTGAACGACCTGCCCGGCGTGTCCTGCATCCAACCCAAGGGCGCGTTCTATGCATTTCCCAACATTACCCGGACCGGATGGAAGGCCAAAGCGCTGGCCTCGGCGCTTTTGGAAGGCCCGGGCGTCGCCACCATCGGAGGCCCGGACTTTGGAACGCTTGGCGAAGGTTATATCCGCCTGTCTTATGCCAATAGCCAGGATAATATTCGCAAAGCCGTTGCGCGCATGGGCGCGTATCTGAACGATACGCCCCCCGGCTAGGCCTGCCAAATGTCGCGCTTTGCGCCTGACACTATTGCAATGGGGGCTGTCGCCTTGGCGGGGCTGGCCTGGGGCGTGTTCTGGGTTCCGCTTCGCGCGCTGGAGGCGGCCGGGATAACCGGCGCATGGGCCGTGCTGGTGTTTCAGGCCCTGCCCACATTTCTGCTGTTGCCGGTTTATGTCTTGCGCCGACGCAGGCTTTGCGCAGGCGGCTGGTCTTTGCATCTGGCCGGTCTGTTCGCAGGCACCGCCTTGGTCTGTTACGCGGGCGCGCTGATTTTCACCGATATCGTAAGGGCGCTTTTGTTTTACTATCTGACGCCGATCTGGAGCACGCTTCTGGCGCGCGTCGTTCTGGGCGAAAAAATCGACGCCATCCGCTGGGGTACGATTTTACTGGGCGGGCTTGGGCTGGCCTTGATCATCCGGGTGGAAAACGGTCTGGGACAGGCTTTCAACATCGGCGATCTTATGGGGGTTTGTGCCGGGTTGATCTGGGCCGTTGCCGCGGTGTCGATGAAAGCGGATCAGAAGAACCACGGGTTGGATCTGACCTTGTCCTATTTCTTCTGGGGTACGCTTGCAGCAGGCGTTCTGGTTCTGGTGCCGATCAGCGGCCCGGCCCCTGACCCAAGTGCTGTGTCTGACACATTGTTCTGGCTGGTTCCCACGATGCTGGTTCTTGTCTTCCCCGCGACCCTTGCGGTGATCTGGGGCGCGACATTGATCAGCCCTGGTCTTTTGGCGATCCTCTTTATGACCGAAATCAGCGCCGGTACGATCACCGCTGCGCTTTGGGCGGGCGAGCCGGTTGGGGTGCGCGAAATTGCCGGTGTTCTGTTGATCAGCGCCGCCGGGCTTTGGGAACCTGTCTTTCGGGCCACACGACGACACCGGCGCTGAGCGCGCAAACCGAAACGGGTTCGACAGATTGTCGGTTCTCGGCTAGATGCGAAAAAAACGGAGGGTCCCATGACAAAACCAAATATCGGATTTATCGGCGTCGGTCTGATGGGCCACGGCATGGCCAAAAATATTGTCGAGGCCGGCTATCCCCTGATCGTCATGGCCCATCGCAAGCGCGATGCGGTCGAGGACCTGATCGGACGCGGCGCGCGCGAGGTAAGCTCGCCCCGCGAGATGGCGAAAGTCTCGGACATCATTTTCTTATGCGTCACCGGCAGCACGCAGGTGGAAGCCTCGCTGCGCGGGCCGGATGGCGTTCTGGCAGGCTTGCAACCCGATGCCATTGTTGTCGATTGTTCGACATCAGACCCGGTCTCGACGCTGGCCCTGGCCGACGAGCTGCGGGCGGCAGGCGGCCATCTGGCCGACGCGCCCTTGTCACGCACCCCGAAAGAAGCCTGGAACGGCACGCTGGACGCGATGGTTGGTGCATCACCCGATGTGTTCGAACGCATCAAACCAGTGATCGACACCTGGGCGGGCGTTGTTGTGCATCTGGGCGAAACCGGGCTTGGCCACAAGATGAAGCTGATCAACAATTTTCTCGGCATGGGATACGGCGCGCTTTACGCCGAAGCGCTGGCTCTTGCGCGCAAGTCAGGGCTAAGTGCCGAACAATTCGACAGCGTCATTCGCCCCGGACGTTTGTCCAACGGATTTTACGAAACGTTCATGAAATGGACACTTGAGAGGGACGAGAACGCACATCGGTTTGCCATTTCTAACGCGCATAAAGACATGGCCTATCTTGCCAATCTTGCCGTCTCGGTCGGGGCGGTGAACCCTGTGCAATCGGTGGTGAAAAACGCCTATGCCGCGATGGAGGCCGCGGGCGAAGGTGACCGTTATGTGCCGATGCTGGCCGATTTTATCGCCCGCCAAAACGGGTTGGATGATGCTTGAATTGCGCCGCCTGACGGCGCCGCGAGACGCGGGGGCTCTGCCCCCACAAGCATGTAAGTATTCACAGGTCATTTAAGGCAGAATGCGCCTAAAGCACGGTCTGCTTTTGGACTAAGGACGGATCGGTCAGGTCTGTGCTGGCCAGCACCCGTGCAATGGTCGACCCGGCCTTGCCTTGCCCATACGGGTTTTTCGCCTCCTTCACCCGCGCCCGGAAGCTGTGATCCGTCAGCGCTGTCTGGATAGCCTGAAAGACCGCACCCGCTTCGCAGCCGACGTGCAGCACGTTTTCGCCCCTAAGTCGCCCGGTCTGGCGCGGTCCGATATCGACCGTTGGGCATTTGAAGGCAGGCGTTTCCTTCAACCCCGAAGACGAATTGCCGACACAGACACCAACGCCTTGCCCGCAAACATTCAGAACCCCGTGATACAACCGACGCCCCAGCGTTTTGCGCAACACCGTGTCGGGATGGGTCACAGCAAACGCATCAAGCGCGTGGATGATTGCGTCTGACCCGACATCCCCATTCGGATGGGTCAGAATAATCTGCGCCCCCAGGTTTTGCCTGGCTTGGGAAAGCGCAGTCATGCACGCGGCAATCTCGGGCTTAGCGGTTTGGGGCGCGGTGCTGATCGGATGTTGTGTGAACAGCACCAGAGGCTGGTCAACGCGCAGCCCAAGCGCATCCGTTACCTCGTCCGGTGTCGCGAAATCGCCCGCTTCGATCAGATCAATCGGGGGAAAGCCCGCCGTTGTGATCCGCCAGTCTTCTTCGCCCATGGTGCGCAATCGGTCTGCGGCGGCCGCGTTTGTCGGGAAATGCAAATGCGCCAGTTTCGACATCGCATGGCGCACCACATCATCCAGCGTGCCGCCTTGGGTCAGGTCACCGCCTTCCAGATGGGCAACCGCCAGTCCGCGTTGGGTGGCGGCGATCATCGCGGCGAAGGCTTCGAACCGGTCGCCGTAAATCACCAGCGCATCCAGATGCAGGTCATCCAAGGCCTTGGTCAGCCCCAAAACCCCGTCGCCAATCGCGCGCGGTGTCGAGCCCGGCGTTTCATCGCTGCGTATAATGGGCACATGGGCCGCGATGGGAAATTCGGGCTGGCCGGGGCTTGGGTCGCCCGAAATCACCCGCAGGTCGAGGTTTGCATCGGCATCCACCGCGCGCATGACCGGCACAAGCAAGCCATATTCCGACCGGCTGCCGGTAAAGACACCTATTCTCTTTGCGCTCATAAGCCCCGATTACACCCAACCCATCAGCGGCACCAGCCTCCCGTAGCGCCCGTCCTTCACAGCCAGTTCAGAACGCTGCGCTTGTGAACGAACGTTCACCATGCTAGTTTCAAAGTGATCGTAAGGCGGAGCAGACATTTGGGTCGGCTGACATCCTCACTTACTTCGGCGTCCGAGACCTTTCGGTCGAACGCTGAAGGTCATCAGGCGCATTGGGCGCCGGTGGCCGCCGCATTGGATCTTGCGCAATCGGGGGGCGGGCAATCGTCGCGCGACCGCCATGTTGCGCGCGGCAAGCTTTTGCCCCGCGACCGGGTCACCGCCTTGCTGGATCCCGGTTCGCCTTTTCTGGAAATCGGCGCGCTTGCGGCCCATGGGCTTTATGACAATGCCGCCCCGGCGGCTGGGCTGATCGCGGGGGTCGGGCGTGTCGAAGGGCACGAGGTTATGGTGGTCTGCAATGACGCCACCGTCAAAGGCGGCACGTATTTCCCGATGTCGGTGAAAAAGCACCTGCGCGCTCAGGAAATTGCCGAGGCCAATCATCTGCCGTGTCTGTATCTGGTCGATTCCGGCGGGGCCAACCTGCCCAATCAGGACGAGGTCTTCCCCGACCGCGACCATTTCGGGCGTATCTTTTACAATCAGGCCCAGATGAGCGCGAAGGGCATCGCGCAAGTCGCGGTTGTTATGGGCAGCTGTACCGCAGGCGGCGCCTATGTGCCCGCCATGTCGGACGTCACGATCATTGTGAAAAACCAAGGCACCATCTTTCTGGCTGGCCCCCCCTTGGTCAAAGCCGCAACGGGCGAGGTCGTAAGCGCCGAAGACCTGGGCGGTGGCGATGTTCACACGCGGCTGTCCGGCGTGGCTGACTATCTGGCCGAAGACGACACGCATGCGTTGGCTTTGGCGCGTCAGGCTGTGGCCGGTTTGAACAGGAAAAAGCCTGAAACAGTGACTGTTCAACCCATCGAAGCGCCCCTTTATGACCCGTCCGAAATTCCCGGCATCGTGCCTGACGATTTGCGCACACCGTATGACATCCGCGAAGTCATCGCGCGTTTGACGGACGGTTCGCGGTTCGACGAATTCAAAGCGCGCTATGGCGAAACGCTGGTCACCGGCTTTGCGCATATCTGGGGTATGCCCTGCGGGATCATTGCAAACAACGGCGTGCTCTTTTCGGAAAGCGCTGTCAAAGGCGCGCATTTCGTCGAGCTTTGCAGCCAGCGGAAGATCCCGCTTGTCTTTCTGCAAAACATCACCGGCTTTATGGTTGGCCGCGACTATGAAGCGGGCGGCATTGCCAAGGACGGGGCCAAACTGGTGACCGCTGTCGCCACCAGCGCTGTGCCCAAGATTACCGTGCTGGTGGGTGGGTCGTTCGGCGCAGGCAATTACGGGATGTGCGGGCGCGCCTATGCGCCACGCTTTCTTTGGACCTGGCCCAACAGCCGGATCAGCGTCATGGGCGGCGAACAGGCCGCAGGCGTTCTGGCCACCGTCAAACGCGACAGCATCGAACGCAAAGGCGGCAGTTGGAGCGATGCGGATGAAGCCGCCTTCAAACAACCGACCATCGAAATGTTCGAAGAACAATCCCATCCGCTTTATGCCACCGCGCGACTTTGGGACGACGGGATCATTGCGCCATCGCAAACCCGTGATGTTCTGGGCCTTTCGCTGGCCGCAACGCTGAACGCACCAATAGACGAGACGCGCTTTGGCGTGTTCCGCATGTGAACCGCGCGGCCAGCCACATACCGCGGCGTGCGCATGTTTGACACGCTTCTTATCGCCAACCGGGGTGAAATCGCCTGCCGCGTGATCGCCACCGCCCGCGCCAAAGGTCTTCGCACGGTTGCGGTTTACTCAGACGCAGATGCGCGTGCGAAACATGTCGCAATGGCAGACCAAGCGGTCCGCATCGGCCCGGCACCCGTCGGCGAAAGCTATTTGGATATCCGCAAAATTCTGGACGCCGCGAAAGCAACTGATGCGCAGGCCATCCACCCGGGCTATGGATTTTTGTCAGAGAACCCGGAATTTGTGGATGCGGTCGAGGGCGACGGTCTGATTTTTGTCGGTCCTCCGGCCGATGCTATCCGAAAGATGGGTTTAAAAGACGCCGCCAAGTCCCTGATGTCGCAGTCAGGTGTGCCGGTGGTCCCCGGGTATCACGGCGCCGATCAAGACCCCGACCATCTGGCGCGTCAGGCGGATGCAATCGGATACCCCGTCTTGATCAAGGCCCGCGCCGGCGGGGGCGGCAAAGGTATGCGGCTTGTCGAAACCGCGCCAGGTTTCCAAGACGCTCTGGCCAGCGCCCAACGCGAAGGTCAGGCTGCCTTCGGGGATCCTGCTGTGCTGGTTGAAAAGTTCATTCCCACGCCGCGCCATATCGAAATTCAGCTTATGGCGGATGCCCATGGGTCCGTCGTGCATTTGTTTGAACGCGATTGTTCGCTGCAACGTCGCCACCAGAAGGTGATCGAGGAAGCCCCGGCTCCCGGCATGACCGAAGAGATGCGCGCCGCCATGGGGCAAGCCGCTTGCGATGCGGCGCGCGCCATTGGCTATGTGGGGGCGGGCACGGTCGAATTTATCGCTGATGGCACTGGTCCACTCCGCCCGGACGGGTTCTGGTTCATGGAAATGAACACCCGCCTGCAAGTCGAACATCCGGTGACCGAAGCCATCACCGGGCTTGATCTTGTGGCGCTGCAACTGGATGTGGCACAGGGCAAAGCCCTGCCATTCGCGCAAAGTGATCTGACGATCAACGGCCACGCGTTCGAAGCCCGCCTGTATGCCGAAGACGCCGGTGCGGGGTTCCTGCCTGCCACCGGGACGCTGACGCATCTGGCTTTGCCCGATCACGCTGCTTTTGGTCCGGGTTCCGTCCGCGTCGATGCGGGCGTGCGCGCGGGCGATACCATCACACCTTACTACGACCCGATGATTGCCAAGGTGATCACCCACGGCACCGACCGAAGCAGCGCGTTGACCCGCCTGCGCGCGGTACTGAAGGCAACCGAAGTCGCCGGAACAGTCACAAACCTTGGGTTTTTAGCGCGTCTTGCGGCGCATGCCGGTTTTGTCAAAGGGCAGGTCGACACTGGCCTGATCGACAGGGACCAGACCGATCTGATCACGCCTGGCTCAGACGACGCGACGTTGGCACGCACCGTGGCCGGTCTTCTTGCGCTTGATATGCCGCGCGGCAAGGCAACCGGCGACCCCTGGTCAGACCTCGCTGGTTGGCGCATGGCCGGGCACGCCGACGGCACGGTCACGCTTGTCGCAGACGGCAAAACCGTCACGCAGCGGGTAGGCGTTCTGGGACCAACGACATTCGACATAGACGGCGCGCAGGTTCAGGCCATCCGAGATGGCAACCGCGTCACCCTCACGACAGGCGGCGTCACCCGGCATTGCACCACACTGGTGTCAAAAGACAGTCTGACCGTTTTTCAGAACGGCGACGCCTTTGTCTTTACCTGCCCCGATCCTTTGGTGCAGGCCGATGCCACGGGCGCGGGCGGTGACCATATCCGCGC
>CALDUK010000053.1 GCA_937924905.1 uncultured Paracoccaceae bacterium | reverse complement strand
GCACATCGGCAGGCTGACAATGTTCAGCCCCGCCTTGGCCACCAGATCAAGCGTGTCCAGCGCGCGCGTCTGTTCCTGCAACGACAGCGAACAACAATGGCCGACGGTGACAGGCCGGTCCCATCCGGTTTCCAGCACGGTTTCCGCAATCAGGCGCAACGTTTCAGAACTTTGGTCCAGCGTTTCATCGGAATGAAAATCGACGTCCAGGTCACGGTCGCCTGCAAGGTCGAAGAACTCCAGCAAACGTTGGCGGATGTCAGACACCGGATAGGTGACCATGCCCAGAACGCCACCATAGCGCGCAACAATATCTGCGGTTGCGGCATAGTCGCGGGCGATGGTGTCGACGGTATCGCAGCCGATCAGGCTGGCGGCTTGCAGGTCAATCCGGCCCGCCCAGCGTTCGCGCATTTCATTGAAGACAGGCCATGAAATTTCGTCTTGCGGGGGAATACTGTCCAGATGCGTGCGGATCGCGCGCGTGCCATGGGCATAGGCACAGCGCAGCGAAAATTCCATCCGTGCAGCGACATCTTCCGCGGACCAGTTTGCGGTCCGGTCACCGGACACTGTCGTCAAAGCCCCCATGAACGTGCCGTCGGGATTGGCCGCGCGTGGCCAGATATGCCCTTTGTCCAGATGCGTGTGCATATCGACAAAACACGGGAAAACCATCGCGCGCGCCATATCCACATCTGTGCCGCCCCGGTCCATGATCTGACCGCCGTCGATGGTGATGTCGGTGACGACAAGATCGTCGGTTTTGCCGATCAGACAGCCCGGCACAGTGACATTGCGCAGCCTCAGAGGCCCGTCTGTTGACCCAAAGCGGCTCATCTTTCGCGCATCATGGCACTTTCGTGCCACTTCCGAAGCGCCAGATGACTGATCAGCGAGGTGATCGCGAAGATAACCACCCCCATGCCCGAGATCAGGATAAGGGCCGCATAAAGCCGCCCGAAATTGAACCGGTACGACGCCTCCAAAAGGGTCGAGGCCAGACCCAGCCCAGTGCCCGCGCGCCCGATCACAAATTCCGCCACAACAGCGCCGATCAAAGCCAGACCGCCGGCAATTTTAAGCCCCCCCAAAAAGAACGGCAGGGCCGACGGGGCCGCCAGATATCGCAGCCTTTGCCATCGCGACGCCCCATAGATAGTGAACAGGTCTTCAAGGTTATGATCCGCCGATTTCAGACCGATGGTCGTGTTCGACAGGATGGGAAAAAACGCAACAATCCACGCACAAGCCAAGGCCGCTCCAAAGGCGCTGTCCATGTAGATTTGCAAAAGCGGCGCAATCGCGATGACCGGCGTGACCTGCAAGATTACAGCATAGGGGAAAAAGCTCATTTCGGCCCATTTTGACTGGGTAAAGGCCACGGCCAAAGCAACGCCGCCGATGATCGCAAAGATCAGGGCCAAAACGGTCAGCCGCGTTGTGGTCAGCATGGCCGGCCACAACAGGCCCCAATCGTCAAAGATGGACTGTGCGACCACCAAAGGTCCGGGCAGAATATAATGCGGCACCTCGTTGAGGGTCACGTAAAGATGCCAGGCCAGAACGGACAGCACCATAACCAGGCTGGGCAAGGTCCATTTGGCAACGCGGTGGATACGATCCTTGCGCGCGCGTGCGGCTTCTTCTTCGTCCACAACCGGGGCCACGGGCGCTTGGTCTGCGATGGTCATGCGGCCTCTCCGATGGCCTCGCCCAAAGCTTCGGATGCGGCCCGGGTGTGGGCGGCATATTCAGCCGAGGTGCGGAAATCTTCGTGTCGTGGATAAGGTGTGTTCACCTCAAGTTCATGGATCACCCGCCCGGGGCGCGCTGCCATAACGACGATGCGGTCGGACAGAAAGACACTTTCGAACACCGAATGGGTGACGAAAATAACGGTGCAATCAATTGCCGCTTTCAGTTCCAGAAGATCATTGTTCAACTTGAACCGGGTGATTTCATCAAGGGCGGCAAAGGGTTCGTCCATCAGGATCAGACGCGGCTTGGTGACCATCGCACGCGCAATGGACACGCGCATCTTCATGCCGCCGGACAGTTCGCGCGGGTAGGCGTCTTGAAACTGGGCCAGTCCCACAAGCCGCAGGGCTTCCTGGATATCATCCTGCACGCGGTCATATGTCATGCCTTTCAGGCGAAACGGCAGATAGACATTCTGCGCCACCGTCGCCCAAGGCATCAGGGTGGGTTCCTGAAACACGACGCCCAGATCATCTGACCCCTGACCGCCGGCCCATTCGATCTTGCCGCGCGTCGGATGCATCAGGTCCGAGATCAGACGCAACACTGTCGATTTGCCACAGCCCGACGGGCCCAGAAGCGACAGAAAATCGCCTTCGTTCACCGTCAGATCCATATCGCGCAACGCAACGACATCGCCGCCAAAGGTTTTTTCGATATGGCTCATTGTCAAAAGCGGCGGGCGCTGGGCGATCGACGTCATGGAAACCTCCGGGCCTTTAAGACCCGGCCAAACGTATCCTTGTCCGGCCGGGCCCATGTCACTGTGGACACATGTCTTACTTCAGGTCCATGCCCAGGCCGTTGCCGACAAATTCGGTTGTATAGGCTGCTTTCCAGTCGATATCGCCTTCGATCACACCGGCGTTGACCATCTTGTTATAGAAGTCTTCGACTTTTGCATCGGTGATGACACCAATGCCTTTTTCCAGCGCATCTCCACTGTCAACGATGCCGTTTTCTTTCATCTTTCCAATCGCATAGGCGATCTTATCAGATGTCATTTCCGGGTTGGCTTCCTGGATCAGCGCATTCGCCGCAGATGGGTCGCCATAGATGTAATTGTACCAGCCCAGGATCGAGCCTTCGACAAAGCACTTCACCACTTCGGGACGCTCGGCGATTGTGTCAGCCATCGTTTCAATCGTGGTCGCATAGGTCGAATAGCCCGCATCGGCGATCAGGAAGACATTCGGAGTGAATCCGCCTTCTTTTTCAACCAGAAACGGTTCGGACGACAAATAGCCCTGCATGCCCTTTTGCGCATCGGCCAGGAACGGGGCCGGGTTGAACGTATAGGGTTGGCGCTGTTCGGCGGTAAAGCCGTGTTCAGCGATCATCCACTGGTAATAGCTTTGAAACCCGTTGTCCCCGATCAGCAGCGTCAGGTCTTTCAATTCATCCCAGGTTTCCGCTTCGCCGGGATGCGCCAGGATCACCTGTGGGTGCTTTTGAAAAGCCGCGGCAACTGACACGACAGGCACGCCTTCTTTGACGGCGTTGAACGCCTGCAAAAGGTCGCCACCCATGTGAAAATCGATCCGGCCAGCCAGCATCAAGGCGCGGTTGTTGACCTGAGGGCCACCCGGCACGATTTCAACCGAAAGTCCGCATTCGGCATAGGTTCCGTCGGCAACGGATTGATAAAACCCGCCATGTTCGGCCTGAGCGACCCAGTTTGTGCCAAAGCTGACTTCGGTCAGATGACCATCGGCGCTGGCGGTTGTTGCAAGGACTGAAGCTGCGGCAGCGGCTGCGAATTTGAGTGTATGGGGCATCCCCTCACCTCCGTTTTCAAGTTTCACGCCTGACTATGGCGGTTCCCCACCCGATGACCATTTTGCAGCGGAAAGCACAACAAGCGGCGGCCGGGTTTGCCTATTAATGTGACAGAACGCGACGATTCGCACGGTATTTCGGCAAAGTCTTTCTGCTTGCGCTGAATTTTTCGAAAGGCCACCTTTGCCATCCCATGGACCCGGGCGAAAGGTGTCGGCATGACCATTCAGGAGTTGCGGCCAGACGGGATTGCCCCGCCGTTTGCGCGCTATGCGCATGGGGTTGTCGTGCCGTCCGGGTATCGGTTGATCCTAAGTTCCGGGCAGTTGGCCATTGATGCTGACGGGCGTATTCCCGAACAGGCAGAGGCGCAGGCGGATATGATTTTTGCCAATCTTAGCAGCATCTTAGGGGCCGAGGGGGCAGGGCCTGCCGATGTCTTGCGGCTGAATGCTTTTGTGACTGATCGGGCGCATATGGCGGGCTATATGACGGCGCGGGATCGGTGGTTGGCGGATGTCACGCGTTTGCCCGCATCGACGCTGGTCATTGTGGCCGGGTTTACGCGGCCTGCGTTCAAGGTTGAGGTCGAAGTGACGGCCGCCATCCGACAGGATGATGCTTAACCAGCTGAAAAGACGTAAGTAAACTGCGTTACGGCATCGGAATGGGATTGGTCACCAGCGGGACGTCATAGCCTTTTTGCACCGCCGGGCGATCCGCGATTTTCAGATACCATTCGCGCACGTTCGGGAAAGCGTTCAGGTCGATTTTTTGCCACTCAAACCGGCTGACCCAGGGCCAGACGGCCATGTCGGCGATCGAGTACGTGCCGGCGATAAAATCGTTTTCACTCAACCGCTTGTCAAGCACCTGATAGAGCCTGCGCGCTTCGGTTCCGTACCTTTCCGAGGCATAGTCAGAGACATCCGGGTTATAACGCAAAAAGTGATGCGCTTGTCCCAGCATCGGGCCGAATCCGCCCATCTGCCACATCAGCCATTCCATCACCTGCCATTTGCTGTCCTGTGGCAGAAAGCGACCGGTTTTCTCGGCAAGCCACAACAGAATCGCACCCGATTCCATCAGGTGAAAGCCGGTTTCGCGGTCGACAATCGCCGGAATCTTGTTGTTGGGCGAGATAGCCAGAAAGTCAGACGTGAACTGTTCGTCTTTGCCGATATCGATGCTGTGCGCCTGATAGGCGAGGCCCATTTCTTCCAATGCAATCGAGACCTTACGCCCGTTTGGGGTGGTCCAGGTATACAGATCGATCAAGGCGTTTCTCCTTTCAATGCGCGGCGAAGCATGGCTTCGCGGATGGCGATGAATGTGGTTGCGGCGACAATCACCGCGCCGCCCAGAATGACCCACCCATCTGCCGGTTCAGCGAAGAATATCGCACCTGTCAGAACCGACCAGACCAGTTGCAGAAAAACGACCGGTTGGGTGACCGAAACGGGTGCGGCTGCAAAAGCGAAGGTCATGGTATAATGCCCGGCGGTGGCCAGTATGGCGACGACGAACATCAAGAAAAGCTGTTCAATTGTAGGGGGTTGCCAGACCGCGAACGCGAAAGGAAACAAGCAGACGGTAACGGTGATCGACAGCATCGCGACCACAACTGTTGCCGACACTTCATCTGCCATACGCTTGGCGGTCAGATAGCTGACCGAGAAAAACATCGCCGCACCAATCATCGCAAAATGGCCGTCTGACAGCTCGCGGAAGCCGGGTCGCAGGATGATAAGCGCGCCGACAAAGCCCGCGACAATCGCCAAAATCCGACGGCTGGCCAGCCGTTCGCCCAGGAAAAGTGCGGCCCCCAATGTGATGTAGATTGGCGTCATGTAATTCATCGCTGTGACCTCGGCGATCGTGATGCGGGTCATCGCAAAGAACCAAAGGATGATGGCCAAGGAATGGGTGAAGCCCCTGATCCAGAACCATTTTTTCTGTCGTTGCGTCAGCCGTGCCGCGATCAACGGTTTGATCATGGGCACCAGAAACACCAGGCCCAACACGTATCTGAGAAAGGCGGATTCTGCCGCCGGAAGCTGTTGTGCGCCGTGTTTGACCGCTGCTGTGACCGCGACGAAAAGCAGACCCGTCAGGATCATCCATGCCATGCCCTGCACCGGTCGCGCAGTTTTGGCTTGGGTCAATGGCGGTTGCGGTTCAGGCATGCCCCTTTCTGGCCGTGTCGTGCCGGGGGCGCAATCTTAGATCATCGCCCAATCGTCGAACTGCCAGGGTTTCTGAGGTGTTTGGTCCTTGGGGTCCATGTGTCGTCTCCTTTCGACACAACAGGTGGTGCCGATGGGGGGTATTAAAAGTATACTGTCGCATACGTGAGGGGGCGTGATTGGAATTTCCCCTTGGAACTTGTCCGTTTTGATGGGCAGTATATGTTTGTAAAACAGGAGAAATTTCTATGTCAGTCGCACGCGTAACCGAGATTATTGCATCCTCGAAGAAGAGCTTTGAAGACGCCATCGACGAAGGCGTCAAGCGCGCCACCGATACGTTGAAAAACGTCGAAGCTGCCTGGGTTCAGGACCAGAAGGTTGTGATCAAAGACGGCAAAGTTTCGGAATATCGGGTCACCATGAAAGTGACATTTATTCTGGAATGAACCGGGCACCGTTCGGTGCTTTAGCGGCGCGTTAAGGCGCGTTTGCTAGGGTGTTTGGACGGGGCGGCGAAACCTGCCCTGCCATAGCGTGCCCGGGGATTGAATGCCCGGGCCGTGTCAGCCGGTCTTACGTGACGCGAAACAGGTTCGTTTCAGGCTGTCTAAATACGCAAAACGCCGACCCAAGCGGATCGGCGTTCAAACTTACAACCAACGTCCGGGTTGCGGAAAATCCGCAGATCGGCGGGGTGTTCGTGTGTCTGCGCTTTGGGGCTTAGAGAAGCGCCAGGTTTTCTGCGCTTTCACGACCGTCGCGGCCGCCTGCCAGATCGTAGCTGACCTTCTGGTCGTCTGCGAGACCAGTGAGGCCCGAGCGTTCGACAGCGCTGATGTGAACAAAAACGTCCTTGCCGCCTTCGTCAGGTGCGATGAAGCCGTAGCCTTTTGTGGTGTTGAACCATTTCACGGTGCCAGTGGCCATATCCGTGTATCTCCTATCTATTTGCCGTCCGCGACCTGCGAGCGGCTTCATGCCAGAGCGTCTATGTCGAAGCTGTGGCCGGTGAGGGAGACAGGGTCGAGGTAGAGGGTAGCAAGGGGGATGTAGGACTGTTTCGGGAAAGTTGCAAGTTTTGAGCCTTGGGGCCTGTGAAGTTTCCCCTTATCTCTTGTGCAGACGAACTTGCACCGGGAGACGGGCATGAGTGTGGCTGAGATGACCGCTGTCTTTGGTTGGATGTTGGTTCTGAACCTTGGGCTTTATCTGATATCCGCCGGGTTTCTGATCTTTGCGCGCGACTGGGTTTGCCGGTTTGAAGCGCGGATGACTGGGGTGCCCGCCGAAGATTGGCCGAAGATTCTGGTCGATTATCTGGGGCGCTATAAGTTGGCTATTCTGGTGCTGAACCTGGTGCCGTATCTGGCGCTTAGGATTGTCGGCTGACGGCGGTTTGAAGCAGACTGGCCACCAGCGCCGTGGCTGAAGCCGCGATGCCGATCCAGCCAAAATACCAGAGTTTCCCGGCGGTGGCGTTTTCTGCGAAAGAGGCTGCAAATTCAAGCTTGCCGAAATGCGCCGCCGTGGCCGTTGCAATCAACAGCGCGGCAAACAGCGTCAGGCGCAAAAGGGTGGATCGCCCGGCCAGTACCCATGCGGCCAGCAGCCCGATGGGGATGCCGATCCAGGCGATTTGCGTGGCCCAGAACGGATGCGCGCCCAGCGTTTGCGTCAACCCGAGATAGGCAGCGGCCAGCGTGGCGAGCGCGGCGATGAGATAGGAAGCGTATGTCATGGGGACAGTATGGGCCTGCGCCGTGATTTGGGGAAGGGGTGTTACAGCGTTGTGAAGGGCATAGGCCACGCCGCGCCAACGGCCGCTACCCGATACATTGCCCGGGGGGGCGCAGTCAGCTTGGCCTGGCAAAGCTGCTTTCGCGGGCGCGAAATGCACCGAGCTAGCGGGTGAATTTCTTGTGTTTCAATCGCTTGGGTTCGATGGCGTCCGGGCCAAGCCGGGCCTTTTTGTCTTCTTCGTAATCCTCGAAATTGCCCTCGAACCATTCCACATGCGCCTCGCCTTCAAAGGCCAGGATATGGGTACATAGACGATCAAGGAAAAAGCGGTCGTGGCTGATGATAACCGCGCAGCCTGCGAAATTTTCGATCGCGTCTTCAAGCGCCCTTAAGGTTTCTACGTCAAGATCGTTGGTGGGTTCATCCAGTAAAAGGACGTTGCCACCTGATTTCAGAAGTTTCGCCATATGGACGCGGTTGCGTTCGCCCCCGGACAGAAGCCCGACTTTCTTTTGCTGGTCGCCGCCTTTGAAATTGAACGCTGAACAATAGGCGCGGCTGTTCATCTGGGCGTCGCCCAGCTGAATGATCTCTCCGCCCGAGCTGATTTCTTCCCACACCGTGGCGTCGGGGCTGAGCGCGTCGCGGGACTGGTCGACATAAGCCAGATCGACTGTGTCGCCGTATTCGATGGTGCCGGCGTCGGGTTTTTCCTGCCCCGTCAGCATGCGGAACAATGTGGATTTACCTGCGCCGTTCGGGCCGATCACGCCGACAATGCCGCCGGGGGGGAGGCTGAAGGTCAGGTCTTCGATCAGAAGCTTGTCGCCCATGGCTTTTTTCAGCCCCGCGACCTCGATCACTTTCGATCCCAGGCGCGGGCCGTTGGGGATGATGATCTGGGCGTTGGTGATCTTTTCACGCTCGGATTGCGCGGCGAGATCTTCATAGGCGTTGATCCGGGCTTTTTGCTTGGCCTGACGGGCCTTGGCGCCTTGACGAATCCAGTCAAGTTCGCGTTCCAGCGTCTTTTGCTTGGTTTTATCTTCCTTGGCTTCCTGTTCCAGCCGTTTGGCTTTCTGTTCAAGCCAGGCCGAGTAGTTGCCTTCGTAAGGTATGCCGCGGCCGCGGTCGAGTTCGAGGATCCAGCCTGTGATGTCGTCCAGGAAGTAGCGGTCGTGGGTGACGATCAGGATGGTGCCTTTGTAGTCGATCAGGTGCTGTTGCAGCCAGGCGATGGTCTCGGCGTCGAGGTGGTTGGTGGGTTCGTCCAGAAGCAGCATATCGGGCGCTTCCAGCAAGAGCTTGCAAAGCGCGACGCGGCGGCGTTCGCCGCCCGAGAGCGTGTCGACATTGGCGTCATCGGGCGGGCAACGCAGCGCTTCCATTGCGACATCGATCTGGGCGTCGAGATCCCAGAGGTTGTTTGAATCAATCTCGTCCTGAAGCCGGGCCATTTCATCGGCGGTTTCGTCTGAATAATTCATGGCCAGTTCGTTATATTTGTCGAGCTTGGCCTTTTTCTCGGCCACGCCCAGCATGACATTGTCGCGAACGGTCATGGTTTCATCCAGCTTGGGCTCTTGCGGCAGATAACCAACCCGCGCGCCTTCGGCCGCCCAGGCTTCGCCGGTGAAATCCTGATCAAGCCCGGCCATAATGCGCATAAGCGTGGACTTACCCGCGCCATTGACGCCGACGACGCCGATCTTGACGCCGGGCAGGAAGGAAAGACGTATGTTTTCAAAGCATTTCTTGCCGCCGGGATAAGTCTTGGAGACGCCATCCATGTGATAGACGTATTGGTAAGCTGCCATGGGTCATGCTCCTGTCGCGTCGGCTTTGGTGTGGCATAGACAATGCGCGGAACAAGGGCAATCGCGGAGCCTTGGCCGAGTTTTTATTCTGGCGCATGCCTGTCGCGTTTTGCGTTGAACCTGACATATCAGATATCACCCCATGCGTTGAAATCCACGATGTCAGGCTGCATTGGGTGTTACAGGTATCGCGCGCATTGTTTTCGGGTGTGCCAAACACGGTCTGCCGGCGGACGTGTGGCGCGGTCCGGGGTTTGGATATTTTAACCAGAAAGAAAGACATTTTTATTCAAATTGTCTCTGCGGTACAGGCGGGGACGCCGATGACCGCCCAGGAAGAAGGCAATTGCCCTTCGGCAGAGGCGTTTGGGGCAAGCCCGGGCGTCTCTGTTCTTCTTTCTGCCCGCAAATATCCTGGGGTGAATTGGCCCCGGGCCAAGAGGGGCAACGCCCCTGATGCGCGACGCCATCAGGCGTCGCAACCGCGTCACTCCAGCACCACCGGTGCGCCGTGCGGGGTGCGGCGGTAGGCGTCTTCCCAGGCGGCTTTGCGGGTCGCCTGATCGGCGGGCGGTATGCCGGCCTGGCCGATCAGCTGTTCCAGCGCGGTCAGGGCGGCATTGTAATAGGTGTCTTCTGTGTCGGGCGCGCCCATTTTATCGGCCTCGGCCAGTTTGGCGCCAAGGGCATGGGCCCAATCGATTTGGGTGAAATGGCCTTGGCGGATCAGGGCTGTGGCCATGGCCAGCACCGTGGCTTGCCAGGGTTCGGCGAAGACGCCGCTGGGCGGTGCAAGCGGGTCGTCAGGGGGCTGCAAGATAGGGTTCCCACAGGTCCAGACAGATGGTGTCGGCGGTGTCGCTGCCCCAGAGCTGGCGGGCGGTGAATTCGACGGTGTAGAGATGTTCGCCGCGATGTTCTCCCGCTGCACCTGCATCGGCAAAGAGATGGCCACCGTGATGGGCGATAACCGTGCCGGTGTGGCCGCGCGCATAGGCGGGCAGGCGGGTGTGGCCCGCCGTTGGGATGTTTTGCGCCACAACCCTGTCGCCGGTGTTGAAAGCGGCGGGCTTGTCCATTGTCACGCTGAAGTCTTGCGCGTTGGCGCGGAGCCGGGCCAGCGCGCCGTCCATATCAAGGGGTTTGGCCGGTGGGTCCTGGCGGCTTTCGGGCTGGCCGGTCAGGATTTCGTCCAGGGTGAAGACGCCCTGATCAATCCTGTGGGCGATTTCGTTGAGGCACCATTTCTCAAAATAGGGCAGGGCGAGGTATGTCGCCGGGTCCATGTTTTCGATGCCGTGGCGCCAGAAATCGATCGTGCCGCCGGGCAGGGGGATATTCTTTGACAGCGCCCATTGGCGGGCTTCCCAATCTTCGGCAAAGGGCGGCGCGTCGACCGCGACCGGTCCGAACCCGTCTTTGCCGCCAAGATCGTGCGGGCCGTCCATCAGGTGATCTTCAGATCGCGGTCGGTGCCGATCATCGCGTCGCGGGTGACGATTTCGGTCAACCGGTCTTCGGACCAGCCCTGCGTTCCGGCCGGGCGTTCGGGGACGACAAGATAGCGCAGTTCGGCCGTGCTGTCCCAGACGCGTATTTTGACAGTGTCGGGCAGTGTCAGGCCAAATTCGGCCAGAACCGCGCGGGGGTCTTTCACCACACGCGCGCGGTACGCCGCCGAGCGGTACCAGGCGGGTGACATGCCAAGGACCGAAAACGGATAGCAGGAACACAATGTGCAGACGACAAGGTTGTGCGTCCCGGGCGTGTTTTCGACCGCTTTGAGATGCTCGCTGGCATGGCCTTCGAAGCCAAAATCCTTGATCGCCTGGCCTGCGTCATTGAGAAGCCGGGTGCGGAACGCATCATCTGTCCATGCGCGCGCCACCACCTGTGCGCCGCGCATCGGGCCGACCCGGTCGCGGTACATTTCAACCCAGGTGTCGATGGTGTCCTGCGCGACCAGACCTTTTTCGACCGCAAGGCTTTCCAGCGCTTTTACGCGCAGCGCCGGATCAGACGGCATATGGGTGTGCAGGTCGCGGTGAAGCTGGCCGAGTTTTTTGGCGTCATGGCTGGACATGGGTCAAGTTTTGGGTGCGGGCGCGGCCTTTGTCAAACGATGAAGGCCGGGTTCGGTTGCGCCGGGCGCTGTGCGTCGGCGTCCCGGCCTGCGCCGGACGCTTTTGGCTGGGCGGGCATTGGCCGGGTCACATTCTGCACTGGACATTTCCGGCCTTGCGCGACACCACCTTGCCCCATGTGGCAAGGGTTTCCATTCGCCAAGCCGGGGATGTGCATTGGTCTTCTGGGCGGGTCGTTTGACCCGGCCCATGAGGGGCATGCGCATATCACCCGCGAAGCATTGAAGCGGTTCGGACTGGATCAGGTCTGGTGGCTGGTGTCGCCCGGCAATCCTTTGAAGGCGCGGGGGCCTGCACCATTGGCCGACCGGATGGCGCGGGCGCGTCAGGTGATGCACCATCCCCGGGTGCAGGTCACCGATATCGAAACGCGGCTGGGCACGCGGTATACCCATGCGACCCTGACGCAGCTTATGGCGCGGTATCCGGGAGTGCAGTTTGTCTGGCTGATGGGTGCGGATAATCTGGCGAGTTTTCACAGGTGGGATAATTGGCGCGAGATTATGGAGCTGGTGCCTTTGGGGGTGATGGCGCGGCCTGGTCAACGGATTTCGGCGCGTCTGAGCCCGGCGGCGCAGCTTTTTCGGCATCGCAAGATCAAGGCGCGCCATGCCATGCAAATCGGGCGGGCGGTGGCGCCGGCCTGGGTTTTCGTCAATGTGCCGATGAACGATATGTCTTCGACGCGCATTCGGGCGCAGGGGAATTGGCAGGCCGGGTGAGACCGGGTGGTCACATTCGCATGAGACCGGGCATTTCCGTTCTTGTTTGATCTGCCGGTGCGTTGGATAAACACGTCTATGTCAAACAGACTGACACGACGCTTGGTCCTGGGGGGCCTTCTGGCGAATGCAAGTACTCTGGCTTTGGCGGGGGCGCCCGAGACCAGTGTGCGCCCTGTGTCGCGGGGAGGTGCGCCGGTGGTTCCGGCCCGGCCCGTGCGGTTGGTGTCGCGCAGTGAGCAGTTGATTTCCAAGGCAAATCTGGGTGGCCGTGTTGGCTATGCGGTGATGGAGGCCGACACCGGCCGGGTGCTGGAGGCCCGGTTGGGCGCGGTGAAAATGCCGCCTGCATCGACGTTGAAAGCGGTCACGGCGCTTTATGCGATTGACCGGTTGGGCCCATCTTATCGGTTCGGCACCGAGGTTTTGGCGACAGGTCCGGTGCGCAACGGCAAGCTGGACGGTGATCTGGTGCTTTTGGGAGGCGGTGACCCCACGCTGGACACTGACCGTCTGGCCGATCTTGCCAGCGCATTGCGCGAGGCGGGGGTGACCGAGGTGACGGGGCGCTTTCTGGTCTGGGCCGATTTCCTGCCGCGCGGCGACCGGATTGATGCAGGCCAGCCCGAGCATGTCAGTTACAACGCCGCTTATGGTGGGCTGAACCTGAATTTCAACCGGGTGCATTTTGAATGGAAGCGGCGGCAAGGCGATGCTTATGACATTACCATGCATGCCCGCGCATTGCGGTTCAGCCCGGCGACGAATGTGGCATCGATGGCGATTGTCGACCGTGCTTCGCCGGTGTTTGACCGCTGGTCGGGATCGGGGCGGGATTACTGGTCGGTGGCGCGGCGCGCCCTGGGCAAGACCGGCGCGCGCTGGTTGCCTGTGCGGTTTCCCGCACTTTATGCAGCAGATGTGTTTCGGACGCTGGCGCGGTCGAACGGGATTGTTTTGCGGACCGCTGAATTGGTGACGGTGCGCCCGGATGGTGCGGTGATTGCGCGGGTGGAAAGCGACAGGTTGATCCCGATTATGCAGGGGATGCTGAAGTTTTCGACCAATCTGACCGCGGAAGTGGCCGGGCTGACCGCCAGCCGGGCCGATGGCACGGTCGCGACGCTGGGCGGGTCGGCGCGGCGGATGGGGGCGTTTGCCGACGCGCTGGGCACGGGGCGGTCGGAGTTTACGGATCATTCGGGCCTTGGCTATGACAGCGGGATCACGCCTTTGGGCCTGGCCGAGATTTTACGCGCGCGCGATGGGTTGCGGCCTTTGATGAAGACGGTGAACCTGTCTTTGGACAAAGACCGCCCGAACCCCGAGGGGGTCAGCGTGACGGCAAAGACCGGCACGCTGAACTTTGTCAGCAGTCTGGCGGGCTATGTATCGACCGATGCGGGGCGAAACCTGACGTTTGCGTTTTTCAGCGCCGATACCGAGCGCCGCGATGCTATTCCGCCCAGTGCCCGCGAGAACCCGCGCGGCGCGAAAGGCTGGTCGCGCCGGTCACGGCAGTTGCAAAAAGAGCTGATCCGCGAATGGGCCGCGCTTTATACGTGAGCGATGGTCGAGCGGACGCGTGATTTCATTTCGCGCACGCTGGCTTCGAAGCTGTGCAAGCCGCTTTGAACGCGCGAGCGGATCGGCGCGCGAGCCGCGCTTTCCCGTGCGGCGGCGATTTTTGCGCCAAGGTCCTGCACGCTTTTGATCTGGGCCTTGTTGAAATCGATGGTGACTGTGTTGTTGCGGACGCCAAGGCACAGTTTGGGGGCATTGTCGTCTTCGTGTTCCACATAGACATGGTCGATTTCGCGGAAGGCAAAGACCTTTTGGCGGATGAAGGTGCCGTCGGGTTTTTGCGTGCCAAGGCGGACTTCGCCTGCTTTGTAGTCGATCTGGACCGAGTTGCGGGGCAGGCGCTTGGCCCGGTGTTTGACGAAGAATGCAAACGCCAGAAGCAGCGCCAGCAGGCCTGCTTCGGTCCAGAGACCGTTCGATTCCGGGAACAGAAGGAACCCGGCCAGAATGGGCAGAACATAAATCGTGGCAAGGCCCATCATGGAGTAGGCGATGATCAGAACAGCAATTGTTCCGATGCCTTTGCGTGGATTGGCTTCTGAGACCGTGAGCCCCCAATCGGACTTCTGATCAAGGAAATCTGTCGCGTAATTGCTAATATCAGTCATCGTTATCCCTCGCTTTGGCGAATCGATAGCGACAAATCTGGGCAAAAAGTGGGACGTTCCGCGATTTTTTGAGAAAACAGCAAATTTACGCAATTCGCCTTAAAATTGCATCACTTTTTTTGCTGCCTTTCGTCTTTGGCCCTTACGCACGACGGGATGAAGATGTTCCGCACCAAAGGCGAGCCGCCTTAGAGGGTGCGGTGACGGGCGCGGGCCGCGACTTCGATGGCGGATGCCAGCAATCGGTCGATATTCAGTTCGTAGCGCATTTCTTCGAGCAGCCGCAGTTCATGTTCGCCCGCTTTCAGGTCTGCTGCTGCCACGTCGCAGGCCATGGCATAGGCGGTGTCGAAAAGCCGTTCGGGCAAGGCGGCGCGCACAATGCCCCACAGGATATCCAGCCCGTCTTCTTCGGCCAGGACGTCGAAAATGGTGTTCGAAACCTCGGTGACGCGGTCCAGCGTATAGCCCCCGAAGACGGGCAGGTGGTTCACCATTCTTTCGATCGACAGCAATTCCGAGGTGCGCATGGTCTGATCCGAAGCAGAGACCGCGATCATAATCGCGACCAGCGCGTCTTCCGGGGTGAAGTCGGTGGGATCAATGGACACAGGCGTTTTCCTTCGATGTCTGGGGTGATCTTATTGACGCGCCGACGGTGCCGCAATAGGAGGTGTTCGCTTTCAACAAAGGTATGAACAGATGACTGCTGCTTTAGATGTTGCGATGAGCACGAAGGCCTGGCCGTTCGAAGAGGCCCGTCGTCTGTTGAAACGCTATGAAAATGCGCCGCCTGAAAAAGGCTATGTGCTGTTTGAGACGGGCTATGGCCCGTCGGGTCTGCCGCATATCGGCACCTTTGGCGAGGTTTTGCGCACCACAATGGTGCGCCGTGCGTTCGAGGTCATATCGGACATTCCGACAAAGCTGATCTGTTTTTCCGACGATCTGGACGGCATGCGTAAGGTGCCGGGGAATGTGCCCAATCAGGACAAGCTGGCGGATTATTTGCAGATGCCGCTGACCAGTGTGCCTGATCCGTTTGGCACGCATGACAGTTTTGGGGACCATAACAACGCGATGTTGCAGCGGTTTCTGGACACGTTCGGCTTTGAATACGAGTTCTATTCGGCGCGCACGTTCTACAGATCGGGTCAGTTCGACGAAGTGCTGTTGCGCTGTGCGGAACGGTATGACGATCTGATGAAGATCATGCTGAAGTCGCTGCGCGAGGAACGGCGTGAATCCTATTCGATCTTTCTGCCGATGCACCCCGAGACCGGCCATGTGTTGTATGTGCCGATGAAGCATGTGGATGCGGCCGAAGGCACCGTGACGTTTGATGATGAACAGGGCCGTGAATGGACCGTGCCGGTGACCGGTGGGCAGGTAAAGTTGCAATGGAAGCCCGATTTTGGGGCGCGCTGGGCCGCTTTGGGCGTGGATTTCGAGATGTATGGCAAGGAACACGCGACCAATGAAAAGATTTATGATGCGATTTGCCGGACGCTGGGGCAGCGCCCGCCCGAGCATTTCAGCTATGAGTTCTTTCTGGATGGCAAGGGCCAGAAGATTTCAAAGACGTCTGGCAACGGGATCAGCATTGATGAATGGCTGAGCTATGCTTCGACCGAGAGCCTGTCGTATTTTATGTACCAAAAGCCGAAGACGGCGAAGCGGTTGTATTTTGATGTCATTCCGCGTGCGGTCGATGAATATCACCAGCAATTGCGCGCCTATCCCGGGCAGAACGACGCGGGGCAGCTGGCGAACCCGGTCTATCACATTCACGCCGGCGACGTGCCCGAAAGCACCATGGTTGTGCCCTTTGCGATGCTGTTGAACCTGGCCAGCGTCAGCGGGGCCAAGGACAAGGACGCGCTTTGGGGCTTTATCCGTCGCTATGCGCCCGGAGCGAGCCCCGAAACCCACGCGCAGCTGGATGAGGCCGCCGGGTTCGCGGTGCGGTATTTCAATGACTTCGTGAAGCCAAACCGTGTGTTCCGCGCGCCCGAAGCCCGGGAACGGGCCGCGTTGGAGGATCTGAAGGCGCGTCTGACAGTCTGGGACGGGGCGGCGGATGCCGAAGAATTGCAATCCATGGTCTTTGCCGTCGGCAAAGAGCACGGGTTCGAACCGCTGCGCGATTGGTTCAAGGCGCTGTACGAAGTTTTGCTGGGCGCCAGTCAGGGGCCGCGGTTTGGCGGGTTTATTGCGCTTTACGGCGTGGATGAGACCCTTGAGCTGATCGATCAAGCGCTGGATGGGCGGTTGGGCGCCTAAGTCCGGCTTGGGTCGCAAACTTTCCTTTCTTCACGCCCAAGCCTGCCATCTTCCTGCCATTTTCACCCACTTTGAGTTGGGTAATGGAGGATGAAAATGAAACTTGGTTTACGACTTGTTGCGTTCTGGTTGTTCTCGTTGGCTCTCGGCGGTGTGTTTGCGTCGATTAGCGCGTTTGATGGTCTGAATGACGTGTCCTATGCCTCGGCTATTGCACGCTGATCATCCCTAAACTTGAACCAACTGGACCTGGCTTACGTATACTTCCCTAAAAGGGAGATACATGATGCCTTTCCGAATGCGCTTTGTCGCGCTGCTGTCCTGTCTGTTTTTCGCGCAAGCGTCGGTGGCCCAAGAGGCGCTGCCGGCCGAGCCCGGTATCGAAGCGACGATCGGGGCGCAGATTGATGCATTCCTGTTGGATGATTTTGCGAAGGCGTTCAGCTATGCCTCGCCCAATATCCAGGGTATTTTCGGGTCATCTGACCGGTTTGGCCAAATGGTGCAGAACGGGTATCCGATGGTCTGGCGCCCTGATGATGTGCGCTATCTGGAACTGCGCGACATCGCGGGCAATCTTTGGCAAAAAGTGCAGATACGCGACCGGAAGGGCACGGTGCATGTTCTGGATTATCAGATGATTCAGACCGATGACGGCTGGCGCATCAATGGTGTGCAATTGCTGCGGGCGCCGGGGCTCAGCGCCTGAATGCCGTCTTTCTTGCCCAAGTCCTGGACCACCGTTCGCTGAGTTGAGCTTGCCTTAGCATTCCGCGCCTAGCGTCGCGCCCGAACTCGCATGTGAGGAAAGGGTCAACGATGAACAAGGCGATCACAGACGGGCTGGTGCTGACGCCGCCTGCCTTTGCCGATGGCTTGGCGGTATGGTCAAGCGAAGACGGGACACCGGGCGGCGTTACCTATGACGCCATTGGAACGGCGGCCGTTCTTTCCGGCGATGTGGATTTTGGCGGAACGCTGGAGCTGTTGAAAACCGACGCCGTCCAGCGGGTGCGGTTTACCGGCGAGACGCCCATTCTGCCGGGGTGCTATTTGCGGGTGACAGCGCGGGTGAAGGCCGTTTCCGGGCCTTTGCCATCGGTCCGCATTGCCGGTTGGGCCGGTCAGCCGGGCAATACCCATGTCAGCGGTCTTGTCGAAACAGGTGCGAGTGTGCCTTTGACCGGGTATGGCGAGGTGGTGGAGGTGTCGGCCATTGTCGGGTCTGGTCAGCGCACCGGGGTCGATATGGTTTGGGCCGATCCTGTGGTTTACGGCCATTTCGGACTGGATCTGACCGGGCCGACGGGCGGCGTTGTGCGCATTGACGACATCGTGGTCGAAGACGTCACGTCGGTGTTCCATCGCACCATGATGGATTGGGTCGATGTGCGCGACTATGGCGCGATTGGCGACGGGGCGACGGACAACACCGGCGCGTTTCAGGCGGCCAATCTGGCGGCGGCGGGGCGCGGCATTCTGGTGCCCGAAGGTGTGTATCATCTGGCCGATAGCGTGACCTTTGAATACCCCGCACGGTTCGCGGGTACTGTGACAATTCCTGACGATCGGCATTTGATCCTGCGGCGGAATTTTGATTTGCCCAGCTATGCGGCGGCTTTTGGCGATGAGGAACTTGGGTTTCGCAAGGCGATGCGCGCGCTGACGGTGTTTTCGGACCACGAGAGCTTTGACATGGGCGGGCGGCGGCTGGAGGTGACGGCCCCCATTGATATGGCGGCGGCGACCGGTCAGACCAGCTATGAGATCCGGCGGATCATTCGGAACGGCCAGTTCAATGTGGTGCCGGGAACGGCGTGGGACACAGACAGCCAGACATCGACCGCCAGTTATGATGCGGGCACGCCTGACCAGCTGACCAATGTGGCGAATGTGGCCAATATCGCCGTCGGGTCGCTGGTTGAAGGCACAGGTGTGGGGCGCGAGGTTTATGTGACGGCGACCAACATCGGGGCCGGGACATTGTCACTGTCGCAACCGCTTTATGCCGCACCGGCCAGCCAGAGTTACACGTTCAAGCGGTTCAGCTATGTGCTGGATTTCAGCGGTTTTTCAAAACTGTCGAAATTTGGTCTGACTGACATCGAGATCCATTGTCAGGGTGTGGCTTCGGGCATTTTGCTGGCCCCTTCGGGCGAGACGTTTCAAATCAAGGACAGTTTTGTCACCAAGCCAAAGGACCGGGGCATCACCAGCCACGGTCTGGGGTGTCAGGATCTTCAGATTGATCGGTGCCAGTTCGTGTCTGACGAACAGGCCGTGGCGGCCACTGCGCGGGTGTCGCGGGCGTTCAATGTGAATGCGAATGACGCGAAAATCCGCGACAACCGGTTTCAGCGGTTTGGCACGACGATGGTGTTGCACGGCAATGGTCATTTGATCGTTGGCAACCACTGGTTTCAGGGCGACACGGTCACCGATGGCCCGCGTGTGGCGGGGCTGGTGTTCACCCAGCCGAATGTAAAGTCAGTGGTAACGGGGAATTACATCGACAACGCGTTCCTTGAATGGACCAACGAACATGATGCGACGCCGGATTTTGCCGCTGAGTTTTCCTTTGGCGGGCTGACGATTACAGGCAACATCTTTACCGTGAACGATGCGGCCAACTGGTTTTCCTGGATTGTGCTGAAGCCTTTTGGCACCGGGCATTTCCTGCAAGGTCTGTCGGTGACCGGCAATACGTTCAAATCGCTGAATGGCACGACCGACCGGGTGGAACGGGTCGACGATTCCATTGCGACGCTGGTTTTTGGGTCGATGCGGAACGTTGTATTTGATGGCAATACGTTCAACGGCATCGGGCAGGTGACGCAGAACCCGGTGACCGTGGCCTTTGATCAGGCCAGCGAAGACATCGACTGGCAGGTGGATGTCAGCGGTTGGCTGCCTTTTGGCGGCAAGGCGCGTGAAGTGACGTCTTTGGTGGCCGAAGGGGCCATTACCAATGCGTCCGACACAAGCGTATTCGCCATGCCTTTTGTCACAACGGAAAGCGGCGCCAGCCAAAGTGAGGTGACGCTGACCTGGCCCGAACCTGTGAAAGGTCGGGTCCATGTGACGGCGCGGGTGGATAAACCTGTCTGACGTCGGGCCTGTCAGGGTGGCGATGGCCGGCCCGGTTGGGCCGGCTGTCGCCCCCTTGGGTGATCTGGCCTGAGGCCGGGGTGTGGTTTTTCCCCTGACCCCCGCGCTGTCTTTGCGTTAAGACAGCCCCGACAACAGGCAAGGCAGGGGTGGGGATATGTTTGACAATGCGCTGATCTGGATTTTGATCCTGCCCGGTATGATCCTGGGCGGGCTGGCACAATCCTGGGTGAAGTCCAATGTGAAGAAGTTTTCACGCGTGCCTTTGCGTCAGGGGCTGACGGGGGCCGAGGTGGCGCGGCATATTCTGGATGCGCGCGGCTTGCAGACGGTCGGGATTGAACCGTCCAAGGGAATTTTAAGCGACCACTACGACCCGCGTGGCAAGGTTTTGCGGCTGAGCGAAGCGGTCTATGGTGTCCGGTCTGTTGCCGCGGCCGGGATTGCCGCGCATGAAGCGGGCCACGCCATTCAGGATGCCGAGGATTATCTGCCGCTGGAAGCGCGCAGTGCGATTGTTCCTGTTGTCAAAGCCGGATCGACCGTTGCGCCCCTGGTGTTTTTCGGCGGGCTGATGATTGGGTCGCAACCGATCATGTGGGCCGGTGCGATTCTGTTTGGCATGTCGTCCTTGTTTGCGTTGATCACCTTGCCGGTTGAGTTTGATGCCAGCCGGAGGGCGTTGAAGCATCTGGAGGGCATGGGGATTTTGTCGGATCAGGGCGAAATGGATGGGGCGCGGCAAGTGTTGCGCGCCGCCGCCTGGACCTATGTTGCGGCGGCGGTTGCGGCGGTTGGGTCGTGGGCGATGTATCTGGTGCTTAGTCGCAGACGGTGATGGCCGTTGATCTACGTCTTTTCCAGCAAATCCGCCGGTGTCAGGCGATAGGCCTTGCCGAAACCGGCGTTTAACAGCGCGGCGTTGGGCGTCAGCCGCACCAGATGGAAATCTGCAAATCCGATGTAAAGCTGCGCTTTCGGTTGGCCCGCAAGATAGGCGGTTGCGTTGTCATCGGTCTTGTCGATGAAGCGGGCAGTGACCTGCAGCGTCATGCGGGGATGCGCCAGCGGGTCGCCTTTGCCCGGCTCGCCGATCAAAAGCGAGGCCTCGGGGGCAAGGCGAAGCGCGTTTGTATGCCCCGCAAGGTCCGAGATCAGCGTGGTGAACACGCCGTTTCCGGCGGTCAGCGCGATGCGGGTTACTGAGGGCGCGCCGTCGGACAGGACGGCGAGCGCGCCATGGCTGGCCTGCCCGATCAGGCGGTGCGCCAGCGCGCGCGCGTCGTCATCGGTGGGGCGGAACGGATCGGCCTTTGGCATTCCCGCCTAGACCCCGGCAGGAGCGGCGCAGTCGCGGAACCGCTGCACTTCGGGGGCGGCGCCCAAGAGGGGGATCACCATGGTGGTGTTGCCGCTCATGGCGATGGCAAGAAAGTGCTGTTCCAGCCCGTCCAGCACATTGTCGAAGCCCAGGTCTTCGACCGAAAGCGCGCGGTTGTCATCGCTCATCCGGTGGCGTTCGGTCGAGATCATGCGCCCGCCCGGGCCGTCGAACTGGATGGCGAACAGCGGGCCGGGGGACCAGCTTTCGGCCCGTTCAATCTGAATTGCATATGGCAACGCCCGGCGTGGGTCGTGGCTGACTGTTATGTCTGCTTCGCTGGTGCTGTGGGTCAGATAGCACACCGGGCCGATGGCAGAGGCTTCCCATGCTGCGGCGGGGGTAGCGAGAAGAAGGGTCGAAAGGATCACACGCATGATACGAAGGATAGAGCGCGGCGCGCCGCGCTCAAGGCCGTTTGGCGATCATGTCAATTTCGACCAGCGCGCCGACGGCCAGCGCGGTGACGCCAATGGTGGTGCGGGCCGGGCGGCGGTCTTTGGGAAAATAGCTTTGATAGGTGGTGTTGAAGGCCGCGTAATCCTGATCAAAATCTGTCAGATAAGCGCGGACCTGAACGACATGTTCCAGCCCGAGTTCAAGTTTTTCAAGGATCAGCTTGAGGTTTTGCATTACCTGATGGGTCTGCGCTGTGACGCCCGCGGGCAAAGGCGCATCGGGGGCGTTCGGATCGGTCGGCATCTGACCGGTCAGGAACACCCAGCCATCGGTTTCGACCGCGTGGGAAAACGGGGCAACAGGGCGGGGGCCATCGGCGAAGAGATGAAAATCCATACCCGCAGGCTGCGCGGGCACGACGCTTGGGTCAAGTGGGGTTCTGCGCTAGGTCATGGCGAAAGGAAAGGCACGGCATGGACAAGTTGGAACATGAGGTGGCGCGGTTGAACGGCCAGATCGAGGCGCTGAGACACCATTGGGCGCTGCGGTCGCACACCAGTTGGCAGCGCGCGTTGTTGTTCAACTTCTTACGCGGATTGGCGTTGGGTTTTGGATCCGTCGTGGGGGCGACGGTGCTGGTGGCGGCGCTGGTCTATGCGTTGAGCTGGGTGGATTTCATTCCGGTGGTGGGGGAATGGGCGAGGGAAGTGATCCGGGTGATTGAGGCAGGGGGGTAGACGTTTGGACGTCTTCGAAGGCTTTGGATCTGCTTCGACATGTGCACGAAGTGCGTAGGGCAGCGCTCGACCCTGG
>CALDUK010000052.1 GCA_937924905.1 uncultured Paracoccaceae bacterium | reverse complement strand
TCAAACTGAAGAAAGCCAAAGGGTTTTTTGAAGCCAACAAAGACAAATGGGGCCTTTGATCAAAAGCGCCTGAAACGGGTCCCTTCGGGGGCCCGTTCTTTTCGGGTGACCCGCGCCCGTCCGCCATCGTATGCCGTCCGTCACTGGTCTGAAATGTTGGTGAACGAGGTTTCGACCGCATGCAGGAACGACCGCGCGGACGAACTGGCCGACATCAACCAATATTGGTTGGTTGCCAGACGCAACAAAATCGCGCCCATATGTTCCATCACCGTCCGGGCTGCGCCATTGTCTGGCATTTCCGCAAAATCAATGGGGCAAAGCCGTTCCAGCGCCGATCGCGTGTTTGGGCCGCTGATGTCCAGCACCACCCAGGCATCAGTTTGTTCGGTCGTATAGCCAGCCCCGTCTAGCTTTGCTGCCACATGCCGTTCGGCATCCGGGCTGGCATGTGGAAAGACCAGCAAAACCTGATCGGGCGATGTGCGGATGGCGCGCATGTCGAGGCATGTTGTGCTGATCGTCGGTGTCGGCCAGTCCAGCGACCAGCCGACTTCAAACGCGCGCGTCAGTGCGGCGTCTCCGCCTTGCGGCGTCGCCACAGATACGATGGCCAGATCGGGCCGTTCGCGAATTCGGTTTTGCCCATGGGTCAAATCTACCCCGCCAAGCGGCGACGTTGCACTCAAGGGAAAGGTAAATTCAGCCACGTTGACGCGCTCCTTCAGGGTCAATGTGATGGGCCGAACAGACTTCGACCATAGTGTCCTGATTGCGAACGGGCGAGTAGGCGCGCAGCGTTTCGCCTATCCTGCTATCCCCGCGTTTCAAAAAACCCAGACCGACCGAATGGCCCAGTTCCGGCGAATAGGCCACCGATGTCATCCACCCCTGATCATGTGCCATATCTTCCGGGTCGCCCGGCGTCAGAAAATGTGCGCCAGCGGTCAGCAAAACCGACCGATCCTTAGGTTTGAACCCGACCAAACACAAATCATCGTCGCGGTTCATTCCCGCGCGCTCGGACAGTTTTGACCCGATTGCGTCCTTGGTCTTTGACACCATTCCTCCCAGACCCAGGTTGCGCGCCGTTGTCTGACCATTCAATTCGTTGCCCGCCGGATGACCCTTTTCGATCCGCAACACACCCAGCGCTTCGGTGCCATAAGGGACAACGCCAAATTCTTCGCCCGCAGCCATCAGCCCCCGGATCATGCTGCCGCCAAAGCGCGCGGGCACCGCCACCTCATAAGCCAGTTCGCCCGAGAACGAGATGCGGAACACCCGGGCCGGGGTGCCGTCAAATACCGTGCAGTTCGTGCAGGCCATAAACGGAAACGCGGCGTTCGACAGGTCCAGATCATCGACGACCTTTTGCAAAAGCGCCCGGCTGTTCGGCCCCGCAACCGCAAACTGAGCCCAGGCATCGGTGGTCGAGATCAAATGCACGTCCAGATCCGGCCACAAACATTGCCTCGCAAATTCCAAGTTTCGAAACACGGTGCCGGCATTGGCAGTTGTCGTGGTCATCACAAAATGATGCTCGGACAGGCGCGCGGTCGTGCCATCGTCATAAGCCACCCCATCTTCCCGCAGCATCAACCCATAGCGAACCCTGCCAACCGGCAGCTTCAAAAACGGGTTGGCGTAGATATGGTTCAGAAACTCCGCCGCATCGCGACCCTGAATGTCGATCTTGCCCAGCGTCGTCACATCGCACACCCCGACCGAACGGCGCACCGCTGCCGCCTCGCGGTCGACACTGTCGCGCCAGCCTTGCTCGCCCGGACGCTTGAACCATTGCGCCCGCAGCCACAGCCCGGCTTCGACAAAATCTGCACCGTTTTCCAGCGCCCAGGCATGGCTTGGCGTCAAGCGATAGGGTCGAAAATCCGTGCCGCGCGCGCGCCCAGCAAACGCGCCGATGGCCACCGGCGTATAAGGCGGACGAAAAATCGTTGTGCCTGTTTCCGCAATTGGGTGTCCGTCTAACTCGGCCATCACCGCAAGGCCCAGAACATTCGATGTCTTGCCCTGATCGGTCGCCATGCCCAGCGTTGTATAGCGTTTCAAATGTTCAACCGACCGGAACCCTTCCTGACGGGACTGTTTCAAATCCTTGGTGGTGACGTCGTTCTGCAGATCGACCCAGGCGCGTGGCCTGGCCTCGGTCACATGCCAAAACGGGGTGATGTCAAATGTTTCGTCTTCGGCCAGTGGACCATCGCCTGTGGATCCGGCCGCCCCCAGTTCGGCGGCCAAGGCGGCCCCTTTGGCATGCCCGTCTCGAAGGCAGGCGCCCAGCGTCATCGTGCCATTCGCCGCGCCTGCCACTGTCAGCCCAGGGGGCAATTCGCCGCCTGGCACAAACCCGGCGATATCGTCGCGCCACATGGGACGCCCGCGATGATGGCAGGTTAGCGCCACGGTCGGCGACCAGCCGCCCGACACCGCGATGCAATCGACCGCAAGGTTGCGACCATCGGCCAATAGAGCCTGACGGATCCCTTTGCGCCCCCGGGTATCAACAATTCGGTCGCCCTTGCGCGCATCGAGTGTAGTGACCTGAATGCCTTTGGCCCGCAAATCCAGGGCGGTGCGCAGCCCGTCTTCGTTATTCGTGAACACCGCCACCCGTTGTCCGGGCGTTGCGCCAAACCGATTGACATAAGTCCGCACAGAACCGGCCAGCATAATGCCCGGGCGGTCATTGTTGCCAAAGGCAATCGAGCGTTCAATCGCACCGGCTGCCAGAAGCGCCCGCTTCGAATAAATGCGCCAAAGCACCTGTCGTGGCTTGCCTCTGCTGTCGGCCAAGTGATCCGTGCGTTTTTCAATCGCGCCGTAAATGCCGTGATCATACGCACCGAAAACCGTGGTCCGCGTCAAAAGCCGTATATTTTCCATCGCGGACAATTCGACCACCGCCATGCCTGCCCAATGGCTGCCGGCAGACCCGTCAACCGCATAGGTTTCTGCGTTCAGCCGTCCGCCCGGCCTGAAATCTTCGTCCGCCAGAATGACGCGCGCGCCCGCCCGTCCCGCCGCCAGCGCAGCGGCCAGCCCGGTGGGACCAGCGCCGATCACCAGAAGATCGCAGTGCAAATACCCGTGGTCATAGACATCCGGGTCCGCCTTCATCGACAAACGGCCCAGACCTGCACTGGCGCGGATGACAGGTTCGTACAGTTTTTCCCAAAACGCCTTTGGCCACATGAACGTTTTGTAATAGAAACCAGCACTCAGAAACGGGGCCGCAACGTCGTTCACCGCCATCAGATCCCAGTCCAATGACCCGCGATGGTTCTGACTGGTCGCGGACAACCCATCGAACAATTCAACTGTCGTGGCCCGCGTGTTGGGCTCTTGTGCGGCACCGTTGCGCAACTGGACCAGTGCATTCGGTTCTTCGGACCCGGCCGAGAATATGCCGCGCGGACGATGACATTTGAACGAACGGCCCACCAGCCTGACGCCATTGGCCATCAAGGCCGAGGCCAGCGTGTCGCCGGGATAACCCGACATCCAGCGCCCGTTCCACTGAAACTTCAGTGTTTTGCTGCGGTCGATCTGGCCGCCCTCGATACGGTTCTGTTGGCTCATCGCGCGCGCCCTGCGGCCCTGGCCACGTCGCGGGCCAGTTCGACCTTCAGGATCTCATGCGTCCGGGTATCGCGGGTGACCACCAGCCACGACCGGTCACCCTGTTCGTGATACCAAAGCTCGCGGTGCCGGCCTGCGGGGTTGTCGCGCAGATAGGCGTAATCATGCATCTCATCATCGGATGCGGTCAGTCCATCGGGCCGGTCGATCAGCGTCGCGTCGCCCTTGTAAACAAATTCGGCGGCATCCCGGGGGCCCAAAAGCGGATGGGGAATGATCATCGCTTCGTCCTCAATGCAGGTTCGGCTGGGCACCCTGGCCCTTTTCGTCAATCGGGACGCCGCGCCGGAACCGGTCAAGACGATACTGCGCGGCAGTTTCATGGGGGCGGTCGGTTGCCAGCAAATGCGCATAGCAAAATCCGCTGGCAGGCGTCGCCTTAAAGCCGCCATAGCACCAGCCCCCGTTGAAATAGAGCCCGCTAATATGGGTCTTGTCGATAAAGGGCGACCCATCCATCGACATATCCATCAAGCCGCCCCACATGCGCAAAAGCCGGGCGCGCCCGATCATCGGCATGATTGCCATGCCGCCTTCGCAGACGTCTTCGACCACAGGCAGATTGCCGCGTTGGGCATAGCTGTTGTACCCGTCGATATCACCGCCAAACACCAGCCCGCCCTTGTCGGACTGGCTGACATAGAAATGGCCCGCGCCAAAGGTGATCACGCCTGGAATAACCGGTTTCAGGCCTTCGCTGACAAACGCCTGCAAAACGTGACTTTCAATCGGCAGCCGCATTCCGGCCATGTCCATCACTCGGCCCGATGATCCGGCGACGCAAACCGCAACTTTCTCTGCGCGGATCGTGCCCCGTGTCGTTTCAACCCCTTTGCAGGCACCGCCGTCCATCACAAAGCCAGTGACCTCGCAATTCTGGATAATGTCGACACCGCGCGCATCCGCGCCACGGGCATAGCCCCAGGCCACCGCATCATGCCGAACGGTGCCGCCGCGCGGTTGCCAGATGGCGCCTTGAACGGGAAACCGGGCGTTTTCAAAATCGAGAAACGGGCACATCTTCTTAAGACGGTCCCGATCCAAAATCTCGGCATCCGCGCCCGAAAGCTGCATGGCGTTGCCCCGCCGGACAAACGCGTCGCGCTGCGGGTCCGAATGGATCAGGTTCAAAATACCGCGTTGGCTGACCATCGCATTATAATTGAAGTCCTGTTCCAACCCTTCCCACAACTTCAGGCTCAACTCATAGAACGGCTGATTGCCCTCCAGCAGATAGTTTGACCTGATGATTGTCGTGTTCCGCCCGATATTGCCTGACCCCAGCCAGCCTTTTTCGACAACCGCGACATTCGTCAGGCCGAACTCTTTCGCCAGATAATACGCGGTCGCAAGCCCGTGTCCGCCGCCGCCCACAATGACGATGTCATAATCCGCCTTAGGCGTGGCGTCGCGCCATGCCCGCGTCCAGCCCTTGTTGCCGGTCAGACCTTGTTTGAAGATGTTCCACGCCGAGTACCGCATTCCAATTCCGCGCGTTTGGTTCAGATGCCTTGTGCAAAACGCTACACGAAACCAACCGCGATCCAAACACGCATTTTCCGTGGATCACGGGGGAAAGACCTAAGCCTCAAAATGGGTTGGCGGGCTGCCAGGGCAGGCCGCCAACCCCAAAGCAGCAGTTGTCAGGGAAGCAGTTCGATCGTGCCGGTCATTTGCGGATGGAATGCGCAGAAATACGACGTCTCCATCCCATCCGTCACAGTGATTTCAACAGACTTGCCTTTGGTTATCGTCTCGGTGTCCCAACCGAACTCATCCGCCGTTGCGGTGTGCGGGGCAAGGTCGCGGTTAGTCCAGCGGATCGTGTCGCCAACCTGCGCCTGAACCGCCGGGGGATCGAATTGGAAGGCTTTGATTTCAACGTCGTGAATGGTGTGGTCTTCTGCGCCAACGGGTGCGGCGGTCAGGACGACTGCCATTGCAGCCGCCCCCACCATCATATCGCGGCGTGAACTGGTCTTGTCCATCACTGCAACGCCTTCACCATCATTTCGGCATGGGTTTCGTGAGCCTTGAAAATTTCCAGCCCTTCCACGAACAGCGCTTTGACTTCGGCATTGTCGATGTTTGGGATCATTGTGTTTTCGACAAGGTCATTCACCGCCTGATGATACGCCAGCTCATTCGCGGCATAGGCCGCATCAAACTCGGCACCGCGCAGCTTGACGAACCCGTCAATAATCTCTTCAGCATTCGCGTTCAAAGATTGGCTAACCGGGTTGTCTTGCGCTGTGGCGCCAAGTTTGTCCAACAGACCCAACGCGGCCTCGTTCACCGCAGTATGGTCACGGATCATCGTGTTGGCAAAATCGTGGATGTCAGGGTTTTGCGACAAGGCCAGCGCCAGATAGGCATAGCGAATGTCGATATTATCGGCGGTATAGGCGATATGCGCGAACTCAACATCGCTCATATCGGCGACCTCTTGTGCCGAAGCATGCGCGCCGATCATGGCAAGTGACACGGCAAAGGCTGAAATGAGTTTGTTCATGGGGAATGCTCCGAAAGCTGTGGTGTTGAGGGTTAAGCTTCGCGCGAAGACTTCGTTCAAAAAATGCCCCAACGGCCCAAGTGTCATGCAGATCGTACAGAATGCTGTACACAAATAGTGACAGTGTTATGTTTGCAAAATGCTTAGCCTTCTCAGTGACATCCTGACCAATCTCTCTATTCGCGGGACGCTTTACTTCCGAACGTCATTCACACGGCCATGGGGGGTAGAGGTTCCAAATTACCAGAACGTCGCGCGCTTTCATTTTGCCCATCAAGGCAGTTGTCGCGTGAAAATCGACGGCGTGGATGACGTGGTCACGCTGGCAGAAGGGGACCTGATCATTATTCCTCACGGCGCTTCCCACCAGCTTTTTGCGGGCGATGATCCGGAACGCACAGTCCTGCCTTTGGATGCTGTGCTGGAAAAATCCGGGTATGACGGGGCAGGGGTTCTTGTCTATGGCGGCGATGTGCCGGACAGTGAAACTCAACTGATTTGTGGTCATTTCTCGTTCGAACCCAACACGCGGCACATCCTGATGGACCGTCTGCCGCCCTTTATTCATCTTAAGAACTATGGCGAAAAAGCCGGGCCATGGCTGGAAGCCACCTTACAGATGATCGCTGACGAAACAGGGCGGCGCAAAATGGGGGGCGATTTGATCGCCCTGAAAATGTCGGAAGTTATTTTGGCGCAGGCCATCCGCAGCTTTATCGAAACCGATGACACGCAGGAACATGCCCTGGGGGCGTTTTCCGACAAGAACCTCAGCCGTGCGATGGATGCGTTTCACAAAGCCCCCGCCAAGCGCTGGACCGTCGAAGAACTGGCCCAGGCCGCAGGCATGTCACGCACTGGCTTTGCCCTGCAGTTTCAAAAGCAAATGCTGATGTCGCCGATGGAATATGTGACGTCATGGCGGATGGAAATCGCCAAGAAGAAACTGCGGCAGGGCAACACGACGCTGACAGATGCCGCCGAAAGCGCGGGCTATGCCTCGGATTCTGCTTTCACGCGTGCCTTCAAGAAAGAAACCGGTCGGACACCGGCCGAGTATCGAAAAAGCAGCATCGCCGATCGGTCATAGCGTTCAAACGCAATCAGCCCTCGCGGTGGTACCGGTTCAGCACCGCAACCTCTTCTTTCGATCCAAGGATCACCGGAACACGCTGGTGATGCGAGGTGGGTTGAATGTCCAGAATACGCGCTGTTCCAGTCGAGGCCGCGCCACCCGCTTGCTCGATCACCATAGCCATGGGATTGGCTTCGTACATCAAACGCAGCTTGCCACCCGACGACAGATTGCCCGCATCGCTTGGGTAAAGGAACACACCCCCACGGACCAGAATGCGGTGCACTTCGGCCACCATCGACGCGGTCCAACGCATGTTAAACGTCTTTCCCCTCGGCCCGTCTTGCCCTTGAATGCACTCGTCAAAATAGCGCCGCACCGGTTGATCCCACAAGGAATAGCGTGACGCGTTGATCGCAAATTCGCTGCTTGTTTCGGGGATCACCAGATCAGGATAGGTCAGCCTAAACTCTCCGGTGCCCTGCTGATGGGTGAACCCATGCACCCCGTTCCCCGTTGTGACTACAAGCGAGGTCGACGGTCCATAAACCGAATACCCGGCACTGATCTGCTCGGCGCCCGCGCGCAGCACCGACAGATCATCGGTCGCATCAATGGCCGTGGGCAATTGCGACACCGAAAAGATGGATCCAACAGACAGGTTCACATCCAAATTCGAAGACCCGTCCAGCGGATCGAAATACACCAGATAGTCCCCGGCTTCGGGCGTGTCTTTCAGCCAATAAACCTCGTCGACCTCTTCGGACACCAGCGCCGCCACCCGCCCGCAGTTTGAACAATGTCGCACAAAGACATCGTTGGCGATCACGTCCAATTGCTTTTGCGTTTCGCCTTGAACATTGGTTGATTGGGTGGCCCCCAGTTTGCCAGCAAACGCACCGCCCCGGATTTGGTGCGAAATGATCCGGCACGATGTCGCGATATCTTCCAGAAGAAAGATAAGATCCTTATCCAGCTTGTGCTGACTGCGCTGCGACAAAAGAAACTCGCGAAAGGTGATTTGAGTGGCGGTCATGGCAAAGGCCTTGTCTTGTAAATGGCAAAGTCGGCGGCATGGGTCAGGCCTTGATCCGCGCGTCGGGCGTCAGTCGGGGCAAACATGGTCCGCGCGCGCCTTACACATACCCGACCACCGGACAGAAGGACAGCACGACACAGGCGCAAGTGTCTAACCGGTGCTATGCCTCTTCGGGAACACAAAAGTCTGCGCTCATCAATCCCGCCATCGGCCAAACGGCGCAACCGCAAAGCAGATTGACGCCGCTCCACTCATGTTCGACGATAGGATCAGATATATTGCCAAATTTTTTCGACGCGTGCCCGGCCAGACATCAGATTGGGCAGGAAGCGCCACCTGCAAATTTTGATAAGTGGCCAGATACATTGAAAAAATCTTTGACCGCGATCCTTGCAACAATCGCCTGCGCTGTCGTGCCAGCCATCGCCACGGTCAAACCCGTGACAATGCAATGCCTGGTAAAAGGCCAAAACAACGGGTGGATCGCCGAACAGATTTTCTTTGAAATAGACGATGACCGCAACGCAGCCCGCGTCATCGATGGCTTCATCCTGAATGTCGAAAAGAAACCCAAGTCGGCTCAAATCACCGAAAACAGCAGCAAAAAGCTTGTCATCCGGTGGGACGTGGTCTTGCGGGCAAGAAGCCAGACCACGAAAATGGCCTATCGTCTTGCCTATTTCAAAGGAAACGGAAAAGCCGTCGTCTCGGCCAAACCACACGGCTATGTCGATAACTTCGCAGCCCGCGGGCGCTGCCAAAGCATCAACCAGCCACTGCCGACAAGCTGACCCAAACGGGGCGGCCAACCAGTCGGCCACACTCACAACCGTGTCACGTCCGCGCCTTCTCAAATTCGGCCCACAGGGTTTCGAAGGTCTCGAAGCTGACTGGCCCTGCTTTCAGCGGATCAAGTATGATGGCTTCGGCTTTTGACAGGGTGTCCAGCGCGGTCGGCAGCTTTTTCAGGACGTCTAGGGGGATGGACACCGCACCGTGGCGGTCGGCGTGGATAAGGTCGCCTTGCCGGACCGTCATGCCGAATATTTCGACCGGCTCACCAATCGCGCGGACGTGGACGAAGCCGTGGCTTGGTCCGGTCGCGCCTGCCAGGACCGGAAAGTCATCGGGCAGGTCCCCAAGGTCGCGCATCACACCGTTTGTCACCGCGCCGCATAGATCAAAGACCCGGCAGTGAACCTGTGCGTGTATCTCGCCCCACCACGCGCCCAAAGCCGCTGCGCCGTCCACATCTTCGATCACGGCCAGTCCGGGCCGTGGGCCGTCCGCCATGGACCGGAAATAGGCCATCCGGCGTTGGCGGGCGACCTCGGGTGCGTCGTCGGACGGACTGCGGCCTGCGATATGGGCCGTGCGCGCATAGCCGACGATCCGCTGTTCGGGCAGGCCAGACCATTCCATGGTTCGGTGCGTAAAGCCTGTGAACCCACGTTTGCCCTGGGCCACCTCAACCGCGTTGCAGATGGTTGGCGTGTCATAGCGTTTCAGCCGTTCAATCAGGTTTTGGTCGGGAGCAGGCGTCATGCCAGCGCATCCTCGGCGTCGCGTACCGCTTGGGCGCAGGCGACCGGATCTTCCAGCAAGGCATAATGGCCCAGCCCGGCCAGTTCCGCGAATGTGCCGCGTGGTGCGGTATTGGCGGCGGTTTGACCCAGACGCGGTGGGGCCATGTGGTCGGTTTGGCCCGTCACCGTGACAACCGGCGCGCGCGCCGACCCCAAAGCGGGCAGGGCGCCCGGGCGTGATAGGGCCAGTTGAGTTTGTGCACTGATCAAAGGGGCTTGCGCATCTGCCATCGTTTCGACCAAGGACATCACCTTGGCCGGGTGCGCACCTGCAAAACCTGACAGCCGCGCCGCCAGCGCCGCTGCCCCGCCCATCGTCTGGACATCCTGCGCAAGCGCTTGTCGTTTGGGGGCTTTCTGTGGATCATCGGCCAACGGGTTCAGACCAAAAAGAATGAGCCGATGCGCGTCGATCTTATCGGCGTGATGCGCCGCGACCAGCGCGCCCAGGGAAAAGCCGCAAATCACCGTATCGCGTGTGCTGGCCTGCAAGTCGTCGGCATAGTCCCACACATCCCCCCGGTCCAGCGTCAGGCTCCGTCGCTGCGCGTCAGGCACGTTCAGCGCATCCAGAAAACCGGCAAACACCTCGGTCGTGCAAAGCGTGCCGGGAAGCAAAAGCCAATCACATGTTCGAAGCGCGTCAACGCCCATGCGCGACGACCGTTTGCGGCGCGATGACCGCGTCGCTCAGTTTTTCCACAGCCGACCGGACGCTTTTCGTCAGATGCGCGAAATCGTTTCCGGGCGTGACAAGCTGAAACCCCTGTTCGGCACGCGCGCGCGCCTCTTCGGCCGAACTGCAAAAGATACCCGCCGGCACGCCACGGGCCAGCGCGGCCTTCAGAACATGCAACAGGGCGGCTTCGGATTTTGGGCGATCGGGGCCGACATGGCCGTCCAGTTCAAACGCCAGATCGTTGGGGCCCAGATAAATCATGTCGATCCCGTCCACGCTCAGGATATCGTCAATCCGGTCAATCGCTTCGGCGGTTTCGATCATAGGGATGGCCATGACCGTGTCATTTGCCTGCGCGACATAATCTGGCCCGCCATAGAGCAGCCCGCGCGCCGGGCCAAAACTGCGCGTGCCTTTCGGTGGATACCGGCAGGCTGACACCAGCGCCTTGGCCTGATCAGGCGTCGAAATCATCGGGCAGATCACACCATAAGCGCCCGCATCAAGAAGGCGCATAATCTGCATTGGGTCCAGATCCGGCACGCGAACCAGTGGGGTCGCTGGCGTCGCCGAAATCGCTTGCAGCATTGGCAACGCGTCCGAAAAATCCAGCATCCCATGTTGCAGATCGACAGTGACCGAATGCACACCGCTGTGGCCCAGACCTTCGGCGGCATAGCTGGAGGCAATCGCCATCCATGTGTTGATGATCAACTCACCCGTCGCCAACCGTGTCCTTAGCTGATTTTCACGCATCATCCGGCCCGCCCATAGGTTGGCAAAAGCGCCGCCTTGGCGACAAACCCGCCGGCATCTAACCCAAGGCCCGATCCCTGCGCGGCGTCCAGAACGTGCGGGGCAAAAATCGGGCGTTTTCGATGGTCACCTGATACCACGATCAACGCGTCTGCCGCCGTGTCGCCCACTGCTGCAAAACTTCGGACGGTGCCGCCGGGGACCGAATAGGTGTCCCACGCATTGACCTCGACCGAAACGTTATCGTCGAACTCCAGCCGCAAGCGGCCTTCGTGCACGATCACCACCATTTTTTCGTTCAGTGTGAAGGGGCCAAGCGTTTGACCAGGTTGCAAACGCAGCCATTCCGCCGAAAATCCATGCGGGTTGGTGATGGGGGGAACGTGGTCGCGGTTTTGCGTGATGCCATACCCGATGACCGGCGCAATTTCTGCGTCACCATGGATGAAGCCCGGTCGGAAATCCCGGTCTGGTTTGGCGACGATCCGCGACATCATCTCGTCATGTGTGATGTTGCGCAGGGCCGCAACATCGGCATCCGGCATCGGGGGAATGCGACCGCCTTCGGGCGGCACGTCGTCGCCGCGCGAAGTGTCGATCAGGCGGTTCTCAGATGAGATATACAGCCCGTATTCGGCGGCCTCGCGAATAATGTCGGGATGAAAGATCACGCCGCCAGTGTTGTCTTCGCCAAGGATTGTGAAAAGCCAGCCGTCGTCCGGCCCGGCATTGGTGAAGCCCCGAAAAACCCAGGTTGGCACTGACACGATATCACCCGCGCGCCCCGTCACCTCGTTCTCGCCGTCCGAGCCCCAGCGAAAGGTCCATTCGCCTTTCTGAACGATAAAAACCTCGGCCGTGAAATGGATATGAAGGTTATTGGTGATCCCGTTTGGCATGGATGCGGCCCCGATGTTGAACCCATGTGGTTCGGGCAGATTGACGACCTGATCATCCGATGACGTCACGCCGGGGCCGATGATCGAATAGTTTTCTTTCAGATGCGATCCGGGTTTTTTGCAATCAATGAAGGCCACCGTGCAAGAGACATAGTCATCGCGCGTGACAAGCCTGGCGTCTGCTTCGGTCTGGGTCATGTGCATGGGTCTGATCCTTTGGTGGTTTATCCGTCCAGCCTTTGGCCCGTCGCACGGTCAAAAAGGTAGAAACGCGCGCCCGTTTTGGGCGCAAGATGGCAGGGCGCGTTGATCGGCGCCTCGAAATCCGCGTGACCCCGCGCACAAACCGAGGTTTTGCCCGCCCGCATCGTCACCAATGTGCTTTCTCCCGTCAGTTCCAGCGCATAAAGCCGACCCTTGATCGGCGTGTCACCGTCGGCCAGTTCTAGATCTTCGGGCCGTATGCCGAACACAACCTCGTCACGGTCGGGCAGGGACACAGGCAAGTCCATGCCTTCGGCAATAAACCTGCCATCTTGTACCGCGCCGTCGATCAGGTTCATTGATGGCGAACCGATAAACCCGGCCACAAACAGATCCGCCGGGTCGGAATAGATGCGTTTTGGCGTGTCCAGTTGCACAATCCGGCCTTCGCGCATCACCGCGACCCGGTCTGCCAGCGTCATCGCTTCCATCTGGTCATGGGTGACGTAAACCGTCGTGACGCCCAGTTCGTGGTGCAGGTGTTTCAATTCGGCCCGCATCGTGACCCGCAACTTGGCGTCAAGGTTTGACAGGGGTTCATCCATCAGAAAGATCTTGGGCGTGCGCACAATCGCGCGGGCAAGCGCAACGCGCTGACGTTGACCGCCCGACAGCTCGGATGGGCGACGATCCAGCAATGTGCCCAGTTCCACCTTATCGGCAGTGTCCTGCACGCGCCGCGCGCGCTCAGCTTTGTTGACCTTGCGCAGCTTGAGCGGATACTCGATGTTCTGGCGCACCGTCATATGCGGATAAAGCCCATAGTTCTGGAACACCATCGCGATATCGCGATCTTTGGGAGGTTTGTCATTGACACGCTCGCCCGCGATCTGGATGTCGCCTGCGGTGATGTCTTCCAGCCCCGCGATCATCCGCATGGTCGTCGTCTTGCCGCATCCCGATGGGCCCAGCAGCACTAGAAACTCGCCATCCTCGATGGTCAGGCTTTGTTGCGGGACGGCAAGGAAACTGCCGTATTTCTTTTCGATATCAACCAGCCGGACTTCGGCCATCTTGTGGTTCCTCTACTTGACCGCGCCAGCGGTCATGCCGCGCGTGAAGTGTTTTTGAATAAGCAATGCCATGATGAAGATCGGCACAGTGATCATGACCCCGGCCGCGCTCATCAGTTCCCACAGGTCGCCGCGTTCGGTCCGGAAGCTGACCAGCCCAACTGGCAAAGTCACCGCATCGCGCCGCGACAGGATCAGGGCGAACATGAATTCGTTCCAGGTCAGGATGAAACAGAAGATCGACGACGTCAGGATCCCCGGTGCAGCCATCGGCAAAACAATGTCCTTGATGACCCGCAGGCGCGAGGCACCGTCGATCATCGCGGCTTCTTCGCTATCGGTCGGGATGGCGTCGATAAAGCCCTTGATCATCCAGATGACGAACGGCGTGACAATCGCAAGGTTGACGATGATCAGCGCAACCCGCGTATCCAGCAGCCCAAGCGAACGGAACATCAGAAAGAACGGCAACAGGATCACAACGGCGGGAATGAACTGGGTCGACAGGATCAGAAAGAACAGAAACTTGCGCCCGCGCACCCGGAACCGCGAAAAGGAATAGGCGGCAAGCGACGCACACGGCACAGCAATCGCCACCGTCGCGCCAGCCACGATGACCGAATTCAGAACCATGCTGCCAAGGTTCCACGGGTCCGAGAAAACGGTCACGAAATTCTGCACCGTCGGTTCGAAATTCAGCGACAACGAATAGGCATCGCGCGGTTTCTTAAAAGCCGTCAGAAACATCCAGCCGATTGGAAACAGCACCACGACCGAAATCAGAACCAAAAGGGCGCGTTCGCCCCAATATGCGATGTACTTGTTCATGCGGTTGCCATCTTTCTTTCGCTCAGTAACATGCGCACGTACCAGGCCGAGATCACCATCGTGATGATGGTCAGTATCCAGGCAAGGGCCGACGCATATCCCATGTCGAACCACTCGAAACCGACGTTGAAAATGAAGAATGCCATTGTTTCGGTTGATGTGCCGGGGCCGCCGCCGGTCAGCGTGACCACCTGATCAAACATTTTCAGAGCAAAAATGGTCTTGAGCACTGCGGTCACCAGCAGAACGCCCTTCATCTGCGGCAGGATGATCCCGAAGACGATCCTAAGGTTCGATGCGCCGTCAATGCGTGCGGCTTCTTCGGTTTCGCGCGGGACTGACGCAAGGCCGCCCAGGCACATGAACGTCATGTAGGGCGCCCAGTGCCAGACATCGGTGATCACCAGAATGGCCATGGCAAGATCAGGGTTCGCCAGCCAAGGCGTGCCTTCTAATGCGGGAAAAACCGCCCCCAGCCCTTTGGCCAGCACGCCGAATTCGGGGTTGAACATGAAACGATAGCTGACCCCGATCAGGGCCGGGCTCATCGCGAAGGGCAAAATCAGAATGATGCGCGTAAACGTATGCAGCCGGCCGGTGCGGCGCAAAAGCAGCGCCAGCGACATCGCCAGAACAACGGTCAGAATAACACTGGTGACGACAAAGATCGCCGTAACCCAAAGCGAGTTCTGAAACCCGCTTTCCGTCGCAGCATGGGCATAGTTCTGAAGCCCAACAAAACCGCTTGGACGCAGCTGTTTTGTCAGATCCCATTCGCGAAACGAGGTCACGAAGGAATAGGCCAAAGGATAGATCGTTGTCGCAATGACGATCACAAAGGCCGGGACCAGCAGCGCATAAGATAACGTCCGTTCGTTCACGACGGTCTCTCCGAGTGGCGAATTGTCTTGGAATTGGGAAAATGGGGCGAGGTGCAGCGCATCCCGCCCCAGTTCAGGGAGGTTACCGGATTGCAGCTATTTCTTCAGCGGCTTTGTTAAGCGCCGCTTGCGTATCGGTCTCTTCACCGGATGCGAGGCTGGAGATCGCGGTTTCCAGTATCTCGGCGATACGTGGCCAATCCGCGCCAAACTCAATCCCGTCTGCGGTCGCCAGCGCATCGGCGGCGGCCTGATGCATACCGCCCCAGCGTGCGTTCACTTCCGCGTCGCTCAGATTCGACATATGGACCGCGACAACTTCGCTCAACTCGGGGTCAAGCAGAACTTCGCGTTCCAAAGCCGGGTCAGTCAGCCAGCCCAGAAATTCCGCGGCTGCGTCTTTGTTGTCAGACCCACCGGTCACTCCGAAAATCCAGGTGTTGGTATAGGTTGTGCGATCTGACCCCGCGACCGACGGCAGCGCGGTAAAACCAACCTGTTCGGCGCTTAGCTTGGATTGTTCAGGGTCGGTCAGCTGCGACCGCACCCACCACCAGACGGGCAGCATTGCTGAATTGCCTTGCTTAAAGCTGTTGACGGCGTCCTGTTCGACAAAGACCGCCGAACCGGCAGGCGCGATTTGGTCGTCCTGCAAAAAGCCCACATACATGTCCGTCGCGGCAACACCGGCGTCGGAATTAAAAACAGGCGCGCCGTCTTCGCCAAACAGATCACCACCCTTGCCCCAAAGCAGGTTCATCCAGACCATCAGGTTCTGACCATTCAGCTTGCCATAGGGCAACGCCACGCCAGCGGCGTCCGAACTGTCCTGAACAGCTTTCGCCGCCGTCACCATGTCTTCCCAGGTCGCGGGCGGTGTGACGCCTGCAGCCTCAAGAAGGTCGGTCCGGTAAAACAACAGCTGAACATGCCCGCGCACCGGCAGACCAACAAGATTGCCGTCCAGCATGCCGTGGCGCAGATGAGCCTTTGGGAAGTCGCTCAGATCGGTGCCTTGCGCCGCAATCTCGTCGTCGATTGGTTGCAGCAACAACTGCAGGGACGGAACCCACTGATCCATGATGGACACAACGTCATAGTCACCACTGCCCGCAACCATTTCCGTAGTCAGCGCTTCTCTCATGTTGGGAAACGGAACATAATCATACACCACGTCAATCCCGGTGGCGTCTTCAAAAGCCGCAAGTCGCGCTTCATGGGCCTCGAACTGGCTGGACTTGACCGCCAGAACATTGACGGTCTGACCCTCATAGGGGCGTCCCTCGGTCGCCTCCCAGGCCAGGGCTTGTGACCCAAAGACCATCACTGCAATCGCAAGCGCACTGGTTGTTCGTTTCATGATTTCCTCCCGGTTGCTTTTCCTTTCGATAGCAACAGGCGTGGCAATTCGTCAATCAAATTATTAATAATTTTATCGTGGCATCAAAATCCATCGTCAGTTATGAAGTCAAAACACATCGAAACAAGCGTGGCACCATGTCGGACACTATCGTCAAAGACCTTGAAAACGACATCATTTTTGGCCGCTTCGCGCCGGGCGCGCGGATTACCGAAGACCGCGTGATGCTGGACTATAATGCAAAACGTTATGCTGTCCGCAATGCGTTCAAATTGCTGGAAGCCCGTGGTTTGCTGGTTCGCAGACCCAACAGGGGCGTCGAAGTCGTCGAATTTACGCCCGGCGAAGTTGATGCGCTTTACGACATCCGGATCATCCTTGAAATTGCAGCGGCCGAACGCACAGAACTGCCGTGTTCGCCCGACCAAATCGACAAGTTGCAAGACCTGGCCTGCCGTCACCAACAGGCCGCTGTCGACAAAGATTTCCGGGCTGTTTTCTGGCTGAACCAGGAATTTCACGAACTGCAATACAGCTGCTGCGGCAATCCGCGGCTGGCGGAAATGATCGCAAACCACGCCCGCGCCGCGCAACCTATACGCGTCGTCAAATACGACGACGCCAGCCACATGGAAACGGTGGTCGCACAGCATTTCGACATCATCGACGCGATGCGCGGCACCTCAACCGAAGCGCTGGTCAAAGCCGTCCGCGCCCATCTCCCCGCATCAGCCGAAGCTTATCGCGCGCTTTACGAAAGCCGCTTTGGAAACCAAACCGCCTCGGGCTGACAGGCAGGGGAATTGGCATTGGTTTTTTGCGCGTGCGTACCTTCCACAAGCCCCTCAAGGCTCCCTCATTTATAACGAGAGTTTGCGGGTGTGGCTTTCCAGTGATGAGTGCGATCTGACGTGATTGTAATCGTACCGCCAAAGCGCCAACTTGCGGCGGGCATCGTCCAGGCTGTCGAACCATTCTTCGTTCAGCAACTCGTCCATTGCCCGGCAGGCGATTTGCAAAGCAAATCCGCCGAGAGAGGCGTAGGCTGCCGTTGAATGACTCAATGAAGGCGTTCTGCTGCGGTTTCCCGGATCAACGTAGTGCCACTTGACATCGTTCTCATTCGACCCTTTCGTCGCCGGACGCCCAGTTTCTCCTCTGTGTAGAGACGGTACAGCTTCTTGTGGTTCATGGTCATGCCTTTGCGTTCCAACATCACACCGATCCGCCGATAGCCAAACCGGCGGCGCTTGGCAGCGACGGCCTTCATCTCTGCCCTGATCTCAGGGTTATCCGGCGGGCGTTCGCGCCGGACGGTCTTTGGATCGACACCGACAAGTCGGCAGGCCCGGCGCTGCGAGATATCGTGATCCCGCATCGCCCTCAGCGCTGCCGCTCGCCGCTCATTCGGCGTCGTCAGCTCTTTCCCAGCAGATCCTTCAGAAAAGCATTGTCCAGCATCGTATCGGCCCGCAGGCGCTTGAGCCTGGTATTCTCGTCTTCCATCGCCTTCAGCTTGGCGACGTCAGACACT
>CALDUK010000051.1 GCA_937924905.1 uncultured Paracoccaceae bacterium | reverse complement strand
AGAAGTCGAAGTTGAAATCGAGGATTTTGACTTCTCCTTCGAAGGTATGTTCGGCAGCTACGACCAGATGCAGCTGCAACGCGGCCTTCAGGTCTACACCGAAATCTGTTCGGCCTGTCATGGTCTGCAATATGTGCCACTGCGCACACTGGCCGACGAAGGTGGCCCCCACCTGCCCGAAGACCAGGTGCGCGCCTATGCCGAGTTTTACGAAGTGTTCGATCCCGAAATCGACGACTTCCGCGCAGCACGGCCAACCGATCATTTTCCGGGCTCACAGCTTGAAAACGCACCTGACCTCAGCCTGATGGCAAAAGCCCGCGCTGGGTTCTCGGGCCCCTACGGCCTGGGCACCAACCAGCTGTTCAAAGGCATGGGGGGGCCGGAATACATCGCCTCGCTGCTGGCAGGCTATGTTGACCCACCGGAATGCGCCGCAGAAAGCGACATCGAAGGCACTTATAACAAGGTCTTCACCGCAGGAGGCATCCCCGACGAATGCAAATACGAAGATGGCACGCCCAAAATCGATGGATCGTGGATCTCAATGGGGCAACCGCTTTGGGGCGATGACGTCGAATACGAAGACGGCACCGAAGCCAGCATCGAACAATCGGCGCAAGATGTGGCCGCGTTCCTGATGTGGACGGCTGAACCAAAGCAAAACGCCCGCAAAAACGCAGGCTTTGTCGCCGTTGCCTTCCTGCTGTTTCTCAGCGTGCTTTTGTACCTGACAAACAAAAAGCTCTGGGCACCGATCAAACGCAAGGGTATCTCGCCTGACGCGTAAACCGATCCCGCCTTATTAAGTAAACGCCGCCCAAACCGGGGCGGCGTTTTTTTTGGGACGCGGGCGCGCTCAACGACACCTGCCTGTAACGGGGTCTTGCTCGCGCCGTCGCTTCAAAATCACGTATTCCACGATTGCGAAAAAGACGCGCAAACTGCCCCGGATTGGTGCCGGAACGGAAACCTGCGCCCCCCGCAAGGATGTGCGCACCACCACAGCCAAAACTGTAAAAACTGCTGGAAAACGGTGATTTTGTAGCGTTTTACGACGTTTCCGGACGCTCCATAGGATCGCACGCCACATATAGCAAAAAACGCAATTTTCTCTGAGACATTATAAACTTGCTGTTATAGACAAATTCCCGAACGCGCCGTGTTGGGGCGCAGGTGACTGTGTGTGTGAACGATGGACTATTCCGCGAATACAAAAAAGCTGGTGACGAACGGCGCGGATCCAATGCCCGAATTCCCTGAAACGTTCGACCACTTTCAAAAGACAAACGGGGACGATTGAAGTCTATGGACATCCGTAAAACCGATATTCCTGACCTTTTGGTAATCGAGCCAAAGCGGTTTGGAGACGACCGCGGCTATTTCGCCGAAACCTACAACCGGCAGCGGCTGCTTGAGGCGGGCTATGACTATCGCTTCGTTCAGGACAACCATTCGTTGTCCAGCGAAGTCGGCACCCTGCGCGGCATGCATTTTCAGGCCCCGCCCTATGCACAGGCCAAACTGGTCCGCTGTGTGCGCGGCAGCATCTTTGACGCTGTTATGGATGTCCGCAAAGGCTCGCCCACATACGGGCACAGCTTCGGGCTGGAACTCAGCGCCGAAAACGGCTTGCAACTGATGGTCCCAGAAGGCTTCCTGCACGGCTTTGCCACCCGGGCGCCCGACAGTGAAATCGTCTACAAAGTAAACAACCACTACAATCGCGAAGCCGACGGCAGCGTCCATTGGGACAGCTGCGGCATCGACTGGGGCCTGACCGGCGACCCGGTTCTGTCCGACAAGGACAAGGCCGCGATCCCGCTTGATCAATTCGACAGCCCGTTTGAATGGACGCCAGCATGAAAATCCTAGTTACCGGCGGGGCCGGCTTTATCGGCTCGGCCGTCGTGCGCCAGGCCGTCCGCGACGGTCACCAGGTCGTCAATCTCGACAGCCTGACCTATGCCGCCAATCTGAAAAACGTGGCCTCGGTCGCCGACGCACCGGGTTACGCATTTGAACAGATCAGCATCAATGACCGCGCAGGTCTGGATGCGGTGTTCGCCAAACACGCACCAGACGCCGTGATGCATCTTGCGGCCGAAAGCCATGTCGACCGGTCCATCGACGGGCCTGCGGATTTCATCGAAACAAACATCGGCGGCACCTATACGCTGCTCGAAGCGGCGCGCAGCCATTGGGAAATGACAGGGCGGCCCGACACATTCCGCTTCCACCACATCTCAACCGACGAAGTCTACGGCACGCTTGGCGCGACGGGGAAATTCACCGAAGACACCGCCTATGACCCGCGCAGCCCTTATTCGGCCTCAAAGGCATCCTCCGACCATCTGGTCCGCGCCTGGCACGAAACCTACGGCCTGCCCGTGGTCCTGACCAATTGCTCGAACAACTACGGGCCCTATCACTTCCCCGAAAAACTGATCCCGGTGGTCATACTGAACGCGCTGCACGGTCGCCCCATTCCAGTTTACGGCGCAGGCGAAAACGTGCGCGACTGGCTCTATGTCGAAGACCATGCCGACGCCCTGCTGACGGTGCTGACCAAAGGCGAACTGGGCCGCAGCTATAACATCGGCGGCGAAAACGAAGCGCGCAACATCGATCTGGTCCGCATGATCTGCGCCCTTCTCGACAAACACCGCCCCGACGCCGCACCGCATGATCGGCTGATCGAATTTGTCACCGACCGTCCGGGCCATGACATGCGCTATGCCATCGACCCGACCCGCATTCGCAACGAACTGGGCTGGCGGCCATCGGTGACGCTGGAACAAGGGCTTGCCAAAACGGTAGACTGGTATCTGAACAACAAGGACTGGTGGCAACCGCTTTTGACCGCCGCCACCGAACGCCGGGGAACTGGCACGTGAAAATCGCACTGTTCGGACGCGACGGACAAGTCGCAACAGAAGTACGCCGCCGCGTGCCGTCGGACGTATCTCTGACCGTGCTCGACCGGACCCAGGCCGATTTTCTGAACCCCGACCAGATTGCGGACGTCACCCGCACCCTCGACGTCGACGCCATCATCAACGCGGTCGCCTATACACAGGTCGATCAGGCCGAAGACGACGCCGAACGCGCCCGCATCATCAATGCCGATGCTGTCGCAGCCTTGGCCAAAGGGGCGGCTGCCACCAACACGCCAGTCGTTCACATCTCAACCGACTATGTCTTTTCGGGCGAAGGCACCAAGCCCTGGGTTCCGACCGATGCAGTCGACCCGCAATGCGTCTATGGCGCAACCAAGCTTCAAGGCGAACAGGCGCTGACCGCGACAGGCGTACCGCATGCCATCCTGCGCACCTCGTGGGTGTTCAGCGCCCACCGGATCAACTTTGCCAAAACCATGCTGAAACTGGGTGACAGCCACACTCGGCTTACCATCGTCAGCGATCAGATCGGCGGGCCCACTCCGTCTGCCGATATCGCCGACGCCTGCCTGACACTGGCCCGCGGCCTTGCCGACGGCGCAACCGGCGGCACCTATCATTTCTCGGGCACCCAGGACACCAGCTGGGCGGGCTTTGCCCGCGAGATCTTCGATCAGACCGGCCAAACAGTCGATGTTGTGGACATCCCCACCGACGAATTTCCGCGCCCGGCCAAACGCCCGCTCAATTCGCGGCTAGATTGCAGCACTCTCGAAGCGGATTTCGGAATTTCACGCCCAGACTGGCGAGAAGGACTGAAAACTGTGCTACACGAGCTCAGCACCTAACTCCAAGTTCTTGATCAGGAAAATCCGTTTATGACGACGCGTAAAGGAATAATTCTTGCCGGCGGCTCTGGAACCCGTCTCTATCCGATCACCATCGGTGTCTCGAAGCAGCTTCTGCCGATTTATGACAAACCGATGATCTACTATCCGCTCAGCGTTCTGATGCTGGCCGGTATCCGCGAAATTGCGATCATCACTACGCCGCAGGATCAGGAACAATTCCAACGCCTGCTGGGCGACGGGTCGCAATGGGGTCTGACCTTTGAATGGATCATCCAGCCATCGCCCGATGGTCTGGCACAGGCTTACCTGTTGGCCGCCGACTTCCTGAACGGCGCGCCCTCGGCCATGGTTCTGGGCGACAATATCTTCTTCGGCCACGGCTTGCCGAAAATTCTCGAACGCGCCGATGCCGAACCGTCGGGCGGCACCGTCTTTGGATATCGCGTCGCCGATCCCGAACGCTACGGCGTTCTGGCCTATGAAGGCGACACGGTCCGCCAGATCATCGAGAAACCGGAAAACCCGCCGTCAAACTATGCGGTCACGGGGCTTTACTTTCTCGACGGCACGGCCCCCGAACGCGCGGCAAACGTCCAGCCTTCGCCACGTGGCGAGCTGGAAATCGTTGACCTGCTGCAATCCTATCTCGACGACGGCAGCCTCAAGGTCGAACGGATGGGGCGCGGATATGCCTGGCTGGACACAGGCACCCATGCCTCGCTTCTGGACGCAGGCAACTTTGTCCGCACCCTGACCGCCCGTCAGGGCCTGCAATCCGGCTCACCCGAAGAAATCGCGTTCGAACAAGGCTGGATGACAAAGGACGATCTTCTTCTCGCGTCTAAACCGCTTGGTAAGAATGCCTATGGTCAATACCTGCAACAGATTGCAAGGGAAGCCGAATGACCACTGTTCTGATCACCGGGGCCGCCGGGTTCATCGGTTATCACCTGTCGAAACGGTGGTTGGATCAAGGCCATACCGTCATCGGCGTCGACAGCTTCAGCGACTATTACGACCCAAGCCTCAAACGCGACCGTGTCACGATGCTGACCGCGAACCCTGCCTTTCATCTCGTCGAAGACAAGATCGAAACACCGGGCACGCTGGACGCCATCTTTAAAACGCACAAGCCAAGCCACGTCATGCATCTGGCCGCGCAAGCCGGCGTGCGTCATTCCATCGAAGCACCCCGCGACTATGTCGACGCCAACCTGATCGGCACCTACGAACTTCTCGAAGCCGCTCGGGCCACACCGCCCCAGCACATGCTTCTGGCCTCAACCTCCTCGGCCTACGGCGCGAACACCAAAATGCCCTATGCCGAAACCGACAAGACCGACGCACAAATGTCGTTCTATGCGGCGACCAAAAAAGCGACCGAAGCGATGGCGCATTCCTATGCCCATCTCTACGACCTGCCCGTCACCATGTTCCGGTTCTTCACCGTCTATGGCCCCTGGGGTCGGCCAGACATGGCGTATTACAAATTCACCAAAGCCATTCTGGCAGATCAGGTCATCGACATTTACAACCATGGCCGGATGAAACGCGACTTCACCCATATCGACGATCTGGTCGAAGCCGTCCGGCGTCTCAGCGAAACACCCCCGCAAACCGGCCATCCGGCGGGCGATTTCGACAGCCTCAGCCCGGTTGCGCCCTTTAGAATTGTCAACATTGGCAAGTCTCAACCCGATGAATTGGGCGTTCTGATTGCAGAAATCGAACAATCGCTCGGTAAAACGGCTGTAAAGAACATGATGGACATGCAACCGGGCGACGTGCCGGCCACTTGGTCAGACACACGGCTGCTCGAAGCCCTGACGGGCTTCAAAGCCTCGGTCGGGCTTGACCAGGGCATCCCGGCTTTCGTTGAGTGGTACAAAAAATACGTCGACGCCTAAGACCTATCGCTTTACGCGCCCAAGCCAACAACGAACGACAGCGGCGACATTAATCAGGGTCAACGCGAATTGCGCTAAGGCGTCTGGCCAGATTGCCCCGACAGTCCCGGCAGCCAAGGCAGGCGCGGCTTTCCCCGCGCCCTGACCTCGGCTCAATAGCTATAAGAATAATTCTCTTCCATGAACTGGCACTTGTTCAAAACAATGCCAGCCACATTCGAATACTGCGCCACTTCGCGTTCGACATCGTCGATCTGCGCCACGGTCGTCACTTCGGCCCCGGCGATGATCAAAACCGCATCCACCTGTTTCAGGAAACCACGCGTTTCGTCGCTGACCAGCACGGGCGGCATATCGAACAACATCAGATCGGGCTGATAATCGTCCTGAATTTGGTCGAACAACTCGGCCGTCTGCGACCGCAGGATAACCTGCGCGGGGTCGCTGACCACGCCGGTGGTCATCGAAATGATCGTGTTGTCATGCAACCGCAGCGCCTGATCTTCGAACAATATCTCTTGCGACAGCACGTCTTCCAGGCTCGACACAGGGCTGACCCCGAAATACTTCGCAACCGCAGGGCGGCGGAAATCCAGATCAAACAACATGCCGCGCAATTCCGGCTGACGGCCAAGCCCAGCAATCAGATTGCAGGCCGACGTCGTCTTGCCACAGCCCGGCGTCGCCGAGGTGATGGCAATCCGCGTCCAGTCATTGCGACGCATTTCCAGCATCAGCTTCGTGCGCAGAATATCGAAATGTTGCGCTTCACCGGTCGCTTCGATCGACAGAATACGCGACGCCTTCATGCGTTTGCTCGAAGGCTCCAGCATTCCCAGCCCCGCCCAGCGTTCGTCCACAGCCGCGGTTTTCCGCGTCTTCCGGGCGCTCGTGGCGTTGCCGAACTGGGACCGAACCACAGGACGGCCATCGTTGTCTCGTTTCTCACGCGCCCGCGCGAGAGCAGCTTGCAATTTTTCCATGTGTCAAACCCAAGAAAGCATTAAAGCCCAATCGTCTCTGCCAGTTGTTCAACCAGCAAATCCAACGGCAGATAGTAAACATGCACGGCCCAAAGCGCGACCGGGATCGCGATCAATGCCAAAAGCACCAAGAAGATCTTCAAGAAATGCCGACGACGACGCGTGCTGGCCTGTTCGATAAACGGAATGGTGGCCAAAGGCTGAACCCCCAGCCCCCGCGTCAGATCAACCGGGCGCCGGATGGTCCGGTTCAGCAGCTCGGTCAGCGTAAAGAAGGCCGCCGCCAGAATGGAACCCAGAAAGATCCCGCCACCGGCGATAAGCTTGCGATTTGGTGAATCCGGTTTTTCCGGCACCGTCGCCTGCTCGACCAACGCCACACGCTCGCCTTTTGCGGATTCTTCGACATCCACGCCCTGCTCAGCCGTCGACCGGGCAACGATGGCTTCCGAATACTGCGTTTGCGTCGTCTCGTATTCCCGCTCCAGCTTGTCCAACTGAATGGCCACTTTCGGCGTCCGCTCAATCGCGGCTTCCAGTTCGGCCAATTCGGCTTCGACCTGATCCAATTCGACGCCCAGCGATTCAATGCGCGAATCCACCTCGGTGATCTGCAATTCCAGAACGGTATTCACGTCATTCTGCACACCGCCCGCCCCTTCAATCGGTTCGGACGACCGCAGAATATCGATACGCTTGCGCAAAAACTGGATCGTTGGGCTGTCCGGCGCATAGATCGCCAGTTTCGACCGCAACTCTGTTTCCAGACGGTTCAGTTCCACCTCTTGAGGTGTCATTTGCTGTGCTGGCACGGCCGCGTTGCCCACCGCCAGCAAACGGTTGCGTTGCTCGACCAAAGCGGTGCGGTCGCGACCAATCAGGTTGCTCCGCTCGCGCAGCGTCGATTGCCGGTCCAGCCGGTATTCCTGGTTCTCGGGCAGCGAATCCGAGTTCGCTTCCTTGAAATTCACGATGCCGGTGCTTTGTTCGGCCAGACGTTGCGCCAACCGGTCGACGCGCTGCTTGAAAAATTCCAGCGTCTCGCCGCTTTCACCGGTCCGGCGGTCCGAGTCTGCGCGCAAAACATAGGTAACATATTCATTCACGACATCCGCCGCGGTGTTCGGGTCGCCGGCATTAAAACTCAACCGCAAGGTGGTGGTGTTGTCGCGCCCGCCATTAAAGATCTGAAAGTCGGTCTGCTCGCGCATCAATTCGACAATCGCATCCGGCGACATCGACCCTACATCATTGAAAACACGATATTTTCCGGCGATATCAATCAAATTCGCCCGCGTCATCAAACGCAGCTGAATGGCCTGCAATTCCCGCGCCGCCTGCGTTTGCACCGTGGTTGTGAACAGCGTATCCGGCAACTGCGCGCTTTCCACCAGCAAAGACGCCGACGCCCGGTATTTGGGTGGCAAGGTCAACGCCATGCCCACACCAATCGCCGCACAAATCGTGAAAATGACCACCATCACCGGCAGCCGCTTTTTCAGCAATTCCAGGTAAAACTTGATATCAGATGTCATTCGGCAGCTTCCCCTGCTGATTGAACCGAGGGCAGGAAGATCCCATCATCCAGCACCTCTTCGACAATGGGGGCGTCAACCACCCGACGTTCTTCGGTCGCGGCATATACCATCGCGATGTCGCAAAGCTTGTTCACAAGCCGCGGGATGCCATGCGTGTGCACATGCACCAGCGCGATGGCCTCTTTCGTAAACTCAGACCCCGTTCCGCCAACATGCTGCAAGCGATGTTTGACATAGCCTTCGACCGCCGGCAGATCGAGCGATCCGATATGATAGGTCGCCGTCACACGCTGCGCGAACTGGCGCAGCTCGGGGCGCAAGATCATCTGACGCAACTCGGGCTGACCAACCAGGATCAACTGCAACAACTCGTCTTTGTTCGAGTTGATGTTTGTCAGCATCCGCAGCTCTTCCAGACCTTCAACCGACAGGTTCTGCGCCTCGTCGATCAGCAAGATCACCCGCCGACCGCTGGCATATTCTTCAATGACAAAATCCTGAAGCTGCTGGAACAGCGTCACATAAGCCGCCGTCAAATCAGTCTCGATGCCCAGCGAATTCAGCGCCCATTGCAACAGCTCGCCCCGGCCGCCCTGGGCGTTCGACACCATGCCTATAGTAATGTCATCGTCCAGCGACTGCAGCAGTCGTTGCACAAGGGTCGTTTTACCGGCCCCGACTTCGCCGGTCACAACCGTGATCGGCGACCGCGTCATGACGCCATATTCCAACACGGAATAGGCCCGGCGGTGCGCGCGGGACCAGAAAATAAAATCGGGGTCCGGCAACAGCGTAAACGGTCGCTCGGTAAACCCGAAGAAATCCATATAAAGTTCGGTACTCGTCATCGCCTCACTACACTTTCAGACTGTCATATATGAGCACACACCGCCCATGTCTAAACCCATGACCCCTTTTGATGCATCATGTCGCGGCTGCGGCAATTCTGCAATCTTTTGTACAGCGATTCTCGATTCGCAGGGCTCAACAGGCTGCCTATGGGGGGAACCACCTCACTAAACGAAACAATTTCAACACATCTGTCACATTGATCACACGGACCAAAACATGCCCGAATTGGCAGAAATTAGGCCAAAATGCGGCAGAAACCCATGATGCGTCAGCATAATCTGTGAATTTCCTGTTAACGTTAACAGAAAGCTAAAGCCAAAACTGTGATGGAATCCCCTGATTTCACGGAAGGACTTTGCTTTCTGCAACGCAGAGTGATAGTTTCCCACTAGTTAAAACTGCTGTGTTGCCAGATATAAATGTGGCGTTGGTAAGTGTTAATGTGAGTTCAGGGGGCCGGACGAGTTCGGTTAAAGGTAATGACGGTGCATACATCAAAAATTCGCATGTCTGACACGCATGCTGTGGGTACATTCGCAAAGTCTCGGGGGCCATATGCTTTGGGCCTGAAACGCGTTCTGGACGTGTTGGTTGTGACGCTGGCGCTTCCCGTACTGATCCCCTTCTTTATTATAGTGTCGGCTCTCGTCGCGCTCGACGGGCACAACCCGTTCTTCTTCCAGGAACGGATCGGTCGCGAAGGCCGCCGCTTCAAGATTTGGAAATTCCGCACCATGGTGCCGAATGCCGAAGCCAGCCTGAAACAGTATCTTGCCGAAAACCCCAAGGCCCGCGCTGAATGGGAAACCAAGCAGAAACTTGCAAACGACCCGCGCATCACCCGCGTTGGCCGCGTCCTGCGCCGCACGTCGGTTGATGAACTGCCTCAGCTGATAAACGTGCTCTTCGGAAGCATGTCGCTGGTTGGCCCGCGCCCGATGATGCCATGCCAGCAGGCACTGTATCCCGGCCATGGCTATTATAACCTGCGTCCGGGTCTGACCGGCAGCTGGCAGGTGTCGGCACGTCACACGTCGGATTTCGCCGAACGCGCTGTCTATGACGACGCTTACGAAGCTGATGTGACCTTCGCAAACGACGCACGCATCCTTTCCAAAACCGTCGGCGTGGTGCTGCGCTGCACCGGAGCGTAAGAAGTTTCCGAACGACCTCTGAAAATCTAGATGATGAACACGTCCGCTGCTAAGACCGCGGGCGTGTTTTGTTTTGAAGGAGCCAGACCGCAATGACGGGCCTGAAACGCAGTGCTTTTGTTCTCGCAACCCTTTTGGCGCTCGCAGCCTGCGACAATGCTGAACAGAGGGCGGCAAAGCACCTTAAGAATGCGCTGGAACTCCTCGAAGCAGGCGATGCACCCCGCGCATTTGTCGAATTTCGCAATGTCCTGCGGCTGGATCAGGACAACCGCGAAGCCCGTCTGACCTATGCCCGCGCCGCCCGCGATATCGGCAACACCGCCGAAAGCTATGCGCAATTCCTGTTTCTCGCCGAAGCCGACCCCGACGAAGTCGAAGCCCGCCTCGCGCTGTCGGAAATGGCCATCCTGGCCCAGAACTGGAACGAAGCAAACCGCCACGGTTCGGCCCTTCTGCGGCTGACCGCCGAAAACCCGATCGAACGCGCCGACATCGTCGACGCCGCGCTGAAATTCCGCGCCGCATTTGTCGATGACAACCGTGTCGGCCTGCGCGAACTGACCCGCGAAGCCGAAGCACTTGCCGACACCTATCCTCAGGACCCCATCCTGTCGCGCCTGCTGATCGAAGGCTATGCAAACGACAACCGGCTGGACGATGCCATCACGGTGGCCAGCGACATGCTGGAAGCTGACCCTGAAAACCCGTTGTTCTATCAGGTCATGGCCGAGCTGTTGATCACCAACCGCGATATGGACGGGCTCGAAGCACATTTCCGGCGCACCATTCAGACCTTTCCTCAGGACAATGACGCCAAAGGCGACCTGATCCGCCTCTTGCTCAGTCAGGGGCGCGGCGACAGCGCCGAAGCGTTCTTGCGCGACGAAATCGCGACCTCGGACAAGAAACTAGAAACCCATGTCAGCCTGATCGCCCTGATCCGGCAACGAAACGGCGACCGCATCGCCCTGGAAGAAGTCGAAACCGCGCTTCAGGCCTATGACCAGCCGCCGCTTCTGCAGGCACTAAAGGCGGGCATGCTGTTTGACCTTGGCCAGCGCGACGAAGCCATCGCCCTTTTGCAATCGGTGACCGAAGGTGTCGAAGCTTCGGCAGAAACCGACCGGTTCCGCGTCACGCTGGCCCGCATGCTTTTGGCCGAAGGCAACGAAGTCGGCGCGCGCCAATTGGTTGAACAGGTGCTTGAATTTGACCCGGGCCAGGTCGCGGCGCTGAAAATGCGCGCCGAATGGCAGATCGACGGCGATGAAACCGATGCGGCCATCGCCACTTTGCGGCTGGCCCTTGATCAAGACCCGGAAAATGCCGAAGCCATGACGCTGCTGGCCCGCGCCCATGACCGCAACGGCGACCGTCAACTTGCGCGCGATTTGCTGGCGCTTGCGGTCGAAGCCTCGCGGAACGCACCCGCCGAAAGCATCCGCTTTGCGCTGCGCCAAATCTCGGAAGAACGCTATACCTCGGCCGAAGACGCCCTGATCAACGCGTTGCGCCGCGCGCCGCAAAACCTGGATTTGCTGCGCACATTGGGTCAGGTCTATCTTGAAACCGCCGATTGGGGACGCGGCGAACAGGTCATTGCGTCCCTGCGCCGCCTGGACACAGAAGACAGCAACCTTGCCGCCGAAGACCTTGAACTCAAAGTTATTTCTCGCCGCGAAGGGCGCGAACAAGGCGTCGGCTTTCTGGAACAACTCGTGCAAAACGGGTCCGACAATCTGGCCGCAACCGCGGCGCTGATCCAGGTCAGGATTTCCGAAGGCAAAGGCGAAGAAGCACTGGAACTGGCCCAAACTGTCGCCGCGGCCAACGAAGGCGACCTGCGCGGCGCACTTCTTTTGGGCAACACCTATCAGGCGCTTGGTCAGTTTTCGGCGGCCGAAACCGTGTTCCGCGATCTGGCCGAACAGGCCCAGAACAATCCGGGCGTGATCATGCAGCTGATGCGCGCGCTGACCGCGCAAGGCCGCCTCGACGAAGCGCTGGAACAGGTCGACGTCGGCCTCTCCTTCGCACCCCAAAGCTTTGACCTCCTTTGGGCCAAAGCCTCGATCTTTGAACGCCAGACCAAGATCGACGAAGCGATTGAAATCTATGAAACGCTTTATGCGCTGAACTCGGACCAACCGGTCATCGCCAACAATCTGGCCAGCCTTCTGGTCACCTACCGCAAAGACGACGCCAGCCTTGAACGCGCATTCGCCGTCGGCAAACGTCTGCGCGGCACCGATTTTGCTCCGTTTCAGGACACCTACGGCTGGCTGCTGCACCGGCGCGGTGAATATGACGAAGCGGTTGGCTATCTCGAAGCGGCAGCCGCAAACCTGCAAAACGATCCGATCGTGCAATACCATCTGGGCCAGACCTATCTGGCCCTCGGCCGCGACGCAGACGCGCTGGCCCAGTTTGAACGCGCTGTTGCAGTGGCCGTCGAAGGCGATACGCGTGATCAAATCGTCACATCCCGGATGGAA
>CALDUK010000050.1 GCA_937924905.1 uncultured Paracoccaceae bacterium | reverse complement strand
TTCGGGTTCGGGTTCGGGTTCGGGTTCGGGTTCGGGTTCGGGTTCGGGAAGTGGCTCAGCCGCAGGCTCCGCAAGGTCAATACCCTGCTCTGCCATCACGCCTGACGCCGGGTGATCAGCACCGCTGGTGTCGTCAACCGCAAGATCTGCTTCAACGTCTGACGCGACCGGCGGCTTGGGCGCAGCCCGCGTCGTTTCAAATATCGGCGCTGCAACCGCAGGTTCGTCAATCTTGGCAGATACCTCAGACGCGGACACATTATGCAGCAATTTCGTCAACGCCGCCCGCACGACCGGGCGTTGCAACATCCCAGCAAACGGCGTGTCCTGCAAATCCGGGCGCGACGGCGCATCGGCCAAAAGCATCATGGTCAGTGTCTCGACCCCGGGCGTACCGGCCTCAACCAATGCCCGCAACGCCGCTTCCTGTTCCGCGCCCAGAAAGACCACATCCTGCGGGCCGGGGGCCAAATCGACCGCGTCCTGAATGGCACCCACGCAAATCGTATCCAACCCCAGAAAGCAAAGTTGCTTTTTCAGAATGTCGCGGCTTTGCGGGCTGTCACCGGCAATAATCGCCCGCGCCATCCAATCGGGCTTTGACATCTTGGCCGTGTCCGTCGCCGCGACAACGGGAAGCGCAATGCGAAATCCAAAGGCCGAGCCATCGCCTTCGACGCTTTCAACCCAGACTTCTCCGTCCATCATCCGCACCAGACGCGCGCTGATCGCCAGCCCCAGACCCGTGCCGTCATGGGCGCGGTCGTTTTCATTCTCAACCTGATGAAACTCGCGGAAAATATCCTCTAGCTTGTCTTTTGGAATGCCAATGCCGGTGTCCTGAACAGTAACATGGATGTGAAACGTCTCGCCTTCAGCGGTTGGATGGCCCACCACATTGATCGACACCCGCCCGTCATCGGTAAACTTGATCGCATTGCCGACAAGGTTGGTCAGCACCTGCCGAATCCGCCCGGCATCCCCCAGAAACTGCGTCGGCATGAACAGGTCATAATCCACCGTAATTTGCAGACCCTTTTCCGCCGCGCTGTGACTAAGCAGGCGAACCACGTCATGGATACAGGCCTCCAGATCAAAGTCCTGGGTTTTCAGGCTGACCTTGTCGGCTTCGATCTTCGAGTAATCCAGAACGTCATTGATGATCACCAACAACGCTTCGCCAGACGATCGGATGGTTTCAACAAAAAGCTGTTGTTCATCGTTCAAATCGCTATCGGCCAGCAAATCAGCCATCCCGATAATGCCGTTCATCGGCGTGCGAATTTCGTGGCTCATATTCGCCAGAAAGGCAGACTTGGCGCGATTGGCGGCTTCGGCGCGGGTCGTCGCTTCTTCCAGCGCCTGTTCGCGTTCAATCTGGTCGGTGATGTTCAACGCCAGCGTCACCAGATCCCCGTCCCGGGTGCGCCGTTCTAACAGTTTGATATAGGCGCCATTCCACATCTTCAGAACCGCAGGCTCAATCCGTGGCGACGCCAGCCGCGCAACCATCAGCGCCTGCCAATCTGCATGCGTCATCCCACCCGTATCGACGATGCCCTCTTCGGCCAGCAGCGCAAACAAGACACCCAGCGCAATGCCGGGCCGCACCATTTCCAGCCCGTCAAATATCGCCAGAAACGCGCGGTTGGCGGCCACCAGCGTGTTATCCGGGTTAAACACCGCAAACCCGTCGCGAATGCCCTCCAGCGAATCCCAAAGCCGTCGCTCGGCAATCGTCGTCGCACTTTCGGCTGTCTCAAGACTGCGTTTGGCCCGTTCGTACTGACCCAAAAGATCGGCCGCTTCATTCCGGGCGACAACAACCTCTTTCTGCGTCGTCTGAATTTCAGCCGACAGCGCGCGGGCATGGCGCGCCAGCCCTTCGTTCGCCTCGTAAAGATCGGACTTCATCTGTTCCAACAACCGTTCAGCCGCCAGCCGGGCACGGCGTTCGGCGGCAAGTCGTTCGGACAGATCCATGTGGCAGCTCTCTCTCGGGAAACTGCCAAGGGTTATGCGGCCCGGATGGTAAATACCGCGTTAAGGTTAACCGCGCGCAAGTCTCCGGTCGTCGCCTCAAAAACGCCCCCCAACAATCGTCAAAAAAATTTCCGGTTTCTGCGACGGAACCCCGTAAGGCCTGCGTTTAACTTTCAGAAACCAAATCAAGGAGACCTGAATATGGACCGAGCAACTTTCAAAATTCTGCTGGCCACAACGCTTATTGTCGCCGGCACTGGTGCAGCAATGGCCAAAGGCGGCGACCGTCAGCCGGCCAGTTTTGAAGAACTCGATGCCGACGGCAGCGGCGAAATCACCACCGAAGATTTTGCCGTGCTGCGCGAAAATAACTTCGCGGAAATCGACGCAGACGGCGACGGCGCCGTAACGCAAGATGAATTTACCGCAGCCATGGCCGACCGCGCCGCCAGCCGCGCGGCCGCCACGTTCAACCGGCTCGATGCTGATGGCGACGGCATTCTCAGCCGTGACGTCTTGGAAAACCGGGGGCGCGGTGACCGGCGCGGCGAACGAATGCTGAACCGGTTTGACAGCGACAATTCAGGCGGCCTGAGCGCCGACGAATTTGACGAAGCCCGCGCCCGGATAGCCGAGCGCCGGAAAGGAGACAAGCGTGGTTCCGGTCGCAACCGCAATTGATCGCGAACAGGCCGGATTGCCCAAAGGGCAGTCCGGCGCTAGTCGAAGGGTAGAATGGCGTCGCAATACACTCAGGACACGCCCGAGGCCGCCTTGCTGGTGGCCTATGCCAATGGCGATGTCAGCGCGGGCCGGTTGCTTATCAACCGCCTGGCACCGCGCCTGTTTGCCTATGCATCCCGTGTGCTGGGCAACACCGCCGAAGCCGAAGACGCAGTGCAGGATGTGATGGTGAAGCTGTGGCAAACAGCACCTGACTGGCAACAGGGCCAGGCGCAGGTTTCAACCTGGGCCTACCGCGTCATGGTGAACCAGTGCACCGATCGGTTGCGACGTCGGAACACCCGTGCGCAGGTTACCATCGACAGCATTGCCGAACCGATCGCAACGCTGGCCAGCGCGGTTGAAACCATGACCCAGACCGACCGCGCGGACGCCTTGCAAGCCGCTCTTGGCACCTTGCCCGACCGCCAGCGTCAGGCGGTGGTGCTGCGCCATCTGGAAGGCCTGTCAAACCCCGAAATCGCACAGGCAATGGACATTGGTGTCGAAGCTGTCGAAAGTCTGACGGCGCGCGGCAAACGCGCCCTCAGGGCTGCCCTTCAAGGCCGGAAAGAGGAATTGGGATATGACGATTAAACAATCCGAAGATCAGGCGCTTGATGTGCTTTTCGAAGCCGCAAAGAACAAAAGCCCGACACCGTCAGACGCTTTTCTTGCGCGGCTTGCCAATGACGCTGACACGATGGTGCCTGATGTTGGCCCCGGCGCTTTGGCCAGACAATCCGCGCCACCCGAAAAAACCCGGGTCTTCGCCAGTCTCAAGACACTTTTCACTGCCTCAGGCCTGTCCGGGGCCGCGGCACTTGGCGTCTGGATTGGCCTTGTCATGCCCGACATCGTGACCACCTTGTCGCCTCTGCCCGGCGACGCAGTGGCGCTTTCGGCCTTTTTGCCGGGCGCCGATCTTTCCAGCCTTAGCGAGTGATGCCATGATCGATCAGCCCAAAAAACGCCGTTGGATGACACCGGTTCTTATCGCCTCGCTCGCGGTCAACTTGCTGGTCGCGGGCGTGGTGGTTGGCGCGTATCTCTCCGATGATGGTCCCCGCAAACGCAACAGCGAAGAACAGCGCGCCGCACGCGGTGTGATGGGCGAACCTTTCTTCCGCGCCCTTCCGACAAAAGACCGACGCGCCGTCATGGACGCCATCCTTGCCGAACGCGACACCGTCCGGGACAGCCGCCGCCAATTGCGCGCCAGCGTCGAAAACGTCCTTGCTGCAATCCGGGCTGACACGTTCGACCGCACCGCGGTTGCAAAGCTACTCGGCGAGCAACGCAACGCCGCCCAAACCCGCCAGGATCTGGGCGAACGACTTTTGCTGGACCGTTTGGAACAAATGTCGCCCGCAGAACGCGCTGCCTATGCCGATGCGCTGGAAAAACGCCTGCGCGGTCTCAGACGTCGCTAAGCTCGACCCGGTTGCGACCCGCGCCCTTTGCCCGGTACAGCGCGGTGTCGGCGGCGGAAAATACCGTTGAAATCGACATGCCCACATCGCCCGGCGCATCAAAAGTACCGTTCTTTCTTTGCGCGATAACCTCGGCCCGGCCGGGGGCCACACCAATGCTGGCCGTCACCGACACCGGCCCGCTTGCGCCGGTCATGACCGGGCGCTCGGAAATCGCACGCCGCAACCGGTCCGCCGTCAGCATCGCCTCTTCCACACTGGTGTCTGGCAAAACCACCAGAAATTCCTCGCCGCCGTGGCGCGACACCAGATCGCAGGCGCGCAGGTTGTCCCGCAACCGATCCGCGACTTCGCGCAGAACCGTGTCACCGGCGGTGTGGCCGAACCGGTCGTTGACCCGTTTGAAATGATCCAGATCGACCACCATCAAAGCAAGTGCGCCGCCCGTTTCAGACATGCGCATCATCAGATCACCCAGATAGGTTTCAGCATACCGGCGATTGTACAGCCCGGTCAGATGATCGGTCGCCGCCAGACGATGACTGCGCTCATCCGACCGGCGCAACGTATCGCTCAGCCGTTTCAACCGCAGCAAAGCATCAATACGCAGCGCAAACTCTTCCCCGCTGGACGGGTCGGGCACAATATCCGTCGCCCCCAGCGCCAGGGCCCGCGTGGCAATCTCGGGCGCATCCTGCGGATAGATCACCAGAACCGGCGCATGGCGCGCATAGTTCCGGTCGCGCAGTTCCGGCAAAATCAGATCCAGCGCCGCCGGATCGTCCGCGACCTGAAACACATAAACATCGGGCGGCATCTCGGCGGCGGCTTCGCGGATCACACCGTCCATGTCCGAAAATTCAACATCATGGCCCAAAGCCGCACCCAGCAGGGCCGACACATCTACGCCCACGCCCACGCATTCGATACGCGCCCGATGCGTGAAATCGCCCAAAGCCTCGGCAAACCCAAAGCTGGCCGCCGTCATGCGACGCCGCTCGCATTCGCGCAGCGCCTCGCCTTCGCGCAAAAGGCTTCTCAGTCGCGCCAAAATCAGATTGTCCGGGCAATCGCGCGGCAGCACATCGCGCACCCCGGACCGGATCGCCAGCAAACGCCGCAGCGGGGTCGGGTCTGCATCAAAGCACAGCACAGGAATATCAGGCCCGACCGCGCGGACGGTCGCCTGCACACTGGTCGGCGCCTGTGCGGTCGACAGACCCAAAACAACCAAATCAACATCCTGATCCCGCCGTGTTGCCTCGGCAACCTCGTCAATACTGACCACCGCATATTGCGCGCCTTCCAACAAAGCGGACAGCCGGATACGGTGAATGGGCAAGGGGTCGATGATCAGGACGCTTTTTGGCATTTGAACACAATTCGTCAAAAACTCTTGCTGTTGTGTTCAGTCTTTTCTCATAAGCGTTAAGAAACTCTTTAATGGAGCGCCCATGACACCGCTGGCCAGAGAATCCGCCGAATTGCTTGCCACCCAAGCGCTGGCCTGGCTGGTTGGAAATGACGATCTTTTGCCTGTGTTTCTTGGCACCAGCGGCGCAGGCGAAACCGATATTCGCGCCCGCGCCCGTGACCCGGAATTTCTGGGCTCGGTCCTCGATTTTCTGCTGATGGACGACGCCTGGATCAGCGCGTTCTGCGACAGCGCAAACTACACCTATGATCAGCCGATGCGCGCCCGCGCGGCACTTCCGGGCGGGGCTCAGACGAACTGGACCTGACGCTCAGGCCGATGTCTTGCGACGGGCAGCTTTCGGTGTGTTCTGATCAATGAAATCCAGAACCAGCGGGCGGATATTGTTGCGCCAGCTCTTGCCGGCGAAAATACCGTAATGTCCCGCCTTCGGTTCGACATGGGCCGCTTTCTTGTCTTCTGGCAACCCCGTCAGCAACGGCAAAGCCGCCAGACATTGACCGGGGGCCGAAATATCGTCTTTCTCACCCTCGACAATTTTCACCGCCACATTGGTGATCTTGCCAATATCCACCGTTTTACCCGCAACCTCAAAATCGTTGCGCGCAATCTCGCGATCTTTGAAAATACGCTCGACGGTCGAAAGATAAAACTCGGCAGGCATGTCCATGACGGCCAGATATTCATCATAGAATTTGTTATGCTTGTCATAGTCGCCCGCTTCGCCCTTGGCCGCGCGCATCACCTGATCACTGAACGCCTTGCTGTGCGTTTCGGCGTTCATCGACATAAACGACGCCAATTGCAAAAGACCGGGGTACACCATCCGGCCCACGCCCGCGTATTTAAAACCGACGCGCTGAATGATGAATTGTTCCAACTGCCCCATCGTCACGCGGCGTCCGAAATCGGTCACATCCGTCGGCGCGGCATCGGGGTCAATCGGCCCGCCGATCAAGGTCAGGGTCCTTGGCTGCGCTTTCGGGTCTTCCTCGGCCAGATAGGCCGTCGCGGCCAACGCCAAAGGCGCTGGCTGACAGACCGCGATCACATTGATCGACGGGCCCAGATGGGCCATAAAATCTGCCAGATAAAGCGTGTAATCCTCAACGTCGAACTTGCCTTCGCTGACGGGAATGTCGCGCGCATTGTGCCAATCGGTGATCCAGACATCTGCATCCGGCAACAGGCTTTGAACGGTCGACCGCAACAAAGTCGCATAATGTCCCGACATCGGGGCCACCAGCAGGATCCGGCGTTTCATGTCGGCCCGGCCTTGCACCGCAAACCGCACCAAATCCCCGAACGGGCGCGCAATCTCGGTTTCGACGGTCACAAGATGGTCCCGCCCATCGGTCCCGACGATCGATTCAATCCCCCAGTCGGGTTTGACCACCATCCGCGAAAAGCTGCGTTCGGTCACTTCGCCCCAGGCCGCCATCAGCCCGAAGGAAGGATTCGGAACAACGCCCCAAATCGGATATGATGCCATGGACATCGCCGTCGCCCCAAGCCACTGGTTCGTGTTCCGAACCGTTTCCATAAGGTCGTAGGTCACCATGTACCGCATTTTTCGTACTCCTCACGACCACAGGCGGGATGCCAAAACGTCGCTTTGCGATTTCCCGAAACCAAGACTAATTAAGAGAAATGCTGCACCTGCAAAGGTTAGGTCGGATCGTACACGATGACAACTGAAGAAACTGAAAACGCACAAAATATTGAGATTCTGAACCACAATCTGGCAAAGATTGAGGAATTGTCGCAACGGTTCATTTCTGCTGTGGCGCAGAAAAAGTCGATCCATCCCGGCCTGCAAGGTCCGGGCCAGGACCTTTATATGAAGGCCGCCGCCGCCTATTTCAGCGAGATTTGGTCAGACCCGTCCAGGATACTCGAGCACCAGGTCGAATATTGGGGCAAGGCGTTGAAAAACTATGCCGATGTGCAACAGGGCCTGTTACAGGGCCACATCGACCCGCCCGCCGAAACCGGGCCAAAAGACCGTCGGTTCGCCAACCCGCTTTGGGACGAACACCCCTATTTTAACTTCATCAAGCAACAATATCTCATGTCCGCCGACGCTGTGAAAGACGCGGTCGGCCAGTTGGACGATCTGGACGAAACCGACCGCAAGCGCATCCAGTATTTCTCGCAGCAGATCATCGATATGATGAGCCCCACCAATTTCTTCGGCACCAACCCCGAAGCTTTGACGCGCGCGGTCGAAACCAATGGTCAGTCCCTGGTCGATGGTCTGGAAAATCTGGTGCGCGACATCGAAACCTCGGACGGTGAACTTTTGGTGACGCTGGCCGATAAAGACGCATTCAAGGTCGGTGGCAATATCGGAACAACCGAAGGCTCGGTCGTTTATCGCAACAACATCATGGAACTGATCCAATACGCGCCCACGACCGAATTGGTGCACAAAACACCGCTTGTTCTGTTCCCGCCCTGGATCAACAAATTCTATATCCTCGATCTCAAACCGAAAAACAGCCTGATCAAATGGATCGTTGAACAAGGCTATACGCTTTTCGTCGTCAGCTGGAAAAACCCCGACGCCAGCTACCGCGATTTCGGCATGGACGACTATGTTACGCAAGGGTACCTCGAAGCCATCGACGCGGTAAAAGACATCACGGGCGAAAAGCAAGTGAACGCGGTCGGCTATTGTATTGCGGGCACCACGCTGTCGTTGACACTGGGGTTGATGGAAAAGCGCGGCGACAGATCCATCAAATCCGCAACATTCTTCACCACGCTCACCGATTTCGAAGAACAGGGCGAAGTGGGTGTCTTTCTGGCAAACGACTTTGTCGATGCCATCGAAGAACAAGTGCAGCAGGATGGCGTTCTGGAAAGCTTTATAATGAGCCGGACGTTCAGCTTCCTGCGCTCGAACGACCTGATCTACGGGCCCGCCATCCGCAGCTATATGCTGGGCGAAGCGCCCCCGGCGTTCGATCTGTTGTACTGGAACGGCGACGGCACCAACCTGCCCGCCCGCATGTTGGTCGAATACCTGCGCGGTCTCTGCCAGGGCAACACCTTCGCCCGCGACGGCTTTCGGATTTGCGGCGAAACGGTGCAGATCAAAGACGTGAAAACCCCGCTCTGCGCCATCGCCTGCGAAACCGACCATATCGCGGCCTGGAAAACCAGCTATACAGGCTTCCGCCAGATGGGCAGCCGGTCAAAGACATTCATACTGTCCGAATCCGGCCACATCGCCGGGATCGTGAACCCACCCACCAAAAAGAAATACGGCCACTACACCAACGACGCCTGGCCCGATGACGCCACCGATTGGCACAGTTCAGCAACCTTCAACGACAGCTCGTGGTGGCCGGTCTGGGAAAAATGGCTCAAAAGCCGGTCCGGCAAACAGGTGCCCGCACGCGTGCCAGGGGCGCATAAAACCTATCCGGTGCTGGATGCCGCACCCGGTCAATATGTGACAGAAACCCCGTCAACCTCTTAAGCACCTGATTTTCAAGCAAACATTTTTTTCTGCAATGCAGCATTATCTCTTGAATTGCTGCATTGCAGCATGTATATCTTCTGTAATCGCAAAGGCGACGGGTTTTCCGCCGCAAGATTTAGGAGAAACACCATGGCCGCTAAACAAGCCGATTATACAAAGATGATGAAAGACATGCTGGGCGCGTTCCCAGTCGATACGTCGGCAATGACCGAAGCGTTCAAAACGCAGGCGTCTTTCGCTGACAAAATGTCGAAAGTTGTCCTCGACGCCGCCGAGAAATCGACCGAGATTTCCGCAGGCTGGACAAAAGCCACCATTGGCAAGCTGGGCACCGTGTCCGTCGCCAAAGACGAACCGGCCGACTACACCAAAGCCATGACCGACTTCGCGTCGGCCCAGGCCGAGATGAGCTCGGAATCGCTGGCTGCTTTTGCCGAAGTCGCTAAGAAAGTTCAGATGGACACCGTCGAATTGATGATGGCCGCTGGAAAAGACATGGGCGAAGACGCCACCAAGGCGGTCAAAAAGGCCACCGACGAAATGACCGCAGCTGCCAAAAAAGCAACTGCAAAGTAAAGACAGTAATCAGTCCCTCGTTACCTAGTGTGTGTTGTGTTTTGTGCGTTCCAAAGGATTGCGCCCTTTAGGGCGAAATCCTCAGAGTTTTCGGATTGCCAACGACCTCCCTGTTGGCGTTATCCATCACTGGCGGGCCTCGCGGCCCGCCATTTTTTTTGCGGTCGGGTAATCGCCCATATGCGGTGCCCGCAAAATCGCCCGCAAAATCGCCGCCTTCAACCTTGGCAAACTGACCGGCTTTTCCAATAATTCGAACCCACGGGTCAGGCGCGACATCGCTTCGTAATTGAACCCCGAAAAGAACACGACAGGCAGACCGTTCCGGGCCAGGTCCCATCCCAGATCAACCGTTGTCTCGCCGTGCTGCAGATTCACATCCAGCAAAGCCAGGCTGATCACATCCTCTGCAATCCAGTCGCGCGCATCGCCCAGCGTCGTCGCCGTCAAAACACGCTTAACGCCAAGCGCGCAAAGCTGTGCTTCCACCTGATCCAGAACGCATAGATCGTCATCGACCAGCAAAATGGTCTTTCCGGTAAACACCATGTCGTGGAACATCCACGCCGTCCCCTCACGCAACCCGTCAACGTCTTAACAATTGCAAAGAAATTCCGCAGGAAATCCTAAAAAACCGTTAAGAAATACAATTTATGCGTGTGTAACTATGCCGGGGACAACCCGCGCAGCCGCTCCCCGCGCCGCCGCAGCACTTCCAGCGTGGCCAGCAACACAATCGACAGCGCGACAAGAATGGTCGCCACCGCCAGAATGGTCGGGCTGATCTGCTCGCGAAGTCCTGTAAACATCTGCCACGGCAAGGTCTTCTGCCCGGCCGATCCGACGAACAGCACCACCACCACCTCGTCAAACGACGTGATAAACGCAAACAACCCGCCCGATATGACACCGGGCAAGATCAACGGCATCTGCACCCGGAAAAACGTTGTCACAGGATCCGCGCCCAGATTCGCCGCCGCCCGCGTCAGACTGCGGTCAAACCCCACCAGCGTGGCGGTCACGGTGATAATCACAAACGGAATACCCAAGGCCGCATGCGCCAGCACCACACCCCAATAGGTGCCTTGCAAGCCGATCCGGCTATAGAAAAAAAACATCCCCGCCGCCGAAATGATCAAAGGCACAATCATCGGTGAAATCAAAATCGCCATAATCGCGCGCCGGAACGGCACATGCGGCTGGCTCAACCCAATCGCCGCCAATGTGCCGAACCCCACCGACAACAATGTCGCCATCGGCGCAATCGTGACCGAATTCCAAAGCGCCTGCTGCCAATCGTTGCTGCTAAAAAAATCCCGGTAATGTTTCAGCGAAAACCCCTCGGGGCTCAGCGCCAGCATTTCTGGCGTAAAGGTAAAGAAATCCTCGGCATTGAAACTCAAAGGAATGATGATCAGGATCGGCGCAATCAGAAAGAAAAAGATCAGCCCGCAGATCACCCGAAACGCATAATGCCAGATGCGCTGGCCAGTCGTGGCATAAGGGGGCAAGGCGCTCATTTTACCACCCCTCGATTGACCCTAAAACCCGTTAACCTTAACGCCCTTCTTCTTGGGGAAAATATCCTGGGGGGGAAGCCGCAGGCTTCGGGGGCAAAGCCCCCCGCAACATCCGTCATGCCAGAAAAACCCATTCGCTCAGCCCCCCAGCTTCACATTGTCGATGCCGACAATCCGGTCATAGGCCCAATACAGGATCAGAACAGCGGCCAGCAAAATCGTTCCCAAAGCCGCCGCCAGACCCCAGTTCAGCGAAGATGAGATATGAAACGCGATCCGGTTGGAAATGAACACGCCCTGTGTGCCCCCCACCAGTTCGGGCGTGATGTAATACCCAATCGCAAGGATGAACACCAAGATCGACCCGGCGCCAATCCCCGGCACACTTTGCGGAAAATACACCCGCCAGAACGCCGTCCAGTTCGTCGCCCCAAGTGATTTAGCCGCCCGCAAAAAGCTTGGCGGAATGGTCTTCATCACCGAATACAAAGGCAAGATCATAAACGGCAGCAGAATATGCGTCATCGCAATGATCGTGCCGGTCTGGTTGTTGATCATCACCAACCGGCCCGCGTTATCGATCAAGCCAATCCAGACCAGAATGTCATTGATCACCCCTTGTTGCTGCAACAGAACCTTCCACGCGCTGGTCCGCACCAAAAGCGAAGTCCAAAACGGCAGCAAAACGAAAATCAGCAGCACATTCGCCGACCGCGCCGGCAGGTTTGCCAACAGCCAGGCCACCGGATAGCCCAGCAAAATGCAGGACAGCGTGATCATCAGCGACATGAACAACGTCCGCTGAAACAAGGTAATATAGATGCGCTCATTTTCGGGCCGCGCCTCTATCCCGGCGGGCGTCAATTGCAGATCGGCCGAGTTCAAAAAATAACCGGGCGTATAACTGGCCGCATAGGTCTGGATGGTCTTCCAGACATCGGGGTCTACCCAGTCTTCGTCGATATCGGCAAAGGCCGCCTGATAATCCAGCGGCTCAAACGGCGTCGCCGCCTGTGCCGCAACAATCGCCTTCACGCCGGGGTCGTCCACCGGGGCCCCGTCGCGGGTATCCAGATGCAGGGCGGCGAACAGGTAATCTTCCAGATCACGCTTTTTCAGCTCTTTGCCCTGGCTTGCGAAATGGTCATTCAAAGCCGCCCAGGCACCCGCGGTCACTGGCAAGGCCGCGCGTGTGTCCGCATCGTCAAACACCTCGGCCCAGGTCGCGGGGTCTGACCAGGCCGGGTCCATATCCTCAATCGCATCCGTATAGATGTCGGCGTCAAACTTGCCGACGCCGCGGCCCGACTTGCGAAACAGCGACGCCATCCCGCTTTTCTCGTAATTCAGCCGTGACCCCAGACGCGTGTGCCGCTTCATCTCGGCGGCCAGCGAAATATCCAGATACAGCGCCTGAAATGCCTCTTCAGGTGGCAAGTCGTTGGCATCCGGGTCCCAGCCCCGCAACACATGCACCGTGCGCGGGATCGTATCCTGCACGATGTTATTCTCGACCGATCGGAACAACATATCGGCAATCGGCGCAATAAAAGTCACAAGAATAAAAATCAGCAAAGGCGACACCAGCAGAAAAGCGCGAAACTTCTCGCGCCGCAACGCGCGGGCCAGCGACCGCTTCAGCGGCGTGCCGTCTGCGGACAAAACCGGCCCGGTCTCGTTCATTCGCCGTGACCCTCGACCACGATGATCGTGCTGGTCGCACAGCGGCGACGGATATCGGCCACTTCCTGATACGCCGGATCGTGATAGGCCGCCAAAGCCGCCTCATAGCTTGGAAACTCAATGACGACGTGACGCTCCCCGGTCTCGCCCTCCATCACCTGGCTCTGCCCGCCACGCACCACGAAAGACGCACCGTGGCTTTCCAGAATAGGTGTGTCGCGCTGCACATACTCGGGATACCCCTCGGGGTCCGTCACCGTGATGTGCCCGATAATATAGCCCTTTGGCATAGCTTTCTCCCCCAAGGGTGATGGGCGGGGTCACCCCCGCCCAAACCAGACTTATTGCGCCAGCCACGCCTGGAACTTGCCGTCCAGATCGTCGCGGTAATCTGCCCACCATTCATAGTTGAACAGGAACGTGTTCTGCGCGTTGTTCGGATCGGTCGGCATGTGCTGGGCCATGTCGATACCCAAATCCGCGTGCTTGCCAACCAACGGGGCAGACGACGCACGCGCCGGGCCATAGCTGATGTACTTGGCCTGATCCGCCAGACGCTGGGTGTCGGTTGCGAACTTCACAAAGTCCAAAGCACGCGCCTGACGGTCTTCTGGCAAGCCTGCCGGAATGATCCAGCCGTCCAGATCGAACATCTGCCAATCCCACAGGATCGACACAGGCTGGTTCTGTTCCTCAATCACGCTGAACAGACGACCGTTATAGGTCGAACCGATGCTGACTTCACCGTCTGCCAGAAGCTGAGGCGTCTCGGCGCCCGCGCTCCACCAGATGGTGTCGTCCTTGATCGTGTCCAGCTTGGCGAAGGCACGGTCCTGGCCTTCTTCGGTTTCCAGAACGTCATACACCTCTGAGATGTCGACACCGTCACAGATCAGCGCCCATTCCAGGTTGGCAATCGGCTGCTTTTCCAGCGACCGCTTACCGGGGTATGTGTCCGTGTCAAAGATCGCGCAAACGCTGTCGGGTGCCTTTTCCAACAGGTCGTTCCGATAGCCGAACGTCGTCGAATAGACGATCTGCGGGATGAAGCAATCGCTGACAATCAGGTCGCCAAAATCGTCCGACGCGCTGGTGCCGTCAGGGGCGTCTGCCAGAACTTCGTCATGGTCGATTTCCATCGCCAGACCTTCGTCGCACAGACGAATGGCGTCAGCCGCCACCACGTCGACCACATCCCAGGTGATGTTGCCGGCTTCGTTCATCGCGCGCAGCTTGGCCACAGCTTCAGAACTGCTTTCGTCCCAAACAAAATTCACGCCGGTGTTTTCGGCATAGGGTTCCGAATAAGCGCGCTGTTGCGATTTCTGATAGGCGCCGCCCCAGGACACCAGTGTCAATTCATCGGCCAGATGGCCTTCTGCAAACGATGCACCGGCCGAAATAGCCAGCGCACTGGTTGCAAGAACAGTTGTCGTCAGTTTCATATTATACTCCCATGTCCCGAAGTTGATAACGGGGTCAGACCTCGGGACAGGCCCCAACCCAGCTTGTGTCCGCACCTTCGACCCACATCGAAGCGCGGCATGGCTCAGGCGTCAAGCGCCCGGCAATCTTCCGGCAACCAGCCAATCTCGATCTGCTGACCGGGCTGCAAGCGCACCTGATCCGGTGCGTTTCGCGTTTTGACAACAAAATCATCCCGTCCGGCCACGCGCAAACGCGTCCGGAAAATGTCGCCCATATAGATAAATTCCAGAACCTCGGCCTGCAGCGTATGTACGCCGGACTGCAAGCGTTCTTTGTTGAACTCGACACGCTCGGGCCGAATAGACACCAGCGTGCGGTCCCCGGGGCGCGACACATTCACGGGCTTTGCGTCAATAATCTCGCCCGAATCCAGCTTTACCGTGCAGGTTGTGTCACCCATCGTCTCGACCACACCCGACAGCGTGTTGTTCTCGCCAATAAACTGCGCAACGAAACTGTTTTCAGGTTCTTCGTACAAAACATCCGGCCGCGCCAATTGCTGAATACGGCCATCATCAAACACCGCCACGCGGTCCGACATCGTCAAGGCTTCGGTCTGGTCATGGGTGACATACACCGTGGTGATCCCCAGCGAATGCGCCAGATTGGTAATCTCGAATTGCATATGTTCGCGCAATTGCTTGTCCAGGGCGCCCAAAGGCTCGTCCATCAAGACCAGCTCAGGCTCAAACACCAGCGCCCGCGCCAAAGCGACCCGCTGTTGTTGCCCGCCTGACAATTGCGCCGGACGCCGCCCGCCAAACTCGCCCATCTGGACCATGTCCAAGGCGCGCTTGACCTTTTCCTCGCGCTCGGACTTGCCGATTTTGCGCACTTCCAACGGAAAGGCCAGGTTCTCGGCCACCGACATATGCGGAAACAGCGCATAGTTCTGAAACACCATGCCAATGCCGCGCTTGTGCGGCGGGATGTTGTTGATCGAAGTTCCGTCCAGCAGAATTTCGCCATGCGTCGCGGTCTCGAAACCGGCCAGCATCATCAGACAGGTTGTCTTCCCCGACCCCGACGGGCCAAGCATGGTCAGAAATTCGCCTTTGCCAATCGAAAGATTAAGGTCTTTGACAACCAAAATCTCGCCATCATAGCTTTTCTGAACACGATCAAAGACGACAAAGTCGTCTGTTCCGGTGTCTGTCGGCACGTGATCTCCCCGATCCCATAATTCTGCCCCGCACCAGCCAACACGAGAAGCCCCGGCATTGCAACCAATCGGCAGGTCATACCTGCGCGACTTTCAGCGCGTTGCGACCCAATACCTTTTCCCGGTGGTAAGCACCAACACATGCTTTCTTTGGAATCTAACTCGCCCTATACTGCAAAAAAGGATGGTCGAAGGACGTCCGCAAAAAAGAAGGCAGAGCAGTGGCCCACATCATTGTCGTCGGAAACGAAAAAGGCGGCGCAGGCAAATCGACGGTCGCCATGCACATCGCAACCGCGCTTGTGCGTATGGGCCATCTTGTCGGCGTTTTGGACCTCGATCTCAGACAGCGCAGCTTTGGCCGCTATGTCGAAAATCGCAAACGCTTTACGGCGGCAGAAAACCTGAACTTGCCCTGTCCGATTTACCGCGAACTGCCCGAGATCACCAAAGACAGTCTTGGCCCCGGTGAAAACATCTATGACCAACGGCTTTCGGCCGCGGTCACCGGTCTGGAACACGAAGTCGACTTTATCCTGATCGATTGCCCCGGCTCGCACACCCGGCTCAGCCAGGTGGCGCATTCGCTGGCCGATACACTGGTCACACCTCTTAACGACAGTTTCGTCGATTTTGATTTGCTGGCGCAGATCGACCCGCAAACCAACAAGGTTCTGAAACCGTCCATCTATTCCGAAATGGTCTGGAACGCGCGTCAGCTGCGCGCCCAGGCTGGGCTGGAACCGATTGACTGGGTCGTGGTGCGCAACCGCGTCGGCGCGCAGGCGATGCACAACAAAAAGAAGATGGCCGAAGCGGTGCAATCACTGGCCAAGCGGATCGGGTTCCGCGTCGCGCCCGGCTTTGCCGAACGTGTGATCTTTCGCGAACTGTTCCCGCGCGGCCTGACATTGTTAGACCTGCGCGACATCGGTATTCAAAACCTGAACCTGTCGAATGTCGCCGCGCGTCAGGAATTGCGCGAACTGGTCAAAGAACTGAAATTGCCTGGCGTCACGGTTGATTTCTGAACCGCGCGCTCATCGCGGGCAAAGGTACCATTTTCGAAACAGCACGACGGGTTCGCCCCCGCATCCGGTTCGAAAACTCGGCGTTGGCGATCTCTTCCTGTGACATAATAGACTGAAAGGTCCCACGGCAGGCCGGGGACGTTTCAGGTGCATCCTGCACAGTTTTAGCCTCGGCACCCTCAACAAAGCGGGGCCGATATAGAAATGACATGAACAACCGTCTGAACACAGGATACCTCGTCTCGAATACAAGGCATGTGTGGTTGGGTAAGACGGCGTCTTGATGGCAGTATGTTGGAGAAACGTTCTCAAATCGCGAACAGTGCGTTCGCAGGTTGGGCACCGCATGAAAAAAGGGCCACCCGGAGATGCCGGATGACCCTGTAGTCAACGTGTTTTCAATGGGTTGGCGAAAAGGCTCAGATGCCTGCAAGCTCCTGCTCCAGATCGCCCATTTCAGCCCCACCGGACATAAGACGCCGCATTTCATTGTCACCAATCTCACTGGACGTCCCCGCCCCAATGATCTTGCCAAGCGCCAGAAAGGTGAAACGGTCGGCAACCAAACGCGAGTGTATCTCATTGTGAGTAATGAAAATAATCGCGATATCACCTCGCGCGCGCACCCGCTTGATGGTCTTCAGAACACCCATCTGCTGCTTCTGCCCAAGGGCCGAGGTCGGTTCGTCAAGGATCAGAACTTTCGCGCCAAAATAGATGGCGCGCGCAATCGCCAGCGTTTGCCGCTGACCCCCTGACATGGTGCCAACTGCCTGAGATGGATCAGAAAAATCGATACCGATCTTCAGCATCTCATCATGTGCAATCTGGTCCATCTCATCGATGCGAAGCGTGCCCAAAGGCCCTTTCAGCTCGCGTCCCATAAAGAAGTTCCGGGTCACACTCATCAACTGGTTCAGCGCAAGATCCTGATAAACTGTCCCAATCCCCGCCGCCGACGCATCGCGCGGCGAACGGAAATTGACAGGTTTGCCCTGAATAAAGATCTGGCCCTCGGACGGCTGGTGAACACCGGCCAAGGTCTTGATCAAAGTCGATTTTCCGGCACCGTTGTCCCCAAGAAGCGCATGCACTTCGCCGGGAAAAACCTCCAGATCCACACCGCCCAAAGCGGTAAAAGGACCAAAGCGTTTGACCAGATTCTCAACGCGTAGATACGGATCGGCCATCGTTTAAATCCCCCCCGTGATACGTTTGCGGATGCGTTCGTTGGCGAACACGGCGGCCAGCAAGATCGCGCCCAGGAAAACCCGGAACCACGCGCCGTCGATCTCTGGAATGAAGAACACGGCATTGGCCACAAGACCGACAGTTATTGCCCCAAAAACAACGCCTAAGATGGATCCGAACCCACCCGTCATCAGCGTCCCGCCGACAACGGCGATGGCAATGGCGAACAGTTCCATCAGGTTGCCTTTCGCGGCATCCGATGTGTTCGTGTCAAACACCTGACACGCGGCAAACATGGTCGCGCAGAAAGCGGTAAACATAAAGCAACCAACCTTAACGGCATTCACCGGTACACCATTCGCCCGCGCCGCTTCCTTGTTGTCGCCGGTGGCGAAAATCCAGTTGCCCAACTGCGTCCGGCTTAGGACGAAATAGGCAATAGCCGCGATCACGATGAACCAAAGGAACCGCGCGTCAAACCCGGTCACCCATTGTTCCAGACGCCGGTTGATGTTCAACGTCGCAAGATAATTGATGTTTTCGTTGGTCAGGCGCGTCGGAAACTCGACGCCCGCCGTCATTTTCTGCCCTATCCAAAACCAGGCGCTGTAGAACCAGCCAAAGACTTCGCCGCCCAGAATGTTGGCGAACCAGCTTTCTTCCTTAAAGTCGGGAAGGCCGGAAACCTGTGTCGATTGGTTTATAAGGCGGAACGCAACCTCGGTTGTGCCGCGCAGGAAAAACAGGAATGCAAGCGTTACGATAAAGCTTGAAAGCCCGGATCGGACAACGATTGTGCCAATGATCCAGCCCAGAGCCAGTGTCATCACCAGTGTCACGAGGAAAGCGGTGAACGGCGTCGCCTCGCCCATGCCAAAGGGCAGTCCCCATTTCAGCATCAATGCCATCGACATGCCGGCAAACCCGATCATCGAACCGATCGACAGGTCGAATTCCCCTGCAATCATCAGCATCGCGGCACCGATGGCGATGATGCCATACTGTGCGATAATTTTGATATTGTTCTTCAAACCCAAAGCGTTGAACGCTTTGCCGTCAGACGCGAAAGCCAGTGCAACGATGATCACAATCATCACGATAAAAGCGCCAATCTCTGGGCGTCTGATCGTGCGTTGCAGCCAGGTTTCTTTTGCCAGTCTGTCAGATTCGCTACGGTCTGCCATTCTGTCCCCACGAAAATTAAGTTGATTTTCCTCAAAGAACAGGCGGGGAAAACCCCGCCTGGTCTGATTTTAAAAGCTTTTCAGAAGCTTAGCGGTCGATGCCCGCCAGCTCTTTAACAGCACCTGCGTTAGACGCATCCACGAAGCCTGGGCCCGAAGCAACGTTGTTGCCCGGCAGAAGGCCAGCGTGGTTGTTGTAAAGGTGCAAAACGATCACAGGCATGTAACCCTGCAGACGCTGCTGCTGGTCGATTGTGAAGGCAGCGCGGCCGTCAGCAATCATGTCCATCACGCCAGGCGAAAGGTCAAAGCAAGCCAGGTGCACGTCAGCGCCAACAGCGTCGATGGCTTTGACGGCTGCTTCACAAACATGCGGGCCAACAGCCAGAACGCCGTCGATCGACGGGTCAGCCTGCAAAGCCGCAGCTGTACGGGTTTCGATCTGAGCCGGGTCATTCGACACGTCGATCATGTTCAGATCGCCGCCGACACCAGAAAAGTAACCTTCGCAACGGTCAACAAGCGCTGTGTTGAACGCTTCCTGGTTCAGGCAAAGACCGTTGGTCACGCCTTCAGAAGCAGCACGTGTACCGGCAGCTTCACCCGCGTCACGCTCGGGCTGACCAACGTGCATCAAAGCACCCAGCTCGGCCGAAGCTTCGAGGCCCGAGTTAATTGTGATGACTGGAATGCCGTCAGCGACGGCGGCCTTGATTGCAGGCCCAAGCGCATCGGCGTCAGGCAGCGAAACGATGATGCCATCTGGGTTAGATGCCGCAGCAGCTTCGATCAAAGCAGCCATCGCGGACATGTCGCCCGAAACGTCAAAGTTGTATTCCAGAGTAGCGCCAACATCTTCAGCTGCATCACGGCCACCTTTTTCGACAACCGGCCAGAACGGGTCGGTGCCTTGAGTGTGCGTGATCATGACATATCGCTCGCCGTGACCTGCGGCGAAAACGCCAGTGGCAACGGTAGCAGCGGCAGCAGCCGCCAACAGAACTTTCTTCATTGGTTCCTCCCTATTTGAACCACTGCCGATTTAACTTGCACGGAAATGTTAGCGCAAGCGGAATCGTCCTGCCGATGTCGCATTTAATGTTTTCAATGTCGCTAACTGCGCCCAAAATGGTAAGAATTTCTGGCCAAACGCGGTTTTTCAATGTGTTTCGGCAACCCGCGACTTCATCGCCGGGCCCGCGACACGCAAGTGGCTTTGGCAAGACTTTGGATCGCGCTCTGGCTTTCGCTGTTTTGTCGCATTAGCCTGTTGGGCATAGCGCAATTCTTCTTTTCTGACTGAAAGACCCCGTAAGTGTGAGCACACGAATCCCCGCCACAGGTCGATTGACCATCGCATGAAACGGGCCGCACTTATCGGATTGGGCATGGTGTCCGGCACCTATGGCGCGGCCATTCGGGCGTCCAAGCGCGTGCGCTTGGAAACTGTTTATGCCCCAAGCCTAATCAGCCAGGAAAAGTTTCTTTGTTCATATCCTGATGTTTGCGCCCGAACATCGAAGAGCGTCCAAGACATCGCGGATGATCCCGATGTCGATTTTGCGATTGTCGCCACACCCCCCAATGCACGGCGCGACATCATCGAATGTCTGGCGGCGGCGGGCAAACCTATCCTTATGGAAAAACCAGTCGAGCGGACCTATGACACCGCTTTGGCGCTGGTCGAAATGTGCGAAGCGCTGAACGTCCCGCTTGGCATTGTGCTGCAGCACCGCGCGCGCCCAGCGGCCAAGACATTGCACGCCCACATGCCAGAACTGGGCCCGCTGATCGCTATTGAGGTCGCCGTTCCCTGGTGGCGCCCCCAGGCTTACTACGACGAAGCAGGGCGCGGCAGCTATGAGCGCGACGGCGGCGGGGTGCTGATCAGTCAAGCCATCCACACGCTGGATCTTATGTTGTCACTGACCGGTCCGGTCAGCGAAGTGACCGCGATGTGCGCCACCACGGCTATCCATTCGATGGAAGCAGAAGATTTTGTCACTGCAGGGCTGGCTTTTTCAAATGGCGCGGTCGGCAGTCTTTTCGCGTCAACGGCAAGTTATCCGGGCGCAAGCGAAACGATCACGCTGCATTGCCAGAACGGCTCGGCCAGATTGGCGGCCGGTGTCTTGCGACTTGATATGAAGGACGGCACGACAAAAGAGATCGGAGAAAGCGCAGGGTCGGGATCGGGCGCAGACCCGATGGCGTTTACCAGCGACTGGCACCAAACCATAGTTGAAGACTTTGCCGATGCATTGGATCTGGCCCGCCCACCAATGGTGACAGGGCGCGAGGCGTTGAAGGTGCACGGCCTGATCAGTGCAATCGAAGAGGCCGGGCGCACGGGTCAGTGCATCCTGGTGCCAAAGGAATAGACCCATGGCGTTCAAGCTTGGCATTCTGGGAATAGATCACGGCCATATCTTTGGGATGCTGTCGAACATGATGGCCGAAGGGTGTTGGGCCGATGGCTATTGGACCGATGGGCCGGCGGTGACGGAAACCAAGTTCAACGCAGTCTTTCCAGACGTGCAAAAGACAGACGATCCGCGCCGTATCCTTGATGATCCTCAGGTGCGGATGGTTCTGATTTCAGCCGTTCCGGGCGACCGCGCGCGCTTGGCAATCAAGGCGATGCAAGCGGGAAAAGACGTGATGATCGACAAACCGGGCTGCACGACGCTGGATCAATTGACCAAGCTGCGGCAGGTGCAGGCCAAGACCGGCCGCATCTGGTCGGTGAATTTCTCGGAACGGTTTCAGGTGCCCGCCGTGACCCGTGCCGAGCAGCTGGTCTTTGGCGGGGCCATTGGACGCGTGGTGCAAACCGTCGGGCTGGGGCCGCACAAAAAGAACCTGAAAACACGGCCCGATTGGTTTTTCAACCGCCCGCGATACGGCGGCATATTGTGCGACATCGGCAGCCATCAGATTGATCAGTTCCTGCATTTCACAGGCAGCGGCACCGCCGACATCGCCCATGCGCATGTCGAAAACACGACGATGCCGGATCATCCGGGGTTTCAGGACTTTGGCGAAATGGTGCTTCGCTCGGACAATGGGCATGGCTATGTCCGTGTCGACTGGTTCACGCCGGACGGCCTGCCAACCTGGGGCGACGGGCGTTTGTTTATTCAGGGCACCGAAGGGCAGATTGAGCTGCGCAAATACACCGACATTGGTCAGCCGCATGTGACCGATACGCTTTATCTGGTGAACGGTGAAGAAAACACGCGCATTGACGCGCGCGATGCCGGTCTGCCCTATTTCAAACGATTGATCGCGGATGTCGAAGACCGGACAGAAACGGCCATGGCGCAGACCCATGCGTTTACCACAATGAAATTGGCGCTGAAGGCCCAGGCTTTGGCCGAGGAATGACTTATCGCGTCGCCATTCTGGGTGCAGGCATTGGGGCGGAACATCTGCAAGCCTATCTTGCCCTGCCCAACCGCTTTGAAGTCGCCATTGTTTGTGATGTAAACCGGGCCCGCGCTGATCAGATTGCGGGGCCGCATGGCATACCAACATCTGCCGACATGGACGCCGTGCTGGGCGATCCGACGCTTGACCTTGTCGATATTTGCCTGCCGCCGCATCTTCATCATCAAGCTTGTTTGGCCGTTCTGACGGCGGGCAAACAAGCCATTTGCGAGAAACCTCTCGCCACCTCGGTTGCCGCTTGTGACGATCTGATTGCCGCCAGCACAACGTCGGGCAAACGCATTTTTCCGGTGTTTCAATATCGGTTCGGTCTGGGCACTGCACAATTGCGCGCACTTCAAACGGCCGGGCTTGCGGGCCGATGCTATGCCGGGTCGCTTGAAACCCATTGGGACCGGGATGCAGCGTATTACGCTGTGGACTGGCGCGGCACCTGGGCGGGCGAACACGGCGGCGCGCTTTTGGGGCATGCAATCCATATCCACGATATGCTGACGTCAATCCTGGGCCCGGTGGCTCAGGTTTTTGCGGATTGCGCAACACGGGTGAATGAGGTCGAGGTCGAAGACTGCGCGGCCTTAAGCATCCGAATGGCGTCGGGCGCACCGATCACATCTTCGGTCACCCTAGGCGCGGCGGATAACAGCAGCCGGATGCGGTTGATGTTCGAAGGATTTACCGTCGAAAGCGACACCGCACCCTATGCACTGGCCGCAAAAAACTGGCAGTTCACGGCGCGCGCGCCCCGGGCGCAATCAGAAATCGATGCGGTGCTGGCGCATGTGCCCGATCAGCAAGCGGGGTTTGTGGGATTGTTTGGCGCAATTGCCGATGCTTTGGATGGCACGGATGATCAGGCCGTTACGCTGGACGACGGCAAACAATCGTTAGAGTTTGTCACGGCGTGTTACGCTTCGGCGCACCAAAACCGGCCCATCGCATTGCCTTTGGTCAAAGACCATCCGTTTTACACAGGCTGGGTGCCGAAGACTGGCTAAATGTTCTGAATGATGAAATCTGCGGGCCGCCGGCAGGACAGCACAAGTTCGACATTCGGCATATCGTTTTCGTCCATCTTCGCCCGCAACGCGTCGCCGGTCAGGTCTTGCCACCGGTCTTCCAGTCGCCGTCGCAATTCGGCTTTTGGCACATCGAGATAGATGGTTGTGTCAAAGCGAAGCGCGGTCCAGGGGTCTTGATCCAGCAGCAGATAGTTGCCTTCGACAATCAGTATTCCCACCTGCCGCGCAATCATCCGCGCGGCGTTATGCGCGATCTCTTCTTCCCGAAAGAACACCGGCACGGCGATCTCATCTTCCTGATTTGCGCGCAGCCGGTCCAGTACCGAAAGGAACCCGTTCACATCAAACGTATGCGGCGCGCCTTTGCGCGGACGCCAGCCGCGCGGCACAAGAACGGCATCGTCAAAGTGAAACCCATCCATCGGCAAAACCGCGGCCAGGCCCGGTTTGGCTGTGTTCAATGCATCGCACAGCGCGTCCGCCATTGTTGATTTGCCAGACCCCGGCGGACCCGCAATGCCGATGATGAGCCGCTGGCCTGGATCTTTGGCCAACAACATCTGGGTCAGGTCCTTTAGCGTCGTCAGGGTCACGCCGTTTCCTTCAGTTTTTGGATGGCCCAACCTGCCGCCTCGGCCACAACGGGGTCGCTGTCGTTTATCAGCGCCTGTACGGCGGGCAACAATCCAGGGTCTCGCGAATTACCGATGGCATAGGCCACGTTTCGCACAAAGCGGTCCCGACCCGTACGTTTGATGGGCGAGCCCGCAAATTTCTCACGAAACCCCGCATCATCCAAAGCGGCCAGCGTCGAAAGCGCAGGGGCATCAAGATCGCCACGCGTTTCATAGCGCTGGTCGCGGGCGGTTTGCGCGAACTTGTTCCAAGGGCATACCGCAAGACAGTCATCACAGCCGTAAATGCGGTTGCCAAGTGCAGGGCGCAGCGCCGGATCAACCGGGCCTTTGTGTTCAATCGTCAGATAGGAAATGCAGCGACGTGCATCCAGTTGATAAGGGGTCGGGAAAGCATCCGTCGGGCAGATGTCCAGACAACGAGTGCAAGACCCGCAATGGTCGGTTTCTGCGTCGTCCGGTTGCAAATGCGCGGTGGTGAAGAGCGCGCCCAGAAAAACCCAGTTGCCCAATTCGCGCGACACAAGGTTGGTGTGTTTGCCCTGCCATCCCAGCCCCGCTGCGTGGGCCAGGGGTTTCTCGGCCACCGGGGCTGTATCGACAAAGACCTTTACGCCGCAATCCGCTTCGGCTGCCAGCCAGCGCGCAATGCGTTTCAGGCGCTTTTTGACCACGTCATGGTAATCGCGCCCGCGCGCATACACCGAGATCACGCCGTTGCTTTTGTGGTTCAAATCCTCCAGCGGGTCATGTCCTGGCGTATAGGCATCGGCCAGCATGATGACCGACCGCGCTTCGGGCCACAGCGCTTGCGGATCGCCCCGCCAGGATGCGCGGTCTTCCAGCCAGGTCATCTGGCCGTGGTAACCCGCCATTAGAAACGCGTTGAGCTTGGCGGGCACTTCGGGGACTGAGGACGGCAGACAAACGCGACAGGCGGCAAAGCCCGCCGCGCGTGCTTCGATCAACAGCCTTGATTTGAGATCATGGGCGGGGTCGGCCATCGCAGCACGCGGCCTTAAAAATCCAGGTCCGCATAATGCTGCGGCGGCGGGAAACCGGGAACCGCATCGGCCAGCAGGCTGCGGAAGGCGGGGCGGGATTTGATCTTGGAATACCAATCGCGCACCGTGTCATTCAGCGCCCAATCCACATCCGAGATATAGTCCAGCGCAGAAAAATGCGACGCGGCCGCAAAATCAGCCAGCGACAGCTCCGACCCGGCCAGCCAGCGTCGTTCGTCCAGCAGCCATCCCAGATATTCGAGATGGGACTTGATTGCCCGCGCGCCTGCTTTGACATTGCCGCTGTCTGGATAGCCTTCCTTGGTGATCTTCTTGTTCACCCGTTCATACAGCAGTTTCGACGTGACTTCGTTGTGAAACTTGTCGTCGAACCAACTGACCAGACGACGGACTTCGTGGCGTTCCGCGGGCGCTTTTGGCAAGAGCGCAGGTTCGGGATAGCGTTCTTCCAGATACTCGCAAATTGCAGTGCTTTCCGACAGCGTGACACCATCGATTTTCAGAACCGGCACCTTGCCCGCCGGGTTGCGGCGGATAAATTCGGGCTCGCGTTCCCAGTATTTCTCTTCCACCAGTTCGACCTCCAGCCGTTTCTCGGCCAGAGACAACCTGACCTTCCGGCAGAAGGGCGACAAAGGCACGTGATAAAGACGGATCATGGGCGACCAAACCTCAGCATAACTTTTCTATCAATGCCGCGACTGGCGGCCAGTTTCAACTAAGCGGTTCATTCAAAGCAATCCGACCGCCCATCCCGGCGGATGGTAGCCGCCCCGTCTGCAATAGCCGACGCGCGGCGCTGCGTGGCCGACGAAGGATTAACGGCCTGACGTTCCTTCGGGTTTGGCAGGACCGCCGCCAGCAATGCCGCTTGAATGGCGGTCAAATCTGCGGCCCTGCGCCCGAAATGGTGTTGAGCCGCGGCTTCGGCGCCGAAGACGCCAGTGTCGAATTCGGCCATGTTCAGGTAAATTTCCAGAATGCGACGCTTGGACCAGAACAGTTCTGCGATCGGTGTGAATGTCGCTTCCAACGCTTTGCGGGGCCAACTGCGCCCGTGCCACAGCCAAACGTTCTTGACGGTTTGCTGCGTCAGGGTCGACGCCCCCCGGTTGCCGCCGTCGGCAATCGCTGCGCGCAGCTGGCGCATATCAAACCCCCAATGCAGACAGAAATTCGCGTCTTCTGCCGCAACGACCGACCGCAAAAGAACCGGGGCCATGTCATCGACCGAAACCCAAGTGCGCCGGATACTGCCGTTCTTCAAACCTTCGCTTAGAATATAGGGCGTCGTCGGTGGCGGCAGAATTGCATAGACACCGACCCAGACAACCATAGCAAGGAGGGCCGAGAAAACAGCTTTCCGAAACCAAGCAAACGGCCGGAACCTGCGCTTGGGGGCTGTTTTCTTGGGTGCAGGTTTTTTGGCTTTGCTGCGCGGTCCTTTTTTCGCCATGTCATCAAGTCGCACGAGGCGCAATTTTGGGCAAGCCCACCTGCCCTATTCCGTGGCCGCGCGCTTTGAGATAACTTCGGCCTTCTGGGCACTGATCTGACGGGAAATCGCCCATTCGCGACGTTTGGCAAACTTCTTTTTTAACCGGGCGACACGGGCTTTTTGATAGGCCGCGATCAATGGATTGGCGAGGAAATAGGCCGCTATCGCCGCGATCAAGCCCGGGAAAAGACCGCCGACAAGGTAAGGCAGAAAAACACGATCCAAAAAGCGGGACAGCCCGCGCCATTGCGTTGTTTCCGATGTGAACAGGGCAACAAAATTGCGCCAAAGGTCATTCGCCGCTTCGCCGAATGATGCAAGGACCAAGGGCAAAGGCAACGAACGTTCGCCCAGTATGACCGACCCGACTTCCATCGACATGGCCGCAATCACCGGAAAAGTCACGGGATTGCCGACAAATGTCGCCAAAAGAGCGGCCAGAATATTGCCTCGCATGGCCCATGCAAGCAGGGCGGAAATGACAAAATGCAGCCCAAAAAGCGGCGTGAACGACGTAAAAACGCCAGCCGCGATGCCGCGACTGATCTTATGGGCCGGATCGGGCAGACGGCGCAGGCGATACCCCACATATCGCGCAGCGCGTCGCCAGCCGCCTCTGGGATAGAAGCTTTCGCTGACAACCTCGAAATAGGTCCGTGGCGTGCGCCGCTTGAAGACCAACGTCCAAATCCCAATCTGGCCCTTGTTTCAGGGCCGCCGCTCTAGATCCCGGTGACGTCCTAGTGACGACACATCCGTGTCGGCTTCGAGGGCGAGCATCACCGCATGCAGGTGTCCTATGTCGCTGGTTTCTACGTCAACAATAAGACGGTAAAAGTCTGGTTTTCTGTCAATGAATACCAGGTCAGAGATGTTGGCCCCTTGTTCGCCAATCAAGGTGCAGATGCGCCCCAACACGCCGCTGTCATTCGCAATCGTCAGATCCATGCTGACGGCATGTGCCGCCGGGTGTCGGCCTTCCTGCCAGTGCAAGTCAACCCACCGATCGCTTTCTTCTTCGACATCTACAAGGGCTGCGCAATCGATCCCGTGGATCATTACCCCCTTGCCGGGATAGCTGATGCCCACGATCCGCTCGCCCGGCACGGGCTGACAGCAGGCTGCGCGCCGAAACGTCTGCCCGGGGTTCAGACCGACCACGGCCCGAGCCGTGTCAATTTCATCGCCGGCCTTTCGGCTGAGGCCGGGATATAGCGTTTCGATCACATGGCGCGCTGTCATTTCAGCCGAGCCGATACGCGCCAGAAGTTCGGATGCGTCATCAACGCCCAACTGTTTCGCCGCCGTTTTCAGCGCCTTTTCTGTGGGCTTCTTGCCGATATGTTCAAACGCCACGCGAGCAAGTTCGCGCCCCAGTTTGATGAACCGCGCCCTGTCTTCTTCGCGAAGGCTGCGCCGGATCGCTGACTTGGCGCGGCCTGTGGCGACGATGTCAATCCATGTTGCCTGCGGGCGCTGACCTTCGGCGGTCATAATCTCGACTGACTGGCCGTTCTTGATGCGGGTCCAAAGCGGCACGCGAAGACCGTCTACTTTTGCCCCCACACAACTGTCACCAATGCGGGTGTGAATAGCATAGGCAAAATCGAGCGGCGTCGCCCCGCGCGGCAGCTTGACCACCTGACCTTTGGGCGTGAAGCAGAACACCTGATCGGCATACATCTCCATCTTAACGTGTTCGAGAAATTCGGCGTGGTCTTCCGCGCTGTCCAACCGTTCGCTTAGGCTGGCGATCCATTTCGCAGGATCGACGGCAAACGGGTTTTCGGCCCGCACACCATCGCGATAGGACCAGTGCGCGGCCACGCCCGATTCCGCCACTTCGTGCATTTCGCGCGTGCGTATCTGAATTTCGACTCGTTTGGCATCGCGCCCGGACACTGTTGTATGGATCGAGCGATAGCCGTTCGATTTTGGCTGGCTGATATAGTCCTTGAACCTTTCAGGAACGGCCCGCCACCGCTGATGCACTGCGCCGAGGGCCGCATAGCAATCTGCGTCTGTATTGACGATGATGCGAAACCCGTAAATGTCAGACAGCCGCGAAAACCCGATTTGCTTGGCTTCCATCTTGCGCCAGATCGAATGCGGTTTTTTAGCGCGTCCCAAAACACGGGCGTCGATACCGGCGCGGTCAAGCTCGGCTTCCATATCGGCGGAGATCTGTTCGATCACATCGCCGGTTTCGCGCTGCAGCGTAATAAAGCGCCGGATGATTGAATTGCGCGCTTCAGGATTAAGAACGCGGAACGCCAGGTCTTCCAGTTCCTCGCGCATCCATTGCATGCCCATACGCCCGGCCAAAGGCGCATAGATATCCATCGTTTCGCGTGCTTTTTGAACTTGCTTTTCGGGTTTCATCGCACGGATGGTGCGCATGTTGTGCAACCGGTCCGCCAGTTTCACAAGGATCACCCGAAGATCCTTGGACATGGCCATGAACAGCTTGCGAAAATTCTCGGCCTGCTTGGTTTCGACCGACGACAATTGCAGATTGGTCAGCTTGGTGACGCCGTCAACCAGTTCGGCAACTTCGGTGCCAAATTCTTTTTCCACTTCGGAAAAAGTGGACCGGGTGTCTTCTATGGTGTCGTGCAAAAGCGCGGTGACGATGGTTGCATCGTCCAACGCCTGTTCGGTCAGAATGGCGGCAACCGCGATTGGGTGGGTAAAGTAAGGTTCACCAGAATGGCGCACCTGACCTTCATGCATGCGCGCCCCGTAATCATAGGCGCGCGCAATAAGGTCTGCATTGGCTTTTGGGTTATAGTTCTGGACCAGCGCGATCAGATCGTCAGCGTCAATCATCCAGTCTCCGACTGTTGGCTTTCAGCCTTACGGCTGTCCCTGCGCTTCCATCAAAGCCCGAAGGAGTTTTTCTTCGCTCAGATCATCCTCGGCTGGTTGATCATTTTCGGCACCCATCAAAAGCGCCATCGCGTCTTCTTCCGGCTCATCAACCTCAATCTGGGTCTGGTTCGCTTCGATCATGCGTTCACGCAATTCTTCGGCAGATTGCGTTTCTTCCGCAATCTCGCGCAGCGATACGACCGGGTTTTTGTCATTGTCGCGGTCCAGCGTCAGCGGCGCGCCAGTCGAAATTTCCCGTGCCCGGTGCGAGGCCAGCATGACCAATTCGAACCGGTTCGGAACTTTATCAACACAATCTTCAACCGTCACGCGGGCCATCAATGTCTCCGTCAGATGTGGGATTAAAATTGACGTAGTGGCTTGTGCACGAAAAGACAAGCGAATTCCGACCGTTTGCCGCCCCACCAAAGCGCTTTCAAACCCTGTTTATCCACGGTTGTCTCATTTTCTGCACCTGTGCCTGTGTTGACGTCGGGTGACCTGCCCAAAAGGGCGAGTTGCATTCAACTAAAACATGCATCAAGTTTTGCGCGTTAGACATGGGGCAACGTCCGCGCCCCGCTCACGAATGTCTGACTGCCAAAAAAATAGGAAGGACACTTAATGTTCTATAGGGACGAACGCCTGGCGTTGTTCATCGATGGGTCGAATTTGTACGCGACCGCAAAGGCTTTGGGTTTTGACATTGACTATAAACTTCTTCGCCAGGAATTTATGCGTCGCGGTAAATTGATCCGAGCGTTTTATTACACAGCGCTTCTGGAAAACGACGAATATTCCCCCATCCGCCCGCTGGTCGATTGGTTGAACTACAACGGGTTTTCGATGGTCACCAAACCAGCCAAGGAATTCACCGACAGCCAGGGCCGCCGTAAGGTCAAAGGCAATATGGACATTGAATTGTCTGTTGATGCGATGGAGCTTGCCCCGCGCCTTGATCACATTGTCCTGTTTTCCGGCGACGGCGATTTCCGCCCGTTGATCGAAAGCCTTCAGCGCCAAGGCGTACGCGTTTCGGTTGTATCGACCATCCGGTCGCAGCCCCCAATGATCGCGGACGAATTGCGCCGGCAAGCCGATAACTTCATCGAACTTGACGAATTGCGCGATGTCATTGGTCGTCCGGCGCGCGAACCGCGCGAAGACGAAGAAGAATAGCTTCAAGCACCGTCAGGGGTTTGCGACCGCAGTTTTCATACGGAGGCTGCGGGTTTTTTCGTGGTGCCGAACCACCGCGGGTACTGGACGCCAAAGGCTGCGACGAATAGGTCTGACAGGCAGGAGATGTCAAAATGACCAAATCGCCGCTTACACTGTATCTTGCCGCCCCACGCGGATTTTGCGCAGGCGTCGATCGTGCGATCAAGATCGTCGAGATGGCCTTGGAAAAATGGGGCGCGCCGGTCTTTGTGCGTCATGAAATCGTCCACAATAAATTTGTTGTCGATGGCTTGCGCGACAAAGGCGCGGTTTTCGTCGAAGAACTGGACGACTGTCCGCCAGACCGGCCGGTCATATTTTCGGCCCACGGGGTGCCGAAAGCCGTGCCCGCCGAAGCCGCGCGCCGCGAGATGGTCTATGTTGATGCGACTTGCCCGCTGGTTTCAAAAGTTCATATCGAGGCCGAGCGTCACCACAAGAACGGGCTGCAAATGGTCATGATCGGCCACGACGGCCATCCCGAAACCATCGGCACGATGGGCCAACTGCCCGAAGGCGAAGTGATTTTGGTGGAAACCACCGCTGACGTGGCAAAGATTTCCCCGCGGGATCCGAACAAGCTGGCCTATATCACCCAGACGACCCTTTCGGTGGATGACACCGCAGACATCGTGTCAGCCCTTGAGGACCGGTTTCCAAACATTGTCGGCCCGCACAAGGAAGACATTTGTTACGCGACCACCAATCGGCAGGAAGCGGTCAAGGCGGTCGCCCCCAAGATTGACGCGCTTCTTGTGATCGGCGCGCCGAATTCATCAAACTCGAAACGGTTGGTCGAGGTTGGACGGAACGCGGGCTGTCAATATGCTCAACTGGTTCAGCGGGCGGATGAAATTGACTGGCGCGCGCTGAATGGGATCCGGTCGCTGGGTCTGACCGCCGGGGCAAGCGCACCCGAGGTACTGGTCAATGAAGTGATAGACGCCTTTCGCGACCATTTCGACGTGACGGTCGAAGCCGTCGAAACAGCTGTCGAAAACGTTGAGTTCAAAGTGCCCCGCGTTCTGAGGGAACCGGCGTGATCTTGGCCCGAAATCTTGCGCCCGGATTAACCCGTTCAAAATCGACCGCGCGATGCGCCGGGCAACATTCTGGTGGGTAAACTGACGTGAGCATACCCAAAGCCCCGCTAATCCTTGGCCTAGCCGGGCTGATCCCGTTCTTTTGGGGCGCAGCCACAATGATCTTTCCAAACCTGTCAAATCTGGGCATGCAAACCCTTGGCCCACGTTTCGTTGCGCCTTTTGTCCTGCTCAACTACGGGACAATCATTCTGGCCTTTATGTCGGGCGTCCTTTGGGGTTTCGCGACGAAGTCAGATGGCGCCAAGGCAGCGCAAAACTATGCCTTATCTACTCTGCCCGCGCTTTGGGTGTTCTTTATGGTTGGCAATCGCCCGGGGTCGTCCGCCATTTATCTTATCGCGGGGTTTGTCGCAGTGCTGGCCCTGGATTGGCATTTCAACAAACAGGCTTTGACGCCCCCATGGTGGCTGCGGCTACGCGTTATCCTGACGGTCTGTGTCGTCGCCTGTTTGGCTGTGCTGGTCTGATGTCGGACAAAGAAACACTTTCTGTCTATGCGCGCGAAGCGAACCGCTATGCCAAGCAGTTCAGCCCCAGCCAGGACACCGAGCATATGCGGGCGTTTCTTGCTGGTCTGCCGCAAGGGGCCCGTCTTTTGGACCTTGGATGCGGGCCGGGGAATGCCGCCGCCTTTATGGCGGACTGCGGCTATAGCGTGGACGCTTGGGATGCCTCGCCTGAAATGGTCGAACTTGCGCGTGACCGTCACGGGTTGGAAACGCGCATCGCACGGTTTGACGACCTGACTGCGATTGCAGAATACGATGGGGTCTATGCCAACTTTTCGCTTCTGCATGCCCCTAGATCCGAAATGCCCGCGCATCTGGGCCGGATCGCAACGGCGCTGAAACCAGGCGGTCGCGTGCATATCGGACTGAAAACCGGACAGGGTGAAAAGCGAGACAGTCTTGGCCGCTTTTATGCATACTTTGAAGACCACGAATTGACCGCACTTTTAGAGGGCGCAGGCTTTTCCATTCAGTATCGCCGAACCGGTAAAGACGCGGGCCTTGATGGTACGGTCGCCCCGTGGATCATCTTGCAAGGCCTGAAAAATGACTGACCTGACGCTTTATTCCATGCCATCCAGCGGCAACAGCTACAAAGCGCGGCTTTTGCTAGCCTTTCTGGAACGCCCCTATCGGCATGTCGGGATCGAATACGAAACGCCAGAATTGGACGCCACGCATAAGGCCGGGACGCTTCCTTTGAAAAAGCTCCCTGTTTTACAATTGAAAGACGGAACCCGGCTGCCTGAATCGAATGCGATTTTGTGCTATCTGGCCGACGGTACGGATTGGCTGCCGCCAAATCCGGTGGACCGCGCACAGGTGCTGGCTTGGATGTTTTGGGAACAGAACCAGCACGAATCTGTTATCGCGGTGCGCGCGGCTTTGCTGACCTATGCAAACCGCCAGCATTTTGCAACGCCCGAACGATTGGCAGACTTGCTGAATCGCGGGCACGCTTTGCTGGCGCAGATGGAAGACCACCTTGCCCCCCGTGACTGGCTGGTGGGCGACTTTCCGACCATCGCGGATATTGCGCTTTATGCCTATACCCATTCTGCGGCCAGCAAGGGCCGGTTTGAAATGGACCGGTTCCCCTCCATTCAGGCCTGGCTGGACAGACTTTCGAACCTGCCGGGCCACATCACATTGGACGATATTCCCGCATGAAAGAGCTTTACGCATATACCGACGGTGCCTGTTCGGGCAATCCCGGGCCCGGCGGATGGGGGGCTTTGCTGATTGCCCGGGATGGCGACACGGTTCTGAAGGAACGCGAATTGAAAGGCGGCGAAGCCGAAACGACCAACAACCGGATGGAACTGCTGGCAGCCATCAATGCACTGGAAGCGCTGGATCGTGCGTCCAAGATCATCGTCGTGACAGATTCCGCCTATGTTAAAAACGGCGTGACGGGCTGGATAGACGGGTGGAAGCGGAACGGGTGGAAGACGGCCGCGAAGAAGCCCGTGAAAAATGAAGACCTTTGGCGGCGTCTGGATGAGGCTCGCGAAAACCACGATGTCACTTGGGAATGGGTCAAGGGGCACGCTGGCCACCCCGAAAATGAACGTGCCGATGCCTTGGCCCGGGCGGGGATGAAGCCGTTCAAGCCTGCGAAACAGAAGCCCGAATAGCGTTGATATAAGCCGCCAGCAAAATCGGCTAGCGCCGCCTGCGCCGGCGTGCCACCGCTTCGGACGGGATCAGGATCAAGGCACCAAGTGCTGCGATGATCGCGTCAACGCCCGGACGACCAAAAGAGATCCCGAACATCACCCCGGCCATGAACAGCAAGATCACGCCGCCCATTGCGATGATGATCGCCTGCACGACCCCGTGGTGCGTGAAATCCCACTTTTCGGCCAGATAGGCGACGATCCCGCCAATCACCAGCGACCCCCAGAACGAAAAGAACATCGTTTGAACCCTCCTGCTAGGTGTCAATGTAAA
>CALDUK010000049.1 GCA_937924905.1 uncultured Paracoccaceae bacterium | reverse complement strand
TGCGCTGGTGGACCCTGACTTGATCATCGCGATGGGAAACCATTCTTGTCAGGCCCTGCTGGGCCGCCGGGGGATTACGCGCTTGCGGGGCAGCTGGGTCGAGGCGTTGGGCAAACCCGTTCTGCCGATGTTTCATCCCGCGTATCTGCTTCGGTCCCCCGAGGCCAAGCGTGAAGCTTGGGCGGATTTGCTGGCACTGAAGGCCAGACTGGGCGCACTGCCATGAGCCGGATTGACGAAAGCCGGTCTTTTCTGCCGGTGCGCATCGCTGTGCTGACCGTCAGTGACACGCGCACACCGGATGACGACCGTTCGGGCGATACATTGGTCGCGCGGCTGGAAGGTGCAGGCCATATACTGGCCGCGCGCGATATCGTGCAGGACGACCGAGCCACGATTGCCGCGACACTGCGTGCGTGGTGCGCAGATCCGGGAATTGACGTGATCCTGTCGACCGGCGGCACGGGTCTGACCGGACGCGATGTGACCGTCGAGGCCCACCGGGATGTTTATGACAAGGAAATCGACGCTTTTGCGACAGTGTTTACCCATGTCTCGATGGCCAAGATTGGCACGTCGGCTGTGCAGTCACGGGCATGTGGCGGTGTGGCAAAGGGAACGTATCTTTTTGCATTGCCGGGTTCGCCGGGGGCGTGCAAGGACGCCTGGGATGACATTCTTGCCCTGCAACTGGATTATCGCCATCGCCCCTGCAATTTCGTCGAAATAATGCCGCGACTTGATGAACATATGCGACGGAAATAGTGGGTTTACGCGTTTGTTATGTGATGGTTTTGGAAAAACGTGGCTAAATACTACATAATACTTAGGTTTTCTTGTTGGAGACGGACGCTTGCGCTTCATTCGCAGATCGCTGGTTGGGCTCTTTTTGTTGGCTGTCACGGTCGGCTTGATGTCCTATGCCGGTTTTACGGTATGGCAATCACTGCAGGCCAGCTGGAGCCAGGAAACCGGCACACGCCCCGCCCGGGAACGTGTGTTCGCCGCCAATGTTGTTGCAATCCAGCCGGAAACCATTCGTCCCGAGTTGACGACATTTGGCGAAGTACGGGCGCGTCGAACCTTGCAGTTGCGCGCATCCGCTGGTGGTACGGTGATCTGGCTGTCAGACGCGTTTGAAGAAGGCGGGTCGGTGGCGGCGGGCGAAGTTCTGGTGCGGATTGACCCGGCGGATGCGCAGTCGGCGCTGGAAACTGCCGAAGCCGATTTGGCGGATGCGGATGCCGAGTTGCGCGATGCCACGCGGGTTCTGGGGCTGGCCGGCGACGAGGTCGCGGCGGCCGAAGATCAGGCACGGCTGAGGGCCAGCGCCCTGAGCCGTCAGAAGGATTTGCTGGAACGTGGTGTGGGATCAACCGCAGCGGTTGAAACGGCGGAACTGGCTTTGTCATCGGCCAATCAGTCTTTGTTGTCGCGCCGCCAAGCCAAAGCGGCAACGGAAGCGCGGATTGATCAGGCGAAAACCGCTCTGCAACGTCGCCAAATCGCCTTGCGCGAGGCCGAGCGGCGTTTGGCGGACACGCAGGTCAAAGCCGAGTTTGCGGGCGTTTTGAACAACGTATCTATCGTGGAAGGCGGGCTGGTCAGCCAAGGCGAAACGCTGGCGGAATTGATTGACCCCAGCGCCTTGGAAGTGTCGTTTCGCTTGTCGACACCGCAATATGCGCGGTTCGTCTCGGACAATGGACAGTTGCTGGGTGCCGACGTGACAGCGTCGATTGATGTGTTGGGCGTTGATTTGGCCGCGACGGGTCAGGTCAGCCGCGAAAGCGCAGCCGTGGGCCAGGGGCAGACCGGCCGGTTGTTGTTTGCACAGATTGAGAATGCGCCGGGGTTCCGGCCTGGCGATTTTGTTACCGTCCGGATCAGCGAGCCGCCGCTTGATCAGGTGGCCCGGTTGCCCGCGACGGCCTTGGATGCGGCGAATATGGTGTTGGTCTTGGGCGAAGACGACCGGCTTGAGGTTGGCGAGGTTCGCTTGCTGCGCCGGGAAGGCGACGATGTGATCGTGCGCGCGCGCGGTTTGACCGGGCGCGAGGTTGTGGCCGAACGCACGCCCCTTTTGGGCGCGGGGATACGCATTCGCCCGGTGCGCCCTGGCAATGCAGATGCACCGCCGCAAGACCCCGAGTTGGTCGCGCTGGACCCTGAACGTCGCGCGCGGCTGGTCGCTTTTGTCGAAGGCAATCATCGTATGCCCGCCGAAGCAAAGGAACGTGTTCTGGGCCAATTGCAGCAGGACAAAGTGCCTGCGCGCATGGTCGAACGCATCGAAAGTCGAATGAACTGACATGGCGCGTGATCTGAGCAAAGCCACCGGTGGCATCCTGTCTTATTTTGCGCGGCACAGGACGGCGGCAAACCTGTTGCTGGTGGTGTTGGTGCTGGCCGGAATTTATGCCGCGCCGCAGATGCGGGCGCAGTTTTTCCCTGATGTGATTGTCGATGACATCAACGTATCCGTCCGCTGGGACGGGGCGGGTGCAGGCGATGTGGATGCCGCCATTGTACAGGTGCTGGAGCCGACGCTTCAAAGTGTGGACGGGGTCACGGAAACGGCTGCGCGGGCGCGCGAAGGTTCGGCCAATTTCACGCTGGAGTTTGAACCCGGCTGGGACATGGCGCAAGCGCAGGAAGATGTGTTGTCGGCTTTGGACGGCGCTTCCAGTTTGCCGACCGATGCCGAAGACCCCGAGATCATTCGACGCCGTTGGTCGGACCGGGTGACCGATGTGGTGATCAAGGGACCTGTTGGCACCGATCAGCTTGCGAATTTTGCCGATGAATTTATCAGCCGCTTGTTTGCCGAAGGGGTCACACGCACGACCATTCGCGGGCTTGCTGCGCCTGAAACGATTGTTGAAGTCACTTCGCTGGACCTGATCCGGCATGATTTGACGATGCTGGATATTGCGCGTGCCATCGGGGCCGAAGCCGAGGCCGACCCGGCGGGGGATGTTTCGGGCTCGGCGCGGGTCAGGACCGGGGTTGCCAAACGGTCGGCCGATCAGATCGAAGCGATTGTTCTGCGGTCTTCGCCGGATGGCACACAGTTGACGATTGGCGATGTGGCGCGGGTGCGGGTCGAAGGGGTGGATCGGAACCGCGCATATTTTGTCGGCCCGGATCCGGCGATTTCAATCCGGGTGGACCGTTCGGCCAGCGGTGATGCCATTCGCATGCAGCGCACTGTCGAAGATGTAGCCGCGGATATGCAGGCGACCTTGCCGCAAGGCGTCGAGATTTCGCTGATCCGCACACTGGCGGAATCGATCACCAGCCGGTTGAACATTCTACTGGACAACGGGCTGATGGGGCTGGGTCTGGTGGTGATCCTGCTTTTCCTGTTTCTGAATGCCCGGACCGCCCTGTGGGTGGCGCTGGGCATTCCGGTCGCCATGACGGCGACGATTGCGATCATGTTTTGGGCGGGCATGACGATTAACATGATTTCGCTATTCGCGCTGATCATCACCTTGGGGATCGTCGTCGATGACGCGATTGTCGTTGGCGAACACGCGGATTTCCGGGCCAACCGGCTGGGCGAAGACCCGGCGACCGCTGCTGAAAACGCCGCGCGCCGGATGTTTACCCCGGTGTTTTCCGCAACGGTCACGACGGTGATTGCCTTTTTCGGGCTGGTGGCTGTGGGTGGCAGGTTTGGGGATCTGATCGTCGATATCCCCGTGACGGTGATCATTGTTCTGATCGCGTCCTTGATCGAGTGTTTCCTTATCCTGCCCAACCACATGAAACATGCGCTGAAGCACACGGTGCGGGAACATTGGTACGATTGGCCGTCGCGGCAGGTGAACAAAGGGTTCCGCTGGGTGCGCGAGCGACTGTTCCGCCCGTTTATCGCCTTTGTGATCTGGGCGCGCTATCCGGTTATCGCGCTGGCCTTTGTTGCGCTTGCCAGCCAGGCAGCGCTGTTTATCCGGGGCGATGTGCAATGGCGGTTCTTTAACGCGCCCGAGCGAAGCTCTGTCACCGGGAACTTTGCAATGGTGCCGGGGGCCACGCGCGAAGACACGTTCGCCTTTATGCGCACCTTGCAGCAGACGGTCGAAGATCTGGGCCAAAAATACGAAGATGAACATGGCACCAACCCCATCGCTTTTGCGCTTGCAGAGATTGGCGGGACCAGCGGGCGTGGGCTGTCGGGTCAGGAAACGAAAGATACCGATCAGCTGGGCTCGATTGCGATCGAGTTGATTGATGCCGATCTGCGCCCTTATTCAAGTTTTGCTTTCGTGGCGGAATTGCAGGATGCGGTGCCGCGCCATCCTTTGGTTGAAACGGTCAGCTTTCGCGGCTGGCGGTCAGGACCGGGCGGGGATGCGATTGACATCGAACTGTCGGGTGCCAATCCGGAAACACTGAAAGAGGCTGCCGAAGCGCTGAAAGGACAATTGGCGCGCTATGGCGAGGTTTCGGCGCTGGAAGATTCACTGTCGTATGACAAGGAAGAGTTGATCCTTGATCTGACCCCGCAAGGACAGGCGCTGGGCCTGACGATTGATGATCTGGGCCAGACTTTGCGCGCACGGCTGAACGGGATCGAAGCCGCGACTTATCCCGATGGGCCGCGGACCGCGTCGATCCGCGTTGAATTGCCAGGAGGTGAGCTGACGGCGGATTTTCTGGATCGCATGTTGATCCGAACAGGCCCATCGGCCACGGGCGAAGGCACGTTTGTGCCGCTTGCTGATATTGTGACGGTCGAGCGACAGACCGGTTTTTCGGTCATTCGGCGCGAAAACGGTGTGCAGGTGATTTCGGTCACCGGTGACATTTCGGAAGACGATGCTGACCGCGCCACGGAGATTATGGACGAGGTTCGGGCCGATATCTTGCCAACGCTGGAAGAAGACTTTGGCATTTCCACGTATATGTCGGGTCTGGCCGAACAGGAACGTCAGTTTCTGTCGGATGCCATGACCGGTTTGATGCTGTGCCTTGCCGGGATCTACCTGACCTTGTCCTGGGTGTTTGCCAGCTGGTCGCGACCTTTTGTGGTAATGGCGATCATTCCCTTTGGCCTGGTCGGGGCGATCTGGGGGCATTACGTCTGGGATGTGCCGCTTTCCATGTTCTCGATTGTCGGGCTGATTGGCATGGTAGGGATCATCATCAACGACAGCATCGTTCTGGTGACAACGGTTGATGAATATGCGGAAGACAAGGGATTGATTCCCGCGATTGTCGACGCAACGGCCGACCGACTGCGGCCTGTGTTTTTAACCACGGCCACTACCGTGCTGGGCCTGACGCCTCTGCTGTACGAAACCTCGCAGCAAGCGCAGTTTTTGCGCCCGACCGTGATTACACTGACCTATGGTTTGGGATTTGGGTTGCTGCTGGTCCTGTTGATTGTGCCATCGCTTTTGGCCATCGGCCATGACATTGGCCGCAACGCCCGGTCGGTCCGGCGGGGATTCGCGCAAGGCGGTCGTGCGCCGGGGATGACCGCGCTTTTGGGTCTGGGTGCCTTCGGCACCGCTGTGATTTTTGCAGGTACATTGGGGTCGGTCATGGTGACAGGTGGATTGCCGATCAATCTTGGGATCGCTGCAAGCTTGCCTATGGCTTTGGGACTGTTCATTGCCGGGGTGGCAATTTGGGTGGCAATCCTGTGGGTCGTGGCCGGTTTTCGATTTGGCCTGGCCGCGCGCAAAGGGCAGGCCTAGCGACAGCCTTTGAGTTCGATGGCCTGGCCGTTTCCGATCAAAGTCAAACGCACATCGTTTCGCGCAAGGGCGAAAGGCGCGGCTGTCGGTGGGACCATTTCGACTTCGGTGACAAAGGCATCGCCTGTCCATTCCAGCCCAGAGCGCGAGGTCCAGACGCCGGGTTCGCCGGGTTCGATTATGGCCACCTCGGGCCGCGGGCCGTCCACGCGGGCCGTCGCCCGCAGACGCAGGCCGTCGGCAATCGGTTCGATCTCGCATCCGAACATGCCTTTGGCGACCGGCTGATTGGTCAGGCTGGCCGATATTTCGGCGTCCGGCGCACCTGTGGCCGGCAATGTGCCTTGCACCGAAAGTGTCATTGGGATGCAGATGTCTTCGCAGACGCCAATTTGTATATCGCCTTTCAATTGAACCGGCGCGCGCGGATTGACCGCTTGGACAATCAACGCGAAGACCACGTCCTTGTCATAGCCAATTGACTGTAACCCGTTGTCGCGCATCACCTTCGGCACTGGATAGCGCACGGTGACGGCCTGCAGGTTTTGTGACCCGGACCAATTGAACTGCGGTGGAATGCCCCCGTCGCCCGGTGACCGCCAATAGGTTTTCCACCCAGGCGAAAGACGAATGGCCAACCCAGCCATGTGCTGACCGTCTTGTTCGCGCCACCCTGGCAAAATCTCGCCCATGGCAGGTTCGCCAAAGGATTGCGCCTGCGCAGCACCCGAAAGCGCCAGGAAAACAGAGGTGATGACGGTTCTAAACATTGCGAATATCTAACCTTTCTGGTGGGATTCAGAAAATCACAAAACAGTAATGCACCGTCATTGTGGCATTCTGACCCTTGATGTGGGTGCTGAATGCGCCAAACTAGGTGGCATGAGCAGTGACCAGACACATCTTGAAGGTCAGCTCTTAATCGCAATGCCGGGTATGGGGGATCCGCGTTTCGAAAAGAGCGTGGTCTTTATGTGCGCCCATTCCGAGGATGGGGCGCTGGGTTTGATTGTGAACAAGCCGTCCGAAGAACTGCGTTTTGAGAATCTGCTGGAACAGCTGGAAATCGACGCGGGCCCGCCATCGCGGGACATCCGTGTGCATTTCGGTGGACCGGTGGAAAACGAACGTGGATTTGTTTTGCACTCTGGCGACTATGCGGCCGAAGCAGCGACGCTTCAGGTCACGGATGCTTTTGGGATGACAGCCACGCTTGATGTGCTGGAAGCTCTTGCGCGTGGTGACGGACCGTCTTCGGCGCTTTTGGCGCTGGGCTATGCGGGCTGGGGGCCGGGGCAGTTGGAAGATGAAATCCTTCAAAACGGTTGGCTGACCTGCGATGCGGCGCCGGAACTGGTGTTCGGGTCCGATGACACGCTTAAATGGGAAGCGGCCCTGAATACGTTGGGGGTTGACCCTGTGTCGCTTTCGTCCGTGGCCGGAAACGCTTGAGTTTTCATCTTGCCGAAAATACGCGGGGTGGTCTGGAGGGGTGGAACCCCTCCAGCAAGGCGATGCCGAATGGCATCGCAAAACGTCCGACGACGTTATTCCTTGATCTTGATCCGACCTTCAGTGAAAGGCGCAACCGGGCCTTGTGCCGCCATATATTCGGCGGTCACATCCGCCAGGTCCGGCCCAAAGTCATAGGCGTTGTCGGCGCCGACAAACATGTCATAGCCGTCTCCGCCGTTGCGGACATAGTTGTTCGACACGACGCCATAGGTTTTATCCAGCGCAATCGGTGTGTCTCCGACCATCACGTCGGATATCCGGCTGCCCGGCTCGGCTTTGGGGTCAAACGTATAGGTCATACCGGCCACCTGCGGGAACCGGCCTGCGCCGTCTTCCAACTGGCTGACCCCGTTTTCAAGAGCCGCGACGATGGTTTCACCGGATACCTGAAAAGTTGAAAGGGTGTTCTGGAATGGCAGAACCGTCAAAACCTCGCCTTTCGTGACGGGTCCTGCATCGATGCTGGCGCGAATACCGCCACCATTCTGGATGGCGATCTGGATGCCCTGATCTTTGACCCGGTCCAGCATGGCGTCGGTGATGATATTGCCCATCGGGCATTCCATGGCGCGGCAGACGCTGCGGTCGCCTTCGATGGCGTCGGCGGCTTCGGCCACGACTTCGTTCCGGATCTCATCCAGTGGCCCGGCCAGTTCTGCGATGCGCGCTTTGGTGTCCGCGTCTTCTTCGACCGAGACGTCCAAAAGAATGGGTTCCCCGGTGGCAGAGGTTACTTTGCCCTCGGCGTCAAAGACGATTTCCAGCTCGCCCAGGTATTTGCCGTAGGCATAGGCTTGCACAATCGGCACGCCGTTCACGACATCGGGGTAAGGGCCGTCGGCGTCTTCATCTGTGTTCGACAAAAACGTGTTTGAATGCCCCCCGACGATCAGATCAACTTCTGTTGTGTTCAGCGCGATGACATTGTCGGTTGGGTAGCCCGAATGACTTAACACGATGACCTTGGTGATCCCGTTTGCCGTCATCGCGTCGACCTCGGCCTGAATGGCCGGGGACGGATCGGTGAAGGTGATGTTCGGACCGGGCGAGCTGAGCTCGTCATTGTTGCGGGGTGTCACGCCAACCAGACCGATCTTTTCACCGGCCTTTTCGACCACGGTAGATTTGACCACCAGATCTTTCAGCGCGGGTTCGCTGGACAGATCGGCGTTCGACATCAGAACCGGAAAGCTGGCCTTTTCGATAAAGGCGGCCAGGCTTTCAGGCCCGTGGTTAAATTCGTGATTGCCCACGGCCATTGCATCATAGCCCAGCTTGTTCATCATCTCGGCTGCGATATCGCCCCGATAGAATTGATAGAACAACGTGCCCTGAAACATGTCACCGGCATCAACCAAAAGCCAGTTGTCATGCCGTGCTTTCGCAGCTTCTACCGCTGTCACGATCCGCGCCATGCCGCCGAAACATTTGCCTTCGGCGTTGTCTTCTTCGCTGCAGCCGGAATCAAAGCGGTTGATCGGCTCGAACCGGTCGTGAAAATCGTTCGTGTGCAAAACGGTGATTTTGTATTCGGCGGCTGCCATGGACGCGCCAAGCGCCATGGCCGCGGCACTGAGAAGTAGTGTCTTGATCATCTCGAAGATCCCCCTGTCGGATTCTATAGAACGAGATTGCCGTTATCGGGGCGAGGTGTCAAAAGGGGGCCAAAAGTACCCGGACAAAAACCATGGCGATCATCTATAAGATTTTTCGCGCGGACGAATATGCCGCTTTTTTGCGCGATGGGCACACCGATGGCGCGCCGATCGACATCAAGGATGGCTATATTCATTTCTCGACGGCCGAACAGGTGGCAGAAACCGCTGCCAAGCATTTTGGAGGCGAGGAGGGTCTTGTGCTTTTGGGGCTGGAGTCCAACCAACTGGGCCAGGACCTGACCTGGGAGCCGTCGCGGGGAGGGGCGCTTTTCCCGCATTTGTACCGCGTGCTGCATGCAAGCGATGTGCTTTGGGCGCGCGATCTGCCCATCGTCGATGGACACCATGATTTTGGGGAGCTTGGCCGGTGATAGAACGGCTTGGTGTCGCAGCGCTTAGCCAACTGGATCCCGAGCTTTCGCATGGTTTGGCCTTGCGGGCCTTGCGAACACCGTTCGTAGCTTTGCCCGGACCGGTAGAAAGCCCGCGTCTGAAAACGCATCTGGCCGGGATGGAGTTGTTGAACCCTGTCGGGCTTGCGGCAGGGTTTGACAAAAACGCAACCGCGTTAGAGCCGTTGATGCAGGCCGGTTTCGGGTTTTTGGAAGTGGGTGCCGCAACACCGCGCCCGCAACCGGGCAATCCAAAACCGCGGCTTTTTCGGCTAAAGCGCGACAGAGCGGCCATCAACCGGTTTGGCTTTAACAACGATGGCATCGAAGCCATCGCGGATCGTCTGGCCGACCGGCCCGAGGGCATTCCCATTGGGCTGAACATCGGCGCAAACAAAGACAGCGCTGACCGCGCGGCGGATTATTCCGAAGTGATGAAAGTTGCGCGCACGCTGGTCGATTTTGCGACCGTCAATGTATCGTCCCCCAACACCGAAAAGCTGCGTGATTTGCAAGGTGGTGATGCATTGCGCGCGCTTTTGGGTGGTGTGATGTCGGCAAGTGGTACGGTGCCTGTTTTCCTGAAAATCGCGCCCGATCTCAGCGACGCCGAGATATCCGAGATTGCGCAAGTGGCGCTGGACGCGAAAGTTGCTGGCATCATTGCGACCAATACAACGTTGTCACGTGTTGGTCTGGTCAGCCGTCACCGCGACCAAGAGGGCGGGTTGTCGGGGCGTCCGTTGTTTGCGGCGTCGACGCGGGTTTTGGCGCGGCTCTATCGCGAAACTGATGGTCAGCTGCCATTGATCGGTGTCGGCGGGGTGTCTTCGGCGGCGGACGCCTATGCCAAGATACGTGCCGGTGCCAGCGCTGTTCAGCTGTATACGGCCATGGTGTTTTATGGATTGTCCCTTGCCCATCGTATTGCACGCGGATTGGACGAAATGCTGTCGCGCGATGGCTATGAGACCGTCGCGGATGCGGTCGGAACCGGGGCAGAGGAATGGCTTCAGACGTAAGCGTTTGCGCCAGTCCAAACTGACCCGGCCAGGTGATTGTCACCTTTCGGCGGCGCGTTCCAAGGCTGGATAGCGCAGGCCCAATGTGATCGTGCGGGCCACAAATGATACCATCAAGGACGCCCACAGCCCGTGATTGCCAAAGATTGGCATCAATGCCCAGACGGCAAGAATGTAGATCACGGTGGTGATCGCCATCATGTTGCGCATGTCCACCGTGCGGGTCGCGCCGATAAAAATTCCATCCAGCATCCAAGCGCCGACGCCCAACACGGGGGCCAGAACCATCCAAGGCAGATAAATACGCGCTGCGGCGCGCACCTCATCTGACGTGGTCATCAGGTCAATCACAGCGCCGCCAAATGCAAGAATGCAAAGCGAGAAAAGTACAACGATGGCCGCGCTCCATTGTGTTGCCATAAGCGCGGCACGCCTTAAGCGCGTTCGATTGCGCGCTCCCATGGCGTGGCCAACCAGTGTTTCGGCGGCAAATGCGAAACCGTCCAGCGCATAGGCTGTGACGTGGAGAAACTGGATCAGCACCTGATTGGCGGCCAGTGGCACATCGCCCGCGCGGGCGCCGTAGAACAAGAAAGAGACAAAGATTGCTTCCAGGCAGAGCGAGCGCAATAGAATGTCGCGGTTCACGGCCGCCATGCGGAGCAGGCGCACACGGTCGAAAACACGCGCCCAGTCTTTCCAGAACGCGCGGCCGAACGCGTCGCGGCATAGCCAGAGACCCAAGGCAAGGCCACTGCATTCAGCCAAAAGGCTGGCGATGGCCACACCCGGCACGCCCCAACCGAAGCCAAGGACGAAAAGAAAGTTCAAGGCAATGTTCAACCCGTTCATCCAGACTTGCAGAACGAGAACGGCGCGTGTGCGTTCAGTGGCAATCAACCAACCGGTGATGCCGAATAACCCGATGGCGGCAGGCGCGGACCAAACGCGGATGGACATGTATTCGCGCGCCAGCGTTTCCACTTCAGGCGATGCCGGCGAGATCCAGAAGCCTACGGGAAAGATCAGCCATTGCAGCACGACAATCGCCAGACCGCCGCCAATGCCGATAATCAGCGCTCGGGACAAAAGCGCATCTGCTTCTGGCTGATCGCCTGCGCCAAGCGCCTGGCTGGTCAGACCTGTTGTGCCCATCCTTAAAAAGCCGAACATCCAATACAAGGCCGACAGGATGATTGCGCCGATGGCGACTGCGCCGATGGGAACCGGATCGCCAAGTTGGCCGACAACACCGGTGTCCACCAAACCCAAAAGTGGAACGGTGGCGTTGGACAAAACGATTGGCAGGGCGATGCCCAAAACGCGTTTGTGTGTGACCTCGCGTGGTCTGCTCACGCAGGTGACGGCATCAAGAAGTGCCCTGTCCCTTGCGCAAACGGTCGGGCGCGGTTGTCTTGCCAGGCTTCGACGTGAACGCTGGCATAGCGCCGGCCCGAGCGGTTCACGCGGGCGCGGGCATATGCGTCGCGCGGCAGGCCCGAGCGCAGGTAGTCGACAGTGAAATCAATCGTTTTTGGCATGCGCGGCATGGTGTCAGGGCTTAGCTTGTCGGCGTCCAGACGCCCACTTTCCACTTCTTCCCAAAGGGTCTGCCACCCCAGTTCGATCAAGGCCGCAGTTTCCAAAAATGCTGCAGTGACCCCGCCGTGAAGCGCCGGCAAGGCGGGGTTGCCGATCAAATCATCATGGAAGGCCAGAACCGACGTAAGTTCATCCCCATGGCGTTCAAAGCTGATCTTCAGAAACTGAACATAGGGAATACCATGCACCAGCGCGCGCAAAGCCTTGTCGCGGCGTTCCTTAATCACCTGAACCGGTTCGGGGGGATGGCGTTTCACGTCTTCGTCCCCTTCGAGATGCCCTGTACCGTAAATGCGCCTGTTGCCGTGGCAACCGGGTTTTCGGTGTCTTCATCCGTTGCAACTGCACGGACAAAAGCAACGCTGCGGGTCAGATGATAACAGGTGGCCGTTGCGGTGATGGTCTGGCCGGGTGTGGCGCCGCGCATATAGTCGATGCGCAAATCTAGCGTGGCTGTCGTGGCCGGACCCGACGGATGGGACATAACTGCCGTGCCTCCGCAGGTATCCATCAAGGCGGACACCGCCCCGCCGTGGATAACGCCGGTAGCGGGGTCGCCGATCAATTTATCGGCATAGGGCATCGACATTGTCGCTTCGCCAAACCCCACATTAACAAGCGTCATATCCAGCGCCCGGCAATGGGGCAGCGCCTCGATGAATTGGCGCGCCAGTTGTCGGCGTTTGTCGGGGTCTGTGTTCATTGTGCTATATCGGATGATTGGATCAGTTTTCGCAAGGCGATTGATCCCTATGGCATCGCAGTCTAACCTTTAATGAAAGGGAGTCCGAGATGTCGGAAGAACGCCTGACATTCAAAGAGATGTGCGCGCGCTTCGACGTGACGCCCCGTACTTTGCGCTATTACGAATATATCGAGCTGCTTTTCCCCGAAAAGGAAGGCCGGTCTCGGTTCTATCATTCCAGCGAGATGGCACGCATGACCTTGATTTTGCGTGGTCGCCGCTGGGGGTTCTCGCTGGAGGAAATCCGGCAATGGCTGGAAATGTATGAAAAGGAAGGAACGGAATCGCAATATCGCGAGTTCCTGCGCCTTGCTGACCGTCAGTTGGAAGCTCTGGCCAAGGAACGTTTGCAACTGGAAGAAACGATCAGCGATCTTCAAAAAATGCGTAATGGTGTTTCGGTCGATTTGTCCAAGGCGTGAAAACGCACCATCTGGCAGGCACGGTCCAGGCCCGGTTTCGTTGGTAACGTTGCGTTCACTTTAGTGTTTTAGCGCCCAAAGCGCTTTGACGTCACGTTCCGCTGACGTCAAGGTAAGAGAAGGTTGTATGGCACAACCAGGGGTCACATGTACGAACGGCTTGAGGATATGGAGCATTTCGAAATGACCGATACGTTAATGAGCATTCGCGAAATGTGCGAAGTGTATGACGTGACGCCGCGCACCCTGCGTTTTTATGAAGCAAAAGAACTGATTTCGCCGGAACGCCGCGGCACCAAACGATTGTTTACGCGGCGGGACCGGGCGCGTTTGAAGCTGATCCTGCGCGGCAAGCGTTTTGGGTTTAGCCTGGAAGAGATCCGGCAGATGCTGGACCTTTACAGTCCCGACCAGTCGAACCTGCCGCAGATGCAGAAAGCGTTCGAGCTTGGACAAGAGCGGCTTATCGATTTGGAATCGCGGCGCGCTGAATTGGAAGAAGTTATCAACGATCTGAAAGCCAACCTTGATTGGGGTGCTGAATTGATTGCGCGCGTCCAGCAGACAGCGGCCGAATAGATCCCGAGACGGAGACCGACATGCCCACATATACGCCACCGACCAAAGACCAGCAGTTCCTTTTGCATGATGTCCTGAAGATCAGCGAAAGCGACATTCCGGGCTATGACGAACTGGACCGCGATTTCACGGCGGCCGTTTTGGAAGAAGCCGGTAAAATTGCAGCGAATGTTCTGCAACCGCTGAACACCGTGGGCGATACAGAAGGCTGTACGCTGGAAAACGGTGTGGTGCGCACACCAACCGGGTTCAAGGCGGCCTGGGATGAGATGGCGCAAGGCGGTTGGATGGGGCTTGATGCTGCGCCGGAAAACGGCGGGCAAGGCATGCCGCATCTGGTGAACACGGCCACGGGCGAGTTGTTTTCGTCGGCGAACATGGCGTTCCAGATGTATGTAGGTCTGTCGCATGGCGCGGCGTCGGCGCTGGCCGTTCACGGGACGGATGCGCAGAAACAGACATACTTGCCACCCATCTATGATGGCCGGTGGTCTGGCACAATGAACCTGACCGAGCCGCATTGCGGCACCGATTTGGGTTTGATGCGCACAAAGGCCGAGCCTCAGGATGACGGCAGCTATAAGGTTACTGGCCAGAAGATTTGGATCTCGGGCGGTGAAAACGATCTGGTTGAGAACATCGTGCATCTGGTGCTGGCCAAGACGCCGGATGCGCCGGAAGGCATCAAAGGTGTCAGCCTGTTCGTTGTGCCGAAGTTCTTAGTCAAAGACGATGGCACGCTTGGCGAGCGCAACAGTTTGTCCTGCGGTGGGCTTGAAGAAAAGATGGGCATCCACGGCAACGCCACCTGCGTAATGAATTACGACGGCGCGACCGGCTGGCTGGTCGGCGACCTGCACAAGGGCATGCGTGCGATGTTCACGATGATGAACGAAGCGCGGCTTGCGGTGGCTTTGCAGGGGTATACGCAAGGCGAAGTGGCCTATCAAAATGCGCTTGGCTTTGCCCGCGACCGTTTGCAGGGCCGCGATGTGACGGGAACACAAAACCCGGATGGCCCCGCAGACCCAATCATTGTGCACCCGGATGTGCGCCGCAATCTTTTGGACCAGAAGTCGATAACAGAAGGCGGGCGCGCGCTGGTGTATTGGGGCGCGCAGATGATTGATCGGTCGCAACGCATGAATGATGAAGACGCCGAGGAGATGATCTCGCTTTTGATCCCGGTGATGAAAGGCTTTTTGACCGACAAAGGGTTTGAGACCACCGTCCTTGCACAGCAAACGCTTGGTGGGTCTGGATTTACCAAGGAATGGGGTCTTGAACAGTTTGTCCGCGATGCCCGGATTGCGATGATCTACGAAGGCACGAACGGCATTCAGTCTCTTGACCTCGTGGGCCGTAAACTTCCATCGAATGGCGGCAAAGCGATCATGGCGTTCTTCGAAATGGTGAGAACCTTTATCAAGGAAAACGAAGACAATCAGGCCCTGAAAGAAGGGTTTCTTGATCCGCTGAAAACCGCATCGAAAGACCTGCAAGCGGCGGGGATGTATTTCATGCAGGAAGGCATGAAAAACCCGTTGAATGCGCTTTCAGGCAGCTATGACTTTATGCATCTTTTCGGTCATACGGTCGTTGGCTTGATGTGGGCGCAGATGGCGAAAGCGGCGATGGAAGCACTGGATAGCGGCGCCTCGGACAAAGAATTCTATGAGACAAAAATCACGACCGGACGCTACTATATGGCCCGGCAGTTGCCCATGACAGCGACGCATCTGGTCCGCATTCAGTCAGGTGCCGAACCTGTGATGGCGCTGGACGCGGCAAACTTCTAGGATTGGGCAACCGAGCCACGAGGTATCCATGCCAAAACGTCTTCGCCTGACCCGTCGCTTTCCGGTCGCCATGACCGAAGACGGATATCGACGCTTGCGCAAGTTTGCCGGCGAAGCGGGGTTGGACGAGGGCGAGGCATTGTCTTTTCTGTTCGAGAATTTCAGTTCAGTGATGAATCACGACAATCTGGAAACGCGGCTGAGACTTTTCAATTCTGAACTGGAAGCGCGAAAGCGATGAGCGGGTTTGCGTATTTTCAGCAAGATGAAATGTGCCTGCCCCGCAGAGGTTCAAACATGACATGCGAGACAGGGCTTCACCTTGCGCGGTCATCGGCTCGCCAGCCTGTACCGCGCAAGTTTGATGACAAATTGAAGTTAACGCGTGCCTAATGTGTCTCGCCTTTCGAATGAGACCCATGACATGCGCAAGGCGCACAGGGCCATAAAGAAAGGCCGCGAAATTGTTGGACAGACAAATATGACGCGAAGCTGTTTCATCTTGCTGAAAATACGCAATGCCCGGCCTTGCCACGGGCACAACGCCGGAAAGACAACATGACACTCAAACTTCATTGCTTTGGCGAAAGTGGCCACAGTTACAAAGCCGCGCTTGCCCTCGAATTGGGCCCGCTCGATTGGGAGCCGGTGCATGTTGATTTTTTCAACGGCGCGTCCCGCAGTTTGGAATACCGCGAGGCCATCAACGAAATGGGCGAAGCGCCTGTGCTTTTCGATGGCGAGACGCGGCTGGCGCAATCTGGCGTCATTCAGGATTATCTGTCCGAGAAGACCGGCAGGTTCGGCGGTGAAACATCCGCGGAAAAACGTGAAATTCTGCGCTGGAATCTGTGGGACAACCACAAGCTGTCCAGCAATTCGGGGGTCCTGCGGTTTATGATGAATTTCCTGCCGCCCGACCGCCGGTCAGACGATGTCATCGGTTTTCTTATGGGACGTCAAAAAGCTGCCCTGCAAATTCTAGAGACCCATCTGACGCAGCGTGATTGGATTGTCGGACGCAGCGTTACAAATGCAGATTTGACCTGTTGCGGCTACCTTTTTTACACTGAGCCTTTCGGGTTCGACAGATCCGAATGGCCCGCCATCAACAGCTGGCTTGACCGGATAGAGAACTTGCCCGGCTGGAAACACCCTTACGACCTGATGCGCCCGGCGTATCCGGACAAGGCTTGAGGAGACACGCCTATGCGCGACGCTTATATTTACGACGCTGTCCGATCGCCCCGCGGCAAAGGCCGTGCCAACGGATCCCTGCACGAAGTGACGCCCGTCAAGCTGTCGGCGGATATGCTGAATGCTGTCAAGAACCGGAATGGTCTGAAGGGTGACGAAATCGAAGACGTGATCTGGGGCAATGCGACCCAGGTGAAAGAACAAGGCGGATGTCTGGCGCGAACGGCGGTTCTGGCGTCGGACTTGCATGAACGTGTACCCGGTCTTGCGATCAACCGTTTTTGCGCATCGGGCATGGAAGCGGTCAATCTTGCGGCCAACCAGGTCAAGGGCGGGGCTGGCGAGGCTTATATTGCAGGCGGCGTCGAATGTATGAGCCGCGTGCCGATGGGGTCTGATGGTGCCGCTGTCGCGGCGGACCCGAGTGTTGCGATGAATTCGTACTTTGTGCCGCAGGGCATATCGGCCGATATTATCGCGACCGAATTTGGGTTTGGTCGCGACGATGCCGACGCGTTTGCCATGGAGAGCCAAGCGCGCGCCGCCGCCGCCTGGAAAGACGGACGGTTCAAGAATTCTATCATTGAGATCAAGGACCAGAACGGTTTGCCGATCCTTGCGACCGACGAATATATGCGACCCGGAACCGACATGCAGGCGCTTGGTGCATTGAAACCGGCGTTCAAGGATCAGGGCGAGGTGATGCCGGGTTTCGATGCCGTCGCGCTTCTCAAGTACCCGCATCTTGAGCAGATCAATCATATTCACCATGCGGGCAATTCATCTGGCATTGTCGATGGTGCTGCGGCTGTTCTGGTGGGATCGAAAGAATTTGGCGAAGCCCATGGCCTGAAACCGCGGGCCCGCATCAAAACGACGTGCAAGGTTGGCACTGACCCCACGATCATGCTGACGGGTCCTGTGCCTGCCACTGAAAAGATCCTCGCCGACAGTGGAATGGCAATTGGCGATATTGACCTGTTCGAAGTAAACGAAGCTTTCTCGTCCGTTGTGCTGCGCTTTATGCAGGCGTTTGATGTCGACCATGACAAGTTGAATGTGAATGGCGGGGCGATTGCGATGGGCCATCCCCTTGGCGCGTCGGGCGCCATCATTCTTGGCATTCTTCTGGACGAAATGGAACGTCAGGACAAAGAGATTGGTCTTGCCACGTTATGTGTGGCCAGTGGCATGGGTGCGGCAACAATTTTGGAACGGGTTTAGATTGATCTTGCCGATGTTCGATCAATCCCTCATCCTGTCCCCACCTGAAGAGCGGCAGGCGATGCCCGACAGATCAGTTCTGTCGGCGAGGAGGCCGCTTGGACGAACGCAAGTTACAGAAGTACTTTTCCACTCTTCAGGATGCCTTTCTGGGTGGAAGGTTCGCCGAACTGGAAACGTATTTTGCGCTTCCACTTGTTGTCTACACCCCAGCCGGCGTGATCGTTGCACGCGACACGGACGAGCTTTTGCGGTTGACCGAACAATATCGCTCGGCGCTGATCGCGTTGGATGTTGCGAAAACCGAAACCACCATCGAATCCTTCGACCAGCCTGTGGGCTTTCGACGTCGCGCCGTGGTCCGCTACGAAGATTTGACGATCGACGGCCATCACGCAACGCGCAGCCTGATCAGGTATTTTCTGGTCGAAAAACCGGGTGCCGTGCAGATCGAAATGATGGAGTATCTCGAATCGCCCCTGCAAATGGCGGCGATCGAGCGCATTGTTCACTAATTCCGCGCGCCAATTTCGGCGTTTTGAACCGGCGTCTGCGCGCCTGGTTTTCCCTTGTCCGATGAAGGAGCTGACATGACCGATTTTACGTATGAAAAACACGACGACGGCGTTGCGGTGATCACATGGGACGTGCCGGAAAAATCGATGAACGTTTTGACGCGTGAGGCGTTTGAATTGGTCGAAAGCTATGTTGATCAGGCCTTGGGGGACGAGGCGGTCAAAGGCATTGTGATCACAAGCGGCAAGGAAACGTTCGCGGGTGGCATGGATTTAAACGTTTTGGGCAATATCCGCGCTGAATCGGGCGATGACCCTGCGCCTGCATTGTTCGAGTTCATTATGAACGGGCACCGTATTCTGCGCAAAATCGAACGCGCTGGTATGGATCCTAAAACCAACAAGGGTGGAAAGCCGATTGCTTGCGCCATCCCCGGGCTTTGCGCCGGAATTGGGACCGAGATTGCGCTTGCCTGTCATTACCGGGTTATGGCTGACACGCCGAAAGGTCGGATTGGTTTGCCCGAGATCCTTCTTGGCATTTTTCCCGGCGCGGGTGGTACAACGCGTGTTGTGCGCACGGCGGGTCTGATGGCCGCTGCGCCAATCCTGCTGGAAGGCAGAATGTTAGAACCCGGAAAGGCCAAGGGCACACTTGTTGATGAGGTCGTCGCGCCGGATCAGTTGATGGCGCGCGCGAAAGAGTGGGTTCTGAACGCCACGGACGCCGATATCGTGAAGCCATGGGATCAGAAAGGTTACAAAATGCCCGGCGGCACGCCGTACCATCCGGCGGGCTTTATGACCTTTGTTGGCGCATCCGCGATGATCAACGGCAAAACCAAAGGCGTCTATCCCGCGGCGAAAGCCCTGCTTTCGGCAGCCTATGAAGGCGCGTTGGTGCCCTTTGACACAGCGCTAAAGATTGAAGCGCGCTACTTCACTCAGATTTTAAACAATCCGACCAGTTCGGCCATGATCCGATCGCTTTTCCTGAACAAGGAAGCTTTGGAAAAAGGCGCGAACCGCCCTGCAATAGAAGACCAGACGGTCAAGAAAGTCGGTGTTCTGGGGGCCGGCATGATGGGCGCAGGAATTTCCTATGTCAGCGCGAATGCCGGAATTGAAGTCGTTCTGATCGATCAGGCGCAAGAGGCAGCCGACAAGGGCAAAGCCTATTCCGAGGGCATTCTGGACAAAGGGATAAGCCGCAAAAAGGTAACGCCCGAAAAGAAGGAAACTGTACTTGGCCGGATCACCGCGACGACAAATTTAGAGGCTTTGAAAGGGTGCGATCTGATCGTCGAAGCGGTGTTTGAAGACCCGGGCGTTAAGGCCGAAATGACAAAAAAGGTCGAAGCCATCGTAGGCGATGATTGTATCTTTGCCACCAACACCTCGACCCTGCCAATCACAGAGCTTGCCAAAGCCAGTGTTCGGCCCGAACAGTTCATCGGCATTCACTTCTTCTCGCC
>CALDUK010000048.1 GCA_937924905.1 uncultured Paracoccaceae bacterium | reverse complement strand
ATTTGATGTGGCACGAGATCGTAAACGATCAGATTGGCAATGTGCCGGTCACGGTCACGTATTGCCCGCTTTGCAATTCGTTCATGGTCTTCGATGGCCGGGTCGGTGAGCAGACCCTGACCTTTGGGGTGTCGGGCAAGCTGCGAAACTCGGACATGGTGATGTATGACCGCGAAACCCAAAGCTGGTGGCAGCAGGCCATCGGCGAAGGCATTGTGGGTGAAATGACGGGGACCGAGCTGACGCTTTTGCCGACCTGGATGGAAAGCTGGGAAGAATATTCAGCCCGCAATCCAGATGGTCTGGTCATGGCGCAACCTGCCTTTCCGCGAAACTATGGCCGTAATCCCTATCTTGGCTATGACACTGCGGCGCGCCCGTTTTTGTACAATGGCGAACAGCCGCCCCATGGCGTGCCACCGTTGATGCGTGTGGTGCGGGTCGGCGACAAGGCCTGGACGCTTGAGCGTTTGCGCAAAGAGGGCGAGTTGACAGAAGCCGGCGTGACGATTTCCTGGGCCGCCGGACAATCTTCGGCACTGGATCAATCGTCGGTGTTTGAAGGCCGTGACGTGGGCACGGTCCGTGTCCGCGATGCCAGTGGCGCGGACGTTGTCCACGACGTATTGTTCGCTTTTGCTTTCCACGCATTTTGGCCGGATGGCGATTGGATGCTGGGCGGGTGAGACCACAACCGCCCGCTTGCAATACTTAAGCAAAAGCGCTGGCCTTTTCACTTGCCGCGCCCCGAACGCTTCGCTAGACCCGCAAGCGGAGACGTGGCCGAGTGGTCGAAGGCGCTCCCCTGCTAAGGGAGTAGGCGGGAAACCGTCTCGAGGGTTCGAATCCCTTCGTCTCCGCCACAATCCTGATTTCCCAACCCATGGACTTTGCGTGGCCAACCCGCCAAACGCAGCCTGCCCATTGACCAAGTGGCGCGCGCGCATCTTCCACACCCCCCAGAAAAAAACACGCCCGGTTGGGCGTGCTTCCGTTCGTCGCGACAGGGCGGTTATTAGGCCGCGCGCTTGGCGTCGTCTGCTGCGGCTGCTTCGGCTGCGTGACGGCGTTCGCTTTCTTCGCGGGACAAAGCCACGGATGTGCGCACGCCTTTGCCGACGAATTCCATAAGGCCTTTCACGACGCGTTCGTTCGGATCGATCCCGGCGCAGGACAAAACCTCGCGGCCGTCACGTGAACGCGCCCAGCGTGCAATCTGCTCGGGGCCGTTTCCGTATTTCTTGTCGTCGGCGATAGCATCGTCGAGAGCTGCCAGAACAACGGCTGCAAAAAGCTTGCGTGCCCGGTTGCCCTGCTCGTGGTTGAATGCTGTGCCGTCCACAAAATCTGCCATTCTGAGTCCTTTTTGTTTTTCGTCTTACCGCGTCTCTTTGGCGTGACGCTGTTTATGGCGGTTCTGTGACCACTTTAGTTTTTCTTTTTTGGAATGGCTGATATGCGTCAGGTGCATATCTACCTTTCCTCCCCAGGTATGCCCCGTCTTGCGGGGGCATGTTCCTTGCAATATAGGGGTTTCGACGCTCGATTCAACAAAAACATAGGGTTACGTGGATGCCAAAGATCAACGGCAACGAAATTCGGTCAGGCAACATCCTGGAACATAACGACGGCCTTTGGATTGCGGTGAAGGTGGACCACGTCAAGCCGGGCAAGGGCGGGGCCTTCGCCCAAGTCGAAATGAAGAATCTCCGGAACGGGTCGAAACTGAACGAACGCTTTCGGTCCGCGGATAAAGTGGATCGGGTGCGGCTGGATCAGAAAGACCAGCAATTCCTGTATGAATCGGACGGAATGCTGGTGTTCATGGACAGCGAAACTTTCGAGCAGATCGAGCTGCCTGCAGATATTCTGGGTGACCGCCGTCCGTTTCTGCAAGATGGCATGACAATCCAGATTGAGTATTACGAAAGCGAAGCGCTGAGCGCGGCTTTGCCGCAGAAAGTCATCTGCACCGTGACCGAGACCGAGCCTGTGGTCAAAGGTCAGACGGCGGCCAATTCGTTCAAGCCGGCCGTGCTGGACAATGGTGTGCGCGTGATGATTCCCCCCTTTGTTGGAGAAGGCGAGGCAATCGTTGTGAATACAGAAACTATGGAATACACCGAGCGCGCGTGACGTCGCCTCCCAGCCGATATGCTCAGGAATACCGTGCTTTAAGAAGCCCGGGGCGTAAGTTCACCGACTGCAAACACAGGCAATGTATCGGACACCCATGAAACGCGGACTTATGACACTCTTCGGGGATGGATTCTCTAACGGCGCAGCACTGGGCACGTCCTGGCGCATTGAAATACTGGCAGGACTGACCGTTGCCTTGGCCTTGGTGCCAGAAGCCGTCGCTTTTGCGTTTGTGGCGGGTGTGCATCCGCTGGTTGGGCTTTATGCGGCATTTATCGTTGGTTTGATCACAGCACTTTTCGGTGGTCGGCCCGGAATGATCTCGGGCGCGACGGGGGCTTTGGCCGTGGTCATGGTCAGCCTTGTTGCGACGCACGGGGTTGAATACCTGTTTGCGACCGTCGTTTTGATGGGGCTTATCCAAATCGCGGCGGGGGTGCTGAGGTTCGGAAAGTTCATCCGACTTGTCCCGCATCCGGTTATGTTGGGATTTGTTAATGGGCTGGCCATTGTGATTTTCCTGGCCCAGATGACCCAGTTCAAAGTGCCCGGAACCATGGAAATTGGCAGTCACGGTATGACCGGTGGTGAATGGCTGTCTGGCGGGTCGCTTTATCTGATGTTGGCGCTGGTGGCGCTGACGATGGCGATCATCTGGATTTTGCCACGCTATACCACAGCAATCCCAGCGCCCCTGGCGGGGATCGGTATCGTCGCCCTTGTTGTTATTGTGTTCGGGCTGGATGTGCCGCGCGTGGGTGACATGGCCTCGATCGAAGGGGGGCTGCCGTCTTTTCATATTCCGACCGTTCCACTGACGCTTGAAACGTTTGAGATCATTCTGCCTTACGCGCTGATCCTTGCGGCGATCGGGTTGATCGAAAGTTTGCTGACCTTAAACCTTGTGGGTGAAATCACCGGCAAGCGCGGTGGGGCCAGTCAGGAATGTGTGGCCCAAGGTGTCGCGAACACTGTGACCGGGTTCTTTGGCGGTATGGGCGGATGCGCCATGATTGGTCAGTCGATGATCAATGTGAAATCCGGCGCCCGGATGCGGTTGGCCGGTGTGTCTGCCGCGCTGTTTCTTCTGGCCTTCATTGTTGTCGCCAGCCCCGTGATCGAAATGATCCCGCTGGCCGCCTTGGTGGGCGTGATGTTTATGGTGGTGATCGGGACCTTTGCCTGGAATTCGATCAAAGTATTGCGCAAAGTGCCGTTGACCGATGCCTTCGTGATCATTCTGGTGACGGCCGTGACCGTCGCCTATGACCTGGCGACTGCGGTTTTTGTGGGCGTGATCGTTTCTGCTCTGGCATATGCCTGGAACAATGCAACCCGCATTCGCGCCCGCAGCTATGACACGCCCGAAGGCGCGCGGGTGTATCAGGTGCAAGGCCCGTTGTTCTTCGGATCGGCCGAAGGGTTCAGCGAATTGTTCGATCCAGCCGATGATCCGTCTGTTGTAATTGTTGACTTTGCGGAAAGCCGCGTGGTTGACCAATCTGCTCTGACCGCGATTGAGGCGGTTGCCGTCAAATACCAAGACGCCGGAAAACGCCTGCAATTGCGCCATCTCAGCCGCGATTGTCATCAGCTTCTGACCCGTGCGGGCAGTCTGATTGTAGATAGCGACGATGACCCGGATTATCAGCTTGCCGTCGACTACGGCGTCAAGACAGGTCAGTTAAGCGGGGCGCACTGACCTTTGGGTCCAACTGGTGCCGGATCGAATTGGCATAGAACGCGATAATCTTGCGTTCTGACGGTTTGATCCGGATGCCAGCGCTGGTTTCTTCGACCAGTCGTCGCAAAAGCAACATGCGTAAACCGGTTTCCACAGCATACCCAAAGTCACCGCGGGGGATATGGAAATGCGTGCGCGACCCGGTCAGTGATCGGTGATGCGCTTCTGCCAGAGCCACAAGTTCGGGACGCGTCAGGGCGTCTTCGTGATCTTCCAGAATGGCGGAAATCAGGGCGACAGGCAGAATAGGCACAATGCCGGATATCCGTTGCTGAAGCGCGGCGCCTAAGGCTTCGGTCGTGTCTTCGGGGTGGCTGGTTCTGAATTCCGACAAAGACAGCGGCTGGCCAAAAGACACAGCTGCATAGCCAAATTTATAAAACCGTCCCCGCACCCATTTTCCCAACTGCCGCAAGGCAAAGCGCAGTGTCTTTGGCACCGATCCCCGGAACTTACGCGTACCTGCACTATGCGCCTTGATCAAAACCCGGTCTTCCAGCACTCGGTCGTAATTCAGCGCAACCGGTACAAACACCACATCCCGGCCATCCGGCATTTGCCCATTGACGATGTAATTCAGAAACCCAAGCTTTGGTTCGGCGATGCGCCCATCAAGGCTGAGACCGCCTTCGGGGAAAACCGCCTGTGTTACCCCGTTTGCCGTGGCCATCTGCACATACCGCGCAAGCACCTTGCGATAGAGCGGGTTGCGCGACTTGCGGCGGATAAAAAACGCGCCCATCGACCGGATCAGACTGGACAGGGGCCAAACCCGTGCCCATTCCCCCACGGCATAGGATAGGGCGGAACTTTCGGCAGCCAGCCATGTGACCAGTAGATAATCTATGTTTGACCGATGGTTCATCACAAAGACGACGGTTGCATCGCTGTCGATTGCAACAAGCGCGTCTTTGTCAAACTCGCCCAGCCGCACCCGGTAGATCGCTTTGCTGACCCATTTTGAGACGCGTGTTCCAAACCCGAAATAGGCACTGGCGCTGAACGAAGGTACGATTTCACGCGCATAGCGTTCGACCAATTCGAAGGCGACGTCTTCGCGCACGTCTTCGTCCTGCGCATATTGTTGGATAGCCTCGGCAATCTCGGGGTCGTATTTCAACCGCTGGATCATGTCGGTCCGGCGCGCCAGCTTGAACGGCTGAATGGGGCGGGCAAGACGTTTGTTCAGTTCGCCCACAACACGTTCGGCGCGTTTGCGAAAGAACCAGCGCACAGAAGGCCCAATGACGCGTTCCAGCACCGTCAGGGTCGCAAAGAGGCCAACCAACAAAAGCGACCAAACCGGGATGGCGACCGTTTCAAACACGCTTGTGTGGCTTTCGGGCCGTCATGCAGGATGCCTCATACAATACCTCGAAACGCATCCCGCTGCCGTTTTTGTGACGCCGGGTGTCAGTTCAGATAGGGGGCCGGATCGACGCTGTCGAAACCTTCGCGCACCTCGAAATGCAGGAAAGGCGGGGTCGCGGCCCGCACAACGGCGATTTGTTCGCCCCGCGCGACGCTGTCACCTTTTTCGACCGAGATTTCATCAACGCCGGCATAGACCGTCAACAGGTTGCCCGAATGGCGGATCACAAGGATTGGCACCTGGTCGGTGTCACGGGTGATCGCTGCGACCGTTCCCCCATCAGCGGCAACCACAGACGCGCCGGCATTGGCCGAAATGCCGATGCCTTCATTCGCGCCTTTTTCATAAGGGCGGATGATGCTGCCTTGGACAGGCATACGCAGTTTGGCGGTATCGGACGCTTCGGTTTGTTCGTCTTCCAGCGGCTGCGGTGCAGGCGCGGGTGTGACAGCGGCGACTTGCACATCTTCGGTCGGCAATGGTTCGGCTGCCGAAGGCGGCAACGGTGTGACGCTGCCTGCGCCGGGTTGTTCAATCGAAGCCACACGCACCTCTTCGCGCACAGGTGCCGCTGCATCGAGCGGGATCAGCAGATATTGCCCGACCCGCAGGGCAAGGTCCGGACCCAGACCGTTCCATTCGGCCAGTTCTGCGACTGGCACGTTGTACGATCGCGCAATCGAAAACGCGGTTTCACCGGGGCGAACGCGGTGTCGGTTTGGCTCGGCACCACCCGGCAGACCCGGCGTGACACCGTCGGCGCGATCAATCGCGGTGCCTGCAATCGATGTGACATCAAGGGGGGCGTCTTCAACACCCAGACCAATGGGTTCTGCCACACGCTGGGGCAGGGCCAGAACTTCGCCTTCCCGCAAGATCACGGTGTCGGGCAAAACGTTATGCCGCGACAAGTCTTCGGCCGGGATGCCGACACGGGCCGCAACCGTACGCACGGTATCCCCGCGACGGGCCAGAACGACCTGATAGCCAGGGTACGAGATCACGCCGCGTGCGTCGGGGCTTGGTTTCGCAATGGCATTGCGCGCTGCGTCCGACGTGTCCAGTTGGCCTGCGCTTCCCCGCAGGTCGATATCAAGCCCGCTGAAAAAGCCACTGTTTGATCCCTGGCTGCAACCCGTCAGGATCAGTGCCCCGGCTGTCATCGAAACAAGAATTCTTGGGGTGTTCATCGTATGCTCACTCCTCACCGCAAAATGACGACCCATTTTTTGGGCTCTCGGTGCAATCGCCTGTCTTTTGATCAGTGCGATATATGCCTCAACTGTAAGTTTAACACTTTTTATGGGGTGCTTTCCAACACAAAAACGCAAGACCTAGCGTCGCGCGGCTGATTATTCGGGCCCCATGCCTTCAATCAGCGGAACAAAGCGAACTTGTCGCAATTCGTCATAGGAAAAACCGGTTTCCAGCCGCGTCACCTTGATCAGTGCCTGAACGGCATCCGACTGGCCGACTGGCACGACCATGATGCCGCCAATCTTCAACTGGTTCAAAAGCGGGCTGGGCGGGTCTTCGGCGGCGGCGGTGACAAGAATCCGGTCAAACGGGGCCTGATCGGACAACCCGCGCGTGCCGTCTGACGAAAACGCCGTGATATTGGTCAATTGAAGCGTATCAAACGCCTCTTGCGCTTGGGTGACAAGACGTTTGTGTCGATCGACCGTATAGACCCGGCGCGCCAATTGGCTAAGGACAGCCGCCTGATACCCGGACCCTGTCCCGATTTCGAGAACCTTGTGGCGGGGATCGACGTCAAGCGCTTGTGTCATAAGACCGACAACGGACGGCTGGCTGATGGTCTGGCCGCACGCAATTGGCAACGGCATGTCTTCATAGGCGCGTTCCGAAAAGACACCGGTGACAAAAACGCCGCGATCAATTTTCTCCATTGCCTCAAGCACGCGTTTGTCCATCACCCCTTTTGATCTGAGCGCGAACAGAAACTGCATTTTGGCTTCGGCGTCGGGCGTCATGTGTCCAGCCGCGCCTTGAGGTCGGACAGTGTGTCATGGGCGGTCAGATCACACCGCAGTGGTGTGACCGAGATATAGCCATCCAGATTGGCCGTCACATCGGTGTTCGGACCGGACGGCACATGTTGCGGGCCGCCTTTGACCCACAGAAACATCCGCCCGGATGGCGCGCGGTGGGGTTCGACGCCGAAAGCTGTATCTTCGCGCCAGCCTTGCGCCACGATGCGGCGGCCTTTGACCTGCGACGCAGGGCAAGGCGGGAAGTTGACGTTGTAGAACAGACGATAACCGTCTGTGTCCCACAGGCCCTGATCAAGAAGCGCGCGCACGGTGTCCGCGCCATGTCGGGCGGCAGCTTCAAACGGGTCATCCAATGCGTTGTTTTCAGGCCCGTAAAACTGGCTAAGCGCAATTGCGGGCAGGCCTTGCAGCGCGGCTTCAATCGTCGCGCCAATGGTGCCGGAATAAAGCACGTTCTGGCCCGCGTTGTTGCCCCGGTTGACACCTGACAGCACAAGATCGGGCGGGGCGTCACGCATGACATTGTGAATGGCTGCCAGAACGCAATCGGCGGGCGACCCTTCGGTGGCGAACTTTCGGGGACCAAACTCGGACAGAAGCGTCGGGTGGGTGTAACTTATGCAATGGCCAACGCCGGATTGTTCAAAAGCGGGCGCAACCGTCCAGACTTCGCCACTCGGACCGGCAATCTCGGACGCGATTGCGTCCAGAACGCGCAAGCCCGGCGCGTCGATGCCGTCGTCATTGGTGATCAGAATACGCATGAATTGCTCTGTTGTCGCTTGCTCCCTGCTTTAGGCGAGCGTTCGGGGGCGGGCAAGACCAACGGCAAGGATTGCTGGCCAAAGTTGGTTGCTATCCGATCTCTTGCAACGCCTTTTGGGCTGCGTCGGCAGGCGCGACAAGCGCGTCGCGATCTTCGCCGGGAAAAAACCGGGCGCGCGTCGCGGTCGGCATAGGGCCAGGCGACAAAATATGCACCTTTGTGGTGCCTTCCGCCTGCCAGCTTTTGGCCAGCGCAATTTGCGCGGCTTTTGTTGCCCCATATGCGCCGAAAAATTTCTTGCCCGCCTGATCGTCTTCCAAAAACACAGCCTGCCCGTCAGCGGCGGCCAACAGCGGCGACACAAAGGGGATAAGCGTCGCCGTCGCCGTCACGTTTGTCGCCACCGATTTGGCCATATCTTTCGCATCGACATGATCGGCCGGGGCTAGCGGGGGCGCATGAATGGCGGCATGAACCCAAAGGTCCAGCTTGCCCCACCGGTCGTGAATGCCCCTGCACAGCGTCGCCATGGCATCGGTATTCGTGACATCCATCGGTGCCAACGTGGCGGAACCGCCTTTGGCCTGAATGCGGTCATCCAGATCTTCCAGCGCACCGACAGTGCGCGATACCGCAATGATGTGATGCGTGTCTGATAGGGCTTCGGCAAATGCCGCCCCCAATCCGCGCGAGGCGCCGGTGATCAATGCAATCTTTGTCATGCGCGTCCCATGTCAATGCAGGCCCCGTGCGTCAAGGGGGGGCTAGCGCAACCCGTCTTCGCCTTTGACATCCCAGGCCTCCAGCCCGCCCATCCGCGCATGGACGCGCCCGCCGCAGGACATCGCAAGCCCAAAGACAATTTCATCGGCGGCAGGTCCATCGGTCAGACCAATTTCGACACCATCAAAGTGACTTCGCACATAGGCGGCATTGATATGCCCAAGGGGGATGTCCAGCCGTGTGCCAATCCCGCCTTTCTTCATGCAAGACGGCACAATTGCATTCGACTGACCCAAAAGCCCGCGCATCGCATAGCCACCCGGCACATGCCAAAGCGCGCCGTGTTCCAACTCGCCCGCCTCGCCAACGATGGCCCCTTTGCCATAGCCGTCGATCTGGTCTTTGCCGCCAAGCGCCTCGATCAGACGTTCGCTCATCTCTGCGCCCAGGGGTTTGAGGTCTTCCATCGCGGGCTGAAGATCAGGCACGTAAGTGTTTGCAAATGGGTTCTTCACACATGCCAGAATTGCCCCCAGTCGTCTTGCCTTGTCCGGGGCCGGTCCGCCATCGTGCCGGACTTCTTCCAAAACAAGCTGCATCTTTCGAACCGGAAAATCGGGCATTGGCTTTCCTTCATACCACGCGGGTTTCGTTGTTAAGGGACAAAACGGCGCCTTCGATCAGGCCGTTTGATACACAGTCTATTGCAAAAGCCGTGCCGCGTTCCAAGGCGTCGCCGACGTCTTTCAGGGACAAGTCACCAACAGCCACCGTGACCAACCTTGCTTCCAGCTCGGAATGAACTTCGATGTCATGCGCGGGCCGTCGTTCTATCGCTGGATGGCCGGGCAAATCGACTGCATTGGCAATCAGGGTCGCCGCGACATCGGCCTCGGCGGCGGTTTCGGCCAGCACCGTCACGGCATCGGCAATGCCCAGCGAATGGCTGCGCCCGCGCCAACCCGAAGTGGCAATGCCGCGCACCGGGTCGCGGCTGTCGATATCGACCATGCCAACCGGCGTGGCGGCTTTCATCTTTTGTCCACCACGCAGATAAAACGCGATATCCCCGCCGTTGTTGACATAGACTTTGTCATAACGCGCGCTTGACGTGATCGCGTCCAGCATTTCGTCCGCCACAGCGCCCGCGACAGCGGCCATCGGCGTGACAAAGATCTCGCCCGCATAAGGCGCGACCGCTGACCCCATCCGTTTCGCCACCGAACCTTTGTATTGCTGGTCCGTAAACGCGCTTTTCAGCCCCTCAAGCTCGCCCACCAATTCGGCCAGAACAGTTTCAAACCGCTGTTTTGCCATCGAAAATGCAGTTTCCCGGTCACCACCTTCTGCGCCGATGATCAGGTCGATTGGGCCGTGGTTCAGGTGCAGTCGATTGCCATCCGGCAAGAGCATGGCTTGCGGCAAACTGCTCATTGTTTGGTGCCCAGAACGCGGACCGCATCGCCATATTCGCCACCGGTTTCCAAAACATCGCTTAGGTCACGGATTGCGTCTGAATGCCCGCCCATATCCACATATGTATCGCGCGGCATCGTGAATTCCAGCGGGGCGACAAGCGCGGGCGTTGGCACGTATCCAAACGCGCCATCGGGCATTTCTGTGACGTCTACCATGACGGTAATCCCACCACCGGGCCAGATATAGGCGGGCGCGCCGCCCAAGGTGACATGCGTTTCCGCGGCTTGCACAGACCGGGTCAGACGAACCGGATTTCGCGTCGCGCCCGAGCGAAGCGAACCGCCGGCGCCGCCGACGAACAGAACTGTAGACAAGGCAGGTTCGCAATTCTCGGAAATCAGATCGACCGACGCTTGCAAAACAGCAGGCATCGGTTTCGCAATTGGGTGCAGGTCGTCGTCCAGCTCGTAAAACGCGCTGTGTTCGCCGGTTGTCGAAACCATCAACAGCGTCAATCCGGGCCGTGCCCCTTTTGCCGCCCGCCATTCGCCCAGGATCGACAACGGGTCGTCAATATTCGTGCCACCCCAGCCAAGGCCCGGGTCTGCCACTTTGAAATACCGCCCCGGTGTCGAACGGCGACCCTGGATGCGTATCCCTGTCTCAGCCCAATCGATGACTTTGCCGGCCTGATGTTCGGATACAACGCCGGTGATATGATCATCAACGACGACCACCTCATCGACGTGATCTTTCCATTGGCTGGCAAACATGCCGATGGTGGCCGACCCGCAGCCGACCCGCATCCGTTCTTCCCGGGTACCATCGACAATCGGGGCTGCTCCGGCTTGAACAACAACTGACGAGCCGCCGTCGATGGTCAATTCGACCGCTTCTTTGTTGCAAAGCCGCAAAAGCGCATCGCAGGTCGTACGACCTTCGGCCTTTGAGCCACCGGTCAGATGATCGACCCCACCAAGCGACAACATTTGGCTGCCGTATTCCGCGGTCATCACATGCCCGATGATTTCGCCGCCCGCGCGCACGGCTGCGGTTTCCTGCCCCAGGTGCCGGTCGGTGTCGATCTTCACCTTGACGCCGCAATAGGAAAATATCGCTTCGGTCACGACCGTCACACAGTCAACGCCTTCAATTTCACGGCTGACGATAAACGGCGCAGGCTTGTAATCAGGATAAGTCGTCCCGGCCCCGATGGCTGAAACAGTTATGTCATCGCTGGACACATTTGCCCCATCCCAATCCGCAGTCAGGAACGGTTTGACATCATCGCCCTTGGCGATCCGGCGATCAAGAAGCGTCAAAGGATCAACGCGAATGATTTTCCCGCCCTCATTGGCATACCGGTCGCAGGCCCCTGCGCGACCTTCGGCGATATAGCACATCACCGGGCAGGCGTCGCAGCGCAGCTTTTCGGGACGGCTCATGGCGCAGTTTCCTTTGCCGCCTGAATGGCCGCCAACACCCGATGTGGCAGGGCCGGGGCTTTGGTCAGGCGCGCGCCGGTCGCATGCCGGATGCCGTTCAAAATGGCTGGCGCCGTGGGGATCAACACGTGTTCGCCCAGACCCCGCGCACCCATCGGGCCGTTGGGGTCCGGCTTTTCGATCAGGATCGAGGTGATCTGTGGCATGTCGCCGACGGTCGGGATCAAATAATCATGCAAATTTTCCGTTCGCCCAGGCAGAAACTCTTCCATCAAGGCAAGCCCTAATCCTTGTGCGATGCCACCTTCGATCTGTCCTTCGGCCAGCAAAGGATTGATGGCGCGCCCCACATCATGGGCCGCCACCATGCGAAGCACGCGAGTGGTTCCAAGGGTCAAATCCACTTCGACTTCGGCAATCTGAGCCCCATAGCCATAAAGCGCATAGGGTGTGCCCTGTCCATTTTCGTCCAGTGTCGATGTGGGCGGGTCATAGGTTTCTTCCGCCATCAACGCGTAACCAAACTTATTCGGCGCGCCTAAGTCGATCTTTTGAACCTTGCTGCCGTCCCGGACGCTCAGTGTCCCACCGTCCAACCGCAACTCTGCCGCATCCGAAAAGTTCGTCTGGCGCAGGATAGTATCGCGCAAAGCCGCGCCTGCGGCTTCGGCGGCGCGGCCGGTGATGAAGGTCTGGCGCGAGGCCGACGTCTTGCCGCAATCCGGCGTCAGATGTGTGTCTGGCCCGATCAGCTGGAACCGGTCCACCGGCAAGCCCAGCGCATCAGCAGCGATTTGCGCGATAACCGTATTGGCCCCCTGACCGATATCGGTCGCCCCTTGGTGCAAGACCAATCGCCCGTCCGGTGTGATCCCGATCCGAATGGTCGATGGGTTGGCCAGCGACGTGTTCCCGCACCCGTACCAGCAAGACGCAATACCCACACCTCGGCGCGTGTGTGGCGCGTCATGCTGGTCCGCCCGCTGCAATGCATCCGCCCAATGGGGACGCAACGCATCAAGACACTCGATCATGCCGACCGATGTCAGCGTTTGGCCCGTTGCCGTGACATCCCCGTCGCGAAAGGCGTTCTGACGCCGAAACGCCAGCCGGTCGATCCCGCATAGCTGGGCCAGATCATCGTACAGTGTTTCCTGCATAATGGCCGCCTGAGGCACGCCAAAGCCGCGAAACGCCCCCGACGTCGGCCCGTTCGTGTGCAACGCATGGGCTTCGGCATGATAGTTGGGCGTTCGGTAAGGCCCTGTCGCATGCACAGGCACCCGTGTCGCAACCGTTGGCCCCCAGCTGGCATAAGCGCCAGTGTTGAAATCGCCGTCAAAGCGCATGGCAACAACATGCCCGTCAGCATCCGCCCCAATCGCGGCGCGCATTGTGCCGGGATGCCGCTTGGTCGACGCGCGCATGGATTCGTTGCGGCTGAAGACCATGCGGCAAGGCTTGCCGGTCACAATGGCGGCCAGCCCGATCAGCGGCTGCACAGACAGATCCAGTTTTGCGCCAAACCCACCCCCGGCGGCGGTTGGAACAATCCGAACCTTGTCGGGGGCCAATCCCAGAACCAAGGCCGTGTCGTCGCGGTCCATCACGGGCGCCTGCGTGCAGACGTGAATGACCAGCGTGTCCTGATCCATCCAGGCAAGGCCTGCCTCTGGTTCGATATAGGCGTGCTCGACGTAAGCAGTCTGAAATTCTCCTTCGGCGACAAAGGTGGCCTGTTTCAAAGCCTCCTCTGGCGCGCCGCGGACCACGCGCCCGCAAATCAGTTCATTTTCGGGGCGGTCCGTGTGCAACAGCGCGCCGTCGCGCGCCTCGGCTTCGGTGGTGGTGTGGGCAAGCGGGTTCCATTCGACTGGAAATTCACTAAGATCAATCGCTTCAACCGCATCCTTCGTGCCCACGACCAGGGCAACCGGTTCACCCAGATATCTTGCAACGCGCTCAGCCAAAGCCGGTTGGTCCGCCAAGGGTGGAATAACGCCAAACCTGTTCTGCCCGGGGATGTCGCGCGCTGTCAGAACCGCTTCGATACCGGATTGCGCCGATGCCCACGCGTCAATATCCCCCAATGTGAAAGCAGCGTGGAAATACGGCGCGCGCACCGCGCGCACCAAAAGCGCATCAGCAGGCCCCACATCTGCGCCAAACTGTTCTGTCCCGTCCACTTTGGCCTGACCATCCACACGGCGCAGCGAAACACCAACAGCATGGTCGCCTGCCTGTTCGGCGCGGGGCGACAGCCCCATCACCGCATCCACAATCTTGGCATAGCCCGTGCATCGGCAAAGCACCCCGGCCAGGGCAGTTTCAACCTCGCCCCGTGACGGAACTGCGTTTGTGCGCAGCAACTCGACAGCCGCCATCATCATGCCTGGGGTGCAAATTCCACATTGAGCCGCCCCGTGGTCGAGAAAGGCGTCCTGCAACTTTTGCTTTACTGCATCATCGTCCGCATCCAGCGTTTCAATCGTTGCGCCATCGACCTGAGCGATCGGGATCAGGCAAGCACAGACCTGCTGCCCATCAACCAGCACAGTGCAGGCCCCGCAATCGCCTGCATCACAGCCAACTTTCACGCTTTTCAGGTCCAATTCGTCGCGCAACACTTCAGACAGTCGCCGACCGGGCGGGCTGGCAAGCCGGTGATGTTTGCCTGCGACAATCACGCGTGTCATGCCGAGCGACTTTCTGCAAACCGCCCCAGAATACGCTGTACCAATTCGGTCGCCACAGTCGTGCGATAGGCAGCGTCGGCGCGCATATCGTCAATGGGTGCGAGGTAGCCTTGAAGATGGGACGCATTGATCAAACCCGGGTCCATAGGCTGCCCGACAAGCGCGGCCTCGGCTTTGGGCAAACGCGCCGCCACCGGCCCGCAAGCCCCAATCGCAAGCGCGGCCTCTGCCACAACACCGTCAGCAATGACCAGCCGCGCGGCGACCATCGCAATCGAGATCACCAGATATTTCCGCGCCCCAAGTTTCAGAAACTGCCCGTCGCCCATCAGCGCCGAGGCTGGAATATGAACACCTTCAAGCAATTCATCTGCGCGTCTGGCGGTTTGACGTGGCCCGATCAAAAAATCGGCAAGTGGCATGACACGGCGGCCCGCTTTGCTGGCCAAGACAACCTGCGCGTCCAGCGTCAGAAGCGGCGGCACACCATCCGCGGCCGGTGAGGCATTGCAAAGATTGCCTGCCAACGTCCCCCGGTTTTGTATCTGCCGTGCGCCCACCTCGCGCGCGGCCAGTTTCAAACCGCCAAACGCAGACGGCAACGGCGCTGCAATCAGGTCGCTCCAGGTTGTCGTTGCACCGATGGTGATGCCGGTCTCGTTTTTCCGAAAGCCGCGCAAAGCTGTGATGCCACTGATATCCAGGACCGGGCCGCCGAGTGTTTTTTGCTCGGTCGCCGGGAACAGATCCGTACAGCCCGCCGCGATGGTCAGATCGTTGGCAGCCAGATGATCCAAAGCCTCGTCCACCGAGGTTGGTCGAAAATAGCCGTTCTGTAGTCCCATACCCTGCGCGTCAATTGTGTCAGTCGATGTTGCGGTACAGTCTGAGGGCTGTCAATAAATGCAAAAGGGAACGGAGACTCTAAGATGCGGGCTTTGGGATTTCTTCTAGTGGCGCTTGTCATAGTTGCAGGTGTCGCGTTTTTGACCAAGCCGACCGAAGCGGACGCCGAAGCCGTGTTGCGCGAACAGGTCACCTTGCTGGTCGCGCGCGAAGACATTGGCGCAGGCCGGTCAACGGGCGAAAATCTGGCTCTGGCGGCCTGCAAACTGCGGCCCAATGATTGTTATGATTTGTTGCGGTCTGCCATGGATATCACCTTTACCGATCAAACCTTGTTTTTGCGGGTCGATCTGAAAGGTCTGGACCGAACCGGCACTTGCTATGGGGCCTTCACGCAATTTGTCTGCCCGGGCGGCCTGAACAAGACCTAGGCGGCTTAGACGCCCACATATTTGGTCAGCAAACTTCGATCGTCGTGCAAGGTCGCGACATCGACCGTTTCCCGCGTATGCCCGTTTTCCAGAAAAGTGACACGGTCGGCGATGCTGAGAACGGCTTCGATCCGTTGCTCGACCAGAATGATGGCCTTGCCTTCGGATTTCAGTGTCTCGACGGTTTCGCGGATAAGCTGGATCATCGATGGCTGCAAACCTTCGGTCGGCTCGTCCAGCATCAAAACCGATGGTTCCAGACAAAGCGCGCGCGCGGTCGTCAACATTTGCTGTTCACCCCCCGACAGGGTCTCGGCGCGCTGGGTCAACCGTTCGCGCAGTCGCGGAAACATGGTCAGCACGCGTTCGCGTGTTTCGCGTCCTTTGCCGCGCGCCATCAGGCCGATGTCGATGTTTTCAGCCACCGTCATTTCCGTAAACAACCGCCGTCCTTGCGGAATATAACCAACCCCGCGCTTTGGGACCTCGTGGGCGGGCAGGGCGCTCAGGTCTTCGCCATCCAATGTGACGCGGCCTTCGCTTGGGGCCAATAGCCCCATGATGGCTTTCAAGGTCGTGGTTTTCCCCGCTCCGTTCCGGCCAAGCAGACACAACACTTCGCCGGGCCGCGCAACAAGCGATACGCCATACAGCACCTGAACCGGTCCATAGCCCGCGCAAACCCCTTCAACCGTCAGCATGACCCAGATACGCCTCCTGCACCGCCAGATTTGCTTGAATGTCAGCCGGGCTGCCGTTTGCCAAAACCGATCCGGTTTCCAGAACCGTGATACGGTCGGCCAGTTCCATGACCACATTCATATTGTGTTCGATCAAAAGGATGGTTGTCTGCCCAGCCAGCCCGCGAATAAGCGTGTTGAATTCGGAAATTTCGCTTTCCGCCAGCCCTTGGGTCGGCTCGTCCAGGATCAAAAGCCTGGGCGCCTGTGCAACCCCCATCGCGATTTCCAGCAAGCGTTGGTGTCCGTACGACAGATCGCCCGCCAATTGATCGGCCCGCGCCGCAAGGCCGACGCGTTCCAGCGCCTGCACGGCTCGCGTCCGCGACCGGTCGCGCAGCGCCAATTCAAGGTTCGCCAAAAGCGACAAGCGCGCGTAAACAGCCGTGATCTGAAACGTATAGGCAATGCCTGCGCGAATGCGGGCATGGGCGGGTAAGGTCGTAATATCGCGCCCGTCAAACCAGACCCGGCCTGCGCTGGGCTGGCTCCGTCCGGCCACCATACCGACCAGGGTGCTTTTGCCCGCCCCGTTTGGACCGATCAGCGCGTGGATGTCACCCGTCGCCACCGACAAATCAACCCTATCAACCGCGCGCAGCCCAGCGAAATCCTTGGTCAACCCTTCTGTCCGCAACACGTCGGTCATGGTAGCCAGGGCGCAAATCGCTCGCGCACCTCTCCCATTATTCCGGCGCGGGCAAAAAGCGTCAGCAGCACCAGAACAACGCCGACAATCATCAGATAGGCATTGGTCAGCCCGCTGGTGGTATCAATCAGATAAAACATAAAAAGCGTTCCGATGAACGGGCCGATTGTCGTGCCGGCACCGCCCAACAACACCCACAAAAGCGGGAAAATTGAATATTGCACGCTTGTGAAGGTCGCGCCCACATAGCCAAACAACAACGCATAGGCGGCCCCTGCGGCGCCCGACAAGGTGCCGGAAATGACCAGGGCCAAGAACTTGTGGCGCTGGGTGTCATAACCCAGCATGCGCGTTCGTTCTTCGTTTTCGCGCACAGCAATCAGCACATGCCCGAACCGCAATTGCATCATGCGTGCGGTGATCAAAAGCGCGGCCGAGAATAACACCAATGCCGCATAATATCGGACCGTCGGGTTTGTCAGGTCCAGCCCGGCGATCTGGCGCGTCGCTTGCTGCAAGACAAACCCTTCGTCGCCGCGCGTCCATTCCCCGAAATAGAGAACGGTCAAAAACGCGGTTTGTGCAAACATCAACGTCACAATCATAAAGGCAACGCCGATGGTTCTAAGCGCCAGCAACGCAACAATGGCCGCAAGGCCTGCCGCACAGGCCAGCCCGATGACAAACGCCGGAACCGGCGCAAAGCCGCCATGGTGCATGGCCAGCCCCAGACCATACATACCCGCGCCAAAGAACATGGCATGGCCCAAAGACAAAAGGCCCGTGTAGCCGAATAAGACATTGTACCCGATGGAATAGGTCGCCAACACCAGGATACGCGCCAGATTGCCTTGGTGATAGGCAGGCAACATAAGACCGGCGGCGACCAAAACCGCGATCAACCCCAGATGCAACGCCGCCGACCTCATGCCGGTTTCTTTCCGTACAAACCTTGCGGTCTGAACACCAAAACCAGCGCCACCAAAAGCGTGGCCAGAATTTTCGCAAGCGTCGGCGAGAAAAAGACCGAGATTATGCCATCCGACATCCCGATCAAAAGCGCCGCAACCAAAGTCCCCCGGACCGATCCAAGACCGCCAATGATAACGACGATAAAGCTAAGCAACAGCGGGTCGCCCCCCATCAGGTAGTGCGCCTGTGTGATCGGTACGATCAGAACCGCTGCCAGGGCCGCCAACCCGGCACCCAGTCCGAAGACCAACGCATAAACCCGTTCAACAGGAATGCCGAAAGCCAGCGCCGTTTCTCGATCCAGTTGCGTGGCCCGCATGATCAACCCGGCCTTGGTGCGCGACAATAGCAGCCAGAAGCCTACCAAAATCACCACGGCGGCGACGATTACAAACAGCTTGTAACTGGTGATCGACAACCCCCAAGGATAGTAGAATTGAAATCCAGTCTCGCCCCATTCAAACCAGGGAAGGGCGATCCGGTGGTTGAAGGGCGGCTCGACCGGGCGGGCTTCGGGCCCGTACCACATCAATGCGGCCTGCTGCATGATATAAAGCAACCCGATGGTCGCCACGATCGTCGCCTCCGGGTCATAGTCCACCCGTTTCAGCACAACAACATCCGCCAGCACGGCAATCCCCGCCGCAATCAGCGGCGCGACCAACAGTGCGGCAACAAACCCGATCGCAGGGTGTCCGCCTATGGTCGTCGCGACAACCCAGGCCAAAACGGCACCCAGCATATAAAACTCGCCATGGGCGACGTTCACAACGCGCATGACCCCGAAAACAAGGCTAAGCCCCAGCGCGGTCAACGCCAGCACAGCCGCGCCGAC
>CALDUK010000047.1 GCA_937924905.1 uncultured Paracoccaceae bacterium | reverse complement strand
CTTTACGCAGGCCTCGGCCTTCAGGTGCTGGCGCTTCTGGCACTGGCGCAACTGGACCCGACCTGGGCCATCGGGGCCTCGGTGGCCTTCGTGATGCTGGTGCAGGGGGCCAGCGGAGTGGCCAAGGATCTGGCCAAGATGTCGTCCAAATCTGCGGTCAAGATACTGGCACCCAAGGAAGGCGACGGATTGTTCCGGTGGGTGGCACTCCTGACGGGCTCCAAGAACGCTGTGAAAGGTCTGGGCTTTCTTGTCGGGGCCGCGCTTCTTGCAACGTTTGGGTTCCAGGTTGCGGTTCTGGGCATGGCCGCCGCCCTCTTTGTCATCCTCATGGCGGTGCTGATCCTGATGCCTGCCGGATTGCCGAAAGGCCGCAAGGACGCAAAATTCTCCGAAGTCTTTTCGAAATCGTCCAATGTGAACTGGCTGTCGCTCGCGCGGGTATTCCTGTTCGGCGCGCGGGATGTGTGGTTTGTCGTCGGCATTCCGGTCTATTTTTACGCCGTCCTGTCTGATGGCACGACCGAAGGCAATCGCGCGACGTTCTTCCTGATCGGCACATTCATGGCGATCTGGGTCATTTTCTATGGGGCGGTACAGGCCGCCGCGCCGCGCTTGTTGCACGCCGGCACGCGCGACGAGGCACAGTTGATCGGTGCTGCGCGAAACTGGGCCTGGGCTTTGGCAGTGGTTCCGGCAACGCTGACCGCCGCAGCATGGGTCGCCTCGGGACCGCAAACCTGGCTAACCATCTGTCTGGTGGCCGGTCTGCTTGCATTCGGGGGACTGTTCGCAGTGAACTCGGCGCTTCATTCCTATCTGGTCCTGACCTTCACAAAATCGGAACGGGTCACAATGGACGTGGGGTTCTACTACATGGCCAACGCGGCCGGGCGTTTGGCGGGGACGGTTCTGTCGGGCTTGACCTATCAGCTGGGCGGACTGACCCTCATGCTGGGCACAGCAACGGCGATGGTGGCAATCGCTGCCGTCACGGCAGGTTTTTTGAAACCTCACTTTGGCGCGGTTGCGAAACCCGCCAAACCCTAGCGTCTCTTTCGCAACCAACCATTGGCTGCGCTGCCAAAGGTCAAAGGTTTTCGCGCGCTCCGAACCTTCTGCGCCTGGCAGGGTGGGCCAGAATTTTACCGTTTCTGTCCTCGGCGGAAACGACCGATTTTGACCAAGTGATTTTCCCGACCCGGACATTGACACGCCTGCACCGAAATCGCGCACCCCCCCATCAACCACCGTCCTACCGCGTCATAACCTCGTTCATCACCACCTCAAAAGGCTCGCCCGCGTCCGCGCGCCGGATCAGCTCGCGCAGCCCGTCCAGGCCCGCCGCGCGCTCGATCGCCGCGACCTCGCGCGCCGCTGCCGTGTACGCCCGGCCCACACCCAGGGCGCGATAGGCATCGTCCCACTGCCAGAACCGTGTCACTTTGCGCACCCGCGCCCGGGCGTCGGCGCTGACGCCCCCCGGCACCAACGGATGCTGCGCCACATGGGTCGCCAGCCCTTCGTCAAACCAGGTCGGAAACGGTTGCGCCCAGATGTTGCGCAGCCCCATGCCCCGGTGCAGCCGCGAATGGGTCATCTCATGGGTCAGCGTGCCGCGCGTCAGACCGCCGGGGCTGACCATCACCACCATATCGGCAATCGACAAACCATTGCCGCCAATGCCGAAATCCCGCGCACAGGCGCGGGTTGAACACAGGATCAGCGTTGGCTTGTTCGGCACATCGCCAAAGAAATCGGCCACCGTCCGGCGTGCCTGATTGGCCAGCCCGCGCAATTCACCTGCACGCGCAGGCGCGTCGGTCCAGACCCGGTCCGACACTTCGGTCAGCCCGAAACTGCCCGGCGAAAGCACCCGATGCGTGCCGGGAAACGCCGCGCTCAGGCACAAGGCGACAAGGCTGGCATTCACCAGAAAACTGAACAAGCGGGCTGCGCGTTTGATCATCCCCGGTCCCTAGCATGGCCTGCCACCCGTCTCCATGCGTTTTGAAACCGCAATTCGGACAGGGTGCAGGGGAAATGCCCGGGGCTGGCCACATTGATGATCTGGCGCGCGATAGGCGCGAAATCGGCCTGAAAATGCACGGTGCTTTTGACCGCGATGATATGCGCCTGGGCCGGGTTGATCCCGAAATGGGTGAACAACGCCTGATCCAGACACTGGATCCGGGTCGAGCTGACGACAAACCGAATATCCGTCCCCGACAGCGCCACCAAAGCGCTGGGGCCCAGTTCGGCAATTCCGCCTCCGTACATCTGGCCGCTATAAGCGATGCGCCCGTCGCTCAGGGCCAGAATATCATACCGCCCCGCCAAAGGGGCATCGCCCGCCACACCAGACGCTCCGCCAAGCGCGCCCTCCAACACCTGGCCCGCGCCCAGTCGGTGGGCATGTGCGGCAAAGGTGGGGTCAGCAAACACCCCGGCAATCACGCCCCTTGCGCCAGCCTCGGCCAAGGCGCGCAGAACCCCGGTTGTGTCCGATGATCCCCCGGCACCGGGATTGTCCTGCACATCAGCCAGAACCACAGGGCCGGGGGCGGCCAGCGCCCTGCGCACAGCCGCTGCGGGCGTGGCGAGTGCTGTGGAAAACTTGTCCTCGTCGGCGATCACATCGCCCAGCACCTTGTCGGCCAGCGCGTTCGCAGCCTCGGGGGTTTCGGCATAGGCCACCACCGCAGGCCCGCAGTCGTATACGTCTGCCGCCGTAAACCCCATGGCCAGCTCGACAAACGCCGCCTCGGATGACCATCCCGCCACTCGGTCGTACAGCCCCCGGCAAGGGACTGTTTCGGTCGATTGCGCATGCAAGGGCACCATGAACGGCACTTCGCGAAACGCCGCATGACGCGGCGGCCCCACCAAAGCGCGGACACATCGCGCGCCTGTTTCGGTCATATCCAGATGCGGATAGCTGCGATAAATCGTGATGACATTGACCAGATCAACCAGCGCCCTGGACAGGTTAGCGTGCAAATCCAGACTGACCCCAATCGGGACGTCCGCGCCCAGCAGGTCGCGGATGCGCTGCACCAGAACCGCCTCGCCATCGTCATGGCTGTCGGTCACCATCGCGCCGTGCAAATCCAGATAGACGGCGTCCACCGGCCCGGCATCGGCCAGCCCGGTCAGGATCATTGCCGAGACCCGGTCAAAGGCGTCATCCGTCACGGGGCCACTGGGTTCGGCCGCGCACCAAAGCAGGGGGCAAACCTCCAGCCCCGCAGCCTCGGCTGCCAGAACCGCGCCGGCAATCGGCAAGTTCATGCCCCGCGTGTCATCGACAACCGCCACCCCGGTCAACAGCCCCGGCCAACTGTCGGCCATGACAAACTGATCCCAACCCGCGACCGACGGCGCAAAGGTGTTGGTTTCATGCTGAAACCCGGCCAGGGCAATCCGCGCCATCTCAGCCGTCCTTTCGGATCACCTCGTTTTTCGGATCATAAGGGCTGTCTTCGGTCACCACCGCGTCCCAAAGCGCGTTTTGCATTTTGACCTGCAAGCGCGTGCCGGGCGTGGCCAATGCGGCGGGCACATAGCCCATGCCAATCGATTTGCCGAAATGCGCAGAATACCCGCCCGAGGTCAGACGACCAACGCGGCTATCCCCCTGATACAAGGCTTCGCGCCCCCAAGGGTCCGCGTCATCGGGGCCATCGATCAACAGGGTCACGCATTTTGACCGGATGCCTGTTTCAACCATCGCATCCTTGCCGTGAAAATCCTTCGTCAGATCAACAAACCGGTCCAGACCCGCTTCCAGCGGTGTCGCATCGCGGCCCAGTTCCGTGCCAAACGCGCGATAGGATTTTTCCTGTCGCAACCAGTTTTGCGCCCGCGCACCGACCAGTTTCAGCCCATGCGGTGCGCCAGCCGCCAGCACTTGATCCCAAAGGTAATTCTGCATCTCCATCGGGTGATGCAATTCCCAGCCCAATTCGCCGGTATAGGCCACGCGGATGGCGCGCACGGGGCACATGCCCAGTTCAATGTCGCGCGCCGAAAGCCACGGGAACCGCTTGTTTGACAGCACCGTGGCCGGTTCGGCATCGCGGACCAGCGATGACAGAACATCGCGCGATTTTGGACCGGCCAGCGCAAAGACGCCCCATTTTGCGGTCACATCTTCTTCGGTGATGCGCCCGAACCGGTCTTCGGTGTCCATGATGGCTTGATACAGAAAATCCTGATCATAGGCATGCCAGGCGCCTGCCGAAATCAGGGTAAAGTCATCCACCGCGTTTCGAATGATCGTGTATTCCGTCCGCGTGGTGCCTGCGCTGGTCAGCGCATAGGTCAGGTTGATGCGCCCGACCTTCGGCAGCTTGTTGGTGGTGAACCAATCCAGAAACGCAGCAGCACCGGGACCGGAAATGCGGTGTTTGGCAAATGCTGTCGCGTCGATCAGGCCCGCGCCTTCGCGGATCGCTTTCGCCTCGTCATGGGCGAATTGCCACCAGCCGCCGCGCCGGAAGGATCGCGCATCGTGATCAAAGCTGTCGGGCGCATCTTTGGGGCCGTAATAGTTGGGCCGTTCCCAACCGTTGACCTGCCCGAATTGCGCACCGAGGGCCTTCTGCCGGTCATAGGCCGGGGCCGTTTTCAAAGGCCGGCAGGCCTCGCGTTCTTCATCCGGGTGATGCAGGACATAAACGTGGGAATAACACTCCTCGTTTTTGCGTGCGGCATATTCCGTGGTCATCCATGGCCCGTACCGCTTGGGGTCCAGCGACGCCATGTCGATCTCGGCTTCGCCCGCGACCATCATCTGCGCCAGATATTCGCCCGCCCCCCCGGCGGCTGTGATGCCAAACGAAAACCCTTCGGCCAGCCACATATTCCGCAACCCCGGCGCAGGCCCCAGCAACGGGTTGCCATCGGGCGTGTAACAGATTGGCCCGTTGAAATCGTCTTTCAGCCCGGCGGTCTCGGACGACGGGATCCGGTGGATCATCGACATGTACTCTTCTTCGATCCGCTCCAGATCCAGCGGGAACAGATCGGCGCGAAACCCGTCAGGCACCGCATATTCAAACCGCGCGGGCGCGCCTTGTTCGTAAGGCCCCAAAATCCAGCCGCCGCGTTCTTCGCGCACATACCATTTGGCATCCGCATCCCGCAAAACCGGATGCTCGGGATGGGCCGCGCGATAGCCGACCAGCGCGGGATCGGGTTCGGTCACGATATATTGGTGTTCGACCGGAATGGCCGGAATTTTGATCCCCAGCAAATGCGCCGTCCGCTGCGCATGGTTGCCAGTGGCTGTCACCACATGTTCGGCCTGTACGGTGACCTGTTCGTCCGACGCCACCAGATTGCCGCCCTTTTCGACCATCTTCGTGCACAGAACATCCCAATGATCCCCAGCCCAGCTATACCCGTCCACCTGCCACTTGCGCTCGATCACAACGCCCCGCTGCCGCGCGCCCTTGGCCATCGCCATGGTGACATCGGCGGGGTTAATATAGCCGTCCGTAGGGTGATAAATCGCGCCTTTCAGATCGTCGGTCCGCAACAGCGGCCAACGCGCCTTGATCTCATCGGGGGTCATCCAGTCAAACGGCACCCCGCAGGTCTCGGCGGTCGAGGCATAGAGCATGAACTCGTCCATCCGGTCCTGGCTTTGCGCCATCCGCAAATTACCCACGACCGAAAACCCGGCGTTCAACCCGGTTTCTTCTTCCAGCGTTTTGTAGAATTTGATCGAGTAATCGTGGATATGCGTGGTCGCATAGGACATGTTGAAATAGGGCAGCAAACCCGCCGCGTGCCAGGTTGACCCGGACGTCAATTCGTCCCGCTCCAACAGCATCACATCCGACCACCCGGCTTTCGCCAGATGATACGCAATCGAGGTTCCCACGGCGCCGCCGCCGACCACCAAAGCTTTGACATGGGTTTGCATCGCAGAGCCTCCAAGACTGACTGGATCGGTTTTAGCCTAAAGCGTCCGGGCGCAAAGGGTCCAGCCGACAGGTTCGGCGCTGAATGCGACTTAGGGCGGCGTCTGTCTTTGATTGCGCTTTGCGTGGCGCAAATCGCGCGGGCGCGGGGCACGGCCGCCTGCATTCACCAAGTTATGTTCGGGTCACTCGACGGGCAAGCCGCGACTTGAGACCCGCCGCCCGGCAAGTTACCCAAGGCATATGAAAATCTGTCCCGACATTCAGACCATCCGCAAAACCGTCGCCGGCTATCGTCGCGCGGGCAACAGCATCGGCCTGGTCACCACCATGGGCGCGCTGCACGACGGGCATCTGACGCTGATGCGCACCGCGCGCGCCGCCCATGACCGCGTGGTGGCCACCATCTTTGTCAACCCGACCCAGTTCGGCGAAGTGGCCGATCTTGCGCATTACCCATCCGACGACGCCCGCGACATCGACCTTCTAAAGGCCGAAGGCATTGATGCGCTGTTTCTGCCCCAGGTCGATGTGATCTATCCGCCGGGCGATGAGACGATTGTTGAGACCACGCAACTGGCCAATATGCTGCACGGCAAAGTGCGTCCGGGGCATTTTCGCGGCGTCGCCACCGTGGTGGCGCGGCTGTTCAACATCTGCCTGCCTGACGCGGCCTATTTTGGCGAAAAGGACTATCAGCAATTGCAGGTGATCCGCCGCATGACCCGCGACCTGCATTTCCCGTTGCAGGTGATCGGCGTCCCCACCGTCCGCGAACCCGACGGGCTGGCCATGTCGTCGCGCAATGTCCGGCTGACGCCAGATGATCGACAAGCCGCCACTGTCTTGCACAAAAGCCTGACCAAAGCCGAAACACGTGTGGCCCAGGGCACCACCGTCCAGGCGCTGACCGACGCAATTCGCGCTGACATCACGTCCGAACCCCGCGCGACGCTGCGCGCAGTCGATATCGTAGCCGCCGAAAGCCTGACACCGATCACCGGTGCCATCACTGACAAAATCGCCATCATGCTGTCTGCCGAATTTGGCGGCATCCTGCTGATCGACCAGAAGGAGATTACCCCATGAGCTCGCAAAACGAAAAAATCCGCCGCATGACCGTGCCGCAACTGGCCGCGCGCAAAGGCGGCGAGCCGATCGTCTCGCTGACCAGCTATCACGCACACACCGCCGCCATCGTTGACAAATATGCGGATTTCATTCTGGTCGGCGACAGTCTTGGCATGGTGATGCATGGTATGGAAACCACCGTCGGCGTGCCGCTGGACCTGATGATCATGCATGGCAAGGCCGTGGTGCGCGGCACCCAAAAGGCGCTGATCGTCGTCGACATGCCCTTTGGCACATATGAGGAAAGCCCCAATATGGCCTTCCGCAACGCCGCCAAGATTATGAAAGAAACCGGCTGTGGCGCGGTCAAACTGGAAGGCGGTGCGCGCATGGCCGAAACCATCCATTTTCTCGTCGAACGCGGTATCCCCGTCATGGCGCATACCGGTCTGACACCGCAGTCCAGCCATGTGATGGGCGGCTTCAAGACACAGGGCCGCGACGAAGACACATGGAAAGCCCATGAAGACGACGCCAATGCCGTAGCGCAGGCCGGCGCGTTTTCGCTGGTGCTGGAAGGCATGGTTGAACCATTGGCCGCCAAAATCACCAAACAGGTCGCCATCCCCACAATCGGCATTGGCGCAAGCGTCGAATGCGACGGGCAAATTCTGGTGCTGGAAGACATGCTGGGCCTCAACGAATGGACGCCCAAATTCGTCAAGGTTTACGGCCAGCTTGGCCCGCAGATCGAACAGGCCGTCAGCAATTACGCGGACGAGGTAAAATCACGTGCGTTCCCCGGCGAAGATCAGGTCTATCGCTAAGGGGCGCACCAAAAACGCACCGGGCCGTCACACCACCCGTCCCAGTGACCCGCGTTTGGTGATCTCAACCGGCAATTCCAGGCTTTCGCCTGCGCTGGTGCCTGCGACCATGGCAATCAACGCATCTGCCGCGCGTCGGCCCATTTCGCGGTGGGGCACATCCACCGTTGTCAGGCCGGGCGTCGCAATCCGGGCCAGCTCGATATTGTCAAACCCGGTCACCGACACATCATCCGGCACCAACAGGCCCATCTCGCGGGCCTGTTGCATGGCCCCCACCGCCAAAACATCATTGCCGCACATCACAACGCTGGGACGCGGGCGCAATTGCATCAACCGTGCGAACGCTGCCGCCCCGTTTTCAACCCCATAGGCGGTTTCTTCGACCGGCAACGCCGTTTGGTCCAGCCCGTGGGCCTCCATCGCGGCCCGAATGCCCGCCAAACGCCCCGAGGCCCGGTCATTGCCAGCCACCAATCCTGAAATAACGCCGATATTGCGATGGCCCAGCGACAATACATGATCGGCCAGCCCCTGCATGGCCGCTTTGTTGTCGAACCCGATGGCGGGCAGGCGGGGGGCATCCTGAACCGCCCAGGCAATCAGGGCAGGGACACCGCGACGTTCCAGAAAGCGGTAAACATCGTCTTCGCGACGATGCCCGATCAGCAACAGCCCATCGGCCCCGCGTGCCACCAGCGCCCGGATTTGCTCGGCCTCGATCTCGGGCTGATAGGCGTGGCTGGCGACCAGCAACGTATACCCCTGCGCATGCAAGCCTTCCTGAAACGCCTGTAGCCCGCGCGCGAAAATCGCGTTCTCCATGGTCGGAATGATCGCGCCAATCGTAAACGTGCGATTGGCCGCCAGCGCGCGCGCCCCGAAATGCGGCGTATAGCCCAGGGCCTCGACCGCCTGCATGACCTTCTCGCGTGTTTTTTCCGACACTTTCGCAGGCTCGTTCAGGCAGCGCGACACGGTCGCGGTCGAAACTTTGGCGGCGTCGGCCACGTCATCCAGCGTGGGCAATTTTTCCGGCGAAGGGCTCGTCACTGCGCGTTCCATGCCTTTTGTTCTGTGACCTGTGCAAACCGCCCCGGCGTGATTTGGGGATTGCGCGATGCCAATGTAAGCGCTTACAATATGCGTAAATCCCACCGCGAGTCCACTCAATTCGCAATCTGACCGGGGCCAGTGCCAGCATGGACGATCCGAAACAGCTTTTCGACCTGACAGGCCGCGTTGCCTGCATCACCGGGGCCAGCTCGGGCCTTGGCCGCCGCGCCGCTTTGGCGCTGATCGGGGCAGGGGCGCGCGTGGTCGGTGTTGCCCGCCGGAAAGACGCACTTGCGGGGCTGGTCGCCGAAACAGGCGGCAAGGCCGCCGCCCTTCCGGCCGATATCGCCGACCGCGCCGCCGTGCCCGGGCTTGCCGCTGAAATCGCAGCACCGTTCGGGCCGCCCGACATCCTGATCCACGCCGCCGGTGTCAACACCCGCCAGGCCGCCGATGACGTGACCGCTCAGGGCTGGGACCAGACGCTGGCGCTCAACCTGTCCGCGCCGTTCTTTCTCAGCCAGGCGCTGGTGCCTGCCATGAAAGAAAAAGGCTGGGGCCGCATCGTCAACTTCGCCAGCCTGCAAACCACCCGCGCCTTCCCCGGCGGTATCGCTTACGGCGCCACCAAAGCAGGCATCGGCCAGCTGACCCGCGCCATGGCCGAAGCCTGGTCTCCCTTTGGCATCACCGCCAACGCCATCGGCCCCGGTTTCTTCCCGACCGAACTGACCGCCGCCGTCTTCGACGACCCCGACCGCGCCGCGCGCAACGCCGCGCAAACCTGCATGAACCGCAATGGCCGGCTCGAAGACATCGACGGCCCCATCCTGTTTCTCTGCTCCGACGCGTCCAGCTTTGTCACAGGACAGGTCTTGATGGTCGACGGCGGCTTTACCGCAAAGTGAAACCCATGGCCGCCCAGAACATACACAACGCCGCCGACGCCCGCCGTCTGGCCAAACGCCGCCTGCCGTGGATGGTCTTCGACTATATCGACGGTGCCGCAGGGGGGGAAACCGGTGCGGCCCGCAACCGCGCCGCGCTTGATGCGGTCACGCTTGAACCCCGCATCCTCCGAAACGTCTCGGATCGTGCGCTGTCGGTCGACCTCTTCGGCCAGCGCGCCGGCCTGCCCTTTGGCATCGCGCCCATGGGCATGTGCAATCTCTCTGGCCCGGGCGCCGACCTGATGCTCGCCCGTCTTGCCGCCAGACACCATGTCCCCCTTGGCGTCTCGACCGTGGCATCCACCGACATGGAAACCCTGATCGAAACCGCAGACGGTCACGCCTGGTTTCAACTCTACTTTTCAGGCGACGGCAGCGGCACGGTCAAGCTGGTCGACCGCGCCCGCGACGCGGGCTACCGGACGCTGGTCCTCACCGTCGACGTCCCCGAGGTCGGCCGCCGCCCCCGCGAACTGCGCCACGGCTTCGCCATGCCGTTCCGCATCGGCCCGCGCCAGTTTCTCGACTTCGCGCTGCACCCCAACTGGTCGCTGCGCACGCTGGCCGCCGGTCGCCCGCAAATGGCGAACTTCCAGAAAGATGGGTTCGACTTTGACCGCACCGAAAGCCGCGCGCTGGCCGATTGGGATACGCTCAAAATGCTCCGCGACCGCTGGCCCGGCAATCTTGTCGTCAAAGGCGTGCTCAACCCCGACGACGCGGCGCAACTGGCGACGATGGGTGTCAACGCAATTCAGGTCTCCAGCCACGGCGCGCGCCAGCTCGACGCCGCGCCCGCGCCCATCGAACGTCTGCCGCAGATTCGCGCGGCGCTTCCGGGCGATATGGCGGTTTTCTACGACAGCGGATTGCGCGGTGGCGAAGACGTGCTGCGCGCGTTTTCCCAAGGGGCCGGTTTCACCTTCTTCGGGCGCGTCTTCCAATTTGCCATCGCGGCGGCGGGCGAAGAAGGTCTGGCCCGGATGGTGCAAATTCTCAGCGACGAAATCTCGATCGGAATGGCCCAGACCGGGCAGACTTCGCTGGCTCCCTGACGCACATTTCAGGCGCTCAGCACAAAACCCCGGTCTTGCGACATGGCGCAAGCCGGATGCAATTCGACTGTCGACTGGCCCGGAAATCTACCAAAGCCAGAACGCTGGGCAAACGAAGGGCCTCCGCTGGCCTGCGGTTTTGGCGCCCGTTTGCATGGGATAACGACAGGTTTACCGCCAAAGCCTTAACATCCCCCAACCCGGGCGTTCGGCCAAAAAAAAGGCCGTTCCGAAGAACGGCCTATCCAGTCAGGGAGGAAGATGGAGGCACAGCAATGTGCCTACAACTGAAACAATCGCCCCGGATTGGGTCCTATTTATGGCAGATCAGAGGTCTTATCTGGATGGTCACCCGCCACATTGCGGCCATATAGTAACACCGGAAAGGAACACACGTGGCACAGGAAACAGGCATTCCCGAAACGGCCCTTGCTTGGCTGAACGAAGGGCGACAGGTCGCTCTGGCCACGGTCGTCAAGACCTGGGGCTCGGCACCCAGGCCGGTCGGATCACAGCTGGTGATTGACGCGGATATGGCATTTCAGGGTTCAGTTTCAGGGGGTTGCGTCGAAGGCGCGGTTATTCACGAAGCGGTCGAAGCTTTGGGGGATGGCACCTGCCGGCTGCTTGAATTTGGCGTCTCGGACGACACCGCGTTTGACGTAGGCCTGGCCTGCGGCGGCCAGATCGAAGTCATGGTCGAACCCATCGGCATCGGTCAGGGGCCCGACAAAGCTCTGATCGAAACACTCGCAGCCCACCGCGCCGCCCGGATGCCCGTGATTGTTGCGGTCAATCTTGCCGACTGGTCGCGTCAGATTATCCAACATAATCAAGCAGATGGTGCTCAAAAAGCCCGCTTTCACACCGACAGGTCCGCCCGCGAAGGTGATCTGTTCTACGGGGTGCACAACCCGCCTCTGCGCCTTGCTCTGATCGGCGCGGTCCATATCGCGCAACCCCTTGTTCAGATGGCAAAAATGGCCGGTTACGATGTGGTGCTCTGCGATCCGCGCGACAGCTTTGCCTCGGCCCAACGCTTCCCGGGCGAAACCTTTCTGGATGGCTGGCCGGACGACGCGCTCGCCGCCTATGGTCTGGATGCACGCACCGCCGTTGTAACGCTCAGCCACGACCCGAAAATCGACACGCCCGCCTTGCAAACGGCCCTTGCCTCGCAGGCGTTCTACATAGGCGCGCTCGGCTCAAGGCGCACCCATGCAAAACGCATAGAAGCCCTTGAAAACGCTGGATTATCCACTGATGCAATCGCGCGTATCGACGGCCCCGTTGGTCTTGATATCGGTGCGATTGCGCCCGCAGAAATCGCCGTGTCCATCATGGCCGAAATGACCGAACGTCTGCGCCGGCCTGATACGCGGCCCGGGGCCGTCGCATGAAATTTGGCCCGTGCCCCGTCGGGGATGCCCAAGGTGCGATTTTGGCCCATTCGGTCAAGCTGGGCGGGCGCGTTTTAAAGAAAGGCACATGTATTTCTGCGCGCGATATCATAGACTTACGCGCCGAGGGTCACGACCGGGTCACTGTCGCGGCGCTGGGTCAGGGCGACATTGGCGAAGACAGCGCTGCCCTGCGAATCGCCCGCATCCTGCAGGCGCCGGGGCTTCGCCTGGGGCCGGTGTTCACCGGGCGCGTCAATCTGATTGCCGAAAAATCGGGTGTTTTTCGCGTCAACACCGCGCTTGTCAACGCGCTGAACGATATCGACGAAGGGCTGACGCTGGCGACCTTGCCAGACTATCAGCGCGTCAAAGCCGATCAGCTGGTCGCGACCGTCAAGATCATCCCCTATGGGCTTCCCGAACAAATCGTTAACGCCGGAGAGGCCGTTCTGAGTGCCGACGCGTTAACGCTTTCTCCATTTCTCGGCGGCATCGCACGGCTGATCCTGACCGAAACGCCGGGTTTCAAGCCGAGTTTGCTAAAAAAGGGTGAAACCATCGTCCGCAATCGGATCGAGGCTTTGGGCTATCGTCTGGACGATGTTCAAACCGTCCCGCATGATGTTGATCAGGTTGCGGAAAAATTAAATAACTCCAGTGACTTAACGCTGATCCTCGGGGCGTCGGCCACGTCAGACCGGGCCGATATCGCGCCCGCTGCCGTGGTTCAGGCCGGTGGCGAAATCACCCGTTTCGGCATGCCCGTAGATCCCGGTAACCTGTTGTTTTTAGGACATTTAAACGGCCGTCCTATCGTCGGTTTGCCGGGCTGCGCACGCTCGCCCGCATTAAACGGGGTTGATTGGGTTCTCGAGCGGTTTTCAGCTAAATTACCAATAGAAAACAAAGACATAAGCGCAATGGGCGTCGGTGGGTTGCTGAAAGAAATGGCAGGTCGTCCGCAGCCCAGACGCCCCAAATCATGACCGATCCTGTCCTAACCTTCAGAAAACAAGGCATTTTTTGCCCCGCCGCCGATGTTTACATCGACCCGTGGAAACGCGTCGACCGCGCCCTCATCACCCATGGCCACGCCGATCATGCAAGGTCTGGCATGGGCCATTATCTGGCCACCGAAAGCGCCGCTCCGGTTATCCGTCATCGGCTTGGAAGTGTTGATATTCAAACAGTTAGCTATGGTGAGACGCTTCAAATAGGTGGCGCGAAAATCAGCTTTCACCCCGCCGGTCACGTGCCGGGATCGGCCCAAATCCGCGTCGAGGTCGGCGGCGAGGTGTGGGTCGTCTCGGGCGACTACAAAACCGAACCCGACGGCGTCAGCGAACCGTTTCAGCCGGTCAAATGCGACACCTTCATTACCGAATGCACGTTCGGTTTACCGGTCTTTAACTGGGCTCCGCAGGATCAGGTCGTGGCCGATATCAACGCTTGGTGGGCGACCAACGCGGCGGCTGGTCGTCATTCGATCTGCGGGGCCTATTCTCTTGGAAAGGCTCAAAGAATCCTGGCGCATCTCAACCCCGACATTGGCCCCATCCTGACCCACGGCGCTATCGAGGGCACAAACGCCGTCTTGCGCGCACAGGGCGTTAACCTTCCCGCAACCATGCAGGTGAGCGCCGAAACCGACATCAAATCCCTGAACGGCGCGTTCATCCTCGCCCCCCCATCCGCCCTCGGCTCAAAATGGGCCACCCACTTCAAACCCGCCTCGACCGCCTTCGCCAGCGGCTGGATGGCGCTGCGGGGTGTGCGCAGACGGCGGGGGGCGGATCGGGGGTTTGTGATGTCTGATCACGCCGATTGGCAGGGTCTCAATCAGGCAATCCGCGAAACAGGTGCTGAGCGGATTTTTGTAACCCACGGATATACAAACGTTTTTCGGCGCCATCTGGAAGAACAAGGCTATGACGCGGGCATCGTCCAGACCGAGTTCGGCGGCGAGGATGACGCAGAAGAATAGCCCATTCCCGGCTTCAATCCCGATGCGTTAGCAGCTAAGAAAAACAAAACAAACCAAGAGGCACGGCATGAGCAAACCAACCCCCGTGGTGCTTTGTATTCTGGACGGTTGGGGTCTGGGATCAGACCCTGCGTCGAATGCGCCGACACTGGCCGATACTCCAAATTATGACCGTATTATAAAGACTTACCCGAACGCAAAACTGGTGACCCACGGCCCAGATGTGGGTCTGCCAACAGGCCAGATGGGCAATTCCGAAGTCGGGCACACCAATATTGGCGCCGGTCGTGTCGTCGCGATGGATCTGGGCCAGATTGATTTGGCCATCGAAGACGGCTCTTTTTTCTCAAACGACGCAATTGCCGATTTCGCGGATGCGCTGACCGTCAGCAAAGGCACAGCGCATGTCATGGGGCTGGTCTCGGATGGTGGCGTACATTCGCATCACGACCACCTTGTCGCAGCAGCCAAGGCCCTGACAGACAAGGGAATTTCTGTGGTCATCCATGCTTTGACTGACGGTCGCGACGTGGCGCCGCGGTCCGCACTTGACCACATCAAGGCATTCGAAGCGGCCCTTCCGGACGGCGCGCGCATCGGCACGGTGATCGGGCGCTATTATGCGATGGATCGCGACAACCGGTGGGAACGGGTCGAAGCCGCCTATCGCGCGATGACCGCGTACGATGGCGTCGAATGGAAAGTCTTCCCAAGCGGGGGGTGGGCTGCGTCAGCGGCAGAGGCCATTGAGGTGTCATATGCCGATCGCGACGAGGGCGACGAATTTATTCGCCCGACAGTTATCAAGGGATTCCAAGGCATTAACGACGGCGACGGCGTGTTTTTTGCCAATTTCCGCGCTGATCGCGCGCGTGAAATCCTGCGTGTAATCGGCGAGCCCGCGTTCAGTGAATTCGAAACCGGGCCGCGCGCAAAGCTGGCGGCTTTGCTGGGCATGGTCGAATATTCTGAAGGTCACAACGCTTATATGACCACGGTTTTTCCCAAGCGGGAAATTGTGAATACGCTGGGCGAATGGGTCTCGAAACAGGGGATGACCCAATTCCGCCTGGCCGAAACCGAGAAGTATCCGCATGTCACGTTTTTCCTGAATGGCGGGGTCGAAACACCCTATCCGGGGGAAGATCGGTCAATGCCGAAATCGCCAAAGGTCGCGACCTATGATTTGCAGCCTGAAATGTCTGCGCCTGAGGTTACGCAAGATTTTGTTGACGCGATTGCAAAGGGTTACGATCTGATCGTCGTCAACTATGCCAACCCGGATATGGTCGGGCACACCGGCGATTTGCAGGCGGCAATAAAGGCGTGCGAAGCGGTTGATCAAGGTTTGGGTCAGGTGTTGGACGCGCTAGATTCCGCAGGCGGCGCAATGATTTTGACGGCAGATCATGGCAATTGCGAAACCATGGTCGATCCGGTCACCGGCGGGCCGCATACGGCGCATACCACCAATCTGGTGCCAGTGGCGCTGATTGGCGGGCCCGACGGCGCGACGCTGGGACAGGGGCGTCTGGCCGATCTGGCGCCCACAGTGCTGGAGTTGATGGGGTTGCCACAGCCCGACGAAATGACGGGCGAAAGCCTTCTGCGATGATGCGCGGGCTGCTAACAGTTTGTGTTTTGGCGTTTTTCTGCGCCCCGATGGCTTTTGCCGAGAGTCTGGCGCAAGACGCATCAGACAGTCTTATGCGCGCGGCAAGCCTGTTGGAACAATCGGAAAGTGCAAGCGACCGGATCGGCGCGCTGACCGACACCGTGCGGGCGTACGAGGCGGGCTTGCAGGCGATGCGGGGCGAGGTGCGACGGCTGACTTTGCGCAAGCGTGACCTGCAAGCGCAACTGGCCGAAGAAGACGCGGATGCAGCGGCGCTTTTGGTTTTGATGCAGGACGCCACCCTGCAAACCCAAACGCGGTCGGTGCTGCACCCCGGCAGCGCACCCGAAAGCATCCGCGCAGGCATTTTGGCGCGCGCGCTTGTTCCATCGCTTCTCGATCGTGCGTCGCGGCTGCAAGCCGTGCTGGGTGATTTGGCAGACACCGAACAGGTTCTGGCCGCGGGCACGGCCGAATTGCTGTCAGGGCTGGCAAAGGCGCGGGATGCGCGCGTGGCCCTGGCCGGTGCTTTGTCAGCGCGCCAGACCTTGCCCGACCGCCTGGCAACCGACGAAGCGGCTTTTGCGGCGCTGATTGGCGGGGCCGAAACACTGGCCGCCCTGGCCGATGTGCTGGAACCGGACGGACGCGCGACAGGCCCGCTGGATGCCGGGGCCTGGGCGCGGCCCGTCAGTGCCGAGGCCGAGGTGCAAGTTTTTGAAAACGCAGATGAAGGCTGGTCATTTCGCACCTTGTCAGCGGCACTTGTGACCGCGCCTGTCGACGCAACCATTCGGTTCGCCGGCGAGGTGCCGGGTTTTGCAAGTGTCGCAATTCTTGAGGCCGATGGTGGCGTTCTGGTGACGCTGGCGGGCATGGCCGACGTGTTTGTCAACCGTGACGAGGTGGTCGGCAAAGGAGCGCCGTTGGGCTTTATGGGCGGCGCACAAGATAAATTGAACGCCGACAGCGGGCAGAGTAGGCTAGAATATAACGAAACGCTTTACATGGAAATCCGTCAGGCAGGCGTGCCGGTTGACCCCGGCCAGGTTCTGACTGCTGGACAGGAATAAGGACAAGCTATGCGTAAGTTTCTCTTGGCTTCGATCACAGGTGTGATGTTCGGGGCAGTTGTCACGACACAGGTGGCCGGACCGCTCATTGCACAGGAAGCCGAAAAGAAGGCGAGCGTGTATGAACAACTTGATTTGTTTGGCGATATTTTCGAACGGATCCGGTCGCAATACGTCGAAGACGTGGAATCCGAAGACCTGATCGAGGCTGCGATCAATGGCATGCTGACTTCGCTTGATCCGCATTCGTCTTACCTGTCGCCCGATGATGCGCAGGCTATGCGGGTGCAGACACGGGGCGAATTTGGCGGCCTTGGCATCGAGGTGACGCAGGAAGAAGGCTTTGTGAAAGTCGTCTCGCCTATCGATGGGACGCCTGCCGATGATGCGGGCATGGAAGCGGGCGATTTCATCACCCATGTTGATGGCGAAAGCGTTCTGGGTCTGACGCTGGATGAAGCGGTTGATCTTATGCGCGGCCCGGTCGGGTCCGAGATTATCATTACGGTCGTGCGCGAAGATGCGCCTGAGCCGTTCGATGTGTCGATCATCCGCGATACGATCAAGCTGACCGCCGTGCGCAGCCGCACCGTGGGCGAAACCGTGGTGTTGCGTCTGACGACATTCAGCGACCAGACGTTCCCGACGATGCGCGACCAATTGGCCGAAAAGGTCGAAGAATTGGGTGGCATCGACAATGTGAACGGCTTTGTCATCGATTTGCGCAACAACCCGGGCGGGTTGCTGACGCAGGCGGTGCGGGTGTCGGATGCGTTTCTGGACAGCGGCGAGATTGTATCGACCCGCGGGCGCGAGCCGCAGGACGGGGACCGTTTCAACGCGGAAGAGGGCGATCTGGCAGATGGCAAGCCGATTGTCGTGCTGATCAATGGCGGGTCGGCCAGCGCGTCGGAAATCGTGGCTGGTGCGTTGCAGGATCATCGCCGCGCGATTGTTGTGGGCACGCAGAGTTTTGGCAAAGGGTCGGTCCAGACCGTCATGCCGTTGCGCGGCGACGGCGCGATGCGTCTGACGACAGCGCGGTATTACACGCCATCGGGCCGCTCGATCCAGGCTTTGGGTGTGGCCCCTGACATCATCGTCGAACAACCGCCGCGTCGCGCAGAGGATGAAGAAGACGAGGATGCGCGCAGCACACGTTCCGAAGCGGATTTGCGCGGGTCTTTGTCGAACAACCAGCTTAGCGAAGACGAGCGTCGCCAGATCGAAGAAGATCGGGCGCGCGCCGAGGAAGCCGCTGAACTGCGCGATGATGACTATCAGTTGGCTTATGCGATTGATATTCTGAAAGGCCTGTCAGCGCTTGGCCCGGAATATGCAGCTTCGCTGGCGCGTCAGGCCAATTAAGGGGATGCGCTGCGCTTGCGCGCGCCGCCGTGGACGAGGGGGCGTTGCCCCCTCGTGCTCCCCCAAAGTATTTTAAGGTCATTGGAGCCGGGGTAGGTCATTGCGATGACAGATGAGCCGTCCAAGTCGCACGGGCGGCTGAGTATCGCGCCCAGCATTGCGCCGCGCGATCTGATGCAGGACAGGCCAAGCGTCGCCGGGGCCTGGTCGGCGCAGGTGATCACGCTGTTTCCGGATGTGTTCCCGGGCGTGTTGGGCGCGTCCTTGACCGGCAAGGCGCTGGATCAGGGGCTTTGGCAGCTGAATGCGATTGACCTGCGTGTCTTTGGCGAGGGCAAACACCGGAAAGTTGACGATACGCCGGCAGGTGGTGGTGCCGGTCTGGTTCTGCGCCCCGATATCATGGGAAAGGCCGTGCGGTTTGCAAAGCGCAAGCAGGACCTGCCGGTCATCTATCTGAGCCCCCGCGGACGCCCGTTTGATCAGGCGACGGCGCGCAGCTGGGCTGACGGACCAGGTGTCTGTTTGATTGCGGGCCGGTTTGAAGGGCTGGATCAGCGGGTGATTGATCACTTCGACATTGACGAGGTGTCCTTGGGGGACTTTGTGATGACGGGCGGCGAGATAGCGGCGCAAGCGATGATTGACGCCAGCGTTCGGCTGTTGCCTGGCGTTCTGGGCAATGCGGCGTCGGTTGAAGACGAAAGCTTTGCTTCGGGGTTGCTGGAGCATCCGCAGTTTACGCGCCCCGCCGAATGGGAAGGTCGGCGCATCCCTGATGTCCTAAGCTCGGGCGACCACGGGGCCGTTGACCAATGGCGGAAAGCCGAGGCCGAGGCCCTGACCAGGGCAAGGCGACCCGACCTTTGGAGGCTGTATAAAACAGGCGAAAAGGATCGAGAATCTTCTTGATCCGAAACCGGTCAGGTCCTATACGGCGCAGGTTCGCGAGGGTGCGAACATCAAGCAACGACGACCTGAATTCTCCGGCGGGTGGCCATGTTCCGACCCCAAAATCAAGCGGAGCTCTGAGGCGACACGAACTCTCGGGACCAACCCGGGGCAAAAATAGGAGTGCGTCAGATGGACCTGATCGCAGAACTGGAAGCCGAGCAAGTGGCCGCGCTTGGCAAAGACATTCCGGATTTCAAAGCGGGTGACACCATCCGCGTTGGCTATAAGGTGACCGAAGGCACGCGGACCCGCGTGCAGAATTACGAAGGCGTGTGCATTGCGCGTAAAAACGGCGATGGTATCGCCGGTTCGTTCACCGTTCGCAAGATTTCCTTTGGCGAAGGCGTGGAACGGGTATTCCCACTGCATTCGACCAATATCGACAGCGTCACCGTTGTGCGCCGCGGGCGTGTGCGTCGCGCCAAGCTGTATTACCTGCGTTCGCGTCGCGGCAAGTCTGCACGGATCGCAGAAGACACCAACTATAAGCCAAAATCCGAGGCGTGATCCCATGAAAAAAGATACTCATCCCGATTATCACGTCATCGAGGTCAAAATGACCAATGGCGACACCGTTCAGATGCGGTCGACCTGGGGCGCGGAAGGCGACACGCTGTCGTTGGACGTTGACCCAACAGTGCACCCGGCCTGGACCGGTGGCGGCACCCGACTGATGGACACCGGCGGCCGCGTGTCGAAGTTCAAAAAGAAATACGAAGGTCTGGGCTTCTAAGCTTACGATCATTGAAGCTTGCGAAAAACGCCGCCAATTGCGCGGCGTTTTTTATTGGCCAGACAGCGCTTGATTGTGGTTGGGCGCGTCGTCGATGGCATATTGGGCGCGTATGACCTTCCAGACGCCGCCCACATCGATCAGCGTCGAGGTGACGGGAAATGGGCGGCGGTCAAGGCTGCCGGATTCCCGGTAAAGATGCGTGATATGCATATTTGTGATCGTGGCGTCATCTTCGAACCGCGCCGAGACGCATTGCCGGACAATCTTGGTTACGCCGATCTTCTGATAGTATTCGCGGACGCTGTCGAAGACGTCTTTCATATCGGCTTCGGTGTGCAAAAACCGCATGCCTTCAAAGGTTTCGACATGGCTGGGCAGGTGAAAACAATCTGAAAAAGCGTCAAAATCGCCGGCCATGAGCGACTTTCCTGTTCGTGATAGCACATCCGCGGAAATTTGCTGCGCAGTTAGATTGTCGGACATGGTCGCAATATCACCCCTCACCTCAGGGATTTGTAAGATAGTGCTATGTGGCGGACAAGGTGGTTGAGGCGGGGGCTGGCGCTTTGGCGCGAACTTGCTATTTTGCGCCTGCAGAAATTTGCCGCAGTTGCGAAAGGTTGAGATATGTCACTCAAAGGGAAAACCGCCGTCATCACCGGGTCGAATTCCGGTATCGGGCTGGGCATTGCCCGCGAACTGGCGAAAACAGGGGCCCATGTGGTGCTGAATTCGTTCACTGATCGGGACGAAGACCACGCTTTGGCGGATGAGATTGCAAAAGAGACCGGGGTGACTGCGCGCTATATCAAGGCCGACATGTCCAAAGGCGATGAATGTCGCGACTTGATCGCACAGGCCGGGGCTTGCGATGTGTTGATCAACAACGCAGGCGTTCAGAACGTTGATCCGATTGAAAATTTCCCGGTCGAGAAATGGGATGCGATCATCGCTATCAACATGAGTTCGGCCTTTCACACGACCGCCGCGGCGTTGCCGGTTATGCGGGCGTCGGGCTGGGGGCGGGTGATCAACATCGCTTCGGCCCATGGATTGACCGCGTCGCCTTTCAAATCGGCCTATGTGGCCGCCAAACACGGTGTTGTGGGGATGACCAAGGTGGTTGCGCTGGAAACAGCCGAAGAACCGATCACCGCAAACGCAATTTGTCCGGGCTATGTGCTGACGCCATTGGTGGAAACGCAGATCCCGGACACGATGAAGGAATACGATATGGACCGCGAAACGGTCATTCGTGATGTGCTGCTGGCGCGCCAACCGTCCAAAGAATTTGCGACGGTCGAACAATTGGGCGGCACGTGTGCGTTCCTGTGTTCGGATGCGGCGGCCCAGATCACCGGCACAACGATCAGTGTCGACGGCGGGTGGACTGCGTTGTGAACAGGTACATTCATGCGCGGCGTTCCCGATGACGCGAAAGATCAATCTGGCCTTGCAAGGTGGCGGGGCCCATGGCGCCTTTACCTGGGGCGTTGTCGATCGGTTGTTGCAAGACGACAGCATTGAAATTGCCGGTATTTCCGGAACCTCGGCCGGGGCGCTGAACGGCGCCGCGCTGAAGGCCGGGTTGGTTGAAAACGGCAGACAGGGCGCGCGGGACAATATGGCCTGGCTTTGGAACCAGGTTGGCGGCGTCGGTGATTTGCGATTGGCCCACTGGATGACCGCGTTCTTTCCGGCCCCTGGTCTGGTCAGCCGGACGATTGCGCATTCACTGCCGTTTACCCTGGCGGATGCCTGGTCACGGATGGTCAGCCCCTATGCCTGGGGGCCGTTTTACAAGAACCCGCTGGAACAGATCGCAAGCGCGTTCCACTATAGTTCGGTTTGCGCCGACAAGGGGCCTGCGCTTTTTGTGTCGGCCACGAATGTACGGACGGGCAAGATACGGGTGTTTTCGGGCGACGAGATCACCACAGATGTGATTCTGGCTTCGGCCTGCTTGCCAACGATTTTTCAGGCGGTGGACATCGACGGCGAGGATTATTGGGACGGGGGGTACACCGGCAACCCGGCCTTGTTCCCATTGTTCGAGCCGACGCTGCCAAGTGATATTGTCATAGTGAATATCAATCCGATGGAGCGGGCCGAGACGCCGCGTGAGGCGCATGATATTCTGAACCGCATCAACGAGATCAGCTTTAATACGTCTTTGCTGCGCGAATTGCGGGCCATTCATTTCGTGCAACGCCTGATTGCCGAAGGTCAGGTCGCAGAGGGGGCGATGAAAGAGATTCGCGTTCACATGATTGCGGATGACGACTTGATGACCGATCTGAGCGTGGCGTCCAAACTGGTGCCCACGCCCGCGACGCTGTCGTCCTTGTTCGACGCAGGGCAAGCAGCTGCCGAACGGTTCATGGCCGAGCATGGCGACATGTTGGGCAAAGCGTCCAGTGTCGATTTGCCGGAAATGTACAGTTAGGCGATTAGCTGGCGGTGCCGATCCGGCTGTTGGTGCGGGCGTCTTCGATAGATGTCGGTTCGGCTGCGATCTGACCATCGGGGTAAACAAGGCCCGCCGAGATCACCAGTTTGGCGGCGTCTTCGACGCTCATGTCCAGTTCGACCACCGAAGATTTGGGCAAAAACAACAGAAAGCCCGAAGTCGGGTTGGGCGTTGTCGGCAGGAACACCGCTGTTTTGCTTTCGTCCACCGGCACTTTCTGGTCGATCTCGCCCTTGGCCGAGGTGGAAATAAAGGCAATCGCCCAGATGCCTTTCCGGGGATATTCGACCAGGCATGCCTTGTCGAACGACGTGTCGGATTGTGCAAACACGGTTTCTGCAATTTGTTTCAGGCCCTTATAGACCGAACGCACGACCGGCAGGCCATGCACCAGGCTTTCGGCCCATTTGATCAGCGACCGACCGATCAGGCCCTTGGCCATCCATCCCACAAGGATGGTGAAGATCAGGAAAACCAGAACCCCAATGCCGCGAATGTTAAGTCCGACATATTGATCGGGACGCAGCCAGATTGGCACAAACGGCAAAACCCAGCTGTCGACCCAGCCCGCAACGGTCCAGATAAGCCAAAGTGTCAGCCCGATGGGCGCAATCACCACAAGGCCCGTCAGAAACGACCCGCGAAGCCAGGCAAACATACCCCGTTTGCGGCGAACCTCGCCGGGATCTTCTGGAAGTTTTGACATCTTAATCCTGCGTTGCAGCTAGGGGGAACTTAGGTGCTTCTACGTGGTGTCACAATGACTCGCCAAAAATTCGGTGTTAAAATGACTATTTCCGGAATTCTGCGGCTAATTTAGCAGCAAGTTGCGCGTTGTTCAGGACAAGCGCGATGTTTGCGGTCAAAGAGGCCCCTTCGGTCAGCTCGAAAATACGTTGCAAGACGTAAGGCGTGACGGCGCCATGCGTCATTCCCTGCGCTTCGGCATCGGCCAAGGCTTGCGTGATCATCGGCGTGATGACCGACGCGGGAATTTCGTCATTTTCAGGGATAGGGGCGGCAATCAGGCAGCCGGCTTGCAGCCCAAGCTGGCGCTGTTTGGCCCAGGCGCGCGCGATCACCATCGTATCATCGGCGGTCATGGGCGCGGTCAGGCCGGAATCCCGGTACCAAAACGCCGGGAACGCCGCCTGGCCATAGGCAATGACCGGGACGCCCAGAGTTTCCAGCACTTCAAGCGTTTTGGGAATGTCCAGAATGGCCTTTGCGCCTGCGCAGACAACGGCAACCGGAGTGTGTGCAAGTTCCCGCAAATCGGCCGAGATATCAAAGCTGGCTTCCGCCCCGCGATGCACGCCGCCAATGCCGCCTGTGGCAAAGACGTCGATCCCGGCCAGATGCGCGATGATCATGGTTGCCGCAACTGTGGTTGAACCCGTGCCGCCTGCGGCCACGCATTGGGCAAGATTGGCGCGCGTCAGTTTGGTCACGTCGCGCAGGCTGGCCGTGGCCAGACGTGTCAGGTTGGCCTCGTCCAGCCCGACTTTCAGCCGCCCGTCTATGACCGCGATTGTCGCGGGCACGGCGTTTTCGCGGCGCACGGCATCTTCGACGGCGCGGGCGGTGTCAATGTTTTGCGGATGCGGCATGCCGTGGCTGATGATGGTTGATTCCAGCGCAACAACGGGGCCGCCATCGGCCAGGGCGGATTGCACTTCGGGCAGGATATCGATGGGCAAGGTCATGATGGCACGTCCCCTGACACATAAGTGGCGGCTGCGGCAAGGGCGTTTGTCAGCGCCGTTTGCGGCGGCGCGCCCTGCGCTTCGGCTGCGATATGGGCGGCCATAAAAGTGTCACCTGCGCCGGTGACGCGGGTGACCAGCACTTGCGGCGGTTCTGCGGTGGCCATGCCACCGGCATGTGCATAGGCCGCCTGCCGCCCGCCATCGGTGACCAGCACTTTCGCCGCGCCTTTGGCGATCAGGGCTTGTGCGGCGCTGGAGGCGTTTTCGAATGTCTGGTGACACAGCAATCCTGCTTCTTCGAGGTTCACATACACCGTGGCCTTGGGCGTTTTCAGAAGCGGCAGAAGACGCTCGGCTTTGCCGGGTGAGGCTGGCGCGACGCGCAGATCCGCCCGCGAGAAAAGCGGGCTGACGGCGATCTCGGCCAAAAGCGCGGTTGTCAGATTGCCGTCCAGCGCGATCAGCCCGGAATAGGGCGCGTCTGCTGTGCCCAAACGGCCGTCGGAAAGGGGGGTGAGTATTTTGGCATCTGCCGCTTCCAGTGAATGCGCATCTGCAATTGCCGCGATCAACCCGTTTGCCCCTTCGATGGCCATGTATTGGTCTGTCGGCAAATCGGCTGACCGGTAAATCAGCGATGTGTCCAGCCCAAGCCGGTCAGCGGCGTTCACCAAAGCATCGCCTGCCGCGTCCCGCCCGATGCTGGTCAAAAGCGCTGGCGTCAGGCCAAAGCGCTTTAGCGTCATGGCAATGTTCATCGCCACGCCCCCCGGCAGCCGCGTGATGCGGCCCGGCACATCCGAACCGACGCGCATCGATGCAGACGACCGCCCGATCACATCCCAAAGGACCGACCCGATGCAAAGAATATCCGCCATCAGCGCCACGGTCTCATTCTGGCTGTCCTTGCGCCTGGCCCTGTTCCGCGCGCCATCTGGCCCAGTCCTCGGGCGTATCCAGGTCGCGGGTGGCCCGGTTGTTCGACAACGGAACAAGGATCACCTCTTCGCCCTGCAAGGCCGCTTTGCCGCCGTCGTCGCCGGTCAGCTCTGCAAAGCGGGGCAAAAGCCGGGCAGGCACGATCAAGGGGGTGCCGGGTTGCCCGCGGTCATTGCTGGCGCGCGCTGGCGTATTCCCGCCTTCGGCCTGGAACCGCGCGATGATGGATTTGATGTCAAAGACGGTGATGTCCGGCACATCCGGCAAAAGCACCATCATGGCCCGGTCAGGCGTGTGACGCGCGGCAAATCTGGCGGCGGTACGCAATGTGGCACCCAACCCATCATCCGCATCGCGCACGGTGATCAGGGTGGCTTTCAACCCATCCAAGGCCGCTTGTCGTTCGCGGTCTTTCACGCGCGTCGCCACCATCACGGGCGCCCCGCTGGCCACGGCTGTCGCCACTTGGCGTTTCAGCAAAGGGGCGCCATCAATGTCTTCCATAAGCTTGTCACGCCCGTTCATCCGCGAAGACGCGCCAGCGGCGGGGATGACAATAAGCGGCGTCATCGTTCGGGGATCAGCCCGCGCGGGCTGAAGCGCAAAACCAAAAGCAGGATCAACCCCATGGTTAAAAGACGCATATGTGCCGCACTTTCCAACAGGTGATCTTTCAACCAGAACCCGTCGGCCATGCCCGAGGTGATAAACGTAATCAGCGCCAGCCCCATCGGTTCGACCATAATCCAGAGATACCAGATCAACATGCCCCCCAAGACCGCGCCGAAATTGTTGCCGGACCCGCCGACGATGACCATGACCCAGACAAGAAAGGTGAAGCGCAGGGGCTGATAGCTGGCGGGGGTCAGTTGCCCGTCCAGCGTTGTCATCATAGCACCGGCAAGACCACAGATGGCCGAGCCAAGGATAAACACCTGCAAATGGCGCGCGGTGACATCTTTGCCCATGGCTTCGGATGAGACTTCGTTGTCGCGAATTGCGCGCATCATGCGACCCCAGGGCGAATTAAGCGCGGATTGCGCCAGCCACAAAAGCGCGAGCAGAACAACAAGGAACAGGCCGCTATAGGCCAGCTTGACCGCGATGGACGACGCGGTGACAGGGTCGGCCCCGAACGAGGCGACGCGGTCCACAAAGTTTGGGTCATTTTGCAGGTCGATCTCATAGGGGACCGGGCGCGGGATGCCGATGACGTTTTTGACACCGCGCGTCAGCCAGTCTTCGTTTTTCAGAATGGCGATGATGATTTCAGAAATGCCAAGCGTCGCGATGGCCAGATAATCAGATCGTAAACCAAGCGCCGTTTTGCCCACCAACCAGGCCGCACCGGCCGCAAGCAGCGCGCCGACGGGCCACGCCAGAAGCACGGGCAATCCAAGACCGCCCAGATAGCCGGTGCTGGCGGGATTGATCCGTTCGATCGCCTCGACCGCCGGGTCAAAGAGACCGCGGAACGCATAGAACCCCGCCACCAGCAGCAGCACCAGCAAAAGTGCCCGCACCGGGCCTTTCGGCAAACGTTTCCATGCAATGACGGCACCTGCAATGGTGGCCGCGCCTACGATCAACGCGCCAATGACGCGCAGACCGCCTGCCGCCCAAGCTTCGGTCACAGGCGGCATCGAGACGACGACCGCGCCCAGACCGCCGAGTGCGACAAACCCCATCACCCCGATGTTGAACAGCCCGGCATAGCCCCATTGCATGTTCACGCCCAGTGCCATGATGGCCGAAATCAGCCCCATGTTCAGAATGCCAAGTGCCACGTTCCAGCTTTGGGTAAAGCCGGTCAAAACGATCAGGGCAAAAACACCAAGAAAAAGCAGCACGTCCTTGGGCGTCAGGGTCATAGCGATTTCCCCCGGAAAAGACCTGTTGGCCGGAACAAGAGAACGACGATCAGGATCGCGAAGCTGACCGCAAATTTATAGTCGGTCGACAAAAGCTGGATCAAACCGTCAGGTTCCCAACTGGGGAAGACATAGCCTGCGACTTTCTTCCAAGCATAGGTGATGGTCACTTCGCTAAAGGCAATCACGAAACCGCCTGCGATGGCCCCTACAGGATTGCCCAGACCGCCGACGATGGCGGCGGCAAAGATCGGCAACAAAAGCTGGAAATAGGTGAACGGCTTAAAGCTCTTGTCCAGGCCATAAAGCGTGCCCGCAATGGTCGCCAGCGCGGCGACGATGATCCAGGTGATCATCACCACGCGTTCCGGGTTGATGCCCGACAAAAGCGCAAGGTCTTCGTTGTCGCTGAACGCGCGCATGGACTTGCCGGTGCGGGTTTTGTTCAGAAACCAGAACAACAGGGCCACGACGATCACGGCGACAACGACGGTCAGAACCGTGGTTGATTTGATTGCCAGGCCTTCGCGCAGACCGGTTATTTCCTTGAAATCCCGGGCCGAGATGACAAACCGCGCGCCATCGGCAAAGCGCTGATCATCCACGCCGATGATAAAGCGCACAAGTCCGTTCAGCACAAACATCACGCCCATCGAGACGATCACCAGGATCACCGGTGCCGCTTTTTGTTCGCGGTAGAATTTATAGACCAGCTTATCGGTTCCCAAAACCAAAAGCGCCGTTGCCGCGATGCCCACCGGCAAGGCCAAAAGCGCGGTCGGCAAGGGGTCAAGCGAGACGCCCAAGGACTGCAACCACCATGTCATCAGGATGGTGGCCATCGCGCCAAAGGCCATTGTGTCGCCATGGGCGAAGTTCGAAAACCTGAGAATGCCATAGATCAGCGTCACACCAAGCGCCCCAAGCGCCAACTGGCTGCCATAGGAAATACCCGGCAGGATAACAAAGTTGGCAAGGGCCACGATGGCGTTCAACAGATCCATTATTGGCAGGTTCCGTGATAGGTGATCATGGTGACGCCAGAGGCATCCCCCATCTGGACGGCATAGCGCGCGTCGCCGCCATCGGCGAGCGTCAACATATGCATCATGCCAAGTCCCTGGCCGGTGATGGTAACAATACCGTCGCCTGCGGCGGCGGCCGCGTCAAACGTGCCCGCAATCGTTTCTACGCGGGCCGTGTCTGACGTGAGGTTCAGCGTTAGGTCGTATTCGGTCTCATAGCATCCATCGGCTTCGTAGCATTCGCTGACAAAGCGGCATTCTGCTGCGATAGCAAGCTGGGGGAAAAGAATGGCCAGAACGGCAAGGACGGGTTTCATAAAGTCAGCCTCCTAGGAATGAGCGGCGCACATCCGGGTCCGCCAAAAGCGCCGCGCCACTGTCGGTATAGGCATTGCTGCCTTGCACAAGCACATAGCCGCGATCTGCGATTTCCAGTGCCTGTCGGGCGTTTTGTTCGACCATCAGAATGGAAATGCCGGTGCGCGCGACCTCGATAATGCGGTCAAACAGTTCGTCCATCACGATGGGGCTGACCCCTGCCGTCGGTTCGTCCAGCATCAAGACCTTCGGTTGTGTCATCAGGGCGCGACCCACCGCGACTTGCTGGCGTTGTCCGCCCGACAATTCGCCCGCCGCCTGACGGCGTTTGTCTTTCAGGATCGGGAACAGCGTATAGATCTGTTCCATTGTGCCGCTGATATCATCGCGGCGCAGGAACGCGCCCATTTCAAGGTTTTCTTCCACGGTCATCGTCGTGAAAATATTCGAGGTTTGCGGGACAAAGGCCATGCCTTTGGCAACCCGGTCCTGCGGCGAAAGATGGGTAATATCTTCGCCCCCGATCCTGACCGCGCCTTTGCGCAGGTTCAGCATCCCGAAGACGGCTTTCATGGCGGTCGATTTGCCCGCGCCATTTGGCCCGACGATCACGGCAATCTCGCCTTCGTTCACGGCAATGGTGCAATTGTGCAGGATATCCGGGCCGCCCCGGCCATAACCGCCGGTCATTGCGTCACCGATGAGGTAAGGGCTGCTCATGCGTCTGCCTTGACCTTGTTCTTCAGGCCGCGACCCAGATAGGCTTCGATCACCGCTTCGTTCTGCATGATTTGATCCGCCGCCCCTTCGGCCAGAACCTTGCCTTCGGCCATCACGATGACCGGATCGCAAAGGCGGCCGATGAAATCCATATCATGCTCGATCATGCAGAACGTATAGCCGCGCTCGGTGTTCAGCCGTTTGATCGCGTCGCCGATCGTGTTCAGAAGCGTGCGGTTCACCCCTGCGCCGACCTCGTCCAGAAAGACGATCTTGGCGTCGACCATCATGGTGCGACCCAGTTCCAGCAGCTTTTTCTGCCCGCCCGACACCTGACCCGCCTTGTGGTCTGCCAAATGTTCGATGGTCAGAAATTCCAGAACTTCATCAGCCTTGGCGCGCAGAGCACGTTCTTCGTCGGCGATGCGTTTGCGCCCGAACCACGTGTTCCACAATGTTTCGCCAGACTGGCCGGATGGCACCATCATAAGGTTCTCGCGGCAGGACATCGAAGAAAACTCATGCGCGATCTGAAATGTCCGCAACAGACCTTTGTGAAACAGCTCGTGCGGGCTGAGCCCGGTGATTTCCCCGCCTTCCATGAAAACGCGGCCCGATGTGGCGGGCAGATTGCCAGCGATAACATTGAAAAGTGTTGTTTTGCCGGCCCCGTTCGGACCGATCAGACCTGTGATCGTGCCTTCGGCCACCTCAAGCGACGCGCCGTCTACGGCGTGAAAGCCCCCGAAATGTTTGTGAAGGTTCTCGACCCGGATCATGTCATGTTCCCAAGTGCAAATCGGCCCGAAGCGCACGCGCTCCGGGCCGATTGCAATGCTTTGATCTTACTTGCGGCCAGCGGTGACTTCAGCGCCACCTTCGTACCCGACGACGCGATAGTTGCCTGCCGCTTCGCCCGGGCCGATCAGTTCGACATCAGACGCGCCGACATAGTCGATTTCGCCGCCATTCGCGAGGATTTCCAAACCTTTGGCCAGTTCCCCCGCGCCGATCTTTTCGCCCGGTGCATTGGCAACATCCATGATCTTGGATTTGTAGTCACCGGGTTCGGCCGACCCTGCGGCCTGCATGGCCAGCATGATCAGCGCCGCTGCGTCATAGCTTTCAGGTGCAAAAGGCGATGTCGCATCGAAATTGCCACCGGCAACTTCGGTGAATTTGGCGGCCAGTTCTTCTGACGGGGCAGGGTGCTGACCCGACGAGCCGTCGATTTCCGACCCAAAGTTATCGACAAGCTGCGTGCCGATCATGCCATCGGGGAAGTGGAACGTGTCAAAGGCACCGGCATCAAGTGCTGACCGCACGATGCCCGAACCGCCTTGGTCGACATAGCCCGCAACCACCAAACGGTCGCCACCAGCCGAGGCCAGAGCGCCGACTTCTGCCGAATAATCCGCCTTGCCGTCTTCATGGGCGGCGTTGATGGTGATGCTGCCACCGGCGGCTTCGAATGCAGCCTGGAAGCTGTCGGCCAGACCTTTGCCATAGTCATTGTTCGTATAGGTCACGGCGACTTCTTTGATGCCCAGTTCCATCAGAACTTCGGTCATCACGACGCCCTGACGCGCGTCTGACGGTGCGGTGCGGAAAAACAGGCCTTCGTCTTCGTTGTTCTGGTGGCTGAGACCGGGCGAAGTTGCCGATGGTGACACCATGACCATGCCGTTTGGCACGGCAACATTGGTCAGCGCAGCACCTGTGACGCCCGAACAATCGCCGCCCACCAGGCCTTTGACGCCGTCCGATGTGATCAGACGTTCCGCTGCCGCGGTGGCGGCCGCTGCATCAACGCAGGTCGTATCGCCGCGCACTGCGGTCACCTTGGACCCACCCAGTAGCGCGCCGCTGTCGTTCACTTCGGCAATGGCCAGTTCGGCCGCCGGGCCCATTTCCGCCACCAGCGATTCGATTGGCCCGGTAAAGCCAAGGAATACGCCGATTTTGATTTCGCCATGTCCGCCCGCAAATGTCGTATTTGCGCACAAAGCCGTCGCCGCAGAGGCGAGAAGCAGTTTTTTCATGTTTTCACTCCCAGAATTCTTGTTTTTCTGCCCGTCACGCTAGTGCGGAGAAAAACAAAAGGGAAGAAGATGCTGGTGTTTTAGCGCCGATTTCGCCGGTGGGACCTGTGCAGAAAATGCGCGACACAGGCTGTTTCAGTCAAAAAGCCCATCTGGTGGATCGGCAACGATCCGGCCTGACTTTAGGTCAACCGTCGGCACTGTGGCTTGTGTAAATGGCAAAAGCGTCGGCTGCCGCGCGCCCTTTACTGCGATTTCCAGCAAATCGCTGGCGCCATGATTCAAGACCGCCTTAACACGCCCAAGTTCGGTGCCGCCTGTATCAAAAACGGTCATGCCAATCAGATCGGCATGGTAAAATTCATCTTCATCCAAATCGGGCAGCTTCGCGCGCGCCACATAAAGCCGCGTGCCGCGCAAGCCGTCCGCGGCTTCTTTGTTTGAGACACCTGTCAGGCGGGCGGCAAACCCGTTCTTGACGGATCGGGTAATCTTGACATCCCAGGTCGTCTTGCCGTCTTCCGAGGCCAGTGCGCCATAGGTCGCGATATCTTCGGGGATGGCGCAAAAGCTTTTCAGGCGCACTTCGCCTTTCACCCCGAATGACCCTGCTATGGCACCGACGCAGACGCGGTCTGTCATGGCAATCCCCGGCAAAGCCCATCGGCGCGGACGGTGCCGCCCGCGCGTTCACATCGGTCTTCCGACCCCAGTCTCGCCATGTGAAGGCCGCCCCAAAAAGCGGCGGCCACAAGGGCAAGCGTCGTAAAACGCCGGAAAAGACCAAGGCCGGGAAGCATTGTCGGAAAGACGGATTACTCCGCTTTTTCCTCTTCTGCGGCGGGCGTTTCTTCGGCTGCAGCTTCTTCTGCAACAGGTTCTTCCGCTGGCGCTTCTTCTTCGGCAGGGGCTGCTTCTGCTTCGGCGGCCTTGTTTGCCTTTTCTTCAGCGCGTTCCTGCGCTTTCTTGCCCGGCTCGGCTTTCTTCGGGTTGTTGCGCTCTTTCTTTTCGGCCACGCCTGCGGCTTCAAGGAAGCGGGAAATCCGGTCGGTCGGCTGCGCGCCCTGGTCCAGCCAGTATTTCACGCGTTCCATGTTCATCTGAACGCGGTCTTCGCTGTCTTTCGGCAAAAGCGGGTTATAGGTGCCCAGCTTTTCAATAAAGCGACCGTCGCGTGGCATGCGGCTGTCAGCGGCAACGATGCGATAAAACGGGCGCTTTTTCGAACCACCGCGCGCAAGGCGAATTTTCATAGCCATGGTTGTTTTCCTTTAGTTTTCTTGATGTTGTTTATGATGTTGGATGACTTCCTGAATAACGAAATTCAGGAATTTCTTCGCGAACTCGGGGTCGAGATCGGCGTCTTGGGCCAGCTGTTCCAGCCGGGAAATCTGATCGGCTTCGCGCGATTTGTCTGACGGGGGAAGCTTGTGTTCCGCCTTCAGTTTGCCAACCGCTTGAGTGTGCGCAAAGCGTTCGGCCAGCGTATAGATCAGCACAGCGTCCAAACGGTCGATGCTGGCGCGGTGCGTGGCCAGAATTTCAGCGGCGCGGGTGACAGCGTCTGTCATTGCAACCCCTCCGGTGCGGGATGAACCCAGATGTCCAGCTTGCCCAGAACCGAATGCGTGAACGCGCCGTCTTTGCGGCACCCCATGCGTTCGGCCAACCGGATCGAGCGTTCGTTGTCTTCCAAAATCAGGCTGACAATACGGGTCCAGCCCAGCGTGTCATAAGCGAACTGACGCGTCGCAAGCGCAGCTTCATGCGCGATGCCCTTACCTTCGGCATCCGCATAGATCGACCAGCCAATTTCAGGTTCGGGCCAATCGGCGGGATGATATATGCCGACCACGCCAAGCGGTGCGTCGGTGTGTTTGTCTGCCACCATCCAACGGCCGTAGCCGCGCATCTGCCATTGCCCAACGGTTGCCGCCAGATGAATAAAGCCGGACGCTTTGTCAAAGGGCCCGCCAACACCTTTTGACCGGTCCGAGGTGCGAAATGCCACATGTGCGTCCAGATCATCGGCGCGCGGCAAGCGCAGACGCAGACGATCGGTTTCAATCTCGGGGATCTGGAAATTGACGGTCATGCGGCCGTCCTGGTGTCATGAGGCTGGGTCGCACCAAAGGGCACCTGCCCGCCAAGCGGCCAGTGTTTGAAAACCGAAGAAGGGGCGGTCTGGTGTGTCACTTTTTCTTTCCGAACCCGCTAAGACCGGGCGGAAGTGCCGCGCCGCCGCCCAAACCGGGCAGACCACCGGGCATCGCGCCCATCTGTTTCTGCGCGGCTTCTATTTCGGCTTGGCTGGGCATGCCGCCTGCGGGCAGTCCGCCTTTGCCGCCGAACATACCGCCCAGCTGCTTCATCATGCCTTTTTTGCCCATCTTCCCGACTTTTTTCATCATGTCGGACATCTGCCGGTGCATCTTGATCAGCTTGTTCAACTCGCTGACCTCCATACCTGCGCCCAAAGCGATGCGTTTTTTGCGGCTGGCTTGCAAAAGGCCCGGATTGGCGCGTTCTTTCTTGGTCATCGAGTTGATCAGCGCGATCTGCTGGCGCAGAATTTTATCGTCAAACCCGCCATCGGCCATCGCGGCTTTCATTTTGCCCATGCCCGGCATCATGCCCATGATGCCTTCCATACCGCCCATCTTTTGCATCTGTTCGATCTGAGACCGCAGGTCGTTCATGTTGAACTGACCTTTCTGAAAGCGCTTCATCATGCGCTCTTGCTGCTCGATCTCCAGCGTTTCCTGTGCCTTTTCGACCAGAGAAACGATATCACCCATGCCCAGAATGCGGCCCGCGATGCGATCCGGTTCAAAGGTCTCGATGGCGTCCATCTTTTCGCCAAGGCCAACAAAGCGGATCGGCTTGCCGGTGACCGCGCGCATCGACAGGGCGGCACCGCCGCGACCATCGCCGTCCATGCGCGTCAGAACAACACCGGTGACGCCGATCTTGTCGTCAAATTCTTCGGCCACGTTGACGGCGTCCTGACCGGTCAAGCCATCCACCACCAAAAGCGTCTCGCGCGGGTTCGCCACATCACGCACCGCTGCGGCCTGCGCGATCAGTTCCTGATCAATGTGCAGCCGGCCGGCGGTGTCCAGCATGTAAACATCATAGCCGCCCAAGGTTGCTTGTTGTTTGGCACGTTTGGCAATTGCGACCGGGTCTTCGCCCGCCAAGATCGGTAGCGTATCGACACCGATTTGCGTGCCAAGAATGGCAAGCTGTTCCATCGCGGCCGGACGGTTGGTGTCAAGCGAGGCCATCAGCACCCGCTTGCCGTCTTTTTCGGACAGACGCTTGGCAAGCTTCGCGGTTGTCGTCGTCTTGCCCGAACCTTGCAGCCCCACCATCAGAATGGGGGCAGGGGGATTGTCGATCTTCAGAACACCCGGGTCTGCGTCGCCTTTCAGAACATGGACCAATTCGTCATGGACGATCTTGATCACCTGTTGGCCCGGTGTGACAGATTTGGTGACAGCCTGACCCGTGGCTTTGTCCTGCACTGCCTTGACGAAGTCGCGTGCAACCGGCAGCGACACGTCGGCTTCCAGAAGCGCGACGCGCACCTCGCGCAATGCTGTCTTGACGTCGTCTTCCGACAACGCACCTTGCTTGGTCAGGCGATCAAAAACGCCGGAAAGGCGTTCAGAGAGGTTTTCGAACATTCTCAAGCTCCTTCAACCAGTGTCACCTGACGAATTAAGGGCTCGCCGACCAAACGCCAAACGCCCCCATGGGCGCAACGCGCTGATGGGGGGCGATCCCGGGCGATCCCGGGACCGGAAGCAACAGGCCTCCGGAATTGAGGGGCAACTAGGGGATGCATCGCCCGAAGTCAACAATCTTCGCTTGCCAAGTCCCCAAACCACGCGCCCTATGCGGACATGACCACCGATGCGATCCCCGTGCCCACGCGCCGCAGTGAAAATGGCAAGGGGCTTTTGTTGATGGGGCTGGGCATGTTTCTGTTTTCAGCTGTTGATACGATGGCCAAATTTCTGACCGGCGATTTGCACGCGTTTCAGATTGTCTGGGTGCGGCAGCTTGGGTTGGTTCTGGGCGCGTTTATCCTGATCGGCTGGACCTCGGGCCGGGTGTTGCGGACAACGCACCCCAGATTGCAATTGCTGCGCGGGGCCGTTGCGGCGTGTTCTGCGTCGCTTTTCATCTTTGGCGTCACCTATGTGCCTTTGGCCGACGCGGTTGCCGTAAGTTTTGTGGCACCTTTCATCGTGACGGTCCTTGGGGCGCTTTTGCTGCGCGAACCTGTGGGTTTCCGGCGTTGGGTGGCGGTGACATTCGGGTTTGTCGGCGCGTTGATCGTCATCCGGCCGGGTTTGGGTGTCGTTCACCCGGCAGCGTTTCTGATCGTGCTGGCCGCGTTCTTCTTTGCCATACGCCAGGTCATCAGCCGCGCCCTGTCAGACAGTGACCGCACCAGTACCACGGTGGTGTATACCGCCCTTGTATCAGTCGGCGTGCTGACCCTGCCAATGTTGTTTGTCTGGAAAACCCCGACGCCTGACCAGATGTTGGTCCTGTCCGCCATGGCCGTTGTTGCCGCCATTGCCGAGGTCTGTGTCATCAAGGCACTTGAACTTGCCATGGCCGTTGTCGTTGCGCCGATGCAATACACTCTGATCATTTGGGGGACTTTTTACGGTTGGGTGATCTTTGATCAACTTCCCGATAACTGGACATGGTTAGGAACGGCTTTGATTGTGGCAACCGGCCTGTACACGTTGCGGCGGGAATATGTGGTGAAAGAGAAAACTCATGGAAACTGATTGGCTGACTTACGCAAAACGGCTGCAGGCGATTGCGTCGACGGGACTTCACTACTCGCCCGAGGCGTTTGACCGCGAACGGTTTCAGGAAATCGGCGATATTGCCAACGAAATGCTGTCAAAGCTGGGCGACGTGCCGGTTGAACGGGTGACAGACCTGATCCCGCATTTTGCAAAAGGCTATGCCACCCCACAGGTCGAAGTGCGCGGCGCGCTGGTGCAGGATGGCAAGGTGCTGCTGGTTCAGGAAGCATCGGACAAACGCTGGACCTTGCCGGGCGGGTTTGCCGATGTGGGCCTGACCCCGTCGCAGAACACCGCGAAAGAAGTCTGGGAAGAAGCGGGTTTGAAAGTGCGCGTCACGCGCCTTTATGCGATCAAACACAAGGCAAGCCATCCCTATCCGCCAGATACACGGGATTTCTACAAGTTTTTCTTCCTGTGCGAGCAAACCTGCGATGGCGCACCGCAATCGGGGCACGAAACGCAGGATGTGGGCTTCTTTTCCGCCGACGCCCTGCCGCCCCTGTCCCTTGGTCGCGTGTTGGAAGATGACATCCACCAAGCGCTGGATGCGGCCAAACCCGGCAATCAGACGGTCTTCTTCGACTAGGGGTATATCTGGCGGACTGAATAGCCCGCGCGTTCCAGACTGCGCAGCACACCGTCTTCGCCTGATAAATGCGCAGCGCCGACGGCCAGAACGACATCCTTGTTTTCGACCAGCGCCGCGATCTTTGGTTCCCAATCCTGGTTTCGCCCGACCAGCAAGGCGGCGTTCATTTCGTCAAACAGGGCGCCCGCGTTTTCCATGCCGCTGTCATCAAGCAGGATGCGGCTGTATTCCCAGGTTTCGCGGATTTTGCCTTGAAAATACCGCTCGATCAGCGTGGTTATCATCGCGTCACCGTCGCGCAACATGGTCAGCGACATGCGCAGCCCTTCCAGTTGCACATCAAGCGGGTCGCCGGACAGCATTTTCAAAAGGTCTTCCACATCATCAAGCGTCGCAATCGGCAAATCCCGCGACAACGCGATGTCTTCCAGTTGCGCATCCAGCCCTTTGTCACCCGCAACAACCTTGTTCACGATGCAGGGTGGGATGGCCAAGGTCATCGCCAGATACCAAGGTTTGAACTTGGCCGCGAAAAAGCCCGGCACGCCGATGGCGGACAATTGATCCTTGATTTGTGCCCATTCTTCTTCCGACAACAGGTCAATCAGGGTCGGCCCTTCGGTCAGAAAGAAAACCTCGGGCTGGGTCGAAGCCAGGTTTTGCAATTCGGCCTGATCGGATGTGGTCGCTTCCAAGATCAGCAAATCAGCCGCGTCCAAAGCCGGGCGCAGCTTTTCTGCGATGGCCGTCAAGCGCGGATCGGGGATATGGATGGTGCCCACCACGGTCACCAGGCTGCCGTTTTTCTCTGCCTCGAAAAGAATGCCTTCAGGATAAGGGTGTGGGGCCACAAGCGCATCCAGGCGCGCGCGATCATCGGCGCTGATGTCCGCCAGCAGATCGCGGGTTCCGCAGCTTTGCGCCACCGCTATCACGGGCCAGAAGGCCGACAGGAAAAGAAAAATCAAAAATCGCATGAACATATCCTTTCGTCTGGCAACTGTAGCGCAGGAAACAGCCAATAAAACCCACAAACCTTGGTTGACAGACGCGTGAGGCTTCCCTAAATCGCGTTCGTTAGCACTCACTATTGGCGAGTGCTAAAGAGAGAAAACTGAACCAAGGAGCGTTCAAAATGGCATTCACTCCGCTTCATGACCGCGTCCTCGTACGCCGTGTGGAAAGCGACGAGAAGACCTCAGGTGGTCTGATCATCCCCGACAACGCCAAAGAAAAGCCCGCCGAGGGCGAAGTTGTGGCCGTTGGTGCAGGCGCACGTGACGAAGACGGCGAGCGTATCGCGATGGACGTCAAAGCCGGCGACAAGATCCTGTTTGGCAAATGGTCAGGCACCGAGATCACGCTGGACGGCGAAGAACTGTTGATCATGAAAGAAAGCGACATTCTCGGCCTGATGAGCTGAGCTGACCGCTTTTAACGAAATTCAAGTCAAGGAGTAGCAAACATGGCTGCTAAAGACGTTAAATTCGACACGGATGCCCGCAATCGCATGCTGTCCGGTGTCAACACTCTGGCAGATGCTGTCAAAGTGACGCTTGGCCCCAAAGGCCGCAACGTTGTTATCGAGAAATCCTTTGGCGCGCCCCGTATCACCAAAGACGGTGTTTCGGTCGCCAAGGAAATCGAACTGGAAGACAAGTTCGAAAACATGGGCGCGCAGATGGTCAAAGAAGTGGCCTCGCGCACCAATGACGAAGCAGGCGACGGCACAACCACCGCGACTGTTCTGGCGCAAGCCATCGTCAAAGAAGGCATGAAATCGGTTGCGGCTGGCATGAATCCAATGGATCTCAAGCGCGGCATCGACAGCGCGGTCTCATCTGTTGTGGAAGCCATCAAAGCCGCTGCCCGCGACGTTAAAGACAGCGACGAAGTCGCCCAGGTCGGCACCATCTCGGCCAATGGCGAAGCTGAAATCGGCCGCCAGATTGCAGACGCGATGCAGAAGGTCGGCAATGACGGCGTGATCACTGTTGAAGAAAACAAAGGTCTCGAAACAGAAACCGAAGTCGTCGAAGGCATGCAGTTCGACCGTGGTTACCTGTCGCCGTACTTTGTCACCAACCCGGACAAAATGACGACCGAGCTGGAAGACGCGATGATCCTGCTGCACGAGAAGAAACTCTCGTCGCTGCAGCCAATGGTACCGCTGCTGGAATCGGTGATCCAGTCGCAAAAGCCGCTGATCATCATTGCAGAAGACGTCGAAGGCGAAGCTCTGGCAACACTTGTTGTCAACAAACTGCGCGGCGGCCTGAAAATTGCGGCTGTCAAAGCACCGGGCTTTGGCGATCGTCGGAAAGCCATGTTGCAGGACATCGCGATCCTGACCGGTGGTCAGGTGATCAGCGAAGATCTGGGCATGAAGCTGGAAAACGTGACCATGGACATGCTGGGCACCGCCAAGCGCGTTTCGATCACGAAAGACGAAACCACAATCGTCGACGGCGCAGGCGAAAAGGCCGAGATCGAAGCACGGGTTGCGCAAATCCGTCAGCAGATCGAAGAAACCTCTTCGGATTACGACCGTGAAAAGCTGCAGGAACGCGTTGCCAAACTGGCAGGCGGCGTGGCCGTTATCCGCGTTGGCGGCATGACCGAAGTTGAAGTGAAAGAGCGTAAAGACCGTGTGGATGACGCTTTGAACGCGACCCGGGCTGCGGTTCAGGAAGGCATCGTCGTTGGCGGCGGTGTGGCCCTGGTTCAGGCCGCAAAAGGTCTGGACAAGGTCAAAGGCGAAAACAGCGACCAAGAAGCAGGCGTCGCCATCGTGCGTCGCGCGCTGGAAGCCCCGCTTCGCCAGATCGCTGAAAACGCAGGCGTCGATGGCGCCGTCGTGGCCGGCAAAATCCGCGAGAGCAACGACACGTCATTCGGGTTCAACGCCCAGACCGAAGAATATGGCGACCTCTTTAAGTTCGGTGTCATCGACCCGGCCAAGGTTGTCCGTACAGCTCTGGAAGACGCAGCCTCGATTGCAGGCCTTTTGATCACGACCGAAGCCATGGTTGCCGACAAACCATCCAAAGAAGGTGCGGCTGCCGGTGGCGGCATGCCCGACATGGGCGGCATGGGCGGCATGATGTAAGATCAAATCGCTCCTGCGATTTGATCTGGTGGGTGCCAGGCGGGTTTGCTTGCGAACATGCCAAGACCCCACACCGCCAAACAAAAGAGAAAGGGCGCCATTTGGCGCCCTTTTTTATTCGGTTCCAAGGTCCCGCGTGTCGGCTATGCGGACAAACCTGCCGTCTGTTGAAAGAGCCGCAACGTCGGCTAGGTTAAAGCGAAATTTTGCATCTGGGACCGGAAACACTTGTTATGTCATCATCTCTTCGTTCTGGAACTGCCGAACTTGATCATCTCTTTTTGGTAGTGCCTGACGAAAAGACGGCTACAACGATGATGGAGGATGCTGGCCTCAGGGTGAACTACCGACGGGTCCATCCGGGACAAGGGACAACCAACGTGTGTGCCTGTCTGGATGATGTATTTATAGAGCTGTTATGGCTTGATGGCAGCGAGATTAGCGATGCGACAGAGGCTATCACTCTATCATCAAGAGCCCGCGGCAAAGGTTCACCGATCGGAATTTCTTGGCGTGGATTGTCACCGTTTGAAAACCAAATCGGCGGTACGACTCCCTATTTTGCCCCTTTCATGCCAGAAGGGGTCAGTATCCCCGTCGCAACAGCGAGCCTTGATCCTCGGCTTCCCTTTGTGTTTCGCACCCCTGGGGGTACACCGCCAATCAAGCGCGCCGACGGCTTGGTAGGGGAACGGCAAACCCCCGAGCTCGCAACTTTGGGCTGCTGTGAATTGGTGGTTCCAAATGCGGACTCTGTTCAGGAACTTTTGGCACCTTTCGAGCTCATCAGCGTGCGATCTGGCGACCCTGCACTTAAGCTGACCTTGCTGCGCCCTGATAAAACCGTTGGACTAAAAGTGGACTGGGCAATTTAGGTTAGTCCGAGAGCTGTCGTTCACGCACCTCGCAGAAACAGTTGGTTCGGACTCAAACCGGACCTTTAACCTTAATGCACGCCCACCGGCGCAAAATCGTTCTGCCGCGCCAGTTCAAACGCCAAGCGTCGGTTGTGCACTAGCGCCAGCCGCGCGCCGTCGGGGGCGTGCACCGCGTAAATCCGGTCGCGTCCCAGCGCTTGCTCGCGCAATTCTGCGGGCAGTTCGGCGACATCGACAGGGCGGATATAGACCATCCGCTCGCCGCCCATTCCGTTCAATTCAATTGGTGTATTCATGGCTCTACCCCTTCTTGATCTCGATGGATTGCACAATGCGGTCAGGCTCGGACCGTTTCAGATCAACGTGCAGCAACCCGTTCGCCAAAGCCGCGCTTGCAACTTCGACTCCATCGGCCAGCAAAAACGTTCGTTGAAACTGACGCGCCGCGATACCGCGATGTAAAAACACGCGCCCATCGCTGTCGTCGGCCTGCTTGCCCCGCACCACCAGCTGCCGGTCTTCGACCGTCAGCGTCAGATCGTCTTCCGCGAAACCGGCCACCGCAAGCGTGATGCGAAACGCATGATCGCTTGTTTGTTCGATATTATACGGGGGATAGCCATTTTCAGACTTGGCCGTCCGTTCCGCTAGCCGTTCCAGCTGATCAAAGCCCAATAAGAAGGGATGGGTTCCCAAAGTCAGTTTGCTCATGTCCGTCCTCGGCAAAAAGCGACGAAAGATCGGGCCCCTATTGGCGACCCTATAAGTGAAATATGGGCATAATTTGACGCATCTCAAGGGGGAATTCCCTTTGAGATAGCAGCGGTTGAAGGTACCTTGTCCTCCAAACCAGACAGCTTGGACCCATGACAAGAAGCTCGCAACAGATGGAAAGCGAAGAAGTTCTTCGCATCAAGCTGACCGCTTTAAAGTCCGAACACCGCGATTTGGACGAAGCCATCGGGGCATTGGTTGAACGCGACGGCGATACCCTGACGGTGCGGCGCTTGAAAAAGCAAAAGCTGGCACTGAAAGACAAAATCGCCAATATCGAAGATCGCCTGACCCCTGACATCATTGCTTGAGGGTTCAGGCCCCCCCGTCTATGGTCCCCCGCTCTAAGGGAGGCGCGTATGACACCAACCGTCGGCATCATTATGGGCAGTCAATCCGACTGGCCCACGCTTAGACCAGCGGCCGAAATTCTGGACACGCTGGGCGTCGCACACGAGGTCAAGATTGTCTCGGCTCACCGCACACCAGACCGGTTGTGGACCTACGGCAAAACGGCGGTGGACAGGGGTGTGCAGGTGATCATCGCCGGCGCGGGCGGTGCCGCGCATCTGCCGGGCATGATGGCGTCAAAAACCCGTGTCCCGGTGATTGGTGTGCCGGTTCAGACAAAGGCGCTAAGCGGTGTCGACAGCCTTTATTCCATTCTGCAAATGCCACGCGGCTATCCCGTGGCGACCATGGCCATAGGCGAAGCCGGCGCGATGAACGCAGGATTGCTGGCCGCGCAAATCTTGGCCATGACCGACCCCGATCTTGCAAAGCGTGTTGACATATGGCGCGCTGATTTGACCGCGTCCATCCCAGAGGAACCGCAAGATGTCTGACGTTCTCAAGCCCGGCCAAACCATCGGCATCCTTGGGGGGGGGCAATTGGGCCGCATGCTGGCCATGGCCGCCGCCCGCCTTGGGTTTCACACCCATATCTACGAACCGGGCGCAGCCCCGGCGGGCGAAGTTGCGCAAAACACCACAATCGCCCCCTATGATGACACAGACGCGCTCGAAGCCTTTGCGCGTTCGGTCGATGTTGTCACCTATGAATTTGAAAACGTCCCCACAGACGCGCTGGACCGGATCGAAGCCCTAGTGCCTTTTCGCCCCAATCGCAAAGCGCTGGCTGTCAGTCAGGACAGACTGACCGAAAAGACATATTTGCAAGACATCGGCCTGAACGTTGCCCCGTTCGCCGCTCTGGATGCGGGCGCGCCTGACGCAGCCGCACTTCTGGCACAAGCGCTGGCCGAGGTTGGCACCCCGTCCATCCTGAAAACCCGTCGTCTGGGCTATGACGGCAAAGGACAGGCACGAATCATGGGGCCCCATGACGGGCGCGCGGCGCTTGATGCAATGGCGGGCGCCGAGGCGGTGCTGGAAGCGTTCGTTGAATTCGACCGCGAGATCAGCGTGATCGCGGCGCGCGGCATGGACAATATCATCGCCTGTTTTGAACCGGGGGAAAACGTCCACAAAGACGGCATTCTGCACACCACAACCGTGCCGGCCAATATCGACGCCGATACGCGCGCGCGCGCCTTCGGCATCGCGGGCACTATTCTGGCCGCCCTTGATTACGTCGGCGTCTTGGGGGTCGAATTGTTCCAGACCAGGGACGGCCTGATCGTCAATGAAATCGCCCCCCGTGTCCACAACTCGGGCCACTGGACCGAAGCAGGCGCGGTCATCGACCAGTTCGAACAGCATATTCGCGCCATCGCGGGCTGGCCGCTGGTTGACCCGGTGCGCCATTCCGATGTGGTGATGACCAATCTGATCGGCGACGATCTGGCGCAAGTCCAGGGCATTTCAGGCGAAACCGGGGCGAAGCTGCATCTTTATGGCAAGACAGACGCGCGGCCGGGCCGCAAGATGGGCCATGTCACCCGCGTGACAGGCCCCGCAAAAGACCGATGAAGCCGCCACGGCTGGCGGTGCGCGGGCTTGTCCTGATCGACGATCGTTTGCTGATGGTCAACGCTTGGCCCGGCGGCACCAGCGACCTGCTTTGCGCGCCGGGCGGCGGGGTCGAACCGCACAGTTCACTGCCCGACAATCTGATCCGTGAGATTCACGAAGAAACCGGTCTGACGGTCAGCGTCGGCCCGGTCGCTATGGTCAACGAGTTTCACGCGCCTGACCGCGACTTTCACCAGGTCGATATCTACTTTCGCTGCGCCTATGTCTCGGGCGATCCCTTTGCCGACTGGACCGATCCCGAAGGCGTGGTCACCGAACGCCACTGGCTGACCCGCGCCGCGCTGGCGCAGCATCGTTTCAAACCAGACAGCTTGCCGGATGTGGCCTGGGGGCCAGCGGACCGCCCCGCATTCTACGATCCGCTGGAACCGCTCTTGCGCTGACCCAAAACGCCAAAGGCAATGCCGCCCAGGATCACCGCGCTTGCCAAAACCAGCCGCAAGGTGACGGGCTCGGCCAGCAAAAGAACACCGCCCAGAACCGCGATCACCGGCACGGTCAATTGCGCCAAAGCCGCGACGGTCGCGTCAAGCCGGGGCAAAACGCTGTACCACAGCGCGTACCCAAGGCCCGAGGTCAGGGCACCTGACAAAACCGCCAGCATCGCACCCGTCAGGGTCAGCCCATCGGGCAAAACCAGCCAGACCAAAAGACCGACGGGCGCGGCACAGATAAAATTCGCTGTCGTTTCGCCCAATGGTGCGGCTGCGCGCCGACCTTCCAAAGAATACACACCCCAGCCGAAGCCCGCCAAAACCATCAAAAGCGCAGGCGCAAAATCAGGGGCCGCTTCGGCCCCCGGCCACATCAGCCAAACCAATCCACCAAAGGCCAGCGCCGCCCCGAACCAGCGCGCGGGCGTCGGACGCTCGCCCGTCAACAATGCGCCACCAAACATCGTGACCTGCACGCATCCAAACAGGATCAACGCGCCAAGCCCCGCATCAAGGGCCACATAAGCAAATGAAAAACCCAACACGTATAGCGCCAGCATCGACGTCCCAATCCATCGCCGAGGCGCGGCAAGCCTGGGCAAGCCGCCCCGCAGTGACACCAGAACCGCCAGACACAATGCGCCCGAAATCAAACGGATGGCGGCAAACGCCGCAGGTCCCGTTTCGCCGCCTGCCAATGCGGCCCGGTTCAGCAACGAATTGGCGGCAAAGGCCAGCATCGTCAGCGCTGTCAGAAAAAATAGCCGCGCCAAAGGGTGCTCCGTTGCTTGATGGACAGGCCGAGACGCTTAGGTTAACGCCCAGACAGGGCAAGAGGAATGGCCATGCACGACAAATTGAGACTGGGTGTCAACATTGACCACGTGGCCACCGTGCGGAACGCGCGCGGCAGCGCCTACCCAGACCCCGTCCGTGCCGCACGCATCGCAGAAGAGGCAGGCGCCGATGGTATCACGGCGCATCTGCGCGAAGACCGCCGCCATATCACGGATGCCGATATCGAAGCCCTGATGGCAGCGCTGACGCTGCCCCTGAATTTCGAGATGGCCGCAACAGACGAAATGCAGGCGATCGCGCTTCGTCACAAACCCCATGCGGTCTGCATCGTGCCGGAAAAGCGCGAAGAGCGAACGACCGAAGGCGGCCTTGAGGTCGCGCGTGAAGAAAACCGGCTGGCACATTTCATAGCACCTTTGCGCGACGCGGGGTGCCGGGTGTCGATCTTCATCGCCGCCGACCCGCGCCAGATCGAGGCCGCGCATCGGATCGGGGCCGAAGTGGTGGAACTGCACACAGGGGCGTATTGCGATTTTCATGCCGAAGGGCGGCTTGACGACCGCGACAGCGAGCTTCAGCGTCTGACTGACATGGCCAGTTTCGCCCATAGCCTTGGTCTGGAAGTCCACGCAGGCCACGGCCTGACCTATCACACGGTCTTGCCGGTGGCGGCTTTGCCGCAGGTCATGGAGCTGAACATCGGTCATTTCCTTATCGGCGAGGCTATTTTTCTGGGCCTCGACGCATCCATCCGCGAAATGCGTCGTTTGATGGACAAAGCCCGCGCCTGATCGGGTGTCGCCGCGCCGTCAGCGCGGCGATCCA
>CALDUK010000046.1 GCA_937924905.1 uncultured Paracoccaceae bacterium | reverse complement strand
ACGCCATTCGGATTGTTCAGGGCGACAGTGATCGCATACCCCAGGGCGGGGGCACAGGCGGGTCACGGTCGGTGACCACGCAATCAACGGCGACGCTGGCGGCGGTTGAAACAATCACCACCCAATTCGCCAATTATCTGGGTGAGAAGAACAATACTGACGGTGTCGAATTCGATGACGAAGTGTTCCGTATCCCCGGATCGAACGAAACCCCAAGCTTGCTGAACGCGGCCGCCATGGCGCGTGCGGATGGGCGGGACGATCTGTTGGACGTGCGCGAAAAGATCAGCATGAAAGCGATGTCATTTCCAAATGGCGCGCATATTGCCGAGGTGGAAATTGACCCCGAAACCGGCGTGGTTTCGGTGGAACGCTATAGTGTGACGGATGATTTCGGGAACCTGATCAACCCGCTTCTGGCGGAAGGTCAGGTGCATGGTGGTGTGGCGCAGGGCATTGGCCAAGCTCTTACCGAACAAGTCGTTTATGACGAAGAAGGTCAGTTGCTGACCGCCAGTTTCATGGATTACGGAATGCCGCGCGCCGATGATCTGCCGATGATTTCCTTTGCCACAGAACCGGTGCCGTCGATCAATAACCCGATGGGTATGAAAGGCTGTGGCGAGGCGGGCACCGTGGGCGCTTTGGCGGCGGTGGCAAATGCGGTGGCCGATGCTTTGGCGACGCGCGGCGCGGATATGGTGGATATGCCGTTTACACCTGCCAAAGTGTGGCACGCCCTGCACGCCGATATTGCGGCTGAGTGACACGTTTACTGCACGTTAACGCGAGCGAGCGTCACATTTGTGGATTCGTAACCCCTGTCGGCCTAACTTGGGGCCATGACCTGTTGGCGTGATATCCCATGATGTTGAAGGAACGCATACGCGACCTTCTGGGTTTCTTTCGGCGGACCGAAAGAAGCGTGCAGCAGCATTCCCGCGAACCGATTGATCACGTTGTTCTTCTGGATGGGACGATGTCGTCGCTGGAAGACGGCGAAGAAACCAACGTTGGGCTGATTTACAAGCTGTTGCACGAAGCGGCGCAAAATGCGCGGATCGGGCTGTTGTATGAGGCCGGCAATCAGTGGGAAGATTGGTCAAAGACTCTGGATATTATCGAAGGGCGGGGTATCAACCGCCAGATCCAGCGGGTTTACGGCTGGCTGGCGTCACGTTATCGCCCCGGTGACCGGATCTTTCTGATCGGCTTTTCGCGGGGCGCTTATGCGGCCAGATCGCTGGCCGGTGTGATTGGCGAGGTCGGGCTTTTGACGCGGGAAAACGCGTCGGAACGACTGGTGCAGGAAGCTTATAAACACTATCGCGAAGGCACGGGCATTATGACCTGTCAGGCGTTTCGCAAAGCTTATTGTTACAATGAGACCCCGATTGAGATGATTGGTGTCTTTGACACGGTCAAATCGCTGGGGTTTCGCGCGCCGTTCGTGGTGCGCTGGGCCGAGATCAAGCATTCGTTTCACAACGCATCTTTGGGCCCGCATGTGAAACGCGGGTTCCATGCGCTGGCGCTGGATGAAACGCGCGAAGCCTTTGCGCCGGTTTTGTGGGAATGCCCGCCCGGCCACAAGGGCGAGGTGGAACAAATGTGGTTTCGCGGCAGTCACGGCGATGTGGGCGGGCAACTGACCGGCAAGTATTCGTCGCGCCCGCTGACCAACATTCCGCTTGTCTGGATGATCGACAAGCTGGATGGCTGCGGTGTGACCTTGCCCGCCGATTGGCGGGCGCGGTTTCCGGTGGACCCGGATGTTGAAGGGGTTGGAAACTGGCGGGGCTGGGGCAAGTATTTTCTGGCGCGCCGCAAACGTGTGGTGGGCCGCCATTCGTCCGAGGTTATTCACCCAACCGCCATTGGCCGGTCGCCGCGCGCCGAGAATGCGGGCGCGTTGGTGGCGCAATCCTAGGGCACTTCGCCCGTGTTATCGCGGCGACTTCAGGCGACTTTTTCCAGCGACAAATCAGGGGCCAGGCCAAGCGCGTGGACAACATCGCGCGTGATGCCGGGGGCGTTCAGCGTATAAAAATGCAGGTGATCGACCCCGCCCTCGAGAAGTGCGGTGCAGAGTTCGGTGCAGACGACGGCGGCCAAAAGAGAGCTGCGATTGTCACGTTCGGCCGTGTCAAAAGCGTTGGCCAGTGCAGCCGGGATGGGGGTTTGGCAGCGTTCGGCGAACCGTTTTGTGCCCGCCCAGGACTGGATTGGCAGGATGCCGGGAAGGATGGGGGCGGTGATGCCCGCCTTGGCGCAGGCGTCGCGGAAGCGGAAGAACGTGTCGGCTTCGAAGAAAAACTGGGTGATCGCACGGGTCGCCCCGGCGTCGATCTTGCGTTTGAGCCAGTCGATATTGGCCTGTGGGCTGGCCGCGTCGGGGTGGGTGTCGGGGTAAGCGCCGACGGTCAGGTCAAACCGGCCGATCCGGGCCAGCGCGTCTATCAGCTGAACCGATGATTGGAAGCCGTCCTTGCGCGGCTGGAACCCCTGGTCGCCCTTGGCCGGGTCGCCGCGCAACGCGACAATCTGGGTGACGCCTGCGTCTGCATAGCGCTGGGCGATGTCGAGCGTTTCTTCGCGGGACGCATCGACGCAAGTGAGATGCGCTGCGACCGGAAGGCCGGTGTGTTTGCCGATGGCTTCGACCGCGTCATGGGTCAGTTTCCGCGTCGTGCCGCCCGCGCCATAGGTGACCGAGACGAAGGCGGGATCGGTGTGCTTGAGCGCGCCGATCGTGTCCCAGAGCCGGAACGACGCGTCGAGCGAGCGGGGCGGAAAGAACTCGTATGAAATGGACGCGGTCATGGTCAGGCTCCGGTTGGGATGCACGCTTGTTTCATGGCGGGAATTGTGAGACAAATTCATAATTCTCAACACTGTTATGAGGCGCGCTGCATAATGCATATCGAGTTTCGCCATTTGCGGACCATCCGGGCGATCCACGAGGCCGGTGGTCTGGCGCGCGCGGCGGATAGTCTGAACATCACGCAATCGGCGCTGAGCCATCAGGTGAAGGGGCTGGAGGATCAGGTGGGCGTCGAATTGTTTGTGCGCCGCTCGAAGCCGCTGAAATTGTCGGCGGCGGGGCATCGGTTGTTGAAGCTGGCCGAAAAAGTGTTGCCCGAGTTGGAAGCTTTGGCGCTGGAATTTGAAGGGTTGCGCGAGGGCAAGTCGGGGCGGTTGCATATCGCCATAGAATGCCACGCTTGTTTCGAATGGCTGTTTCCGGTGCTGGAGGAATTTCGCAAAGCCTGGCCGGATGTGGATGTGGATATTCGCCCCGGTCTGGCGTTCGAGGCGATGTCGGCCTTGCAACGCGAAGAGGTTGATCTGGTGGTGTCGTCGGACCCTGAAACGCTGGATGATGTCGATTTTACGGGGCTCTTTGATTACGAGCCGGTCTTTGTGGCCGCCGCCCAGCATCCGTTGGCCGAAAAGGCGTTTATCGAGGCCGAAGATTTGCGAACTGAGTTGCTGATCACTTACCCGGTTGAGCGCAGCCGCCTTGATGTGTTCAGCCAACTGTTGATGCCCGCCAAGGTCGAACCCCGCGGTGTGCGTCAGGTGGAACTGACGGCGGTTATCCTGTTGCTGGTGGCGTCAAATCGCGGCGTGGCCGTTTTGCCCGATTGGGTGGTACGCGAGGTGCGGTATCATTCGGATTATGTGACCCGGCCTTTGACAAAGGCCGGGCTGACACGGCGGCTTTATGCGGCAACCCGGTCGGATGACACGGTGAAACCCTTTGTCGCCCATTTGTTGCAACTGGCGCGACGCATCCCGGTGCAGATGCAACGGGGCGACGCGCCTGTTGGCTGAGCCGGCTTAGCCGCGGAACTTGTTGATCACAAAGCCTGCGACCACTTGCAGAACCATGCCGCCGACGCCGCCGCCAACGAGGTTGCCTGCGAGCGATGCGATATCAAGCCCGCCTGCCGCTGCTGCCGCATCGGCCGCGCCGCCGCCCATAAGGCTGCCCAGAATGCCGCCGCCACCAAGGCCGCCAAGGCCACCTGCAAGAATGTTGCCCATAGGCCCCATGCTGCTGGATGACACGGCTTTGCCGCCGCCCATTCCACCCAATGCACCACCTACGACTTGTGCGATGATCTGTTCCATCATTCCCTCCGTTCCATTTTTATGGGGGCCGCGTCTTCGCGTTTACCCCGGGCGAACCGTGGGGAACTGTGCGCCAGCGCACAAGCGAAAAATCGCCATGTGTCGCATTAACTGTTTCGACTTGTGACATGCCCGCAATCGGCGTAAGTCGCCGCTTATGCAGGGCAGTGCCAATCTTATAGTGATGATGAAAGCCGCGCGCGCGGCGGGTCGTAGCCTCGTGAAGGACTTTCGCGAGGTCGAAAATTTGCAAGTCTCGTCCAAGGGCGCGGGCGATTTTGTGAGCCGTGCGGATATCGCGGCGGAACAGATTGTGCGTGACGCTTTGATGGAGGCGCGTCCGAATTACGGATGGCTGGGCGAAGAAAGCGAACCGGTTGAAGGCAAGGACCCGACCCGGCGCTGGATTGTGGACCCGCTGGACGGAACCACGAATTTTCTGCACGGTTTGCCCCATTGGGCGGTGTCCATTGCGCTGGAACACAAAGGCGAACTGGTCGCGGGCGTTGTCTATGACCCGGCGAAAGACGAGATGTTTGTCGCCGAAAAAGGCCAGGGCGCCTGGTTGAATGACACGCGGATGCGGGTCAGCGACCGCAGCCATATGATTGAAGCGATTTTTGCAACCGGTCTGCCCTTTGCCGGGCGCGCTGAATTGCCCGAAACCCTGCAAGACCTTGCGCGGCTTTTGCCGAAGTGCGCAGGCGTGCGCCGGTTCGGTGCGGCGGCGTTGGATTTGGTGTATGTCGCCGCGGGCCGGTATGACGGATATTGGGAACGCAGCTTGAACGAATGGGATATGGCCGCCGGCGTGCTGATTGCGCGCGAAGCGGGTGCTTTGGTGCAAGGCATTGAAAACCATAGCGATCCTATGGTTGAGAAAGATATCCTGACCGCGAATGGATCAATTTTCGAAACATTCTCTCGCGTAATTCGGGGGTAATCGGCCACGTCTGTGCCGTATTTGGCTGACAGCTGACCCATATGTGGACCCGTCGGATCATTTTCTGGAGCTGCCTTGTGGTGGGCGCGATAGCTGCACTTGCCAGCACGCAGGTCGAAACGGTGCCCGCTTTCAGTCTTGAAAACGGTTTGGGCGAAGCGGTGCTGGTCACCCGGCTCTAGTGTTTGCGCGCGGGCGCAAGGGCCAGAAGCGGTGCGTTATCCTGGGGCAGTGACGCGTCGATATCGGGCATCGCGTCCCACATCCGGTCAATGCAGTCTTCCAGCGCGCCCAGATCGTGGCGAATGTTGTCTTCGGTGGTCTGACCGCGCAGTTTGCGCACCCGCCTGAGGCTGGCGGACAGAAGCGATTTCATTTCGGACGAACAGGCATTGGCATATTTGCGCATGGCGCGTTCCAGATGCTGGCGCTGTTCGCGGGCGTCTACCAATGCGGCCGCCATCATGCGGCGTTCCAATGCGGTGGTGACCGATTTTTGCAAGCCATCCACCGTCATGGCGGATTTGGTCAGGTAATCCGAACACCCCCGACGCATGGCTTCGACGGCGACATCCAGACGGCCTTCGCCCGCGATCATAATGCTGGCCGCTGTCTGGTTGGTCATCTGGGCCAGCGCATCGACCGCGTCGAGCCCGTCTTCGCCCGCCAGGAGATAGTCGATGAACACAAGATCGAAGTCGCCCGAAACCAGCGCGGCCATGAAGGTGTCAATCGTTGCAGTTTCTGTCGCGTCGAACACAAGCCCTGCGTCCTGACACAACCGAAGCAGGCGCTGACGATCCAGTTCGCTGTCGTCCAGGATCAAAATTTGCATCGGCCGTGCGGCCAGATGGTTTTGGGATGTTTCCTGTGCTTTTGCTTGGATTTGCATGATCTGCCTCTGGCGTTTCACTGGTGGGTTCCGGCGTCCTAGGGCGCGCGGTTTGATTTCGGGTTAACACGGATGGGAATTCTGATCGGTCGGCAGGACGACCGCGTCGGTATAGACATCCAAAAGGCCGACGGCGGCGGCGATGGATTTATAGGCGTCTTCTTTCAGGATATAGCCCGCCACGTTATGGGCATAGGCCTGCCCGATGTCTTGCGGCGCATCTGATGTGGTCAGGATAAAGACGGTGGTGTCGTGTAACGACGGGTCATCGCGCAGGGCGGCCAGAAATTCGAGCCCGGTCATGCGCGGCATGTTGATATCCAAAAGCACCACAAAGGGTTTGCGCACCCCGTCTTTCAGGATCGACAGGGCTTCCAGCCCGTCGCCTGCTTCGACCACCGGGTTTTCGATGCCCTGACGCGCCAGCGCGCGGCGGATCGCCATGATCGAGACTTCGTCATCATCGACAATCAGGAATGTCACGCGGGTTGCTGTCATCTGTCTTCAAATAGGCCGGACAGATTTACACTTGTTAAACGGCTGCGAATTAGGTCAGGGCACATGCCGATGAATTACGTATTCCCATGACCGCTGATCTTGCTTTTGACCCGTCTATTCCTGTGGCCGAGGCGCAGTCTGAAACCGATGAGATTGTGTATCGCATCTCGCATGATTTGCGGGCGTCGGTGCGGGCGTTGCAGGAACTGCCGACGTGGATTTCGGAAGATTTGGACAAAAGCGCCGTGGTTCTGCCAAAGCCGACGGGGCGGCATCTGGAATTGATCGCCAGCCATGCCAGCCGTCTTGATCTGATGCTGACGGGGCTGCTGGAATATTCGCGCATCGGGCGAATGCAGCCGATTTCGGCCATCCGGCTGGCCGAGGTTCTGCAAGAGGTCGTCGAAGATCTGTGCCTGCCGGGTGATGCCACGTTGAACGCCCGGATGGATGGAGGGGCGGTGCAGATTGGGCATGCGGATGCGGCGCGGATTTTTTTCATTCTGATCAGCAATGCGGTGCGGTTTCATCCCACCCATGCGCCCACGATCGACGTCTCGGGCGGGCCGGTGGGCGATGGCGTCTGGCAGATTGAGGTCGCCGATGACGGCGTCGGCATCCCCGCTGAAAAGCGAGCGTTTGTGCAACGGCCCATGACCAAGCTGGTGTCGCGCGATGTGGATCCGGGCGCGGGCATGGGGCTAGCGGTTTTGAAGAAGATCGCCGACGTGTATGGCGGAGACGTTGAAATAGGCGCGCCCAAAACCGGGGTTGGCACACGGGTGACCGTGCGGTTGCGGGTGACCTGAGCGGGCGACGCGCCGGGTCAGGCGGCGAGTGCGGCGATGGTGAGCCAGCCGGTCATCTCGGAGAGCTTTTGGGTGGCGCCCAGCGTGTCGCCTGTTTGCCCGCCGATCTGTGCTTTGAACAGCGCCAGAAGCGCACCGGCCAGCAGCATCATTGCGACAAGTGCCGGAAGGGCGATCAGGCCGAGAACGGCGCTGATTGCCAGCGCGAGCGCCACGGGCCTGCCAGGGCTCAACGCGGCGCCGTGGCCCAGCCCGTTGTCGCGCGCCGGGGGCAAAAGCGCCATTGGCACGAGCATCGCTGTCCGGCTGGTGGCGCCGATCACCAGAAACGCGGCCAGCGTGCGCCCGTGATTGCCCCCGTGTTCCCATGTATGCGCCATGGCCGTGGCGGTCAGGCCAAGGGTCAGGATCAGCGCAAGGACACCGTAAGTGCCGATGCGACTGTCGCGCATGATGTCCAGTTTTCGGTCCCGGTCGTGGCCGCCGCCAAACCCATCGGCGGTGTCGGCCAGCCCGTCTTCGTGCAGCCCGCCGGTCAGCAGAGCTTGCAGGCCAAGGGCCAGAAACGCGGCGGTCAGTGGCGGCAGGCCAATGGCGTTCGCACCTGCGAAGGCCAGCCAAATCACCGCGCCAAGGGCGGCCCCGAGGACCGGAAACGCCCAGACGGCCTGGGCCATCGCCGGCAGCGGGTCTTTGATCTGGCCGGCAGGCACGCGGGTCAGCAGCATGGCAATCAGCTGAAGTTCTTTCAGCCGGTTTTTCACCCGCCCGAGACCCCGGCTTCGGCAAAGGTGGCCATGCCGTTGTGGCAGGCCAGCGCGCTGCGCACGATGCCAAGCGCCAGAGCCGCGCCGGTGCCTTCGCCAAGGCGCATGTTGAAATCCAGAATGGGAGATTTGTTCATGGCCGTCATCAGGCGGGCATGGCCCGGTTCGGCACTGGCATGCCCGATCAGACAGTGATCGAGAAACGCAGGTGTTTCGGCGGCCAGAGGCGCGACGGCGGCGGTGCAGATATACCCGTCAAGCAGGACCGGAATGCGGTGGGCCCGCGCGCCCAGAACGGCCCCGCAGATGGCGGCCTGTTCGCGCCCGCCCAGATTGGCCAGCGTTTGCAGCGGATCATTGCGCCCGTGCCGCGCAATCCCGGCGTCGATGACGCGGGCTTTCAGATTGATGCCATCCGCGTCGGAACCGGTGCCCGCGCCCACCCAATCGGAGGCGGCCCCGCCGAAACACGCGCAGGCCAGCGCGGCGGCGACGGTGGAATTTCCAATGCCCATTTCGCCCAGGATGATGATTTGGGCTTTGGGATCGACGGCATCGAACCCGGTCTGAAGCGCGGTCTTGAGGTCTGCATCGTTCATCGCGGGTGCTTCGGTGAAGTCGGCTGTCGGCCGGTCAAGATCAAGGGCGATGACAGACAGGGTGGCCCCGTTTGCGTTGCAAAGCTGATTGATGGCCGCGCCGCCGGCTTCGAAATTGGCGACCATCTGAGCCGTTACTTCCTGAGGGAACGGGTTGACGCCTTGCGCGCAAATGCCGTGGTTGCCCGCAAAAACAAGCGCTTGCGCGGTGTCGATTTTGGGAGTGCCGGTGCCTTGCCAGCCTGCCATGAACACCGCGATGTCTTCCAGCGTGCCAAGCGATCCGGGGGGTTTTGTCAGCTGGTTCTGACGCGCGCGCGCAGCGTCGATGCTGGTTTTATCGACCTTTGGCAAGTCAGACGCCAAAGCGCGAATATCGGCAACCGAGGTGGGTTTATGCATTGGGTTTGACCTTTAGTGGATAACCGGCAACGGCGAGATAGACCTCGTCGACGGCGGCGGCAATGATCTGATTGAGTTGGCCTTGTGCGTCGCGAAAGGCGCGGGCCAGCTTGTTTTCGGGGACGATGCCTTGGCCGACTTCGTTTGTAACGAACACAACATCGCTGCGTTGTTGCGGGATGGCCTGGGCAAGTGCCTGAGCCTGGCCGTGCCAATCGGCATCGTCGTGCATCAAGTTGGACAGCCAAAGCGTAAGGCAATCGACCAGCCGGGGGCCTGTTCCGTCGGTGTCAGACAGGCGGTCCAGCAGGTGGAGAGGGTCCTGAACGGTTGTCCATTCGGGGCCGCGCCGCGCGATATGGGCGTCGATGCGCGCCTGCATTTCATCGTCAAACGCCTGCGCGGTGGCGATATAGACCGGGGCCGCGCCCGCAGCGGTCACCCAGCCTTCGGCGATCCGGCTTTTGCCCGAGCGTGCGCCGCCTGTGATGAGTATCGACTTTCCCATGGCCCCGTGACAAATCAGATAACCGATTGAATGAAAAGCGGCTGGCGGCGGTGCAACAGAAAGCGGAACTGATTTTGATCCGGCATGGGACGACCCTGCGGTCTGATTGCCTGAACGGGCGCACCGATGTGGCGCTGTCCGCGACGCCTGCGCCCGTGGCGTTGTCACCATCTGAATTGTGGGTCAGCCCGGCTGTGCGGGCGCGCCAGACGGCGGCGGGGTTGTTCGGGGCCTGCGTGGCACGGGAAGACGCGCGGCTTTGGGAACAGGATTTTGGTGTCTGGGACGGCAAGCCCTTGGCCAGTTTGCCGGATGTCGGAGATTTGGAAAAACGTGCCTTGGCCGATCTGGCGGCTGAGGGGGGCGAAAGCTTTGCCGCGATGGTTGCGCGTGTGACGCCTGCCTTGGTGGCGTGCGCCGCGCGAGCCTGTGACCTGGGCGGGCCGGTTGTGATTGTCGCCCATGCAGGCACAGCGCGCGCGGCTTTGGCGTTGGCCTTGGGGGATGTGCCGGGCGCTTTGGCGTTTGAGGTGCCGCATTTGGCGGCGACGCGTTTGCGTTGTTTTCCCGGTGGCGGTCTGGCCATTCGCGCGGTCAACGAGGTGTTGGTGTGAGTTTTGCCGGGGCTATGGTTCTGGCGCTGCTGATCGATTGTGTGATTGGCTGGCCGGATGCGCTCTATCGCCGGGTCGGGCATCCGGTGTCCTGGATTGGCCGGGCAATCAGCTGGGGCGAGCGGGTGTGGAACACCGGCCCCGAGCGGCAGCGGCGCTGGGCCGGTGTTGGGCTGACGGGGCTTGTCGTTGCGGGGCTAAGCGCGGTCGGCTGGGCGGTGCAGGCCACTTTGCCCGATGGATGGCTTGGCACGGTGGTTTTGGGTGTTTTGGCCTGGCCGCTGGTTGCGGCGCGGTCTTTGCATGCGCATGTGGCACGCGTTGCCGCGCCTCTGGCCAAGGGCGATCTGGACGGTGCACGCGGTGCGGTGTCGATGATTGTCGGACGAACGCCCAAGGGAATGGATGCGCCCGCGATATCGCGCGCCGCGATTGAAAGTCTGGCCGAGAATGCATCCGATGGTGTGGTCGCGCCTTTGTTTTGGGGGGCGATTTTCGGATTGCCGGGAATTGTGGCCTATAAGGGGATCAACACGCTGGATTCGATGATTGGCTATCGGAACGCGCGCTATCTGGCCTTTGGCTGGGCGGCGGCGCGGTTGGATGATCTTGCCAATCTGGTGCCTGCGCGTTTGACGGGGGTGTTGTTTGTGGCGGTGGCCCGGGGGGTGCGGGGCCCGGCGTTTCGCACGATGCGGCGCGATGCGCGCCAGCATCGGTCGCCCAATGCGGGCTGGCCCGAGGCCGCGATGGCGGGAGCTTTGGCGGTTCGGTTGTCGGGGCCACGGGTCTATGACGGGGTGACAACAGACGACGCGTGGCTGAACCCGGTCGCGGGTGACCCCGATGCGTCGGATATTTTGCGCGCCTTGCGTTTGTATCGGCGGATGGTCGGATTGTTTGCGGTGCTGTTGTTGCTGGCCTGGGTGGTCTAGCAGCGCTCAGAGGGCGACGGCCAGCAATGCGCCGATGTCGAGATGGGTTTCAAGGTGCTGCGCCAGCGCGTCGAGCGTGGTTTCGACCGTTGCATTATAGCTGAGTGTGCTGGCTGTTCCGCCCAGGGTGGCGAGAAACGCGTGACGGAAGGCGTCGTCGCGGAACATGCCGTGCAGATAGCTTCCCCGAACTGTGCCATCGGCGCTTTCTGCGCCTTCGGGCGCGGCGCCGACAAAGGCGAAGGGGCGGGCGCAGTCAGGGCCGTTGGTTCGGCCGATGTGGATTTCGTACCCCCGGAAGGCGATATCGGTGGCGGCGTGGCGGGCCGATACTTCGGTCAGGCGCTTGTCCGGGGTCATGGTGGTGTTGACGTTCAGAAAGCCCAGACCGGGGGTGTCGCCGGGCGCGCCTTCGATGCCGTCCGGGTCCGAGATGCGCGCGCCCAGCATTTGATACCCGCCGCAAAGCCCCAGAATATGCCCGCCCCGGCGGTGATGGGCGCGCAGGTCGATGTCCCAGCCCTGAGCGCGCAGAACGTCCAGATCGCCGCGTGTGGATTTGCTGCCGGGCAGGATCACAAGATCGGCGTCGCCCGGAATGGCCTGGCCTGTACGCAGCATTGTCAGGCGTACACCCGGTTCCTGCGCAAGCGGGTCCATGTCGTCAAAATTGGCCATGCGGCTGAAGCAAAGACAGACGATGTGCAGGCCGTCGCCTTTGCTTTCGCGGATATCGAGCGCGTCTTCGGCAGGCAGCCGCCATGCGTCGGCGAACCATGGGACCGTGCCAAACCCTGGCCAGCCGGTGCGGTCTTCGATCAGGCGAAACCCATCGTCGAACAGCGTGGGATCGCCCCGGAATTTGTTGATGAGAAACCCTTTGATCTGTTGCGCGTCGGCGGGGTCGATAACTGCCTGTGTGCCGATGATCTGGGCGATGACGCCGCCCCGGTCGATGTCACCGGCCAGAATGACGGGCACATTGGCGGCGGTGGCAAAGCCCATATTGGCAATGTCGCCGAGGCGAAGATTTACCTCGGCCGGGGAGCCGGCACCTTCGACGATCACCAGATCATGGGCGGCTTTCAGGCGTTCGAAACTATCCAGCACATGGCCCATCAGTTGGGGTTTCAGTTTGGCATAGTCGCGGGCTTTGACAGTGGTCAGGCGTTTGCCCTGAACGATAACCTGCGCGCCGGTTTCAGTTTCGGGTTTCAACAAAACCGGGTTCATGTCGGTGTGCGGCGCAAGACCTGCGGCCAGCGCCTGAAGCGCCTGTGCGCGACCGATTTCGCCCTGATCCACCGTAACGGCGGCGTTGTTTGACATGTTTTGCGGTTTGAACGGTGCGACCGATAAACCGCGGTTGCGGGCAGCGCGAAGCAGGCCCGCAACAAGGATGGATTTGCCCACATTCGAGCCGGTGCCCTGGATCATCACGGCGCGGGTCATACGATGTCCAGCAACACGATCTCAGGGGGGCGTCCGATGCGGATGGGTGGGCCCGAATAGCCAAGCCCGGCCGAGACGACCAGTTGCTTTTGCCCGGATTGAAAATGCCCATAGGCGTATCTGGTGCCATGGCGCGACGGCACATAGAGAGCGCGCCCGAACGGCGCAATCTGGCCGCCATGGGTATGGCCCGACACGGTAAGGTCCACCCAGTCGGGCAGGTCGGGGAAGATGTCGGGTTCATGTGCCATCAAAAGGGTGAAGACATCCGGGTCAAGGTTTGCCGCAAGTGCGGGCCAGTCGTCATAGCCCATAGGGCCGGTCTTGGTTTGGCGGCCCTTGGCCTGTTGCGATTCGAGGCCCGCAAGCTGGAACGCGCCCCGGTCGGTCTCAATCCGGCTGTGGGTGTTGGAATAGGTCGGGATGCCGTGGGCCTGAAAGGCCCGGTGCCAAAAGGTCGGCGTGCCCGCTTTCTGTGCCGCGGGGTCATCGCGCCAGTCGTGATTTCCAAACACGGCATGGACCCCCAGCGGGGCCGCAAGGTGCTGAAGCCGGGGCAGAACCACATCGGGCGGCAGATCACGGCCAAGTTTCACATGGCCCGCATAGTCGCCCAACAGCAGGATAAGGTCTGCGCCAAGCGCATTGACCTGAGCCACAAGGCGACCCAGACGCGTTTCCGACATGCTGGGGTTGGAGGCGTGAATGTCGGAGACAAGCGCAACCGTCATCCTTGGCGCGCGGACATCGCGGGCCGGGTGAATGGTGTACCGTGTGACCTGTTCAGGGTTTGGCATGGCGATCAGAATTCGACGCCCGCCTGGGCCTTGATGCCATCGCGGAACGGATGTTTGAGCAGCGCCATTTCCGTGACAAGATCAGCCGCTTCGATCAGTTCATCCTTGGCATTGCGCCCGGTCAGGACAACATGGGTCATATCGGGCTTTTCGGTCAGCAGAAAATCAACCACTTCGTCAATATTCAGGTAGTCATAGCGCAGCGCGATGTTGATTTCGTCGAGCAGCACAAATTTGTAGGCGGGGTCGCGAATGAACGCCTTGGCTTTTTCCCAACCGGCCTGTGCGGCGGCGATGTCTTTTTCCTTGTCCTGCGTTTCCCAGGTAAAGCCTTCGCCGCTGGTGACCCAGGTTACTTCGTCAGGAAAGCGCTGGGTGAAAAAGTCGCGTTCGCCTGTTGCCCATGTGCCTTTGATGAACTGAACAACAGCGGCTTGCATATTGTGGGTGATGCAGCGCGTCAGCATTCCGAAGGCGGATGACGACTTGCCCTTGCCAGGGCCGGTGTGAACGATGATCAGACCCTTTTCGTCGGTCTTGGTTTCCATCATCTTGTCGCGGGCCGACTTGATCTTTTGCATCTTCTCGCGGTGGCGGTCGTTTTCGTCGCTCATGTCGTCGTCCTCGTTGTCTTGACTTGGGGGCTGCGATGGCAGAGTTTCCGCCAAGTGCTGGTGCCTGTGTACTCAGGTGAAAAGGGAATGCAAATCGGCGTGACAGTCACGTCGAAAACGCAGCCGCCCCCGCGACCGTAAGCGGAGAGGGACACCGAAACGCCACTGGGCCACAGGCCCGGGAAGGCCGGAGCGTCCTGATACCATCCGCAAGCCGGGAGACCTGCCAGCTATGTGTAACGTCACCGGACGGGGTGTTCCGGGAGCGGGCCTTGCTTGGCAAGCCGTCCACTCGCGCCCCCTGTTCTGATTTGGAGTGGAATATGTCCGAGCCTGTCGAGTTGTTGATCTGCACCACCTGCAAGCGCCCGGGCATGAACCCTGACGCTGTCCGCCCCGGATTGCAGTTGCACGCGGCGTTGTCGCAAGAAGATTTGCCCGATGCGGTGACTTTGAAACCGGTCGAGTGTTTGTCAAACTGTGATCACGGCTGTTCGATTGTGCTGCGCGGCGGTGCGGCGCGCTGGACTTATGTGTATGGCAATCTGGGCGAAGATGCCGCCGGTTTGGTGGCCGACGGTGTTGCGCGTTATGCCGCAACGGCGGATGGTCTGGTGCCCTGGCGCGAACGGCCCGAGCATTTCCGCAAAAACTGTATCGCGCGCATTCCCCCTTTGGAGATTTCAAATGAGTGATCTTGCAAAAATCCCTGTCACGGTTGTCACTGGGTTCCTCGGCTCGGGGAAAACGACGCTGATCCGTCACCTGATCGAGACGACCGCCGGACGGCGGCTTGCGGTGATCGTGAATGAGTTTGGCGATGTCGGCGTTGATGGCGAGATTCTGAAAAGCTGTGCGATCCCGGATTGTCCGGCCGAGAACATCGTTGAACTGGCCAACGGCTGTATTTGCTGCACGGTGGCGGATGATTTCATCCCGACCATCGAGGCGTTGATGCAGCTTGATCCGTTGCCGGACCACATTTTGATTGAAACCAGTGGTCTGGCTTTGCCGAAACCCTTGTTGAAAGCCTTTGACTGGCCCGCCATCCGCAGCCGGGTGACCGTGGACGGCGTGATCGCGCTGGCCGATGCCGAAGCGGTGGCGGCGGGGCGGTTCGCGCCCGATGTGGCGGCCGTCGATGCGCAACGGTTGGCAGATGACAGTCTGGATCACGAGACGCCTTTGTCCGAGGTGTTTGAAGATCAGATTTCCTGCGCCGATGTGATTTTGCTGACCAAACCCGATTTGGCGGGGCCAGAGGGCGTCGAGAAAGCGCGCGCTCTTATTGCGGCCGAAGCGCCAAGGCCCTTGCCGATGATCGAAGTGGCCGAGGGCGCAGTGGATGCGCGGGTTATTCTGGGGCTGGGTGCTGCGGCGGAAGACGATCTGAATGCACGCCCGTCGCACCATGACGGGCCGCATGACCATGATCACGACGACTTTGAAACGATCGTCGTGGCGATGCCTGAGGTAAGTTCACCGGGCGAGCTGGTCGCGCGGATTGAACATCTGGCGCGCACGCGGAACATTCTGCGCGTCAAGGGCTATGTCGCGGTGGCCGGTAAGCCGATGCGGTTGCTGGTGCAGGCGGTTGGCGGGCGGGTGCGCCATCAATACGACCGGCCCTGGGCGCCGGATGAGGCGCGCCAGGGGCATTTGGTGGTTATTGGCGAACATGACGATGTGAAGGCGGCCAGCATTCACGAGGTTCTGATCCCGGCCACGACCGCCGCGGCCGAGTAGCGACGCATGCACGTTGTCTTCCGCGAAAGCCACGGGTTGGAAGAAGCCGAAACGCCGATTGACTTGCAGCAATCGCCTGCTGATCTCGTGGTGCTTTCGTTTTCGGACAGTGACCTGTCGGCTTTCGCGGCGGGCTGGCACCGGGCCAAACGCGGGGGGCGCCCTTTGCCGTCTTTGCGGTTGGCGAACCTGGCCGCGCTGAAACACCCGGTTTCGGTAGACACCTATGTTGAACAGACGTTGCAACATGCAAAAGCGGTTTTGATCCGCCTGATCGGCGGCGTGCCGTATTGGTCCTATGGATTGCAGCAGGTTCAGGCGCTGGCGTCAGCCAAAGGTCTGGCGGTTGCGGTTTTGCCCGGCGACGGGCGGCCCGATGCGCAACTGGACGCGCTGTCAACCGTGCCCGAGGCGACGCTTGGCCGGTTGCAGGCGCTGACGACAGAAGGCGGCGCGATTGCCGCCGAGGCGGCGCTGGCGCAACTGGCGTTGGCGGCAGGGCTTTATGCGGGGCCTGTGCAAGGGGCGAAGACCATCCCTGATTTCGGGTGCTGGTCGCCCGGCATGGGGCCGCGCGCAGGATCGGGCGGGCGCGCGCTTTGCGTCGACTGCCCGCCCGATTGCCCGGCTCGTGCGGACAAGCCGCTGGTTCTGGTGACGTTTTACCGGGCTTATCTGACCGCTGCCGACACAGCCCCGATCAAGGCTTTGACGGCACGATTGAACGCGAGGGGGTTCGCGGTTCTGGGGCTTTTTGCGCCATCGCTGAAAGCGCCCGAGGCGGCCAAATGGCTGACGGCCCGCATCGGCGCGCTGAACCCGGTGGCCATCGTCAATGCAACGGCCTTTTCGGGCAAGGGACATGACGGCACATCGCCCCTGGACGGGGCGGGTGTGCCGGTTTTTCAGGTGGCGTTGTCAACCTCGACCCGGGACGCCTGGGCCGAGGCCGAGCGGGGGTTGTCGCCGGCGGATTTGGCGATGCATGTGGTTTTGCCGGAAGTCGACGGTCGGCTTTTTGCGGGCGTTCTGTCGTTCAAGGAACCGGGCGCGCGGGACGCAGACCTGGAGATTGCGCTGCCCGGTCATCGCCCCTTGGCGGAACGCGTGGATGCCATTGCCGATAAAGTGGCCGCGACCGTGTCGCTGGCAGGCCCGGTTGCGCAAAAACGCGTGGCGGTCGTTTTGTCGACCTATCCCGGCAAATCCTGGCAAATGGCCCACGCGGTTGGGCTGGACGCTGTGGCCTCGTCCGAGGCTATTTTGACCGATTTGCAAAATGCCGGTTACGGGGTGTCGCCCGTGACGGATTTGCCGGGGCGATTGCAGGCGGCGTCGATGGGCTGGTCTGTGGGCCGATATCGCGCCGCGTTGCAGAGTTTGCCATCGACGTTACAGCAGGACTTGAGTGAAGCCTGGGGCGCGCCCGAAGACGATGCCGATGTCGAAGACGGGGTCTTTCGGTTCAAGGCGGTGCAGGCCGGGACCGCTGTTGTCGCGTTACAGCCCGAACGTGGGGCGATGGGGACGCGGGTTGATGATTACCACGATCTGTCACGGGTGCCGCGTCATGGCTATGTGGCGTTTTACCTGTGGCTGCGCGATCAGGCGGATGCTTTGGTGCATGTCGGCGCGCATGGAACGCTGGAATGGTTGCCGGGCAAATCGGTAGCCTTGTCCAAGGGCTGCTGGCCCGAGGCTTTGATCCGCGACATGCCGGTGATCTATCCGTTTATCGTCAACGATCCGGGCGAAGCCGCGCAGGCCAAGCGCCGGATTGGCGCGATCACGTTGGGCCATGTGCCACCGCCTTTGGCAACCAGTGGCAAGGTGGTGAAATTTGCGACTTTGGAAGCGCTTTTGGACGAGTTTTCAAACGCCGACGGGCTGGATCCAAAGCGGCGTGACCGGTTGCAGAACGATATCCGAAGCGAAGCGCAAGCCCTTGGGGTCGAGGCCGATCTGGCGCTGGATCAGGCCAGTTCGACGGCCGAGGCGATCACGCGGATTGACCGGTTTGTCTGCGACGTTAAGGAAAGCCAGTTTGGCGACGGCTTGCATGTCTGGGGCCGGACGGGGGCGGCGTTTGACTGTGGGACCGCCGAACGCGACGCTTTGCTGAATGCGCTGGACGGCAAGCGGGTGGAGCCGGGCCCGTCGGGTTCGCCCCATCGTGGGCGGCTGGATGTTTTGCCGACAGGTCGGAACCTGTACACGACCGATCCGCGATCGGTGCCGTCGCGCGCCGCTTATGCCCAGGGTGTGACGTTGGCCGAGGAATTGGTGCGCCGCCATTTGCAGGACGAAGGCGACTATCCCAAAGGTCTGGTCATCGACCTGTGGGGCTCGGCCACGATGCGGACCGCCGGGGAAGAGTTTGCAATGGCGCTGCATCTGTTGGGCGTTCGTCCGGTTTGGGATGCCGCAAGTGAACGGGTGTTGGGGGTCGAGGTTTTGCCGATTGCCGAACTGGAGCGGCCCCGGATTGATGTGACCTTGCGGGTGTCGGGCCTGTTTCGCGATGTCTTTCCATCTTTGTCGCAAATGTTCGGGCAGGCGGTGCGGTCCTTGGCGGCGCGCGACGAAGCGCCGGATTGGAACCCCTATGTGCGGGCCAATGGGCCGCGTGTTTTTGGGCCAAAGCCCGGCCAATACGGGCTGGGGATAGAAGACGCCGCAGAAGATTTCAGCGAAGACGGGCGCGCGCGCGCAGGCCGCGCCTGGCTGGCGGCCAGCGCCTGGGTGCTGGACCGGGGCGATGCGTTCGAGGCGCTGGACGAGATCAAGGCGCGGGTCGCCGGTGCGGATGGTTTTGTGCATCTACAGGATCTGCCGGAAACCGATGTACTTTTGGCCGCGGATTATGCGGGCCACGAGGCTGGGTTTGCCGCCGCCAAAGCAAGCGTAAGTGATGCGAAGGTCGCGTTGTATCATGTTGATAACACAGACCCGTCGCGGCCTGTGGCACGCATGTTGACAGAGGAGATCGCGCGCGTCGTGCATGCGCGCGCCGCCCATCCCGGCTGGATCGCGGGCATGATGCGTCATGGGTTCAGAGGTGCCGCCGAAATTGCGGCAACGCTGGATCACATGGCCGCTTTTGCGAACCTGGCAGGTGTCGTCGGGCCGCATTTGTTTGATGCGTTCTATGATGCAACGCTGGCCACGACCGAGGTGGTCGATTTCCTGCATTCGGAAAACCCCGAAGCGCTGGCGGCGATGCAGGCGCAGTTTGCGGCCCTTCTGGCCTCGGGCCTGTGGCCGACGCGCCGCAATGCTATCCGGGCCGAGCTGGAGGCTTTGGCATGAGCCGGGTGCGCGGATGGTGCCCGTCGGCGCATCGTCCAATGATGTCGGGTGACGGGTTGCTGGTGCGGGTGCATCCCCGGCTTGGCTATGTGTCAGCGGATCAGATGCGGACGCTGTGTGATCTGGCCGAGCGGTATGGAAGCGGGATGATTGATCTGACATCGCGCGGGAACGTGCAATTGCGCGCTGTGCGCGCGGCGGATCATAGCGCTTTGCTTGTGGCATTGATCGAGCATGGGCTGGCCACGGCGGACCCGCGGGACGATATCCCCGTTGCGGTGACGCCCTTGCGGCAGGCGGGCGGCCTGTCCGAACGCATCGGTGGAGCATTGTATGGCAATCTGGCGGAACTGCCCGAGATGCCGGCGAAACTGGGCGTTGTGGTCGATGCTGAGGCTGGACGCGCTTTGGCCGATGTTTCAGGTGATTTCCGGTTTGAGCAAAGTGCGCGCGGATTGATGCTGCGCGCCGATGGCGCGGCGTTGGGTTGGCCGATTGAGGACTATGACCCGCGACAGGCCTTGCAGGACATGGCCGAGTGGTTTGTCGCGCACGGTGGGCGCGCGGCGGGCCGCATGCGCCGTCTTTTGGAACAGGTGGATTTGCCGGATGATTGGCAGGTCGCACCGCCCGTGGATGCAGTGGCACCGGTGTCACCCAGCCTGTCCGACGGGCGCTTGGGTATTGCCTTTGGGCGAACGCGGGCCGCGGTTTTGCGTCAGATCATGGATGTCGCGGGTGCCGAGGGCGCGCTTGTGACGCCCTGGCGGATGTTGTTTTTGCAGGGCGCGACAGGCGCGCTTGGCGACCTGGCCGCCCAGCCGGATGTGGTGTCAGATGTATCAGACCCGCGAGCGGTCATGGATGTTTGCCCCGGCGCGCCGTTTTGTGGATCATCGCATTTGGACACCCGCGCGATGGCGTCGCGGTTGACCGGTGTCGTAGACGGGCGTCTTCACCTGTCGGGCTGTGGCAAAGGATGCGCGCGGGCTGGCCCCGCGCAATTCGTGGTGGTCGGCACCGATGCCGGGATTGATCTGGTGCGCGATGGCCGGGCAGATGATGCGCCGTTTGCGCAGGCCCTGGACGAAACCCAGCTTGCCGCGCGGCTGAGAACGGCGATGGCCAAATGACCGGCTTCGGGATAACTGGCAAAGGCCCGCGACAAGAGGACAAACGTTTCGATGCCATATGAATACGAAACCGATGGGGCGGCGATTTACGCTGAATCCTTTGCCACCATCCGGGCTGAGGCCGCGTTGTCGGGCTTTGATGCCGTGGACGAACAGGTTGTCGTGCGCATGATCCATGCCGCCGGCATGGTGGGATTGGAAAAACATGTGCGCTTGTCGGCCGGGTTTGTCACAGCGGCGCGCGGGGCGTTGCACGCGGGCGCGCCCATTCTGTGCGACGCGCGGATGGTCAGCGAAGGGGTGACGCGGACCCGGTTGCCTGCCGATAACCCCGTTGTTTGTACGCTGCACGACCCAGGCGTGCCCGATCTGGCGCGGTCCATGTCGAACACGCGGTCCGCCGCTGCGCTGGAACTTTGGCGGCCACACCTGGCCGGGGCTTTGGTGGCCATCGGCAATGCGCCGACCGCGTTGTTTCATCTTTTGAACATGCTGGAAGACCCCGATTGCCCGCGCCCGGCGGCGATCATCGGCTGCCCGGTCGGGTTTGTGGGCGCGGCGGAATCAAAAGCCGCCTTGTGGCAGGATCAGCCCGTGCCCTGTTGTATTGTCGAAGGTCGGCTTGGTGGCAGCGCGATTACGGTCGCGGCGATAAACGCGATTGCGAGCCGCGCAGAATGAGCGGCAGGGTCTATGGCATCGGTCTGGGGCCAGGTGACCCCGAGCTGATCAGCGTCAAGGCGCATCGGCTGTTGCAGGGCGCGCAGCATGTTGCGTTTTTTCGCAAAGCGGGGCGCGCCGGACAGGCGCGGACCCTGGCGGGCAGCCTGTTGCCCGCGGGCATTGTCGAGCATCCGATGGAATACCCTGTGACAACGGAAATTCCGGTGACTGACCCCCGTTACAACGAAGTTCTGTCCGGGTTTTACGCCGAGTGCATTGCGCGCCTGCGCGGTCTGACGGATGCGGGCGATGATGTGGTGGTGCTGTGCGAAGGCGACCCGTTCTTTTATGGATCGTTCATGCATTTGCATGCGCGTTTGCCAGACAATAGCGTCGAGGTCGTGCCAGCCATCACGGGCATGTCGGCGGCCTGGACTGCGACAGGCCACCCCATTACCTGGGGCGATGATGTTCTGACGGTTCTGATGGGGACGCTGTCCGAAGAAGACCTGACGCGTCACATGGGGCAGGCGGATGCGCTGGTGGTGATGAAGATTGGCCGGAACCTGCCAAAGATCCGGCGCGCTTTGACACGCGCGGGTCGGGCTGACGCGGCCTGGTTTGTGGAATATGCGTCAATGCCCGGACAGACGGTGCGGCGGTTGGCCGATCTGTCGGATGACCATGGGGCACCCTATTTCTCGATTGTGATTGTTCACGGACAGGGGCGTCGACCATGAGCGGATGGCTGGCCATCGCGGGTCTGGGGCCGGGGTCGGATGATCTGGTGACACCGCAGGTGCAGGCGGCCTTGGCCGAGGCGACAGATGTGGTCGGCTATATCCCCTATGTGGCGCGTGTGCCGGATCGGGAGGGGTTGACCAAACATGCATCCGACAACCGGGTGGAACTGGACCGCGCACGTCACGCGTTGGAAATGGCAGCGTCAGGGGGTCGCGTTGTCGTTGTATCCTCTGGCGATCCGGGCGTTTTCGCCATGGCGTCGGCCGTGTTCGAAGCGTTGGATACGGGGCCAGACGAATGGAAGACCTTTGATGTGCGCGTGTTGCCCGGGATCACCGCGATGCTGGCCGCGTCCGCCGCAGCGGGGGCAGTGTTGGGCCATGATTTTTGTGCGATCAACCTGTCGGACAATCTGAAGCCCTGGGCCTTGATCGAAAAGCGGCTGCGGCTGGCAGTCGAGGCGGATTTTGCCTGTGCGTTTTACAATCCGCGCTCGAAAGCCCGGCCCGAAGGGTTTGGTCGCGCGCTGGACGTGTTGCAATCGGTTTGCGCGCCGGGGCGTTTGATCACTTTTGCCCGCGCCGTTTCCACCCCTGATGAGGTGTTGCAGACAGTGCCCTTGCGCGACGCGACACCCGAGATGGCCGATATGCGCACGGTGGTTCTGCTGGGATCCAGTCAAACGCGGATGATTGCGCGCCCCGACAAGGCACCGCTGGTTTATACGCCGCGGCGTGTACCGTTATGAGCAATCCAGTCCATTACCGCGTCCAGGCTTGCGACCTCGTGCCGGGGTGGAACGGTCGGGCGGTTGATCATCAAAACCGGCAGGCCAAGCGCGCGCGCGGCATCCAGTTTGGCCCGCGCGCCAGTGCCGCCTGCGTTTTTGGTGACAACAAGCGAAATCCTGTATTTTTCCAGCAAAGCACGGTCGGCGGTTTCAGTGAACGGGCCGCGATCGGTGATGATCTTGCAATCTGGCAAAGGCGCTGGGGCGCTGGGTGGATCGACCAGACGCAACAGATAGAAATGTTCGGGACGGGCCGCGAATTGCGCGACCTCGGTGCGCCCGATGGCCAGAAAGACCCGTTGCGGTTCAGTGTCGAGCGCTTGGACCGCGTGGGCAATGTCGGGCACGTCGGCCCATGTGTCACCCGGACCTTGCGTCCAGGCTGGGCGCACCAGCGCAACCAACGGCGTGCCGGTGGCCTTCGCGGCGGCCACGGCATTATGGCTCATCTTCGCGGCGAACGGATGTGTGGCGTCCACGATATGGGTAAAGCCGGTTTGGGTGATATAGGCGGCCAACCCATCACTTCCGCCAAACCCGCCAATGCGTGTCGGAATCGGCACAGGTTGCGGCGACTTGGTGCGCCCCGCATAGGAATAGAGCGCCTCGATCCCTGCGACGGCGAAGCGTTTTGCAAGCGCGCGGGCTTCGGTCGTGCCGCCCAGCAGCAATATGGTGGGTGCCTTGGTCAAATCTAACTGGCTTACAATTGTCGGACTTCATCAGGATGGACCAGACGGGCTCTCGCGTGCAAGTCACCGTGCGATTTACGAGGCCGAGGTTGTCATGGGGCCACCCCGGCATTTGGCGGCTTTGCCGGGGCTGACCGGTGAGACAATCGAATGGCCAGTGCCCTTTGCCGATGGGGTCGACCGGCTTTTGGGGCTGCGGGGGCGCAAGGTGGCGGTTTTGGTGTCGGGCGATCCGTTCTGGTTTGGGGCAGGGCGCGTTCTGGCAAATGCGCTGACGCCGGACGAATGGGTGGCCTTGCCCGGCCCATCGGTCTTTTCGCTTGTGGCTGCGCGGCTTGGCTGGGCATTGGAGGCGGTGCAGTGCCGGGGATTGCATGCCGCCCCGTTCGAGCGGTTGGTGCCGGAACTTGCGCCGGGCGAGATGTTTATCGTGACCCTGCGCGATGATCCGGCGGTCGCTGCTTTGGCCGGTTGGCTGGCGGGCCAAGGTTATGGCCAGAGCGTTTTGCACGTGTTCGAAAGACTTGGCGGACCAGACGCGCGGCATCGCAGCGCCTCGGCGGATGGGTTCGATCTGGTCGATGTCGCGCATCCGGTAACGGTGGCTTTTGAATTGGCGGGACGCGCCGGGGGCTTTCCGCGTGCATCCGGCAAGGCGGATGATCTGTTCGAAAGCGACGGGCAAATGACCAAGCGCCCGATGCGCGCCCTGACGCTGTCGGCTTTGCAGCCGCGCCCGGGTCAGCGGCTGTGGGACATTGGGGCGGGGACAGGTTCAATCGCGGTCGAGTGGCTTTTGAGCGCGCCGCGCACGGAGGCGGTTGCGATCGAGCTGCGCGCCGACCGCGCAGGTCGCATTGCGCGGAATGCGAAGCGTTTCGGTCAAGACCAGCTGAGGGTGATCGAAGGGGACGCGCCTGCGTGTCTGGCCGATCTGCCTTTGCCGGATGCGGTATTCGTGGGCGGTGGTTTGACGGCCGAATTGCTGACCTGGCTGGAGGCCCATCTACCCGCTGGCACTTTGCTGGTGGTCAATGCCGTGACGCTGGAGACCGAAGCCTTGGTCGTCGCGGCACAGGCGCGGCTGGGTGGGTCGCTGTTGAAAGTAGAGCTTTCGCAATCGCAGGCGCTGGGCAAATTTCGCGGCTGGGCTTCGTCTTTCCCCGTGGTGCAATGGAGTGTCACGCTATGAAAGTCGCCGGTTTCGGGTTTCGCAAGGCCGCCAGCGTGACCAGTCTGCGTGATGCCCTGACCGCAACGGGCGATGCCGGCGGGGTCACCCATGTGGCGACGGTGGACGGCAAGGCCGAGGCGGCCGTCTTTTTGCAATTCGCCAAAACGCTGGGATTGCCGGTGCTGACCATCCCGGCAGATCAGCTTTCCGAGGTTAAGGTGTTGTCGGTTTCCACCAAAAGTGACCGGCTTTGGGGGACAGGCAGCCTGTCGGAAGCTGTCGCGCTTTTGGCCGCTGGCCCCGGCGCGCGGCTTTCCGGTTTGCGTGTAATTTCGTCTGACAGTATGGCGACCTGTGCCATCGCAACCGGAGACGCGGCATGACGGTTCATTTTATTGGCGCGGGGCCAGGGGCGCCGGATTTGATCACGCTGCGGGCGCGCGATTTGATCGCGGCTTGTCCGGTTTGTCTTTATGCCGGGTCGTTGGTGCCCGAGGCCATTCTGGCGCATTGCCCGCCGGGGGCGCAGGTTGTGAACACGGCACCGATGGACCTGGATCAGATCATTGCCGCTTGCGCCCAAGCGCATGACGCCGGTCGGGATGTGGCGCGCTTGCATTCCGGCGATTTGTCCGTCTGGTCGGCGATGGGTGAACAGATGTCCCGGCTGAAAGCGCTGGGCATTCCCGTCAGCGTCACCCCGGGCGTTCCGGCCTTTGCGGCCGCCGCAGCGGCGTTGGAAGCCGAACTGACCTTGCCGGGCGTTGCCCAGTCGGTGGTATTGACCCGCACATCAGGGCGCGCGTCCGCGATGCCAAAGGGCGAAACGCTGCCAGCGTTCGCGGCCACGGGCGCGACCCTGGCCATTCATCTTTCGATCCAACGATTGGACCATGTGGTGGCCGACTTGACGCCGCATTTTGGGAATGACTGCCCGGTGGCGATTGTCTTTCGCGCAAGCTGGCCGGACGAACGTATTCTGACCGGCACGCTTGCCGATATCGCCGGGAAACTGAGCGAGGATATCACACGCACGGCTTTGATCCTTGTCGGGCCCGCTTTGAACGGTGAGGCGGCGGTGCGTTCTGCCCTTTATTCAACCGACTACGACCGGCGGTTTCGCCCGCAATCTGCCGACAGCCCGTTTTCGTCGCTGGATGTGGACACATGACACAGGGCGTTTTGATTTCCGCGCCATCCTCGGGAACCGGCAAAACCACGGTGATGCTGGGGCTTTTGCGCGCGCTTCGGGACGACGGGCTGACCGTTCAGCCCTTTAAAAGCGGGCCGGATTATATCGATCCGGCGTTTCACGAAGCGGCGGCGGGGCGACGGTCGTTCAATCTGGACACCTGGGCGATGGACGCCGGGCTTTTGGCCTCGATTTCGGGCCAGGTCGATGGCGCGGATTTCGTCGTGGCCGAAGGTTCGATGGGGCTGTTTGACGGGGTCGCGGGGCAGGGCGCGTCTGGCTTTGGCAGCAGCGCCGAGACGGCGATGCGATTTGGGTGGCCGGTCATTCTTGTCATCGATGTGGGCGGTCAGGCGCAATCGGCGGCGGCGACCGCACTGGGGTTCAAAACCTATAATCCTGATCTGCCGTTTGCTGGCGTCATCCTGAACCGCGTCGCCAGCCCCCGGCACGAACGGCTGACGCGGCTGGGGATGGACCGGGCGGGCATTCGCGTTTTGGGGGCCTTGCCGCGCCGGGGTGATCTTGCGTTGCCTGAACGTCATCTGGGCCTGATCCAGGCCGTTGAACACCCGGATTTGGATGCGGCAATTGAAGGATATGCAGGTTTTTTGCGCGACAATGTGGATTTGGACGCCATCAAAGCGGCGGCGTCTTGCGGCGCGTTTGATCAGGCAGACCAGTTTCCCAAGCCGCCCGCGCAGCGCATTGCCCTGGCCCGCGACGCGGCGTTTTCCTTTACCTACCCGCATTTGCTGGAAGGATGGCGGCGCGCGGGTGCCGAGGTGGTTCCGTTTTCACCGCTGGCCGATGAAGCGCCCGACCCAAGTGCGGATTTGGTATGGTTGCCCGGGGGCTATCCCGAATTGCACGGGACCGCTTTGTCGTCTGCCCACCGGTTTATGAACGGATTGAAAGCCCATGCAGCTGTGAAACCCGTTCATGGTGAATGCGGTGGATATATGGTTTTGGGCGATGTGCTGATCGACAAAGAGGGTCATCGACACAAGATGGCAGGGCTTTTGGGGCTTGCCACGTCATTTGAGAAACGGAAGTTTCATCTGGGCTATCGGCGCGCTGTTCTGGATGCGCCGATGCCGGGGTTCGATGCTGGCGCTGCGCTGCGCGGGCACGAGTTTCATTACACCACTATTCTGGATGAACCGGATGCACCGCTGGCGCGTGTGACAGATGCGGATGGCAATCCGGTGCCCGAGACCGGGTCTCGCAACGGGCATGTCACCGGCACGTTCTTCCACCTGATTGCCGAGGATCGGGGATGACCGGGTTTGTCAGCTTTGTCGGATCGGGACCGGGGGATCCCGAACTGCTGACATTGAAAGCGGTCGATCGGCTGGGCCGGGCGGATGCGGTTTTGTACGACGATCTTTCGTCGGGCGAAATTTTAAACCATGTGCGCGAAGGCGCTGATCTGGTCAGCGTCGGCAAACGGGCCGGGCGCGCGTCACCCAAGCAGGATCATGTCAGCCGTCTTTTGGTCGATTACGCTCAAAACGGCGGGCGGATTGTGCGGCTAAAATCCGGTGACAGCGGCATTTTCGGGCGGCTGGAAGAAGAGCTTTTGGCGCTGCACGCCGTGGGTATTCCGTTTGAGGTTATTCCCGGCGTGCCTTCAGCGTGTGCGGCTGCGGCGGCAGCGCATATGCCACTGACCCGGCGTCTGACCGCGCGGCGTTTGCAGTTTGTGACCGGGCATGACGTGACCGGCGCTTTGCCCGACGATCTGAACATGGCGGCTTTGGCGGATGCGCAGGCAACCACGGTTGTTTATATGGGCCGCCGCACCTTTGCGGCTTTGGCTGAAATGGTGATCGCGGCGGGTTTGCCCGAAGACACGCCGGCCTTTCTGGCCGAAGGTGTCTCCACCCCGGCTGAGACCCTGCGCCGGTCAACGGTTGGCGATTTGGCGCGGGCTTTGGTCGCCGAGCCACCCTCAAAGGCCCCCACGCTGATCTTTTACGGATCGCTTGCGCCAGAACTGGGCTAGGGCCTATTTGGTGGGACGGGTGTCCGGCAGGCTGATGCGCGCCACCTGTTCGGCAATCGGGTCTGTTGACAGGGGATGCGTGTCCGAACTGTATTGATCGGGGTCACCCAGTTTCTGCCATTCGCCGTCTGTGTGGACTTCCAACCCCGAAAAGCGCGCTTTATAGCCCATCTTGGCCGAACCCGGCACCCAATATCCCAGATAAACAAAGGGCAGGCCGGCGTCGCGGGCGATGTTGATATGGTCCAGGATGATATAGGTGCCAAGGCTGGTGCTGGCCTTGGCCGGGTCATAAAAACTATAGACCATCGACAGCCCGTCATCGAGCACATCGGTCAGGCAGACCGCACGCAGCGACCGCTCGCCCTTGGTTTCTTCGGTATATTCGATAACGCGCGACCGGATCGGGGTTTCTTCGATCATCGCGGCAAATTCAAATATATCCATATCCGCCATGCCGCCATCGGCGTGGCGTTGATCCAGATAAGATCGGAAAAGCGCGTATTGTTCTTCGGTTGCCCAAGGCGAGGTCGCATCGCGCTGCACGGTTTCGTTGCGCTTTATGGCGCGTTTCTGACTGCGCGACGGTTTGAAATCGGCAACCCGAATGCGCGCGGACAAACAGGCCGAACATTCGGCACAGGATGGCCGGTAAAGCACGTTTTGGGACCGTCTAAAGCCTTGCTTTGATAATGCATTGTTTAATTGTTCGGCATGGTCGCCCTGAAGGGCCGTGAACAACTTCCGTTCCATCCGCCCGTCCAGATACGGGCAGGGCTGGGGCGCGGTCACATAGAACTGTGGCGCAATGGGAAGTGTGTGGCGCATCGGATTGGCCTTATGGGCAGCTGTCACAGAATTGATACAAGTGTAGCAACCGATCCCGCGCCCGCCAATCCCCCATTCTGGCGAGTTTAACGGAACCTTCGATTGACGGCGGTTGTGCCTAGAACGGTGTCGGTCAGCCCTTGTCCGCGCGGGGTGGCGGCCATCATGATGATCGAAATCAGCTGCAAGGGCACCGTTACGGCAGATACGGCATAGCCCAAAGTGTGAAGAAAGGCCTGTCTGCTGTCCAATCGACTGCCATCGCCGTTTAACAATTCGATGGCCATGACGCGCATGCCCAGCGTGGCCGAACCAGAAGCGATCGTGAACCAGCGGTACAGAAAGCCGATACAGAAATAGAGGAATGGTAGAAAGAACAGGGGCAAAAGCGCGCCCAAAAGCGTCGCGATGCCAACGAGCAATGTGATAAGAAGAATATCAATGCCCCAGGCCATCAGGCGTTTGAACGGCACGTCTGTATAGAACTCGGCATGATAGTCAGGGTCGGGCAAGCCAGAGAGACGCGGGTTATAGGTTTGGGTCATATCCATCGGAATTTGCTTGTCGGGGAAGGGGGGCAGCCCTGTCAGAAAAGGGCGCAGGGCTGCCGGGTCGGGATCAGGCGGGGGTCGCGTCGCCGTTGATTTCGGCGTCGGATGATTTCTTCGCCCGGTCGTCCATGAATTGGTCGAACTCGGCCTTGTCCTTTGCTTCGCGAAGGCGTTGCAGGAAGGCTTCGAACGCGTCCTGTTCTTCTTCCAGACGACGCAGCGTGTCCGATTTGTAGGCGTCAAAAGCGCTGTTGCCGCTGGTTTTGAGAGCGTGGCGGGCGTGACGTGTGCGGGATGCACATTTTCCGCTGAACATGCGTTTACTCCAGATCATGTAAGCCAAAAGAGCGAGGCCAACGGGCCAGAAGAAGATGAAGCCAAGAACCATGGCTGCAATCCAAGCGCCTTTGCCGCGCTCGTCCAGCCACCGTTCGCTTCGGCTCAGCCAACTGCCTCGGTGGTGAGGTGTGGTGGTCATCGTCGCGGTTGTCATAAGCGTGCTCCTATCGGTCAGGGTTCAATGTGAATTGCTTTCACATTACCAATATTGGCGGATAAGGTGGCTGGTTCAATGGTTTATGTGAATGTTTTTTACATTATTTTGGTATTTGTAATTTAATCAGATAGTTAGATGGATACAAACGCGGCTTCTTTTGCGCCGGACAACGTCAAAAGGGTCCTTGGTGAGATGCAGAATATGTGCCGTGGCGTGCCTGCGGCGGCGAAAACCTGATCAAATATCAGCAAGCGCGGGTCAAAAAACGCGGGGCCGGGTTCTTTATGCCCAATCGGGGCAACCCCGCCTATGGCATAGCCTGTTTTGGCGCGCACGAACGCCGCATCCGATCGCCCCAAGGGTTCGCCAGCAAGCCGGGTGGCTTTTGCCGGGTCAACCTGATGGCCGCCTGCCGTGATGAACAAAAAACAGGTGTCGGTTGTTTCGCCGCGAAAGATGATCGACTTGGCAATCTGGTCCAGCGCGCAGCCCGCTTCGCGCGCGGCATCGGCAGCAGTGCGGGTTTCTCCCGGCATTTCCAGAACCTGGGCCGTGATGTCGGCGGCCTCAAGCAAGGCGCGGACGCGTTTCAGACTTTTGCTCATGGGCGCTGTTATCGGCGCGCAGGCTTGCGGGGACAAGGGCGCGGTTTCTTTGAAAGACATGCCGTGAAATTTTGTATTAAGTGCCCCCATGAGTGATGCGTTCCAAAGCCGGATAACCCGTGCCCCGCGCGTATACGATCGTGACAGGGCGGACGAGGCGCTTGCGACGGTATCGCCGCCATCGGGCGAACTTCGCGATCTGGTTGCCGGTGCGGCCGGGTCTTCGCCCTATCTGGCCGGGTTGATCAAGGCCGAAGCCAAATGGCTGGGCGGAGTTTGGGACATGTCGCCCGAGGCCAGCTTTGCCGCCCTTCTGGCGCAACCGGTCGACAACCCGGCGCGCGACTTGCGTGTCAAGAAGGCACGCGTTGCGCTGTTAACGGCCCTTGCCGATCTGAGCGGCGTTTGGCCCGTCATGACAGTGACGGGTGCGCTAACGGATTTTGCGGATCATGCGGTGGATGTCGCGCTGAAAGCCGCCATTGGGGATGTCCTGCGGCGCGGCAAACTGCCCGGGCAAAGCGCTGAGGATGTGGCGACGGCTGCCGGTTTGTCTGTGATTGCCATGGGAAAGATGGGCGCGGGCGAATTGAACTATTCGTCGGATATCGACCTGATTTGCCTGTTCGACGAAACCCGGTTTGATCCCGATGATTACGCGCAGGTCCGTCAGGGCTTTGTCACAGCCGTTCGTGCGATGTGCAAAACGCTAAGCGAACGTACGGCAGACGGGTATGTGTTTCGCACCGATTTGCGCCTGCGGCCTGATGCCAGTGTCACGCCGGTGGCCATCTCGATGGAAGCGGCCGAGCGGTATTATGAAAGCTTTGGGCGCACCTGGGAACGCGCGGCCTTCATCAAGGCGCGCGCGGCGGCCGGGGATATTCAGGCCGGCACGCGGTTTCTTCAGGGGCTGACCCCGTTTGTCTGGCGCCGGCATTTGGATTTTGCCGCCATTCAGGACGCACAGGACATGCGCCAGCGGATCAAAGCGCACAAAGGGCTGACGACTGGCCCCACGTATCTGGGCCATGATGTAAAACTGGGGCAGGGCGGTATTCGCGAGATTGAGTTTTTCACCCAAACGCAGCAACTGATTTCAGGTGGGCGTGATGTCGACCTGCGGGGGGCTAAGACGTTGGGTGCGCTTCAGACGTTGGCCGAAAAAGACTGGATCGACTTAAATACCGCAGAACAGCTTGCCGCAGACTATCAGGCGCATCGCACGCTTGAGCACCAGCTTCAGATGATCGCAGACCAGCAAACCCATGTGCTGCCCGACAGTCAGGATGATTTCAACCGCGTGGCCGCGCTGGCGGGCCGCGATGCCACGGAATACGCCGCCGAGATTGTCGCCCGGTTTGAGCGTGTCTCAAAACTGACCGAGCCGTTTTTCCTGCCATCGGGCCAGACCGACATGGCGGCGTCACCAGAGCCGTTCCCGGATCACTGGCAAAACTATCCCGCGTTGCGCAGCCCGCGCGCCACTGAAATTCTGGGCCGCGTCTGGCCCAGCTTTTCGGCACGTATCGCCAAAGCGGGTAACCCGACCGAAGCGCTGGCGCATTTTGATACGTTTCTCAAAGGCTTGCCCGCCGGTGTTCAGCTTTTTTCGATGTTCGAAGCCAATCAGCATCTTTTGGATTTGGTCATCGACATCATCGACACTGCGCCTGAATTGGCCAGCTATCTGGCGCGCAATAGCCGGGTGTTTGATGCTGTCATTGGCGGGGATTTTTTCGCCGATTGGCCGGGCATCCAGGTGTTGGCGCAGCAGTTGTCGGGCGCTTTGGCGGCGGAAGACGACTATGAAAAAAAACTGGATCGCGCCCGTGTCTGGGCGCGGGAATGGCATTTCCGGATCGGCGTGCATTTTTTGCGTGGCGTCACCGATGCGGACGGCGCGGGCGCGCAATATGCCGACCTTGCCCGCGCGATTCTGACGGGTCTGTGGCCTGTGGTCGAAGACGAATTTTCCCGCAAACACGGCGCGCCGCCGGGGCGGGGTGCGTCTGTGCTGGCCATGGGCTCGCTTGGGGCTGGCTGGCTGACGGCGGGGTCCGATCTTGATCTGATCGTCATTTTTGATGCCGGTGGCGAAGACTATTCTGACGGGCCCCGCCCGCTGGCGGTGCGTCCTTATTTCGCGCGTTTGACACAAGCGTTGGTCACCGCGCTTTCGGCACCCACGGCTGAAGGGCGACTTTATCAGGTGGATATGCGGCTAAGACCATCGGGTCGGCAAGGGCCGGTCGCGACCTCGATTGAGGCGTTCAAGGCCTATCAAACCGATCAGGCCTGGACATGGGAACATCTGGCGCTGACCCGTGCCGCACCGATTGTAGGCAATGCGTTCTTGTCTGCGGGTGTCGCAGAGTTTCGGCAAACGCTGATGCAAAGGCCGCGCGACCGGGCGCAGATATTGGACGACGTGCGTACAATGCGGGTGCGTTTGGGCGGGGCCAAGCCCGCGCAATCCTGGTTGGACGTTCGGGCAGGCGCGGGCGGGCTTCAGGACATTGAGCTTTTGGCGCAGACAGCCGTGTTATTGTCGGGCGGGTCTGCGCAAGGTCTTGCAGATCAACTGGCCGACGCGGTGGCAAGTTTTGATATTCCCGCCGCCGATCGCGAAACCCTTGAAACGGCGGCCAGCCTGTTTCGCAAACTGCGGGCAGGAAGCCAGCTTGTGTTTGGCGACAGCCCCGACACCGAAGCTGCGTCAGGGGCCATGCGGTTTCTTTTGCGTGAAACAGGGGCGGAAACCGCCGATGAATTACGCAAGAGGGTCGAAGACGCGCGACAAGTTGTTGACGCAATCGTCACCCGATTGTTGGGTGCATGACGGTTGTGCTGGGGCAAAAAACCGTTCCTAGACGCCAGGAATTCCTTTAGATTTCGCCGGGAATGACGGAGGTTCCATGTCCATCGACCAAGACCCGATCGACCCAAAGGGTCTAATCCGCGAAAGTTATCGGATTGACGGAATTACCCCTGAAGAATGCCGGTCGATCTTTTTGGATTGGGCCATCTCGGTTCCTGTCGGCGAAGACAGTCTGGACCATATCCGCGCGTTGCTTTCGCGGTATCGGGGCGACCATGCTGACCACCCGATGACGGCGGTTCTGTCCAGCGCTTTGGCCCCGGCAAAGGCCGCGCGCCGCCGTGGGGGGGCGCGCGCACGCCGCGCTTAAGGCTTTAACGCCGCCGCATCACGGGCCAGCGTTTCGATGCCATGCCAGTCTTCGCTGGCAATCATATCCGCAGGCGCGACCCATGACCCACCGACGCAAAGCGTATTCGGCAAGCGCAGATAGGTGCGCACATTCGTCAGGCTGACACCGCCCGTCGGGCAAAACGTCGCTTGCGGGATTGGACCGGAAAACGCCCCAAGTGCCGATGCACCGCCAGATGCTTCGGCTGGAAAGAACTTGAGCATCGTATAGCCCCGGGCAAGAAGCGCCATGATTTCCGTCGCCGTGACCGCGCCCGGCAGCATCGGCAAACCGACCTCTTCGGCTTTGTCCAGAATGGCCGGGGTCGAGCCGGGTGATACGCCGAACAATGCGCCAGCGTCTTTAGCGGCAACAACATCGTCGGGCGACATGATCGTGCCCGCACCGACGACGCCGCCGTCAACCTTGGTCATTTCGCGGATTGCATCCAGGGCCGCTGGCGTTCGCAAGGTCACTTCCAAAGCAGGCAGGCCACCGGCCACTAGGGCGCGCGCCAAACCTTCGGCTTTCGCGGCATCCGGTACAGTCAGCACCGGGATGACCGGTGCCAGATTGCAAACGTCGCGGGCCTGTGTGCTGGCTTCTTCTGGTGTCATGGTAACGCTCCTTAAACGACGATGGCCGCGCCATCTTGTGCCAGACCACAGCCGTGTCGGAAAGCCGAGAACAGCTCGCGACCCAAACCAATTTCATTGGCACTAAGATCCGCTTGCACAGGTGTGCGGGTATCAAAATCGGGTTCCAGCACCTGAAGCACGCCGGTTGTGGCATCCACACGGCACAGGTCGCCGTCTTGAATTTTGGCGATGGGTCCGCCTGCCGCGGCTTCAGGCGACAGATGGATCGCTGCAGGCACTTTGCCGGACGCACCCGACATCCGGCCATCGGTGACCAACGCCACTTTCAACCCGCGCCCCAACAGCACGGAAAGCGCAGGCGTCAGCCCATGCAATTCCGGCATGCCGTTTGATTGTGGTCCCTGAAACCGCACGACGATCACGGTGTCTTCGGTAAATTCGCCTGCCTTGAAGGCCGCTTTGACGCCATCCTGATTGTGAAACACCCGGGCTTTGGCCTCGAGAACCCGGTTTTCGGGCGCAACGGCAGAGACTTTCATCACGGCGCGCCCGATATTGCCTTTCAGCTCGCGCAGACCGCCGGTTGTCTGAAACGGATCAGAGGCGGGGCGCAGAATTTTCTCGTTCAGGCTGGCCGAAGGCCCGGCTTCGCGGGTGATCTGGCCGTCCTTGATCTTTGGTTCGGTGGTGTAAAGATGCAGCCCGTCGCCCGCAACGGTCTTCGTGTCGGGGTGCAACAGACCTGTTTCCAGCAATTCGCCGATCAGAAACGCAAGCCCGCCTGCGGCGTGGAAATGGTTCACATCCGCCAGCCCGTTTGGATAGACCTTTGCCATCAGCGGCGTTGCAGCAGACAGGTCGTTGAAGTCTTCGATGTCCAAAAGAACGCCTGCCGCGCGCGCCATGGCGGGCAGGTGCAAAACAAGGTTCGTCGAACCGCCGGTAGCCATCAATCCGACAATCCCATTTACAAAAGCGCGGGCATCCAGAATGTCTGAGACAGGGCGATAGTCATTGCCTTGCGCTGTGATTTGTGTGGCCCGTATGGCAGCCTCTTCGGTCAACGCGTCGCGAAGGGGCGTGCCCGGATTGACAAAGCTGGTGCCCGGCATGTGCAGGCCCATGACTTCCATCAACATCTGGTTTGAATTCGCAGTGCCATAAAATGTGCAGGTACCCGGGCTGTGATAAGATGCCGCCTCGGCCTTTAGCAGCTCATCGCGTCCGACCTCGCCCTCGGCGAAGAGCTGTCGAATGCGCGCTTTTTCCGGGTTTGGGAGGCCAGACGGCATCGGGCCGGCCGGAATGAACACGCTGGGCAAGT
>CALDUK010000045.1 GCA_937924905.1 uncultured Paracoccaceae bacterium | reverse complement strand
GCGTCACACGCCGTTCTTTGCGAACTATCGTCCTCAGTTCTACTTCCGGACGACGGATGTGACGGGCACGGTCGAGCTGCCTTCGGGCACCGAGATGGTTATGCCTGGCGACAACCTGAAGTTCACGGTTGAGCTGATCGCACCAATCGCGATGGAAGACGGCCTGCGGTTCGCCATCCGCGAAGGCGGCCGTACCGTCGGATCAGGCGTCGTCTCGAAGATCATCGAGTAAGGATTATGGCCGGGGTGAACCCCGGCCTACATCTGCCCGTAGGCCGGGATTTATCCTGGCACGTAACAACAAGTTCGACGTGGGGCGCACATGCCCCACCTCTCAACAGAAGGAAAAACGACAATGGCAGTTGCCAGTCAGAACATCCGGATTCGCCTGAAGGCGTTCGATTACCGGGTTCTCGATGCTTCGACACAGGAGATCGTGAACACGGCGAAACGCACCGGCGCCACCGTTCGTGGTCCAATCCCGATGCCGAACAAGATCGAGAAGTTCACGGTTCTTCGTGGCCCGCATATCGACAAGAAGTCGCGCGACCAGTTTGAAATCCGTACGCACAAGCGTCTTCTCGACATTATTGATCCGACACCGCAGACCGTGGACGCGCTGATGAAGCTCGATCTTGCTGCCGGTGTGGACGTTCAGATTTCGGTATAAGGAGGGCTACTCATGTTGCGCTCCGGCGTTATCGCAAAAAAGGTGGGGATGACCCGCCTGTTCATGGAAGACGGCAAGCAGATTCCTGTAACCGTTCTTCAACTCGACAAACTTCAGGTTGTTGCCAAGCGCACGGCTGAAAAAGACGGCTATTCGGCGGTTCAGCTTGGTGCAGGCACGGCAAAAGCCAAACGCACCTCGCAAGCTATGCGCGGCCATTTCGCTTCTGCGAAAGTGGAACCAAAACGGAAGATCGCAGAATTTCGCGTGGACCCCGAGAACCTGATTGATGTTGGCGAGGAAATCACAGCGAACCACTATTTCGAAGGCCAGTTCGTAGATGTGTCGGGTACCTCGATTGGTAAAGGCTTTGCCGGTGCCATGAAGCGGCACAACTTCGGTGGTCTTCGGGCGACGCACGGTGTTTCGATCTCGCACCGTTCGCACGGTTCAACCGGTCAGTGTCAGGACCCAGGCCGGGTCTTCAAGGGCAAGAAGATGGCCGGTCACATGGGCGCAGCCCGTGTCACCACACAGAACCTTCAGGTTGTTCGCACCGACGCAGACCGTGGCTTGATCATGGTCAAGGGTGCGGTGCCGGGATCAAAAGGCGGATGGGTTACGATCAAGGATGCGGTGAAGAAGCCGTTCCCTGACAATGCGATCCTGCCCGCCGCGCTGGCGTCGGCTGCGGCCGTTGCTGCGAAAGCAGCAGAAGAAGCGGCGGCCGCTGCAGCAGCGGAAGAAGAAGCGGCAGCGAAAGCGGCGGCAGAAGCCGAACAAGCCGCAATGGAAGCGGCTGAAGCGGAAACGCCCGATGCGGTTGCAGAAGCGCAAGCTGACGAAGCAAAGAAGGACGGTGAGGAATGAAACTCGACGTGATCAAACTGGACGGCAAGAAGGCCGGATCGGTGGATCTGGGCGAAGATATCTTCGGCCTCGAGCCCCGCGCCGACATCCTTCACCGTGTTGTCCGCTGGCAGCGCAACAAGGCGCAAGCTGGTACGCATAAGGTCAAAACGCGGTCAGAAACCTCGTATTCCACCAAGAAGATCTATCGCCAGAAAGGCACTGGTGGCGCACGCCACGGTGACCGGAATGCGCCGATCTTTCGCAAAGGCGGGATCTACAAAGGTCCGACGCCGCGTAGCCACGCGCATGATCTGCCCAAAAAGTTCCGTAAGCTGGGCCTAAAGCATGCTTTGTCATCGAAAGCGGCGACTGGCAATTTGGTGATCCTGGACACAGCGACATCGGACGGCAAAACGGGCGCCTTGGCCAAGCAGCTTAAGGAACTTGGTTGGAACCGTGCGCTGATCATTGACGGCACGGTCGACGCCGGTTTTGCGCAGGCTGCTGCGAACCTAAACGGTGTGGATATTCTGCCGTCGATGGGCGCAAATGTTTATGACATTCTGAAAAGTGACACTTTGGTGATCACGAAGGCAGGTGTCGAAGCACTGGAGGCTCGGTTGAAATGAGCGCGACACCAGAACAGTATGATGTGATCCGCAAGCCGATCATCACCGAGAAAACCACAATGGCGTCCGAGCATGGCGCGGTCGTGTTTGAGGTGGCGATCGACAGCACCAAGCCTGAGATCAAGGCAGCGGTCGAGGGTCTTTTCGGCGTCAAAGTGAAAGCCGTCAATACGACGATCACGAAAGGCAAGGTCAAGCGTTTCCGGGGCCAGCTGGGTAAGCGGAAAGACGTGAAGAAAGCGTATGTCACCCTTGAAGAGGGTAACACGATTGACGTCACGACGGGTCTGTAAGAGAACCGTTTAGACATTTATGATTTGGCCCTGCCGTATAGGCGGGGCCTTTTCTTTTGGAACTGCCAGATCAACCAGACCCAACCGCCCACACGTGGTTGCGCTACCCCAGTGGACTTGTGGCCGGCGAGGGTCAGGCGAAGCACCTCAAAAATCGTGAAATTTCACTGAATTCGCCACAAACAAACGCCACCTTTGCTCTATCTTCGCCACATTCCCCCTCAAAAACCCGAGTCGACGAATTGGAAACAATCCAATTGTCTAAAACTGAATTGAGAGCGGAGCCCAAACAATGGCAGCCAAGACAGCAAAGAAACCAGCCAAGGCGAAGATTGTCGCCAAAGCAAAAGCGCCGGCCAAAGTCGCTAAGAAGGTCGCAAAGGCGAAAGTCGCGGCCAAGCCCAAGGCCGTCGCAAAATCCCCTGCGAAAGCAGCAGCAAAGTCAAAAACTGTGGCCAAGGCGAAAGCCCCCGCCAAGAAAAAAGCAGTGGCGACTGGCGCAAAGACCTTTGACGCACCGAAGTTCCAGGAATTCACAATCCGCGACAACGCTGGCGTTGTGGGACATGTGCGTCTCAAGCCGAACGCCGTGGCATGGAAGCCGAAGTCGGCCAAAGCCTATCAGCAGGTCAGCATTGACCAGTTGGCTGCATTTGCAGCCGAAAAAGGCCGCCAGGTCAAAGCCTGAGCATTGAACTTTCGGCTCGGGCGATTTAATCCGCCCGAGCTGCCTTTTGAGCATGGCGAAAGTCGCCTCTCGTCTCGACGGGGTGAACCGGATAAACCGGTGTCCATGAAAATGCTCTTCTCGACCCCCGTTTATCAAGCGCCACTGTCGAACGACATCGACACGAACGACCTGAAAACGTCGTGCCTGTCGATTGCTGAAGATGACGAAGCGGGTCAGAGATGGAGTGATGAGCAGGGGTTTCCCGGCTACACCAGCTATGCCAGCCTCAGCGATCTGCCTTGGCGGTTTCCGATTTTTCAGGCGGTGAAGTCCGCGCTTGATGCACATGTCGCGACATTTGCCGAGACGCTTCATTTTGATTTGGGCAAAGGGCGGCTGGAATTGGAAGACTTGTGGATCAATGTCTTGCCTGAAGGCGGGCTGCACACCAGTCACATCCACCCGCTTAGCGTCATCTCGGGCACCACATATGTGGCGATGCCAAAGGGCACATCCGCGCTGAAACTTGAAGACCCGCGACATGCCATGATGATGGCAGCCCCACCGCGCAAAGCCGATGCGCCCGAGGCATTTCAGCCGTTTGTCTATATCAAACCAAATGTGGGCGATATTCTGCTTTGGGAAAGCTGGTTGCGGCATGAAGTGCCGATGAACATGGCAGAAGAAGACCGCATCAGCGTCAGTTTTAACTATAAATGGGTCTGACCCTTTTCATGGGGCAGACCCAATTAAGTCCTGGGACGTTGCGGCGCGGGGTGACGCGCCGCATCCGTTTACTAGCCGAACCAGCCTTTGACCTTGCCCCAAACCGATTTCTTCTCCGGCAGTGGGATCGTCGCGCCGGTGATCACCTCGGTGCCCTTCAGTTCCGGCAGCGGTTCGCTTTCGAAATGTTCTTCATCTGGCTGAACAATTGCCGCTTCGGCGACCTCAGGGGTCATTTCTTCGAACGCGTCCAGCATAGCAAGCGTTTCGGGTCCTGCCAGCCCATCGGCATCCAGACTTTTGGATTTCTGAAACGCCATCACCGCCGCTTCGGTGCCCGCACCAAAAATGCCGTCAGCGCCTATACCAAGGCCTTCTTGCAAACGCTTCACTGCAGACCCGCGCGAGCCTTTGCGAAGAAGAACCAGTTCATGCAGACCCATCGCTGTGAAGGTGTCCGGCCCGGCGATACCATCGACTGCCAAACCGTTGGCTTCCTGAAATGAACGAACGGCTTTTTCGGTGCCTGGCCCGAAATCGCCGTCAGCGGTGATGCCAAGGCGTTCCTGCAAGCGTTTGACAGGTGCGCCCTTGAGACCGCGTTTAAGAATAGACATGGCGAATAACCCCTCTTCCAATGTTTTCTGATGAGGTTCTATGCCGGGAGACCCGCAAGAAACAGGGGGAATGCTGCAAGCAAACGGTCATTCTGCGATCGATGACATTGTAGCGCGCCAACCAATCGAACCTGTCCGAAGCCTTAAAACGGACATAAACACTGAATAAGCAGCCGGGACGTTGTCGGTGCAACGACAGTTGTGTCGCAAATGTTACGCTGCCGCATCCCGCGTGAGAACTTGAGCCGAGTTTCACACTAAATCTTATGCGTCGGTAGAGATTAACAAGGGGAACGTGCAAGGTCTTCGCGTGTGATTCGGGGTCGCAAGTGCTGGTATAAATGGTTTTCTCAGAGCCCACTTTCTTATTCATCTTCCTACCCCTGTTCTTCCTGATTTATTTCGGATGCGGGACACGGGCGCGGAACTTCGTCCTGCTGATGGCCAGCCTGGTGTTTTACGCCTGGGGTGAGGAGATCTTCGTCCTTATCCTGCTGGCGTCGATTGCGCTGAACTATGTGGTAGGCCTGTGGATATCAGCCAAGCTGGAGAGTGGTACGCGACTCCCGCTCTATATTGGGGTCGCAGGCAATCTGTTGCTGTTGGCGCATTTCAAGTATCTGGATTTCCTGTTCGACAGCCTCGGCATAAGCGGCATGGTCGACTATTCGCCGCACTTGCCGATTGGGATCTCGTTCTTCACCTTTCAGGGCATCTCGTACCTGTTGGACGTGGCGTCCGGCCGGGTCAAGGTGCAGCGCGACCCAATGCTGATGGCGCTTTATATCTCGATGTTCCCACAGCTGGTTGCGGGCCCCATCGTTCGTTATTCGGAAGTTGAAGACAAACTGATCGAGCGGCATTCAACGCGCAGCGATTTTGTTTATGGCGTCCATCGGTTCATTGTCGGGCTGGCGAAAAAGACGCTGATTGCAGATCAGTTGGCGATCTTCGTCGATCAGATTTTCTCGATCCCGGGCGACGGGCTGACGCCGGAACTGGCCTGGATCGGTGCTGCCGCTTTCTTGCTTCAGATTTTCTTTGATTTCGCGGCCTATTCCGACATGGCCATCGGCATCGGCAAAATTCTGGGGTTCAATTTCCCCGAAAATTTCAACTATCCGTTTATCTCGAAATCAGGGACAGAGTTTTGGAACCGTTGGCATATGACCCTGTCGAGGTGGTTCCGTGACTATGTGTTTACTTCGATGCTGCCACGCCGGCCGTCCGCCTTGCGTTTGGCATTTGCATTTTTTGTAGTCTTTGGGCTGACTGGCCTTTGGCACGGGGCGGCTTGGAACTTTGTGCTTTGGGGTCTGTACAATGGGTTGTTCCTGACAGTCGAGCGGTTGTGGTTCCGTAAACGTTTGCAGAAATGGCCAGTCGCACTTCAGCATATCTATCTTATCGTAATGATCATCATCGGCGCGGTCTTGTTCCGTGCGACCAGCCTTGATCAAATCGGTGATTTTTATTGGGCGATGTTCACATGGTCGTCCGGCGATATGGCGCATCTCTATCCGATGGAGCGGTATTTGAACCTCTATATTGCGGCTGTCTTAATCGCGGCGATGGTGCTGTCTGTTCCAATCGGGCCGGCACTTCATCAGAAATTGGGCGATATCCTTGGAAATTCGGGGCGTACATTCCTTGTGGTTGCCGGTGTCTGGGCCTTGTTCGCGATTTCAGTTGTCTCGGTCGGGGCGACGTCGCATTCTCCGTTCCTCTACTTCAGGTTCTGATCCATGACCGATGTTCGCGATGATATAGCCGCCGAAGATGCACAGCCCGTCAAAAGCTTCGCGTCGGCCTTGGGTATACTGGTTTGTTTCGGTGCCTTCGGTGCCGCAACGGTTTGGGACATGTTCGATGGCCCGGAAGAGCTGCGCCAGGAATGGGAAGCGCCGACCCCGACTTTTGCTCCGACCTTATCGGCCATCAAGGCATTGCCTGGAACGGTCCGGCAGTATTTGCGCAAACGCTATGCCTATAAAGCCGAATTTATCCAGATCGACTCGGCGATCAAGTCAGGGCTGTTTGGCCATATACCCGCCCCGAATTCGATGAAGGGCCGCGACGGATTTTGGTTTATCGACGACCGCATCGCGATGGCGAATGTGCAGGGGGTTGATCACCCGCCGTTCGACACGGATGAGGCATGGCAGGGTTTTTTCGAAGATGCGCAGGCCGAGATGGACGCCCGCGACATTGACTTCGTGTTCATACTTGCCCCGAACAAACACACAGTTCACCGGGATAAGCTGCCTGAATGGCTGGACGACACCTATGCCGGTAATATCCGGACTGATCGTCTGTTGGCGACGGCGAATGCGACGCTGAAAAACGAGGTTACGGACCTGCGTGTGGTGTTTGCGGATATGATTGCCGACGATCCTACGGTGCCGCTGTATTACAAAACTGACACGCACTGGACCGAACTTGGGGGCGCGCTTGGCGTACAGGCGGCTTTGTCGCCTGTGTACGGAGATTTGCCAGACCCGCAAGTGACCGACATGCAGTCCAGAAATGGCGGTGATTTGGTGCGGATGGCTGGACTTGAAACGTCGATCCAGGAAGAGGTGCCGTCCGTTCGGACAGCCGCCGATACCGTCTGCTATGACGAAAAGGGAGACAGGTTCGAGATCGAGACGATCGATCCCTTACCGGTGATCAAATACCGCTGTGAAACTCCCAGCGCCCCCTATGGACGCATTATGGTGTTTCACGACTCATTCGGTGTGCCCGCTGCGCCTGCTGTGGCGGCGCTTTTCCGCGAGAGCTTTTTCTATCGCACCTTCGATCTTGATTTGGCGGCCGTGGATTTGGTGCAGCCGGATGTCGTGATGAAAGTCTTCGCAGAACGCCGCGTTCATTTTTCCGACCCGGCGAAGATGCTTCTTCCGTCTGAAGACCGATAGAAAAACGCCGCCTGAATAAGGCGGCGTTCGTCGTTGTCCTGTCTTTCAATCAACCGATAGCAACGGCGCGCACATCTGCATCAATGTGATCGACATATTGTTCGAAGTTGTCCGAGAACATGGAAACCAACTTGGCGGCTTGGGCATCGTAAGCGGCCTTATCGTCCCAAGTGCGGCGCGGGTTCAGAAGAATGTCCGGCACTGCGGTTGCTTTGACGCTGACCGGAACTTCGAAGCCAAAGTTCGGATCCTTGCGGAATTCCGCATCGTCGAGCGACCCGTCAAGCGCCGCCGTCAAAAGCGCCCGCGTGGCTTTGATTGGCATCCGCGAGCCTGTTCCAAACGCGCCACCTGTCCAGCCTGTGTTCACAAGCCAGCAAGTTGTGCCGTGTTTTGCGATCTTGTCGCGCAGCAGTTCGCCATAAACCTCGGGCCGACGCGGCATGAATGGTGCGCCAAAGCAGGTTGAAAAGGTCGGCTGTGGCTCGGTCACGCCGCGTTCTGTTCCAGCGACCTTGGCGGTGAACCCGGACAGGAAGTGGTACATCGCCTGCGCAGGCGTCAGCCGGGCAATCGGCGGCAGGACACCAAACGCATCGCATGTCAGCATAATGACGTTCTTCGGGTGCCCGCCGAGCGCGGTTTCAGAAGCGTTCGAGATATAGTGCATTGGATAGGCGCAACGCATGTTGGCCGTCAGGCTGTCATCGTCAAAATCCAATTCCTTGGTCTCGGGGTCGTAGACCATATTTTCGATGACGGTGCCGAATTTGGAGGTCGTGTCATAGATCTCGGGCTCGGCATCGCGCGAAAGGTTGATGGTTTTGGCATAGCACCCGCCTTCGAAGTTGAAGGACCCGTTGTCAGACCACCCGTGTTCGTCGTCGCCGATAAGCACGCGGTTCGGGTCGGCCGAAAGTGTTGTCTTGCCAGTGCCCGAGAGACCAAAGAAAACAGCCGTATCAACAGGATTGTTCGGGGCGTGGTTGGCGGAACAATGCATCGGCATCACGCCTTTTTCGGGCAGCATGTAGTTGAGCAGTGAAAAGACCGATTTCTTGTTCTCGCCCGCGTATTCGGTTCCACCGATCAGGATGAGCTTCTTGTCGAAGTTCATCGCGATGACCGTTTCCGATTTACAGCCGTGCCGTTCCGGATCAGCCTGAAAAGTCGGACAATTGATGACAGTAAATTTCGGTACAAAAGAATCCAGTTCGTCGCGATCAGGACGCCGCAGCATGTGGCGGATGAAAAGTGAATGCCACGCCAGTTCTGTCACAAGCCGCACATCCAAACGGTAGGCCGGATCTGCACCGGCATAGAGGTCTTGCACGAAATATTCGCGCCCCTTCATATGCTCCAGCATGTCGGCATGAAGCGCGTCGAAGCCTTCGGGCGCCATTGGTGCGTTGTTTTCCCACCAGATCGTATCGTTGACGCTGGCCGTCCGGACGATGTGTTTGTCCTTTGGTGAGCGGCCTGTGTATTTGCCTGTGGACACCAACATGGCGCCACCCTTGCCAAGCTCGCCTTCGCCGCGGCACAGTGATTTTGCAATCAAATCGGGTTCCATCAGGTTGTAATGGACGTCCCCGAGGCCCGTGATGCCTTGCGCTTCCAGCGTGTGATCTGAATTCACGCGTCCCTGACCCATACCGATACTCCTTTAGCGGGCTAAGCAGCCAACGTGGCCACGACTGTCGATCCGCAAGTTTATGTCGTTCGGTTTCAAGCTTGAGAAGTAAGTTAGCGCCACCAAGCCATTGAAATTTCGCAGTTAGCGCCATCATACGGCGAGCTGGTCAAAAAACTGCGGCATATTAGCCATTCTTTCAGGGAAATACCGTTCAGATATCGTGGCGAATGGTGATGATTCGCACATTATTGTTGAAATACCCTATGGCAGACATGAAGATGCCCAGAAAAAGACATAACAAAATGCGCCATTTCCAAGGCGTGTACGAGCAGTAAAGGAACAACGCATGTCCAGGATCGCGCTGGTCGATGACGACCGCAATATTCTGACGTCAGTCTCAATGACTCTCGAAGCCGAAGGGTTCGAGGTAGAGACATACAATGACGGCCAGGCCGCCCTTGACGCTTTTAACAAAAAGCTTCCGGACATGGCGGTGTTCGATATCAAGATGCCCCGCATGGATGGCATGGACCTGCTTCAGCGGGTTCGCCAGAAAACATCGATGCCGGTTATTTTTCTGACATCGAAAGATGATGAAATTGACGAAGTGCTTGGCCTGCGCATGGGCGCAGACGACTACGTCAAGAAACCGTTTTCGCAGCGTTTGCTGGTGGAACGTATCCGTGCGCTTTTGCGCCGCCAAGAGGTGATCGCAGGCGACGGCGAAGGGGCCGAAGTTGATCAGGCACAGGTGATGACGCGGGGCAATCTTCGGATGGACCCGTTGCGCCATTCGGTGGCCTGGAAGGGCCGCGATGTCTCTTTGACGGTCACAGAATTCCTGTTGTTGCAGGCGCTCGCTCAGCGTCCCGGTTTTGTCAAAAGCCGCGACCAGCTGATGGATGTCGCCTATGATGATCAGGTGTATGTCGATGACCGGACCATCGACAGCCACATCAAGCGTTTGCGCAAGAAAATGCGCATGGTCGATGATGAGTTTTCGGCCATCGAGACGCTTTATGGTATCGGATACCGGTATAACGAAGAATAGATGACCGCGGCGGGGGTCAATATGGACGGCGCCGGACCAGCCAAGCAGGCAGAAGTGGTTCTGGGTGAGGACTGGATCGGGGCCGATGCGGCTGCCGAAACAGAAGCGCGTGCCAAGCGTGAACGGCGTGGCGTCATTGCCATGAACCGTTCGCCTTTGGCGCGCAAGATCATCACCTTCAATCTGCTGGCTATCCTTGTGTTGGTCTGCGGCGTTCTGTTTCTGAACCCGTTTCGCGATAGTCTGGTCTACCAGCGTGAAAAGGCTATTCTCAGCGAAGCCGAACTGATCGCTGGCTTTTTGGGCGCTGGCCTATCCGGTAAGGACGGGGCCGTCGCGCTTGGCGACCCTCAGACTGATTTGTCGGCGCGCCTTTCGGCGATTGAGTTGCCGACGGCGGCTTCGCTTTTCGTGTATCAGCCCGATGGGCAATTGGTGACCTCGGTAGACTTTGCTGGTCGCCCAGATGCATTTGGCGCGCTTCGAGATTACGAGCGTTCGACAATGATCACCGACACTTTGGACGCGATCTGGATGAGCGTTGCGCGTCTGTTCGGTCAGACGGTTGGACGCCCGGCTGTCGAAACCGACAATGCCCTTTTGGTGTCAGGCCTTGTGGATACCGCGCTTGCAAGCGGAACACAGGTGCGCACATCGCGCGACCTGCACGGCAATATAATCTTTACGGTTGCGACCCCTGTTTTGGACAATGGTGGCCCGGTCGGTGTTCTGGCTATGGCGACGGCTGCGGGTGAGATTGACGGGCTGGTGCGCGTCGAGCGAGAACAGATTCTTCAGATGTTCGTCATCGCCATACTGGTGTCTGTTGCACTAAGCTTGGTTTTGGCATCAACCATCGCCAATCCTTTGTCAGATCTGGCTGCAGCGGCCGAGATCGGGCGGGAACGGAACGCCCGAAAATTCAGCCCGGCCCGCGTACGGATCCCTGACCTGACGGCACGGCCTGATGAAATCGGGCGGCTGTCGGGGGCGCTTCGTGGAATGGTCGCAGCGCTGTACGATCGGATCGACGCGAATGAACAATTCGCCGCCGATGTTGCGCACGAGATCAAGAATCCCCTTGCCTCACTTCGTTCGGCGGTAACGTCTTTGCGAACGACGCAACGCGATGATCATCGCGTGAAACTTATGGACGTTATTGAACATGACACTGTGCGTCTGGACCGCTTGGTCAGCGATATCTCCAACGCGTCGCGGCTGGACAGCGAATTGGTCAAGGAAGATGAAAAATCCTTTGATCTGCTGAAAATGATCGGCAACCTGTCCGACTATCTGGGCAATGAAGCGCAAGAAAAGGGCGTTGAATTCATCACGGATATGCCGTCTGATCCGATTGTCATCGAAGGTTTGGAAAGCCGTTTGGCTCAGGTGTTTGTTAACCTTTTGACCAACGCGATATCGTTTTGTGACCAAGGCGATGCGATCCGTATCTGGGTTCGCAAGCGCGAGAACCGCGTGTTGGTTGTCGTCGAAGACACCGGCCCCGGAATTCCTGAGCAGGCGTTAACCAAGATCTTTAATCGTTTCTATACCGAGCGCCCGTCTGATCACTTTGGCAATAATTCCGGGCTTGGATTGGCGATCTCGAAGCAGATCGTAGAAGCGCATGGCGGCGTTATCTGGGCCGAGAATATCCGCCCGACCGATGCCGATATCACATCCGACCCTCTGGGTGCACGGTTCGTGGTTGGGCTTCCTGTATAGGATTTCTGTTGTGCAAGATGTCCTCCATGCCTCGGCCATAGCTTTTGGGGGGCAGGGCATTCTTTTGACCGGTCGCTCTGGCGCCGGAAAATCGACACTGGCCTGGCAGTTGATTGGGCTGGGTGCTGTTTTGGTGGCGGATGATCGCGTCTGCGCAAAAGAACAGGATGGGGCCTTGCGCCTGTCTGCGCCGGATCACTTGCGCGGGAAAATTGAAGCGCGCGGATTGGGTGTTCTGTCTGTCCCTGCTGAACCGGCATGGGCGCGTTTGGTTGTCGATCTGGATCAAGTGGAACAGGACCGCGTGCCCGAAACCCGCACGCGTCGCGTCGCGGGTGTGTCCCTGCCGTTGATTTACAGGGTTGAGAGCCCGGCATTTGCACCTATGTTGCAGGCTTACCTGAACGGGGGCGTCTGGGATGGGCGCAGGACAAATGTTAGAAAAACCTGAAAAGTCGAGCGCGCGCGCCGTGATCGTCACCGGTGTCTCGGGGGCGGGCCGGACGACAGCGATAAAAGCGTTCGAAGATATTGGGTTTGAAACGATCAACAACATACCATTGGCGCTGCTTGAACGCGTTTTTGAAGGCCCGGCCGAGTTGCCGCCAATGGCGATTGGCGTTGACGTGCGCACGCGTGATTTTTCGGCTGATGGTGTTCTGGCTGTGCTGGCCAAGATCGAAGAAATGCCAGAGATGGACGTCGATGTTCTGTTTCTAGACTGCCAAAGCGACGTATTGGTGCGCCGTTTCTCGGAAACACGGCGTCCGCACCCGCTTGCGCCGCAGGATGCGCCATTGGCTGGTATTGGCCGGGAAAACGGCATTCTTGCACCTATCCGTCATCGTGCGGACCATGTGGTCGACACATCCGAAATGACGCCGCATGATTTGCGGGCCGAGATCGGGCGATTGTTCGGCGGGCCCGGGTTTGATGACCTTATGGTGTTGGTTCAGAGCTTTTCTTACAAACGCGGTTTGCCGCGCGGGCTGGACATGGTGTTCGACGTCCGCTTTCTGAACAATCCGCATTGGGTGTCTGAACTACGCGATAAAGACGGCCGCGATGCGGATGTGGCAGGCTATGTCGCGGGCGATGCACGCTTTGACCCGTTCTTTAAGCAGTTGTCGGATATGGTGCATCTGTTGCTTCCTGCCTTCAAAGACGAAGGCAAATCTTATCTCACGATCGGAATCGGATGTACCGGCGGGCAACACCGATCGGTTGCCGTTGCGGAAAAGCTGTCGAATGCACTTGCAGAACAGGAATGGCGGGTGTCAACTCGCCACCGGGAACTGGAGCGGCGGGCGCGTGATCCAGCTGTTTGATATGGGGTAAAACCGAGTGATCGGTATTGTGATCGTTGCACATGGCGGGCTGGCGGCAGAGTTCCTGTCGGCGGTCGAACATGTGGTGGGCGCGCAAAAAGCGGTGTGTACAATTTCCATTCAACCGAATGACAACCGCGCCGCCAAACAGAGCGAGATTTGCGCCGCAGCGGACAAAGTTGACGCCGGACATGGTGTGGTGGTTGTGACCGATATGTTTGGGGGGTCACCATCGAATTTGTCGATGCAGGCGTGCAACCCGTCCAGCCGCAAGATCCTTTATGGCGCGAACCTTCCGATGTTGATCAAACTGGCAAAACAGCGCCACAAGCCTATCGAGCAAGCCACCAAAGCAGCGCTTGAAGCCGGACGGAAGTATATCGACTGTTTTGATGGCGGGTCATGACGTGGTAAGGCGGTTGAGATGACCCGAACGCTGACCATCGTGAACGAAAAAGGCTTGCACGCACGCGCGTCGGCCAAGCTTGTCGAACTGGTGGAAGGCTTCGATGCGGCGGCCGAAGTGTCGAAAGACGGGGTTTTTGCGACCGGCGACAGCATAATGGGCCTTTTGATGCTGGCTGCTGCCCGTGGGTGTCAGATAGAAGTGACCACAAGCGGCACTCAGGCGGAAGAGTTGGCGGACGCCATCGAAACCCTTGTCGCCAACCGGTTCGGCGAGGATAGTTAGATAGATGGCGCAGCTTACCAACACGCCAGGGGATGACACGTCGCAGGACGGGTACATTCCCTATGACAAGCGTCGTTTGAGTTACGCCAATACTTTTCCGAGCCCGGCCAAGCGCGTTGTGATCCGCACAATGGAGTGGATGACAGGCAAGCTACGTTTGTTGCGGCTTATCCGACAGTTCGAAAAAGAAGGCGTAGAAACCGGTCAGGGTTTCTGGCCGCACGCGTTGCGGGTCATGGGGATCTCTCTGACAACGCCTGCTGATGAAATCGCGCGCATACCTGCCACTGGGCCTGTTATCATTGTGGCAAACCATCCACACGGTTTGGTCGACGGAATGATCCTGGCCGAGTTGGTTGGACGGGTGCGGACGGATTACAAGATTTTGACGCGATCCCTTTTGACAGGAATCCCCGAGATCGAGCAGTTTATGATCCCGGTGCCTTTCCCGCATGAAGATGACTCGATCCAGAAAAGCCTAGCCATGCGAAAGACGGCTATGGCGCATCTTGCGGCAGGTGGCGTCGTGGCTTTGTTCCCTTCAGGCGTTGTGGCCTCGTCGGACGAATTTTGGGGGCCGGCAATTGAACGGGATTGGAACCCGTTCACTGCAAAAATGATCCTCAAGTCTGGCGCCACAGTTGTGCCGATCCGGTTTCCGGGGGCGAACAGTCGCGTGTATCAATTGGCCGACAAGATCAGCGCAACAGTGCGCCAAGGCTTGCTATTGCATGAGGTTGTGCATGCCTTGAACAGATCGCAACGCCCGCATGTGGGTCTGCCGTTTGATCCAAACGAGATTGCCGCGCGCAAATCTGCGCCACGCGATTTAATGTCCTGGATGCGCGAAGAAACGCTGATGCTGGGGCGCAAGTAGCGTTCAGCGCGTCGGCGTTGGCGGGTCCTGGCGATAGTCGTAAAACCCGCGCCCGGTTTTCCGGCCAAGCCAACCCGCTTCGACATATTTCGTCAGCAAAGGACAAGGGCGATATTTGGTATCGGCCAGCCCGTCATGCAGGACGTTCATAATGGCAAGACACGTGTCGAGACCTATGAAATCTGCCAGTTCCAATGGCCCCATCGGGTGGTTGGTGCCCAGTTTCATTGCGCTGTCGATAGACGCGACCGATCCGACGCCTTCGTAAAGCGTATAAACTGCCTCGTTGATCATCGGCATCAGGATGCGGTTGACGATAAAGGCCGGAAAATCTTCGGCAGTCGCCGCTGTTTTGCCAAGCCGTTCGACGACGGCCTGACAGGCTTGATAGGTTTCGTCATCGGTTGCGATGCCACGGATCAACTCGACCAGCTGCATGACTGGGACAGGGTTCATAAAATGGAACCCCATAAACTTTTCGGGCCGGTCGGTGCGGCTTGCAAGCCTGGTGATCGAAATGGACGATGTGTTCGATGTCAGGATCGTATGTGGCAGCAAATGCGGAACCAGGTCCTCGAAAATCGCAGCCTTAACGGTTTCGCGTTCGGTGGCCGCTTCGATCACCAGATCAGTCTGACCCAGGTCTGACAAAGTCAACGTCGTGGAAATTCGTTTCAACGCCGCATCTTTGTCTTCGGGTGTGATTTTGTCGCGTGACGCCTGACGATCAAGATTGTCTTCAATCAGCGACAGTGCGGCGTCCAGCGCTTCGCGGCTGATATCGTTCAAAAGCACGTCATAGCCAGCAAGCGCACAGACATGGGCGATACCATTGCCCATCTGACCGGCGCCGATGATTCCAATTTTCTTGATTTCCATGACATCGCCTTTGCGTGACTTGGCCGGACAATAGGCGCTGGTTTCGGCGGCTTGCAAGGGCGAGAGACGACTAAAATGCTGTGTTTAGCATTATCTCAAGAGCTGCGTCCGAATATCGCCGAAATGATGTTGGGACCATTTATGAACGCACCGACGAATCAAGGCGCAATGGGTGCGGATCAACCGGACTATGGGTTGTGTGATGTCCCGGGGTCCCGGCACAGGTTCCGTGGGCCAAGCGTTGATTTTGACGAACCATTCGTCGCGGTGCTGGGGGGCACGGAAACCTTTGGCAAATACGTGACCGCGCCCTACCCGTCGTTGTTAGGGCGAAAGTTGAACACGCCTGTGATGAATTTCGGCATCGCGCAGGTAGGTCTGACCCTTCTTTGCGATGACGACTGGCTTTTGGACCGTGCATCTCAGGCGGATTTGACGGTGTTGCAGGTGCCGTCTGCGCAGAACATGTCGAACCGGCTATATTCGGTGCACAGTCGTCGAAATGATCGCTTTCTAAACGTGTCACCTGCGCTGCGCGCCATTTTCCCCAAGGTGGATTTTGCCGATATCCATTTTACAGGACATTTGCTGGAGGTTTTGCAAGCCGCGTCCAGGTCAGGTTTCGAGATTGTCGTCAACGAACTAAAGCTGGCCTGGGTGCGGCGCATGCAGCGGGTTCTGGCATTGATCCAGTCCCGGGTCTTGCTTTTGTGGGTTGCAGATCACCGGCCAGACGCGCGGGCTTGCCGGATCGATGCAACAGGGCCGTCCTTTGTCGACCGTTCTATGCTGGATACGCTTCAAGATCAGGCGATTGGTTTGGTGGAATATGTTTCGCACCCGACACATTCGGTCGAAGGCATGGTGTTTCCCGAAAATGAAAGACGTGCCGCTCGGTCTTTGTTGGGCCCCGAGGATCATGCCGCGATCGCAAACGCCTTGGCAGAGGCGTTGGTTGATGTCGGCTGGGGTCTGGGCGCGCCGGTGAAGCGCGCCCAGACTGCAAGACTATAGTTTCTCGATCAGTTCAGGCACAGCGGTAAAAAGGTCGGCCACAAGGCCGTAATCTGCCACTTGGAAGATCGGGGCTTCTTCGTCCTTGTTGATCGCAACGATAACTTTGGAATCCTTCATGCCAGCCAGGTGCTGGATTGCGCCAGAAATGCCGACCGCGACATACAGATCAGGGGCGACAACCTTGCCGGTCTGACCGACCTGCCAATCATTGGGCGCATAGCCACTGTCAACAGCGGCGCGCGATGCGCCAACGGCAGCTCCCAGCTTGTCAGCCAGTTTTTCGATCAAGGCAAAGTCTTCTTCCGATCCAACACCGCGCCCGCCCGAGACGACAACGCCTGCGCTGGTCAGTTCGGGCCGGTCGCTGGCCGCAACTTTGTCTTCGACCCATTCGGACAGGCCGGGGTTGGCCGCGGCCGACACGGTTTCAACCGAAGCTGATCCGCCTTCGCCGGCTACATCGAACGCCGAGGTGCGAACCGAGATCACCTTCGTCGCATCTGATGACTTCACAGTTTGGATGGCGTTGCCGGCGTAGATCGGGCGTTCGAACGTGCCGGCATCGACGACACCCGAAATATCCGAGATCACCATCACGTCCAGCAGCGCGGCGACACGTGGCAGGATATTCTTGGCGTCCGTCGTTGCCGGGGCCACGATGTGCGAATAGTCGCCCGCAATTGAAACAATCGTCGCGGCAGTGCTTTCGGCCATCCGGTGACCAAGGGCGGGGTCTTCCGCAACCAACACTTTCGACACACCGTCGATTTTGGCTGCGGCTTCACCGGCAGCAGCAGCGGACGCACCGGCGCAAAGCACGGTGACTTCCCCCATTTTGGCGGCAGCCGTCACGGCTTTGGCGGTTGCATCCATCGACAATTCGCCATCACTGACTTCTGCAAGGAGTAGAACGGCCATCAGACTGCCCCCGCTTCTTTGAGTTTTGCAACAAGTTCATCGACCGAACCAACAACTTCACCTGCTTTGCGGGCTTCAGGTTCAGTGGTTGAAACGATTTCCAGCCGTGGGCTGACATCTACGCCATAGTCAGCGGGCGTTTTTTCATCGAGCGGCTTTTTCTTCGCCTTCATAATGTTCGGAAGCGACGCATAGCGAGGCTCGTTCAAACGCAGATCAACGGTGATGATCGCCGGCATGGCAACCTTGATGGTTTGCAATCCGCCATCGACTTCGCGTGTCACGGTCGCACTGTCGCCCGCTATTTCGACTTCCGAGGCAAAGGTGGCCTGCGCCCAACCCGTCAGCGCGGCCAGCATCTGGCCGGTAGCGTTCATGTCATTGTCGATCGCTTGCTTACCGCAAATCACAAGGCCCGGCTGTTCTGCGTCACAGACGGCTTTCAGCAATTTTGCGACGGCCAGCGGTTCAATATCGGTGTGAACATCATCGGCGGCAACGATCAGGATTGCGCGGTCGGCCCCCATGGCAAGTGCCGTGCGAAGTGTTTCCTGCGCCTGTTTGACACCGATGGAAACCGCGATAATTTCTTCGGCTTTTCCGGCCTCTCTCAGCCGGATCGCTTCTTCTACGGCAATCTCGTCGAATGGGTTCATCGACATTTTCACGTTGGCCAGATCGACGCCGCTGCCGTCCGCCTTCACGCGAACTTTAACGTTGTAGTCGATCACGCGTTTGACGGGCACAAGGACCTTCATCTTCCGCATTCTCCTTTTCAGTTCCCATTTGGTGTACCGAAACAGCGTTGCGGAAAACAGGTCTAAACCGACACAAATCCGTCATGCGACGCCGCGTTTCGTGCTATCATTTGTGAAAAAGGAAGGAATTTTTTCATGGAGAAAGTCAAGGGAATTGGCGGCGTGTTCTTCCGGGCGCGGGATCCTGCGGCGCTGGCGGGCTGGTACCGGGATGTTCTTGGGGTCGATCCGGCGCCTTCGGACATGGGCGCTTCGCCCTGGATGTCAGAAAGCGGGGTGACCGTTTTTGCGCCATTTCCGCATGACAGCGATTACTTTCCGGCAACACAACAGGTCATGGTCAACTTTCGCGTCGGCGACATGGATGCGTTGTTGGCGCAATTGCGCACGGTCGGCGTCGAGCCATTCAACGAACAGGTGATGGATGGGCTAGGCCGGTTCGCCCATATCAATGACCCCGAAGGAAACGCGGTCGAGTTGTGGGAACCAGCCTAGCGGTTGGCCCCGGGCACCCAAAGTGCATCCGCTTTGCCCTGATCGTTCGCAATGCGCGCGGCGCAGAAGAACCAGTCGGACAAGCGGTTCAGATATTTCACGGCCGCTTCGTTAACGCTTTCCATGGTGGCCAACTCAACCGTCAATCGTTCGGCCCGGCGGGCGACGGTGCGCGAAACATGCAGATGGGTGGCCAGCGCTGACCCGGCGGGCAGGATAAAGGATCTAAGCGGTTCTAGTTGGTCGATCATTTTGTCGATCTCGGCTTCCAGACGTTCTGTTTGGTCAACCGACATTCGCAAAACCGGATAGCCTGCTTCATCATCCTTATCCATGTCTGGGCGGCACAGATCAGCACCCAGGTCGAAAAGATCGTTTTGGATGCGGGACAGCGCGGTGTCCGTACCGCCTAAGGCATGCAAGCGGCACATGCCCACTGTGGCGTTCAGCTCATCGACCGTGCCGTAGGCATTCACGCGCATCGCATGTTTGGCGACCCGCGCGCCATTGCCCAAGGCGGTTTCTCCCGCATCACCGGTTTTGGTGTAGATTTTGTTCAGAACGACCATATCAATTTCCCCCACGAACCCACACGAACAACAAGATAAGAACAACCGCGCCAAACTGCGCATAGATGCGATAGCGCATGATCCTATTGGCATGTTTGCGGTTAAAGTCGCCGCCTTTGGCAAAGCCACCGATGCCGGTCAACAAGACCGCCAACACGACAAAGCACGCGATTGCGGCGACAATAAAAAGCGGGTCTTTCATCATGTGGCTAAACTCCTTTGCGGGTCACCTAGGGCGTCCGACTGCAAAAGCGAAGGGGTCAGACTTTTAAAAGCACTTTGTCCATCAGTCGCGTCGGCAGGATGCGCTTTAGAACGGCGATGGCTTTGGTCGGTTTGGTCACACGATAGCGCGCGCGGGGTTTGATCATTGTCAGCGCGTCGATGACCACGTTGGTGACTGCGCTTGGCGGCAGTTCAAACGGGTCTGGTTTGCCGCTTTCATCGTAAAGGCGCAGTTCAAATTTGTCTTTATAATCCTCGCGCCTGGCGGCGCCCTGGGCGTTCACCCATTTTTCGTAATGTGGCTGTGAATTTTGCCGGATGCGCGTTGTGATCGGTCCCGGCTCAATCAGGACCACATGAATGCCGGTGCCTGTCAGCTCCAGTCGCAATGTGTCTGCCCAGCCTTCCATCGCAAACTTGGTCGAGTTGTACGATCCGCGCCACGGCAGGGCTGCGAACCCTAAAACGGACGAGTTCATCAAAATGCGGCCGTGCCCTTGTTGGCGGAATACCGGTATAAGACGCCGCGTCAGGTCGTGCTGGGCGAAAAAGTTAACCTCAAAATTCTCGCGAAGTGCTTGGGTTGGAATGTCTTCAAGCAAGCCGGGAACCGCGATTGCGCCGTTGTTGAAAACCGCGCCCAAAGTCCCGCCAGTGCGTGACAATGTTTCGTCAACCGCCGAAGCTATGGTCGTTTCGTCGGTGTAATCCAGAACGAAACTTTCCAGTCCTTCGCTTTCCAGCCTTTCACAGTCTTCTTGTTTACGGCAGGTTGCAAAGACGCGCCAGCCGCGCTTGTTCAGCCCATGTGCCGCGTCATAGCCAATGCCGCTGGAACAGCCTGTGATCAATATTGTTTTCTTGTCAGACATAGGGTTGCCTTCTTGCCAAGGGCCGCGCCTATGTCAACGGATCACAACGCATTAACGAAGCCCTTAGCGCAGGCATGAGCGTGTCAAAGGCGCGTTAGCCCGGACGGTTTTCGTTGAGAAACTTGCCCGAAATCCAACCGGATACCGCGCCGTTTGCCAAGCGAATTTCAAACCAGCCATCCTGATTTGACAGAACTTCGGCTTCCATGCCAAGCGTCACCTGACCAACAACCGGATTGCTTGTGCCCGGACCTTCCCGCAAATTCACGCGGTTTCCCGTCACATACCAGTAAGGCGCTTTGGGTTGCGGTGAAGACGCACCTTCACCCGCCGTATCGGCTGCGAATGCCGAAGCAACCACCAGTGACCCCAATTTGGGTTTGCTGTTTTCCAGTCGCAGTTTTCTGCCAGCGGCGATAGCCAATTGAACGGCCTCGGTTTCCGACAGCGTACTTTCGGGGATAACGATGCTCTGCGCCGCTTCGGCGAGAACAGACGCGTCAACCACTTCAAGCCCGACAGGTGCGGACCGGGTTACTTCCAACGGCCGACGTGTGTCGTCACCAAAGACATGCAAAATCGCAAAGAGAGCGGCCAGTGTGACCACAGATAATTTTATCATCCTTGATTCCCCCCAAGGAACGTCGGGAATTTATTCCCCAACGGATCAAAGGATAAGGCTTGCCCGCCTGTTGGTTAGGGGGAAATATTGTCTGTGTCTTTCACGTCACCCAACGCTTTACGCCCCCAGATCCGCCCGCTAATACAGCATCTATGAACGACGAGACGGACAGCCCCAATATCGAGGGAAAAAACCTGGCAGAACCTCTGCGCCGGGCGATCGGTGATAGGTATCTTACCTATGCGCTGTCCACCATTATGCACCGGGCTTTGCCGGATGTAAGGGACGGGTTGAAGCCGGTACACCGGCGAATCCTTTACGCAATGTCGCGTCTTCGGCTGTCGGCAAATGGTGGTTTTTTGAAATCCGCGAAGATTTCGGGCGACACGATGGGCGACTTTCACCCCCATGGCGACGGCGCGATCTATGATGCGATGGCACGCTTGGCGCAAGACTTTAACGTGCGCTATCCGCTGGTCGACGGGCAGGGCAACTTTGGCAATATCGATGGCGATAATCCCGCCGCGTCGCGCTATACCGAAGCGCGGATGACAGCGATGGCCGAGGCTCTGCTTGAAGGGCTGGACGAGAATGCCGTCGATTTTCGTCCGAACTATGACGGACGGCTGGACGAACCTGCGGTCTTGCCGGCCGCTTTTCCAAACCTTTTGGCCAATGGCTCCAGCGGGATTGCTGTTGGTATGGCGACTAACATTCCACCGCACAACATTACCGAATTGTGCGATGCCTGCATTCACTTGGCAAAAGCCGACAATTCGGACCGGGTGCGCGATGACACCTTGATTGAATTTGTCAACGGCCCTGATTTTCCGACGGGCGGCACGATCATTGAACCGGCAGATGCGATTGCCGACGCATATCGCACTGGTCGCGGTGGGTTCCGTGTCCGCGCGGCATGGGGCGTAGAAGACACCGGTCGTGGCCAATGGCAAATCGTTGTCACTGAAATACCGTATCAAGTTCAGAAAAGCCGTTTGATCGAAAAGATCGCCGAAACGATCCACTCCAAGAAGGTGCCGATCCTGGCGGATGTGCGTGACGAAAGTGCCGAAGACATCCGCATCGTTCTGGAACCACGGTCGAAGAATGTTGATCCTGATGTGTTGATGAACATGCTTTTCCGGAACTCGGATCTGGAAAGCCGGTTCAGTTTGAACATGAACGTTTTGATCGATGGGGTAACGCCCAAAGTCGCGTCTTTGAAAGAAGTGCTGCGTGCATTTCTGACCCATCGGCGCGATGTGCTAGCCCGTCGCTCGCAACATCGGCTGGACAAGATCGACCACCGGCTGGCGGTGTTGGAAGGCTTTATCATTGCGTTCCTCAATCTCGACCGGGTGATAGATATCATTCGCTATGACGATGATCCGAAAGCCGGATTGATGCGCGAGGATTGGTCAAAACCGCATGCGCGCGCGGTGTCAGAGGCTGACTATGAAACACCCGGACCGGGCGAAGGTGAGCTGACCGAGGTTCAGGTCGATGCCATTCTGAATATGCGTTTGCGGTCGCTGCGCCGTCTGGAAGAACTGGAACTGCGCCGCGAATTTGACGAACTGACCAAAGAACGCGCTGATCTTGAAGACTTGCTGGAAAACGAAGGTCGCCAGTGGAAGGCGATTGCGGATCAACTGCGCGAGGTAAAAAAGCAGTTTGGCGACGCCCGCCGGACAAACTTTGCTGAGGCGGTCGAGATCGAAGATGTGCCTCTTGAAGCGATGATAGACCGCGAGCCGATTACGGTGGTCTGTTCGCAGATGGGTTGGATCCGTGCGATGACCGGGCATATCGATTTGGCCCGCGAATTGAAGTTCAAAGATGGCGACGGCCCGCGCTATATTTTTCATGCCGAGACAACGGATCGGTTGTTGGTCTTCGGATCAAACGGCCGCTTCTATACATTAAGTGCGTCCAGCCTGCCGGGTGGGCGCGGCATGGGCGAACCGGTGCGCTTGATGGTTGATCTGCCGAACGAGGCTGAAATCATCGCGCTGTTTATCCACAGACCTGGGGCGCGTTTGTTGGTGGCATCCACGGCCGGTGACGGGTTTGTTGTGCCCGAAGACGAGGTTATGGCGCAAACCCGTGCGGGCAAGCAAGCATTGAATGTTCGGGGCGAGACCCGCGCCGCCGTTTGCCGGCCGGTCGAAGGCGATCACATCGCGGCGGTCGGTGAAAACCGAAAGGTTTTGGTCTTTCCTGTCGCGGACCTGCCCGAAATGGGGCGCGGCAAAGGCGTTCGATTGCAGAAATACAAGGATGGCGGGCTCTCGGATGCGCGGGTGTTCAATCTGGCTGATGGCCTAAGCTGGCTTGATCCTGCCGGGCGCACGCGGGTTGTTACCGAACTGGCCGAATGGATGGGCGCACGCGCTAGTGCAGGACGCATGGCACCGCGCGGTTTCCCGCAGGAAAACAAGTTTACCTAAGCGGTGTCAGGGGCAAAACGATGGGCATTTCACTTTTCGTTCCGCCAAAGTTGCCAGATCATCAAGCAGGTTTTAACAAGCGCAAAGGTGGAGGGTCAGACATGTATAGGGTTTTGGCATGTGTTGCGGCTGTTTTTCTGACGGCCTGCGCAACCGAAGAACAACAGGACGCAATTGGCAAATCACTGGGTCAGTTCCGACTGGGCCACAATATTGCGATCGCCGAAACGGTCGAACGCAGCCCATTGGCCGCCGGCATTTCCAACACGGCCCTGGAAGCGGAAGTGCAACGCGCCGTCGGCGCGCAGTTGCGCCCCTATGACGGCGACGGGCTTTATCATCTGGGTCTTGTTGTCGACAGTTTGGTGCTGCCGCAGCCCGGGGTGCCGGTGGTTTATTCGACCCAATCAAAACTTGTCGTCGATGTAACGGTGTTTGACAATGACACTGGGTCAAAGCTGAACCAAACGCCCGAACGGTTCCAGGTGGGTGGCGGCTTTGAAACCGTGGTTCCTTTCCTGGGTTCAGGAAATGTGCGCCCTGTGGAACAACAGCTTGAAGCGCTGACCACCAGTCTTGCGCGCGACATCGAAACCTGGTTGCGTCAAAACAGCGATTGGTTTGCGCCGCGCCCGGATCAGTTGCGTGTTCCTTATGATTTTCGCGTTCAAGCCCCGGAAATTTCTGATTTGAGCGGTCTCTGACCGGCCAAGGCTGACATGCATTCGAACTGGTGCTTGATTTTCTGGTGCGCATGACATACGTCGCCCGCGATATGAACCCTATAAATAAAGGCTAGAGGGCGATGGCGAAGGAAAAGTTTGACCGCAGCAAGCCGCATTGCAACATCGGCACGATTGGTCATGTTGACCACGGCAAGACGACGTTGACGGCTGCGATTACGAAGCAGTTTGGCGAGTTTCAGGCGTATGACGAGATTGACGGTGCGCCGGAAGAGAAGGCGCGCGGGATCACGATCTCGACGGCGCATGTGGAATACGAGACGGACGCGCGTCACTATGCGCATGTCGATTGCCCGGGCCACGCGGACTATGTGAAGAACATGATCACGGGTGCGGCGCAGATGGACGGGGCTATTCTGGTGTGTTCAGCCGCTGACGGCCCGATGCCGCAAACGCGGGAGCACATTCTGCTGGCGCGTCAGGTGGGTGTTCCGTACATCGTGGTGTACCTTAACAAGGCGGACATGGTGGATGATGCCGAGCTTCTGGAGCTCGTTGAGATGGAAGTGCGTGAGCTGCTGGACAGCTACGAATTCCCCGGAGACGACACCCCGATCGTGACCGGTTCTGCGCTCAAGGCGATCGAGGGTGATACCTCGGAGATCGGTCGTCCGTCGATCGACCGACTGATGGAAGCGCTGGACAGCTACATTCCGCTGCCGGAGCGTCCGGTGGACCAGCCGTTCCTGATGCCTGTGGAAGACGTGTTCTCGATCTCGGGTCGAGGTACGGTAGCGACGGGTCGAGTGGAGCGTGGAATCATCAAGGTCGGCGAGGAGATCGAGATTGTCGGCATCAAGGACACGACCAAGACGACGGTGACGGGTGTGGAGATGTTCCGAAAGCTCCTGGACCAGGGCGAGGCGGGCGACAACGTGGGTATTCTGCTGCGAGGCACCAAGCGAGACGAGATCGAGCGAGGTCAGGTGCTGTGCAAGCCGGCGTCGATCACGCCTCACAAAAAGTTCGAGGCAGAGATCTACGTGTTGGGCAAGGACGAAGGCGGTCGTCATACGCCGTTCTTCAACAACTACCGTCCGCAGTTCTACTTTCGAACGACGGATGTGACCGGCGCGGTGGAGCTTCCGTCAGGCACGGAGATGGTGATGCCGGGCGACAACGTGAAGATCACGGTGGGTCTGATCAATCCGATTGCGATGGAAGAAGGGTTGCGTTTTGCGATCCGCGAAGGTGGCCGAACCGTCGGCGCCGGCGTTGTTGCCAAGAT